>DUOH01000044.1 GCA_012838955.1 Bacillota bacterium | reverse complement strand
GTGATGCTGGTATTAAAGATCACTTCCCCTCCTACTTCATGCAGGTCTCCAAATCCTTCACCGATGAACTCGGAGCCGTCCTCCAGGACTAAACGAGCCAGAGCCATATGTATTCCTCCTCAGCCGGTTCATGCCTTTCAAATCTGTATCATCCATATTTGCTTAGAAATGCATACACGCTGGAACATGTAGGCATGCACAGTAAAGCACTTGATATTTTGATAACGTATACCATTTAACTGCTCATACAGGTTATCAAGGTGCAAACCAAGCCGGCCAGTTGTTTTCCTTATTATAGCATAAAAATTTATAATAGTGGTATATTTATGCATTAAAATTCAGTTACTCGTCACGAACGAGCGCGCTCGGGCGGCAGGTCAAAGTAGACCCAGCGTCCATCGACCATAGTAGCCAAGTTTTTACCGGTCAACTCCTTCCCGATAAACGGTGAGTTACAGCTCTTCGAGGCGAAATCTTCCGCCCGCACCTCCCACTTGAGATTGGGATCGACCACAATCAAATCGGCAGGTGTTCCCGGAGCCAAGGTCCCTCCGGAAATCTTGAGTAAACGGGCAGGGCGCAAAGACATCAGCTCTACAATGGCCAAGAGATCAAGTAAGCCTGTATGATAGAATTCTGTAAGGATTATTCCCAGGGCTGTCTCTAAACCAATCATCCCACAGGGCGCTAAAGGGTATTCTTTGAGCTTTTCCTCTCTGGTATGAGGAGCATGATCCGTAGCGATTAGGTTAATAGTGCCGTCCATCACCCCCCGGCGGAGCGCCTCCCGGTCCGTTCTGGAGCGCAAGGGGGGATTTACTTTGGTGGCCGTATTGAAGCCGATCACATCCTCGTCGATCAATGACAGGTGATGCGGAGTGGCTTCCGCTGTGACTTTTACCCCGCGCAACTTGGCTTCCTGGATTAATTCCACACTTCGTTTGGTGCTGACATGACAGATGTGAATATGCGCTCCGGTCGCTTCGGCCAGTTGCAGATCGCGAGCGACGATAATCTCTTCCGCCAGCGCGGGTATACCCTTCAACCCTAACCTGGTAGAGACGGCTCCTTCATGCATACTTCCATCCCTGGCTAAATTAGCGTCTTCACAATGTAATAAAAAGACTTTGTCAAAGAGCTTCCCATATTCAAAGGCGGCTCTCTGTGTCTCCGCATTCATGACGGAAGCCCCGTCGTCGGAAAAAGCAACGGCCCCTGCGGCGGCCAGTTCACCTAGTTCCGCCATCTCCTCGCCTTTCCCGCCTTTGGTGATATTGCCTACCGGGTAGACATGTACTACCGCCTCGGCCTGCGCTTTGGAGAGAACGTAATTAATGACTGTGCTCTGATCCGCCGGAGGTTTGGTATTGGGCATGGCGGCGACGGAGGTAAAACCGCCCTTGGCCGCGGCTCTGGCGCCGGTCGCGATCGTCTCTTTCTCCTCTTCGCCCGGTTCTCGCAGGTGTGTATGGACATCTACCAAGCCAGGGAGCACATAAAGGCCTTCCAGATCAAAGACTTGACAATCCGTGGGATCCAGATCCGCACCAACCTGTGCCACCGCACCGTCTTCAATAATTAAGTCCAGTTTACCGGAGCGTCCGGCTGCCGGATCAACCAAGAACCCGTTTTTAAGACAAAAACTCATCATTCGCCCTCCCACCATTCAATAGATAGAAGATAGCCATGCGTACTGCTACGCCGTTCGTTACCTGGGCAGTAATGACCGATCTGCTGTCCGTAGCCGCCTCTTCCGTAATTTCCACTCCAAGGTTGGTCGGTCCCGGATGCATTACGATCAAGTCTTTTCTTGCTTTATTTAAGCGTTCCGCATTTAGTCCATATAAACGGGCGTATTCCCGCAGGGAAGGGAATAAACCCTTCTGTTGCCTTTCCAACTGGATGCGGAGCATATTGACGACGTCTACTTCATTTAAGGCTCGATCCAGGTTGTGTTCGACTTCCACACCGAGTTCGGTCAGGCCTTTTGGAATCAGAGTCGGCGGGCCCACCACCATTACCTTAGCCCCTAATTTAGTCAACCCATAGATATTGGACATCGCCACTCTGCTGTGTAAGATATCGCCGACAATAGCCACTTTCAGTCCTTGAATTCTCCCGAGTTTCTCCTTTAGAGTGAATATGTCTAGCAAGGCTTGGGTGGGGTGTTCCCTGGCCCCATCTCCGGCGTTGATCACCCGGCATTTAACATTTTCCGCCAAAAGGTGGGCGGCCCCGGCCATGGAATGCCGGAGGATAATGAAGTCCGCGCCCAAAGCCTCGATGGTACGGGCTGTATCAACAAAATTTTCTCCTTTTTGCACACTGCTGGTAGAGACGGTCACATTCACTGTATCCGCGCCCAGCCATTTGGCGGCCAATTCAAAGGAGATCCGCGTCCTGGTCGACGGTTCAAAGAAGAGCGTGACCACGGTGCGTCCTCTTAAGGTTGGGAGTTTCTTAATCTCTCTTTGAATAATCTCTTTACAGGGAATGGCCGTCTCGAGAACCTCATTAATCTCAGCGGCTGACAAGTCTTCCAACCCCAGCAGGTGTCGTCGTGCGCCTAGCGTACGCGTTTGGGTAAAACTCACGTTCCATCACCAACTTACCAGATTTACTATATAAACTGACGTATACTCGTACAGTGACAGGGAAGTCTGATGAAAAGGCGGCCGACTGCGGACCGCCTTTTCCATCAATTTTCTGCCGCCACTTCTTAACGTCGGCTTTGGTCTTTCTTTACGCCACCGAAGACTTTCAGCAGTTGTCTTCTGCTTTTCCGTTGAGGGTCTGGGGCAAAATCAGATTCAGGATAATCCCCACCAAGGCCGCTAAGGCGATTCCCTCCAGGTTGAAGTTTAACTCGGCGGAGAGGGGGAAGAAGAGTTTGCCACCGCCGATCCCAATCACCAGAATGACAGAGGAGATGATGAGGTTTCTTTTGTCTCCATAGTCGATACCGCTCTCGACTAAGGTGCGGATTCCACTGCTGGCGATGATGCCAAAGAGCATCATGCTTATCCCGCCCATGACCGGAACGGGGATGGTCTGGATTAAAGCGCCCACCTTCGTCACGAAGGAGAGCAGGATGGCGATGACGGCGGCGCCGCCAATTACCCAGACGCTATAGACTCTAGTGATGGCCATGACCCCGATATTCTCGCCGTAGGTCGTATTTGGAGGACCGCCGAATACGGCCGCCAAGGAAGTGGCTAGCCCGTCCCCGGTTAAGGTCCGATGGAGGCCGGGGTCTTTATAAAAGTCTTTACCCACCACTTTACTGGTGACTAAGGTATCTCCCAGGTGCTCGGCGATGGTGGCCAAGGAGACCAGGGCAAAAGTGGCGATGGGGACAAAACTAAACTTCGGCCAGGTAAATTTGGGATACCCAAACCAGCTTTCCGCAGCCACTGTTGAAAAATCAATGAGGGCGTATTGCGGGAAGATCCAGCCCATAATCAGAGCAAACAGGTATCCGCCGATGATCCCGATGAGCACCGGAATTACTGTAAAAAAGCCTTTAAGAATTACAGAGGCGATGATGGCAGTGGCCAAGGTGACCGCGGCCACCAAGACATAATAAAGGTTATAGGTGTCCCCTGCCCCATTCATCGCCATATTCATTGCAGTCGGCGCCAGGTTGAGACCGATGGCGACAATGATCGATCCGATGACTACCGGTGGTAAGACCCGGTCCAGCAATTTCAACCCGAAAGACTTGATAATTATGGCAAAGACTACGTAGATGAGGCCGACACAGAAAGCGCCACCCATGGCGTAAGGAAAGCCGTATGCTGTGGAAACCGAGATTAAAGGGGCGATGAAGGCAAAAGACGATCCCAGATAGGCGGGGACCTTTCCTTTGGTAATTAAGATGTAGAGCAGTGTTCCGATTCCGGAGGTGAAGAGCGCGGTGGCAGTCAACATGGTGGTATGCTCGGGCGTGTTGAGTGTGACCAGGAAAGGAACGAGGACCGTCGCCCCAAACATGGCGAAAACATGTTGAATACTCAGGGGAATCCACTTTCTAAGTACAGGTTTTTCATCGACTCCAAGAATTTTACTCAAAACTGATCCCTCCATTTATTGTTCTTATATCTGATCGGCCTAGACCGGAATTTCCGCTTTTTATAACGTATATCAATGGAATTTATCGATTGGCGCTTTCCACCGGGCGGTCTGCCCAAGGCTCTCCTCGACAAAAAACCCCTGATTTTAGGTCAATCAGGGGTAAAGGCTCTTCTTTCCTCCTTATTGACCTCACAGGATCAATTTAAAGAAGGCATGCGCTAGTCTTTTCCATCAGCCACTTCTTCGATGACTACCCGGTCTTCACCATCAGTCTCTTTTAGCTTAACAGAGACCGTCTCCCTTTGCGAAGTAGGAGCGTTCTTTCCGATAAAATCGGCGCGGATCGGTAGTTCACGGTGCCCCCGGTCTACCAGAACCGCCAGTTGGATTAGGCGGGGACGTCCCAAATCCATTACCGCGTCCATGGCTGCCCGGACCGTACGCCCGGTAAAGAGCACATCATCAACGAGCACTACTTTTTTACCGGTGAGACGGATGGGAATCTCTGTTTTATGCACTACCGGCTGTTGAGAGATTAGGGACAAATCGTCCCGATAGAAGGTGATATCTAAAACTCCAACCGGTAGATCAACGCCTTCGTTCTTCTTAATCAAGGCTGCCAAGCGCTGAGCAAGAGGAACTCCCCTAGTTCTGATCCCAATCAAGACCAGATCGTCCACGCCTTTATTCTTCTCGGTGATCTCGTGGGAGAGTCGATACAATGCTCGGCGGATGGCATCATCATCCATAAGTTGGGCTTTAATTCTGTGCACCGCTGTTCCCTCCTCCTTCTCATTCTTCAGCGGGATAAAGAATTTATGCGCCTTCTTTTGCTGGCTCAGGTTATGGTCTTGGGACAGTAAAAAGCCTTCCCACCGACAGGCAGGAAGGCTTCACCTTTTCCATGTTAAAGTCTTTCTACCTTTCCGGCCTCACTGGACCAGTTTAAAGGAGAATCATTGGTCATTATTTTTATTCATTTAATCGATAATAACATATCAGATTGCCGTGTTAATGTCAAGTGCATTTTGAAGTTTTGCCTCAACAATCTCTATAACTACCCGTGGGTTTCGATGATGATTAGCTGTACTCGTACTCGGCTGGTGGTGAGCACAAGTTGTTCTTGGTATAGTATGTAAAATAAGGCTTTCCGGTGAAAGGATCTCTTTCTTTGCGGACCCGGACGCCATATACTTCCTCCAGAAGAGCTTCGGATAGGACCTCATCGGTGAGACCGGCCGCGAATACCTTCCCATCTTTCAGTAGTACAACTTCTTGACAATAACGGGCGGCCAGGTTCAGATCATGCAGGGCGGCGATGATCGTCAATCCTTTCTCCTGGTTTAGTTTTAACAGAAGCTCACAAAGAGCGATTTGGTGACTTATATCCAGATGAGTGGTGGGTTCATCCAAGATTAAGATCTGCGGAGTTTGCGTCAGAGCTTGGGCGACTATAGCCCGTTGAAGCTCTCCGCCGCTGATCTCTGTAATCAGCCGATCACCGAGGTGGAGAATGTCTACAGCTGCCATCGACTCTTCTACAATCCTGCCGTCCTCAGCGTCTCCAAAACTTAAGGGTCTCAGATGCGGGTAGCGTCCCAGCATCACCAGTTCACGGACGGTCAGTTCAAATCTGGTGTCCAGCTTCTGGGGCACTACCCCCACCCGTCTGGCGATGTCCTTGGGAGTAAGCGAAGAGAGGTCGTTTCCTAATAAAGTAATCCGACCGGCGGATACAGGAAGATATTTAATGATCGTTTTCAGTAGAGTACTTTTGCCGGAACCGTTCGGTCCCAGTAAACAGAGGAAGCCGCCCATCCGTACAGTCAAGTTAATCTCTTGCAAAACGATTTTTCTGTCGTAACCTGTCTGTACATTGGAGAGTATAACGCCCTCTTCGTACTGGCGGATCTCCTTTTTTCGCGCCTGAATCCGAGCTGGCTTCATCAGATCATCCTCCAAACTAGAGATGGAATAGTATGATTAAAGCAGAAAGACGAAGAAGGTTGAACACTACAGTCCGCCACTAAAAAAGTCCGCTTCTCCGCTTCCGGCGAAGCAGATAAAGGAAGAACGGTGCGCCGGTCAGCGCAGTAATAATCCCCACCGGTAATTCCAGGGGAGAAAAGACCGTCCTACCAATGGTATCTGCAGCTAACAGAAAGACCCCGCCGGCCAGGGCGGAGAGGGGAAATAAGCTTTTATGCTCCGGACCAACGATTAAGCGTACGAAATGCGGGGCCATCAATCCTACAAAGCCAATGATCCCACTGACGCTGACCGCAGCCGCCACCAAGAGCGAGGCGGAAAAGACCAGGATGATCTGTAGCCGCGGTAGATCCACCCCCAATTGGTGAGCCTTTTCTTCCCCCAAAAGCAGTAGATCCAGGTCACGAAGGTAGAGTAAGACGATGATAGCGCCTACACATAGGTAAGGCAGGATTCCTGTTACCTTGCTCCAATCTCCTGTAGGGAAACCACCCATGGTAAAGATCAAGACTTTCAGGTGTTCTTCTTTATGCAGGAGCATCAGCAAGGAGGTGACGGCCGAGAGCAGGGAGCCAAGGGCGACTCCGGACAACAAGAGGACGGTAATAGGCACTTTCTTTCCGACCCTAGAGATCCCATAAACCAGCGCGGTGGCGCCTAAGGCGCCGATAAAGGCGGATAAAGGCACGGAGCTGAAGTTGAAGAAGAAGGCCAAAGCGACGCCGAGCGCAGCCCCGGCTGATGTGCCAAGCACATAAGGTTCGGCCAAGGGATTGCCGAAGAGGGCTTGAAAGATTACTCCGGAGACGGACAAGGCCGCGCCCACCAGAATGGAGAGGATGATCCGGGGGAGGCGCAGATTAAGGATGATGGTTTGGGCAAAGGGGTCCACGGAAAAGGCAAATCCCTCGCCGACCAGGGGCAAGGATTTCAGTAGTATTTTACAGACTTCCAGTACCCGTAGATCCGCGGAACCGACTACAATTGCCACCGGGATCAGGATGCTTAAGCACAAAAGAAGAATAACCACTGTTAACTTTTTATGTGCCTCTCTTTTCCGTCCGGCCTCAATATTCTTTTCTTCCCTAGCGATTCTGCACATCTTTTCGTACTCCGCTTCTACTCACTTTTCTCCATCAACAGACTCAACCCTTCCATGGCTTCCAACAGGCGAGGTCCAGGCCTGGAGAAGACGTTGATGTCAACGGTATAGACTTGCCTTTTTTGTACTGCTGAGAGGAAGGCCCAAAGCTTATTTCGGTATAACTCTTCTCCATCTGACTCGGTGAGAATCACATCTGGATTGCACTTTAAGACATGCTCCATGCTCATCTGGGCCCACCGGAGATTCAGCTGATGACCGATATTCTCACCACCGGTCAGAGTGATTAATTCATCAAGGAAGGTACCGGGACCGGTGGTCCAGATCGGCTGTCCCTCATAGGCGCCTCCCAGAATGACCAGGACTTTCAGGGGTTTACCTCTATTGGCTGTCAGGATCTTCCCTCTACGTTCAATCTGCGTTATCCCCTGTTGGATCCGTTTTACTAACTTCCCGGCTTGAGGGGTTTTCCCTGTCAGCCGCCCAAGCAGTTCAATGGCTTCCAGGCTACTCCGGAGTGTGGTAGGGTTAACCGTGGCCACTGTCACGCCTAACTCCGTCAGGCGGTCCACATCCTCTTTCCCGTTTATATCGCTGGCCACCACCAGGTCCGGGCGGAGGGAGATAATCTTCTCCAGGTTTAAGGGGTACAGATCCCCGACTTTTTCGATGAACCGGACCTCCGGGGGATAATCGCACCAATTGGTGACACCGACGATTCGTCTTTCCGCCCCTAAGCCCAGAGCGAAAAGGATCTCCGTGTTTGCCGGAGAGACGGAGACTATCCGGCGCGGCATTCGTTTGAGAGTAACTTCTCTGGCAAACTGGTCGGTGACGGTGAGCGGAAATTCAGTTCCGCCTTTTGCGGCGGCGGTAATCAGGTTGGCTTCTGCGGATAAGACCAATATCAACAGGATAAAAGCCAGTAGAAACCGGTACTTTTTCTCCGGACCCGGGCCCCTCCCTATATAAGGGGTGTTTTTGTTGAGCAAACCATACCACGCTCCTACTCGTATCTTCTATCTATAGCAAGGTGGCAGTGTAGCTTACTTGTCTTACTTATTCATTAGCATACGTAGTTGACTGTCGCTCCAGTATATACAGACCTTGGGCCGTACTCACAGAAGAGCGTATACAAGAAAACCCGCCTTCCTAGCGGGTACTTTTCTTTTGGGCAGGCTTTTGACGGATGCGGAAAACAGTAATCAGGCTAAATACGTAACTGTTCTTCTCTGTTTTATTCTATATGAAATATGATTCTGTCCGGATCCGTATAATCCTTCTCCACGAAGAAAGTTTCTCATAATTTAACAATAACCCGATACAGAATCGTCCATCCCTATAAGGCTAAAAGCGGAGGCCAGCCGTGATTGCTCTCACCTCCGGACATTATCTGCTCTCCTTTCTTTCAAGGCAATTCTGATATATTTTATCATATTAATAGAGCCATTTCTATCGATTTATAGAAATATATGTAAATTTTTTGAACATACTGTAGATGTAGTCTAAAAACCCGAATTCCGGCAGGAAATTTTTCGCGTAAACCCAAAAATCGCTCAGCTTACGGGCATGAACGGTTTTGTTTTCCTATAAAACCTGATCCCGATTTATCCTTTTAAACCCCGGCAGAGTTCACAGTCCCGACAGAAGGTGACCCGTTCTTTGAAGACATTGACAATGGTCTTCCCCACCTCCGGTTCGTCCGTGTGGTGCAGGATTATTCTCTGCGGGGAAAGGGTAATCAAGGCGCTTAGCAGAAGGTCTTCATATTTTAAGTCTTCCCCCTCCAAGTCGCCCAATACCCGCTGCAGATACTCCTGTTCCAGGGGTTTTTCTTCTTCATCCAATAACCGGTAGTGGTCGTCGTCGTAGAAGAGAACATGCACCTCAGGAACTCGCGGTTCTTGGATATCCACGAAATACTGTAGCAACTTAATAAACTCCTGATATTCCTTGTCTGCTAAGAAGTGGTCAATCACTTTTTCCAGGGCTTCTTTTAATTCCTGGAAGTAATCTTTTAACCTGAAGCGGACGAACCCTTCCAAAAGGATCTGGTCGTTCTCTGTGAGAAAGGCCCGAACCTCTCTTTGAATCTCCTGTCTTCTACGGGTATATCCTTCCCCGCGCAGAGAAGAAAGAGCCCGGTCAGTCAGGGACCAGGCCTCTTCTTTGGAAAGATAAGGATGGTCAATGCGGGTGATTCTGTATAAAAAATCTTTGGAAATCCGGCCTAAAATCAGATCAGTGATGATGAAGGAGATATGGGTCTGAAAGCGCTCTTCCAGGTCACTCCTGATCCTGATGGAGTTTGCCGAGAGGGAACAATCGACAAAACTATATCTTCCTAACTGTCTCTGTTTTACTTCAATTAAGTCCCTACCATCGTCCAGTTGGGCAATTTCCTGGGAAACATCTGAGTGCAGTCCGGCGAGAGTTTGTCGGCTGCCGATGTGAATGGTTGACATGGTTTATCCCCCTCTTCATAGAAGTATTATATGAAAGTCGCGCAAGAGGATATACAGTCAACTTTCAGCAAAATCCCCTGTTTCCTGGGATTTTGTCATACGCAGCCTCTCTCAGACCACACCGGCCAGAGGACTCTCCCACTTGTATATAAAAGCGCTGGAAGAGGGTAAGATGAAGTTCAGGGGTCTTCCCTCCGCTTTGATCGTAGTAAAGCTGGCGACGGAGTTCTCACCGAAGGGTGGAATGTCTTCCACCCGGTCAATATCGGCTAATTTAACCCAGTAGCCGGGCTGCGGAAATTCCAATTGTACTTCGGCGTCGAAAGGCTCAAAATTCAGCATCACCAGTATTTGCTCCCAGGGGTTTTCATTGGGTGTGGTATACCAACCGATGATCCGCTTTCCTCCCCCCCGTTCCGTCTTCAGCCAGGGACCGAGTAACCAATGGAACTTCCCCTCCGCTGCCGGGTTGTACCCGGATACACGCAGACCCCGGTAACGGCGTCGTAATGAGATTAAGCCCGCGGCCCACTGATGATAAGTGCTTTTCTTGAGAAATTCCGGCCAGTTTAGGTCGATTCGATTCCTAGGCCGGTCGACACCGAATTCCTGTCCCATGTAGATCATGGGCTGTCCCAGGGCCACCATTGTGGCGAACAGTCCCAAACGGGACTTGCGCTCTTTGGCCGGATCCCCAACCAGACCGTCGCCGCGGGTGGCTACTTCAAAGGGGACACTGTTTTCGTCATGACTTTCCACATAATTAATGACATTATTGGTATGAGCCGCATAGTAGTCCCGGCAGAAATAGAAGATACTGCCGAGATTATTTGGAGAGTCATCCGTCCATTCTTGGTATACCCCTTCCCGGAGGAGAGCTTTGACTTTATCATGGAAGGGATCGCACCATTGGGCGTAACCGTTGTACCCTTCCAGGTTCAAGTCCGGCTCGTTCGGTAAGTTCTCCGCAATTAAGATACAATCTCTTTTGAAGCCCTTATCTTTAATCTGACAGGCCAGGTTATGCAGAAGACTGTGGTCAAGCCAACTGCTGTGCGTAGCGTCAAACCGGAAACCGTCGAT
The DNA here is from genome assembly GCA_012838955.1 of Bacillota bacterium. Classification (GTDB taxonomy): domain Bacteria; phylum Bacillota; class UBA4882; order UBA10575; family UBA10575; genus DUOH01. The sequence goes on along the minus strand of DUOH01000044.1, from coordinate 163,927 downwards.
GTGGTACTCCCGGATAAACATCTTACAGGCGTCTATCAACATATTCTGTACGATCTCTTTCTCCGTGGCCACTCGATTTCCCCACGGGGTAGAGCCGGAGAAGTAAAAACCGCCGTGAGTTCCGTCGTCAATCATCTCCCATAGGGGGTTGAAAGTATTGGAGGTGTGATTAAAGACCTGATCCACAATGACGGATAGACCGTGCTGATGAGCGGTATCCACCAGGACCCGGAAATCATCGCAGGAACCGAAGTCCCGTTCAATTGTCATAAAGCCGCATGGATCGTAACCCAAACGGGTCGGTCCCAGCCGAGTAGGCGCTTCAGAGGTGGGCATCAAAGCCAGGGCGGTCACTCCCAGCTCATTGAAGTATCCTTCCTCGATTCGATGGATAATTCCGCGAAAAGTTCCGGCAATCTCCTGTGGAACCCGGGGGTCTTGATCCGTGAATCCATAGACGTTTAGTTCATAGATGATCAGCTCATCCACGGGTGTGGTTCGCCAGAGCATATCATTCCAGATGTAGGTAGTAGGGTCGATGATTTCGCAGTTATTGTGGTTGTAATCACTGCCGTATCGTCTGGCGTATGGGTCCTGCACATAACGTACGGGCCGCCGGTCTTCGGTTAAGGGCACTCCCCCAATCACCAGAAACTTGTAATGACTCTTCCCTTTCTTCCCCGGTTCCGGTAAGGAGGTGCGGAGCAACCAGATATTGGGCTCGTTTTGGTATCCGTAATATAACTTCATCTTTAAAAACTTTTTCTGATCCGGAGCGGCATGATAAGGGGATTGCCAATCATTAAAGTCACCAACCACATAGACTTGGGCAGCGCGAGGATGAAACAGCCCAAAAACCGTGGAACCGTCCGTCAAGAAATTGGCCCCTAGCATGGTGGGGTTGGAGCCGGAGAGATCCGTATCCGGAATATACTGCCCAGGGTGGATAAAGGGCCTAATTTCAGCATAGAACTCGGCTGTACTGCCCACAGGTTTCTCCGGCCGGACCGGATAGACTTCGTTATTACGGACTACCGTCCAGACCTCCGGGCCTAAGTGTTGCCCGTAGCATCGCTCTTCTTTTTCCCAGATCCGATTCCCGCCAGCCCGATCAGCAAATTTAAAGCAGAAAAAGTTTCTTTTTAAAGACAAATTGAAGACCGGGCCAAAATCATCTGTACCTTCGGGTTCAAATTCTTTGGGTGAAAGATTCAGATCCGGATACCAGAGATGAAGGATGGGGTCGGCAAAATTTAGCTCTGCCGGGGCATGGATCTTCACTGTGTGCATGGCCTATTTACTCCTTTTCTAACTTGCTTTATTTGGCCATAGTATGCCCAGGCGAGCTAATTCCGATTTGTTCCGGCTAACGTAGAGTGGTGCATCAACCAGTAGACTAAGAAACCCATTAACGGAAAGACAAACGAAATCAACCCCCAAACCTGCGGTGGAACCCCTAAGGCCGGGTTTTTTATTTTTTTGGCATCCACATACACGGAGGCTGAAAGGTAGATATCGATAAAGATTAAAAGGACTACGAAGATGAACAACCATTCTCTCATCATTATCCTTCCCTCCTTTATTTATTAAGAGAAGAATCTCCTTTTTCCACGGGGAACGGTTGACCCCGGGTCTATAAGCCAGCGGGTTTTATGCGAGATCGCAGTACGGTGGCTCTGTCTTCATAATTAGACTAAGGGGGAAGATCCCCTCTTTTTTGGGATTTGTTGAGGAAAACGGTAAAAACTAAGGGTTTTTTGACAATTGGTTTTATGTTATATTAAAAATTAGTTACAGATAATATCTATTCTATAAAATTATATTGGCCTGATTCATAAAGCGTATTCACCCTTCACGTGCGGTAATAGCACCGACATCTTCAGTTTTTTTCTCAGTATTTCCATTATGGTATTATTTTGCACACGTTATCTTCCGGTAATTTTCTACCGTCAGCTTTGTTGTCTGTCTCTGTACAGTTACTTTTCTTTAAAATTATTAAAGGAGGATCACGTAAGATGTCTGCAACAAAGAATCTGCTTCCTACCGTGGCCTATTTTTGTATGGAGTTCGGATTACACCCTGATTTCCCCATCTATTCAGGTGGTTTAGGTGTTTTAGCAGGTGATTATCTAAAAGCTGCCCATGATGAAGGTCTCCCCGTGATTGGCGTAGGGATTCTCTGGCGGAAAGGCTATACCAATCAATATATTAATGATACGGGCTGGCCTTACGATGTTTCCAGGGATTACAGTTTTGACTTTTTAAAGGATACCGGAGTAAAAGTAGAAGTACAGATCAAAAATACCCCTGTAACCTGCAAAGTCTGGCTGGCGGACAACTTCGGCAATGTTCCTCTGTATCTTCTCGACGTCGACCTGCCGGAGAATAAAGAGCCGTGGCTGACGCATAGTCTGTACAGAGGTTCAGGCGATGACCGAATTGCGCAGGAGATAATTCTGGGCATCGGCGGTGTCCGGGCTTTACGCGCCCTCGGGATTAAACCGGATGTTTATCATTTTAACGAAGGCCATGCGGTCTTAGCCGGTATTGAAATGATTAGAGAAAAGATGAGTCAAGGTGTTGCTTTTACCGACGCCTTGGCCCAAGTAAGAAAGGGTATTGTGTTTACCACTCACACTCCGGTTCCGGCCGGAAACGAGTCTCATCACCACGGAGCCTTATCTTATGTAGGCGCTTATAACGGTTTAAACTATGAACAGATGAAAAAGATCGGCGGGGATCCGTTCAATATGACCGTGGCCGGGCTGCGTCTATCCAGCATAACCAATGCGGTAGCCGCTTTACACGGGGAAACCGCCAATAAAATGTGGCATGGGGTGAGCGAAGCCTCCCCTATTATCGCGATTACCAACGGAGTTCACCAAGGCACCTGGCAGGATCCGGAGATTGACCGGGCCTACCGGATGGGCAACGATCTCTGGGGGCCGCATCTGGAAAACAAAAAGAGACTCCTAGCCAAGATTAAGGAGGAGACCGGACGTACTTTGGATCCGGATACCCTGTTGCTTGGTTTTGCCCGCCGGGCCGCCACTTATAAGAGAGGAGATTTGATCCTGCGCGATCGGAGTAAAATTGTGCCCCTGCTTACGGAAGGTAAGGTACAGTTAGTCTTCTCCGGAAAAGCTCACCCTCAGGATGAGGGCGGAAAAGACATGGTCAGTAGGATCGTCTCTTTTGCTAAAGAGTTTCCGGACCGCGTAATCTTCTTGCAAAATTATGATATGCGGCTCGGCCAATTGTTAACCAGAGGATGTGACGTCTGGCTGAATAACCCGGTCCGGCCGATGGAGGCCAGTGGCACCTCGGGAATGAAGGCGGGGATGAATGGCCTATTAAACCTGAGCACACTGGATGGTTGGTGGGCGGAGGGCTGTCGGCACGGCTTCAATGGTTGGCAGTTCGGTGACGGTTATGAAGGGCCGAACCAGGATGAACACGATCTCAACGCGCTCTTTGCGACCTTGAATAACCAGGTGATTCCCACCTACTACCACCAACGGCAGTTGTGGCAGGAGATGATGAAGAATAGTATTACTGTAGCAACAGAAGAATTCTCAGCCAGACGGATGGTTTGCGATTACTACGAAAAGCTCTACGCGGAGAAGGACGGCGAGAGTATCTCAGCTTAATACAATCTTAAACAAGAAAAAAGCGATCACGCCCCAGTATTTGTGGGGCGTGTTTTATTCCGCAACCAGCAGGTGTTCTATATTCGACACACATGAGTGGACGAGAATGCTCCCTGACAGAAAAGGCAAGAATAAAACGGGAGGTGTGTGCATGAGGAAGAAGACCACAACCAGCTGGTTAGTGACTGGCTTAGGGACCGTGGTTTCAAGCCTGGGAGCGCTCTTTCGCCGTAGACGCTTGGGCGCCGGTATTCTCGGCTTTGGATTAGCCCATGTGCTTCTAGGGGTCTTGGATATGTTCCGACCCAAGGTCAGAAGGTAACATCTTCCCATGAACAAAATGGCTGCGGCCATTTTGTTCATTTTTGCCAGAAACAGGCACCGGAGTGAAGTATAATTATTTATTAAACAGGATCTGAAAGCTCAGGCCTATTCCGCTTTTAATAACGTGGAATAGGCCTGAGCTTCATTCAGAACTCTAATTTTTCTCTGAGCACATTGACTAATTCCGCAATGGGGACTCTGGTCTGCTCCATTGTATCCCGGTCACGAATAGTTACGGCCTGATCCTCCAGAGAATCAAAGTCAACCGTAACGCAGTAGGGCGTGCCAATCTCGTCCTGCCTCCGGTATCGGCGGCCAATGGACTTGGCGTCATCGTAATCAGTCATCCAATACCGGCGCAACTTGGCGGTAATCTCTTTCGCTAATTTAACGAGGGGTTCTTTTCTGGATAACGGTAACACTCCCACTTTATACGGGGCTAAAGCCGGATGTAGGCGTAGAACCACTCTGGTCTCATCCTTATCCGGTTCTTCAGTGTAAGCATCCAGGAGAAAAGCTAGTGTCGCCCGGTCGGCCCCGGCTGAAGGTTCAATTACATACGGAATATAGTGTTCGTTTGTTTCTTGATCAAAGACCTCGAGTTTATTACCGGAGAATTCCGAGTGCCGTTTCAGATCAAAGTCTGTGCGATTGGCGATCCCTTCCAGCTCAGACCAGCCCATGGGGAAATAGTACTCAATATCCGAACACCCTTTAGCGTAGTGCGCTAATTCATCCGGGTCATGAGGCCGTAAGCGTAGACGTTCCGGGGTGATTCCCAAGTCAATGTACCATTTAAACCTGTCTTCAACCCATTGTTTGTAGAACTCTTCATCCGTCCCCGGCTTGACAAAATACTCAATTTCCATCTGTTCAAATTCTCTGGTCCGGAAGGTGAAGTTTCCCGGGGTGATTTCATTACGAAAAGACTTTCCGATCTGGGCGACGCCGAAGGGTATCTTCTTTCTCGTGGTGGTTAAGACATTTTGAAAATTGACAAAGATTCCTTGGGCGGTCTCCGGGCGTAGATAAACTATAGCCGCGCTCTCTTCTACCGGGCCCAGATAAGTCTTGAACATCAAATTAAAGTTTCTAGCCTCTGTTAATTCGCCGCCACACTCCGGGCAACGTTCGGTGGTGAGATGGTCTGCTCGAAACCGTTGTTTGCAGTTTTTACAGTCAACCAGAGGATCGGTAAATCCTTCCAGATGACCGCTGGCCTCCCAGACGCGAGGGTGCATGAGAATACCGGCATCAAGACCAACCAGGTCATCACGTTCTTGGACATTGGCCTTCCACCAAGCCCGTTTCACATTATTCTTAAGCTCCACTCCCAAGGGGCCGTAGTCCCAACAACTGTTTAATCCACCGTAGATTTCACTGCTGGGGAAGATGAACCCTCTTCGCTTGGCCAGGGAGACTATTTTTTCCATTGTAGTTGTGGCTCGTACTTCGTTTGCCATGATTTTACCTCCTCAAGATTATTCCTATATCGGCGCCGGTAATAAAGAAGGAGAGATTAAGACTTCAACCAAGGCGGCGATAAATAACAAAAACAGAATGACGGGGAAGAAAGATAGGCCGTTCTTCATATTTTGCAGGAAACCAGGGGATTTCCGGATATCCAGCCACTTAAGCCAGTTCCTGGTTCCCCAGACCACCCCCACCGCGCTGGCCAGAACGAAGGCGGGTATTTCAAAAACGCCGTGCGGAAGCAGGCTAATAATAAAGGCTTCTGTGGTTATCTGCTGATTGGCGCCGATATAGGCAGCCATGATTCCAATGAACATGCCGTTTGAGTAGGTGATCAGTAACGGAAGGAAAGGGAAGATTCCGCCTAAAAAAATCATTAATGAAGAAACCCTCAGGTTGTTCAGGAAGATAATCAAGGCCTGACCAAACCAGGAAGATCTATTGATCTTCTCCGTTAACTCCTGTAACTGTTCTAATAAGCCGTGCAGAAAAGATTTTACAAGCTCCGGGTTCTCTTGCCAGAAGCCATAGCCAAAGGCGGCGCCGATAATAAAGGAAAAAAGCGACAAAGCAAAGGTGAGTCGGTATGCTCGCGTGAACGCGGGTTTATGAAGAGTCATTGCTTACACCTGCCAATCACCATGAAGAAATACCCCTCGCTCTCTACAGAACGAGAGGTGGAAAAGGCCTGAGCATATTCCAGGATGAGATGCCCCCATGGACGTACACTGTCTTAAAAAAAGCATCAATAAAAAAAGTATAACAAGATTAACCTAAACTGTCAATTGACCCTGGCTCTTGTTTATGCCGTCCTGCACTATCCACTTGAATTTGGCATTTTCCAGCCAGGGCAGCTACTGTCCCCCACAAAGCCAGTCTAGGCGAGAGCACAGCGCCGAGTATTCCGATGGTAGCCGGAAATTCTAACAAGACTTCTTCCTCTTTACTAACTGTTAACCTGATTTTAGTGCTCTGCTCCCAAAAGTACTTGATCTTGCGGATGATCTCCTCTCCTCTTTCCTCCCGGGCGCTTTCTTCCAAAAGAATCATCGCCTGGATCAGGTCGCCATCGGCATGGGCCAAAGCCTGGCGGGCCTGCTCATAAGTAACATCGAATCTGGTTCTGATTTCATCGATCTTTTTCAACAGTTCGTCGCTCATAAATCTCTCACCTCCTGTCACTATCGTACCCAGTAAAACAGGAGGATCATACCATCATCCTTCAAGGGATTCCAGAAAAAGCAGGGATTTTAAGGGTTTATCCGCTTGGTATTCAATGAATAAGCGCAAGGCTCTACCCAGCTCTTTTATGGTATCCTGAGAGATCTTCAGCTGACTGACTCTCCTCAGATCAGTAGTGAGTAGATTTTTCATGATTAATATTTCTTGCGCGGAGAGGAATACCGGATTCATCAGAAGCTCCGGTAGACATCTGGCACAGATCAGTCCACCTTCCTCCGGAGAAAACCCGGCGCTGACCGCTTTTTTATCTCCGGTGTCCAACGGAGCGCCGCAGTGCGCGCAAGTATCCAAAGTCGGAAGATAGCCCAAATAAAAAAGGAGGCGCAATTCGAAGGCTCTGGAAATCAGGACAGGGTCTTCCGTCTTCTCCAGCACAACCAAGCCGGCCAGGAAGAAGAGGAAGAGTTCGGGATTGGGTTCCCGCCACGGCAGAAAAGAATCCACCAACTCACTCCAGTAAGAAGCATAGGCCATCTGGGTCAAGTCGTTACGGAGCGCGCTGAATGATTTGATGATCTCGGCTTGACTCAGTTGATCCAAGCTTCTGCCGGTGAATAAAAGGATTTTTAGATAGGAAAAGGGTTGCGCGGCGCCCACCAAACGGCTACGGGGACGCCGCGCTCCTTTGGCTACCGCTTCTATTTTTCCGTGATCTTTGGAGAAGATCGTCAAGACCTTATCAGCTTCACCGAAAGGTCTACTCCTAAGGACGATGCCTTCAGTCTGAACTAAACTCATCTTTACCTCCTGGAAAAGAGTGAAAACAAGATAGTGAGGATAATACTCAGGAGGAGGCAGGTACCGAAAGGCAGATAGACGGTGACATTTCCTTTTTTAAACACAAAGTCACCGGGAAGTCGACCAAGTCCGGGCATTCTGCCTCCCAGATAAAGCAGGAGTCCGGCCAGGATAAGCACTCCTCCACAGATCACCAAGACTCTTCCCAATCCTGCAAACGGACTTTCCATAGCATCTCTTCCTTTCTCACTCTCTCGGTTTTGGTCTGTTTCTTTTCTTGGCATAACGCTCGAATTCACTGTAAATACATCCGCAATACCCCTGTCTGTACAGACCCAGTTCCTTGGCGATCTCCTGACTTCTGTGGAACCCCGGACGAAAGTCCTCCTCATAAAAGCAGAGACCGGCCTCGGCAGCCAATTCTCTCCCAATGGCGATAATCTGTTCCCGGTTTTGATAGGGGCTGATCAGGAGGGTGGTCCCGAACCATTCCATCCCCGATGCTTTGGCTTTTTTCGCGGTCTTCGCCAACCTAAGCCGGTAGCAATAGCCGCACCTTTCTTTTTCATGGAAGACTACTTGCCGCAAGTAATCTTCCAGATCATATTCTTCTTCAATAATGAGGGGTAACTCTTTGATTTGGGCAAAGGTCTGCACAGCCTCCCGCCGTTGTCTCCATTCGCGAAAAGGATGGATATTCGGGTTGTAATAATACATGGTCGGTCTGTAACCTTCCCGCACCAGATGTTCCGTGGAATAGGTGGCGCAAGGTCCGCAACAAGTATGAAGCAAGATCTCCATCTCTTTGCTCCTTCCGGTAGAATTAGGGTTGATCATAGATTCAATCTTTCTTGCCTCCGGTCATCGGTTCCACGCTGTGTACAGTTCATCCCTAAATGCTCCAGCGCAAGTTTGGTGGTCATGCGCCCCCTGGGAGTTCGCTGCAGAAAACCGATTTGCATTAGATAAGGTTCATATACATCCTCAATAGTTTCCATGGCTTCTTGAGTGGCGGCGGCTAGGGTCTCCACACCCACCGGACCCCCGTCGAACTTCTGAATAATCGTCTCCAGTAAGAGCCGGTCCACTCGATCCAAGCCCTTTTCATCCACTTCCAGCATAGATAGGGCTTTATCGGCCAAGTCGGCGGAGATAACCCCGTCTCCTTTGACTTGTGCAAAATCTCTCACCCTCTTGAGCAGCCGGTTCGCGATCCGGGGCGTTCCTCTGGCCCGGCTCGCCAACTCCTTAGCCCCATCTTCCTCAATGGGAATGTTCAGAAGAGACGCGGCGCGGATGATAATCTTCTGCAGATCAGCGGCGTCATAAAAATCCAGCCGACTGATGATGCCAAACCGATCCCGCAAAGGCGCGGATATAGACCCCGCTCTGGTGGTGGCGCCGACCAAAGTGAAGCGCGGCAAGTCAATCCTGACCGTTCGCGCGCTGGGCCCCTTTCCGATGATGATGTCCAGAGCAAAGTCTTCCATGGCTGGATAAAGGATCTCCTCCACCGATCGATGCAACCGGTGTATTTCATCGATAAATAAAACGTCTTTGGGTTCCAGATTGGTTAGAATCGCCGCCAAGTCACCAGGGCGTTCAATGGCCGGACCGGAGGTAACCCTGATCTGTACCCCCAGTTCAGCAGCGATGATATGGGCCAGTGTAGTCTTGCCCAGACCCGGCGGACCATATAAAAGCACATGGTCCAAGGATTCTTGCCGGTTTCGGGCGGCCTCTATGAAGATCTTGAGGTTCTCCTTGACTTTGCACTGGCCGATATAGTCATCCATTCTTTTGGGTCGGAGCGTGGTGTCCAGCTCCACATCGCCGGAGCAGATTTCAGGTGAGACAAAACGTGCTTCTTCCATTTATTCACACATCCCATAAATACTAAGCAACAGATTCCTTTGTCGCTCGTATAAATCTTATCCTCTGTGGACTGTCGTCATGAATGGGCCTTTAGCCGGGGGTATGCACAGAGGACGAAGATCCTTTCTTACACTGTTATTAAATCATGATCACAGATGAAGGTCAAAACAATTAATCTCCAACCTCTCCTGCTTCAGTATTTGAGCGGTCAAAGTAATGTACGGACAGGTTGAAGCCTCCGGCTTCATATTTTCGCTAGTTACACCGGTCCGGTAAGATCTTATCGCATTAAATGTTTTAAGGAATTCCGCACTAAGTCAGGAACTTTCTGGTTGGGATTGCCTTGCCAAACTTTTTTTACTACTTCGGTGGCTTCCGCCATTGGGTAGCCCAAAGCGATCAAAGCCGCTGTCGCGTCTTCCACGAGTTGTCTGCCTTCCGTCCCTCCGGTGATCGCGGTAAGCTCCGCCCGCTCCTCAGTGGTTACGGTTTTAGCAATCTTCGATTTTAACTCCAAAATCAGTCTCTGAGCGGACTTCAGGCCAACCCCCGGCGCTTTGGTTAGTGCTTTAGTTTCTTCATTGAGGATCGCTCGCCGGAAGTCATCGGCGGGAAGAAAGGATAAAATATTGAGCGCAGTTTTGGGACCAATCCCGGATACACTGATGATCAGTTGAAATAAGGACTTGTCCTCCGGACGCAGAAATCCATATAAAGTCATAGCGTCCTCTTTGTGGCTTAGATATGTATAGATGATCACTTCCTCATCACAACGGGTCAATTCTTCCAAGGAATTCAAAGGCATATACACCTGGAACCCTACCCCGCCCACGTTGATGATGGAAAAGTCTCCGGCAACTTGTTGAACCCTTCCGGTTAGCATGGCAATCAAGAACCTTCCCCCTTTCGCACCAACGGATTTCGCCTGGAGTGCGCATGACAAATGGCGATTGCTAAGGCATCGGCCGCGTCGTCTGGTTTGGGAATCTTAGTCAATCCCAATAAAATCTTCACCATTTCCTGAACTTGTACTTTTTGCGCTCTTCCGTAACCGACTACCGCCATCTTCACTTGCAAGGGAGTATACTCCTCTACCAGAAGATCCTCTTCCGCGGCAGCCAACATAATTACTCCCCTAGCCTCTCCCACGGACAAAGCGGTTCTAGTGTTTTTATTAAAGAACAACTCCTCGATGGCCATAATTTCCGGCCGGTGGCAACGAATCTTCTCCGTGACTTCCTGATGAACCAAGGCCAACCGCCTGTAGCACGGCAGATCCGGGGACGTCCTGATTACTCCGAAGTCAACCGGAGTCAGTTTACTGCCTTCATGGTCGATCACTCCATAGCCAACGATAGCTGTACCGGGGTCAACTCCAAGAATCCGCAATTAAAATCACCTGTTTCATAATTCCGCGCTAAGCCGCGCTCTGCTTGTTCTAGTCAGCGATACCAATTTAGAAGTAAGTACGGAAACGACCACCCACTGTTTTTCATTATATCATAGAAAAAAAGCAGGAGAAAATAGGCTCTTGACGTATATCAACCTATGACTCTATAAAACAAACGGATTTATTGATACTTAAGCACATTACAGCTACTCGTGGCATCCTTGTGACGTCAAGCAAGACAACAAAGGCTGAAGCAAAGTTAATCATCGAATGCGAACAAGAAGTGACTAATCCCGAGCGATGAGCGATGAGAGTATAATAAAAGGAGGCTCGTTAGATGTCAAAAGCTTATGAACATGTACGGAAACTGGCAGAGGAGATTGGGCCACGCGGATCCTGCACTCCGGAAGAGAAGAGAGCCGGTGAATATATCCTGGATAAGTTCACACAGATGGGCTTGACCACCCGGGTGGAGACCTTTAAAGCCGTTACTTCTTTCTCTTGGGCTTTTGGCCTGCTTTATTTGTTATTTGTGATTGCCGCCGTTATTTTCCCCTTCAACAACCAGGTTGCTTTGGGGATTGCCCTGTTCGCCCTGATCGCCTTTTACCTGGAATCTAATACTTTTCCCTTCCTCACAAAAGTGCTTCCAAAACGAGGTTCCCAGAACATTATCGCCCATGTGCCAGCCAGAAGCAAGGATATTCGGCAGGTGGTAATCATGGCGCATTATGATTCATCCCGTTCGGCCTTGAGCTTTTCTCCGCAGATGGTGAAGGACTTCCGCCGCTCTTACCTAATGATGGTCGGTTCGATGGTCCTCATCACCCTGGCGTATACGGTGGGAGTGTGGTCCGGATTAAGTTCTAATCTCTTTTGGTATATTTCCTTACCTCCCGCCCTCTATCTATTCTTTGCTTTTCTTTTGTTGGCGCATAGAGAGGTGAAAGGCGTTTATACACCCGGTGGTAACGATAACGCCTCCGGCCTGAGTGTGCTCTTGGAAGTAGGTAATGTCCTGGCTCATCTGCCGCTCTTAACCACAAGTGTGACCCTGCTGGCCACCGGAGCTGAAGAATCCGGGACTAACGGTGCTTTGGACTTCTTAAGAAAGCACCGGCCGTCGCAGAATACCTACTTTATTAACTTGGATAATTTAGGAATCGGCAAAGTCTCGGTAATTACGAAAGAAGGAATTTTGGGGATGAAACCCTCCGCGCCGGAGCTGATTTCAGCCGCAAAAGCGGTCGCCCAGGAAAAAGGATTGGACGTGGATTTTCGGCCATACAACCTATTAACGACTGATGCAACCGTAACCTTGATGCGGAAATATCCGACCATGGGGATTATGGCCTTTGACGAGGCCGGGCTTCTACCAAACTGGCATTGGCCTACTGATCGAGCGGAGTTTGTGCAACCGGAGAATTTGGAGACCGCTAAAGAATTAGTTTTGGGAGTCCTGAGAAAGCTGGAAAGCTGAATAGTGGCTCATTCACTCTACCGAAAGGTCGCCGCTGACGGAGGCTTAATAACTCATCCTCATCACGCTATGATAAATCATCGACTTGCTCGTCCAGGCCCTCTTCTGTTACTTGCTCGTTTTCCACCATAGCCACTCTTCCCCTGGGCTCAGCGGTGTACATTTCTTCATAGGTCACATTCCCCCCCAAATCTTGTGGGCTTTCCGAAGTACCGTAGCTGGCTACTGCTTGCCAGGTATCTTCTCCGTCAAAAGCCACTTCTGTGGTATCCCGCAGAAACGTACGGCCAAAAGGATAGGCCAAGACAATCTCCTCAATGGGCCGGTCTCCATCGGCCTTCTGCCCCTCTGCTTCCATCATTTTTTGACAATCAAGGCAGTTAATGGCCTGAGGAAGGACTTCTAACCTCTCCACTTCGATCGATCGTCCACAGATGGCGCAGATTCCGTATTTACCCATCTTTATCCGCTCGAGAGCATCTTGAATGTTATTATACTTTTGTCGTTTATTATCCAGATAGATGCCTAAATCCTTTTCTCTTTCAAAGGTTTCGGAGGCCAAATCCGCCGGATGATTGTCATAGGCGGAGAGTTCTTGTACGGATTCTTTGAGGCTTTCCTCAAAGCCTAAACTATCCAGAGAGCGGTCTTCCAATTCCTTTTTTTCTTGGCGCAAACGCTTTTCCAACCGGCGTAGGGTTTTCTTGTCCAACACCTGAATCAAACCTTTCCTCTAGATTACTTGGGCAACGCCCGTAATTGGTCTTCCACCAAATGGACGATTTCGGCGATGAATTTACTGATGATAGGCAAGTTTAAACTGGCAATCTTTGCTAAAATAGTAAGAAATACCCCGGCAATCAGGGTCAGACCGATGGCGATGCCAAAACCTCTGGAGAGGCCGGCTAGGAAATTAAGGTACATTAACCGAAGGGGACTGGATAGAATCTCAACCAAATCACGGATGTTGTATTTAACCATCAGTCTACTTAAGTTGTTTATTTGGCGGCTTAAAGCAGCAGTATTCTTACTCCTCAGTCTGCGGCGGTCCATTGCTTAGCTCTCCCTGCTAATAATCTACCCAGGGATTCCGGGAAGAGAAGCGGGAAAGAATGGGAGCAAGCCCAAGTCGGCATTAGTAGTTAATCCAGAATTTCCTGATAAGCCCGGTAAGTGAGGACGGCAACTTTATCCCAGGTAAAATTGGAAAAAACGTGTTCTCTAAGGTAAGGATTGGCCGGATTGTACAAAGCTTTTTGTACAGCCAGCCGAATAGAATCGGAGTTCGGTGAAGAATACCAGGCCATATCTTCCAAGTATTCGTAGGCTGTTCCCCGGTTGGTGGTAACGATCTTACACCCGGCCAAAGCCGCCTCCAGATTTACCAGACCGGGTGTATCATACCAACTGACTAAGGCATGAAGATCACACGCCGCATACGCTGAAGCAATCCAGTTCTGGGCTAAAGGACCGATGAATTTGACTTTTCCCTCCCCCGCCCGGCGACACTCCTGGTAGTACTGGTAATCATTGATCGGCCCGATAATTACCAACATTTTGTCCAATCCTTTGAGAGCATTAATTAAAGCCATCTGATTTTTCCTACGGCATACTCTACCTACACAGAGAATGAAATTTTTCAAGGCATAACGGTTGATGAATTTGTCCGGCCGGGCATAATAGAAGATGGGATCAACCCCGTTGGGGATAATCCGGTACGGGGTGATAATGTGAAACTTATCAACCAGCAACTGATATTCTCGTACACCGTTCGGAAGCAGGAGATCTACTCCATCCAGGATCTCCTGGCGAAGATGGTTGGTTTTTTTCCACCAGATTTGAAAGGACTCTTTCCTTCTGGAGTTGGTATTAGCCAGAAATTCCATAGGGTCCCAATAAATTGGGGATAGAACAATGGGAATGCCTTTCTTTTTGGCCTGGATGTAGAATCTATACGTCTCCTCAATGGGAATAATGTTAAAGAGATGAACCAGGTCATAACGGGAAAAATCGGTCACCTCCTCAGTGAGCAAATCAACCTCTACCCCCAGGGAAAGTAAGTATTCACGGGTTTTTGTCATTTGAATGGTATCTCCGGCTATCACTCTGTGTACATTGGAACGGTTCTGCATCAACACTCGCATTCCAAGCATCCCCCCTTCCTACATGTATATGCGCTGATTATTATCTTTTTCCCAATTAACAGGATCTGAAAATGAAAGCAATCACCCAGTGGATGATTGCTTTCATTTTGAAGCAGGCCGGCCTCTGGCATGCGCTTCTTAAAAGTAGTAAGGTCCGTACGGAGCGGCGATTTGTACTTCCAACTGTTGAGATTCAGTAACCTTCACAAAGAGTTCGACGATGACTTTCTGCCGCAAGGTAGAGGGATCCATCAGTTCAAAAAGGATAGTCTCGATCACCGGTTTGATTCTGATGTCCATGCCCTGCACAGCTCCTGGAATATCCACAAAGGTACTGAACGGCACGTTTTCGCCCTGATGGATCTCCAGGTTATTCTCGTTAATATAGAAGATTTGTTTATGGATAATTCCTTGAATAATCACTTTGTCTTCTATTACTTCTGCCATTAAATTCTCCACCCTGGCCACGATCTCCCGAACCTTAATCGCCGGTTGATTCAGGGTGATGGTATTCTCCACCAAGATCTGCTTGGTCTGCTCACCCACGACGGTATCGAGTTTAAGTAATGCGCCGGGGCCTAAAGCCACATTCAGCTGTACGCTTTCAGTTACTTTCACGAAGAACTCAATTACCACTTTTTCGATTTCCGTTACCGCATCCAAGAGCTCAAAGTGGATAAACTCAATTGTTGGTTCTACCACAACATCCATACCCGGCTCCGCACCGACAATGTCAATGAAAGTACTAAACTCCATATCAACCGCTTGATGGTATTCGATGTTATCCTCGCCAATGAAGAAGATTTGTTTATGCAAAATACCTTGAATGATTACTTTGTCTTCAATCACTTCAATGGCCAGGTCACGAATTTCTGCCGTGATATCGTCAATCTTTACAGCCGGTACATTCAGGGTTACCGTATTCTCCAAGAGTTCCTGTTTTGTTCCCTCACCGATCACTTGATCAATACGGACCAGAGGACCGGCGCCTTCCAAGATATTCAGCTGAGTGGATTCGGTTACTTTGACAAAGAACTCAATGACTACTTTCTGATGGAGCAGGGTCGGAGTGAGCAAGTTGAAGAGCACCGTCTCAATGGTTGGATGCACTTGCACGTTCATCCCCGGCTCGGCGCCGAAGATATCCAGGAATGTGCTGAAAGGCACGTCTTCTGATTGATGATGGACGATATTGTCCTCCCCCACAAAGAAGATTTGCTTATGGAGGATACCTTGGATAATTACTTTGTCGATGATTAGCTCGGTTGTTAAGTTACGTAGCTCTGCCGTAATATTCCTGATTTTAATGGCCGGCTGTGAAAGGGTAAAATTGTTCTCCACTAAAAGTTGTTTTGTCGCTTCCCCGATGACCACCTCAGCCCGTACCAAAGGGTCCATCAAAGTTATTCCTCCTTTCGACTCAGTTGGATCATAATCCTTTGAAGCCAAACCCGGTAAACAGTCCGAGCGCGCGTGTTCTGCGGAATCATAATCCATGGGATTGATCATATTCTCCATACTGACTCTGCTGGTTTCAGCTTCCCCTTCCACATCGTAAGACCGCTTCTCGAAAAGAAGTGCCAGAGAGTCATCTTCCTCTTCTATTAGATCATCCGGAGTTGTCATCACCTCACTTTGCTCTTGAATTGCCACTTTATTCTGGGAAATCAGCTCAGATGCCGGTCCGGCCATCTGGGTTAAACCGTCATGTTCACGAGTGGAAAGAATTTCTGCCAACGCCGGAATCTGTTTTACTTCTAAACCCTCTTCCAAGGAGAAAAACAGGTCTTCTCCGGAGGAAACCGGGTTTTGGGTAGCCCAGGTTGACCCCGGTTCTTGCTTGGCCCAATTCCAATTGACTCTGCAGGTTGCGGGCTGGAAGTCGATTTTTTGCACGTTTATGGGACTTTCGCTCAAATTATAATAAGTCTTGTGTAGACGGAATAACCATAAAGTACAGACGGCAATGAGGGCGATGGCCATCATGAAGGCTAACAAACCCACCAGCCACATAAGAGCGCCTCCTTTATTCCGAAATTGCCTACCGCCTACTTTGTTGATAATATAATATAGGTTTTCGTCCGTAAGTGTGCCTATAATAGATGAAGAATCAGCGCCTGCCTATAAAAAAAGGGCCCGCTGTCGAGCGGATAACCCTAATACATATCATCCAACTATAGAGCGAGAGCATGCCCTAGGAGAAGACAACGGGCTCAAATTCAACGTCTGTCACCACTTCAATCGGTACCGGGTTGGGATTATCATCATTTACTATATCCAACCTGACTACAGCCGTTTCCACCCTACGGATTCCCGGTCCGGACACTGCAGTCACCACAAAAAACTCTTCTACTTCAACCCCGGTCTCCGTCAGCACCGGGGCTCTGACCAACACTCTCTCAGTGGTGACCCCCGGGCCTGTTACTTCACTAACTACTTGGAACGGTTCTGGCGCTGGTAATTCTGCGGTAACCTCAGCAACTAACACTATTATCTGGCGTAAGAAGTTGCCATCCGGCGCCAAGGTAAAGGAGATCTTCTCAATCCGCACATCAACAGTAAACGGAGTCCCCGGTATGATCCCGGGAAGATTAACCAAAATTGAGAAGGGAACACGTTCATTCACATTTCGAACTACATTGTCTTCTCCCACAAAGAATACTTGCTTATGGACAAAACCGTCGATTAAGATTCCACTCTCCGTGACCGGTCTGGCCCGTAAGCCAGTGACTTCGCCTCTGACTTCCCTGATTTTAATGGCTGTCTCCGGTAATTTGACCACATTTTCCACGATGATCTGTTGCCGTTCTGTAATGATCTCCGCCGGCGGCACTACTTGGACAACCACCACGTTCCGGACGATTGGTGGGATCGGCGGCACTTCCTGCCTTCTCTCCACCAAGATTTGGCGAATACCTTCACCGATTACTTCCTCCAGTTTGAAGAGGCCAAACTCTCCGATTTCCAAAGGAAGCTGCAGGGTTTCAGTGACAATGACCCCGGCTTTTAGAATCACTTTTTGCTGTAGTGTGGTGTCGGTTAACAAATCAAAGAGAATTTTTTCAATAACCACCGTTACTTTGGAATTAAGACCAGGCGTCGCGCCAGGCAGATCAACAAAGAGGCTGAACGGAACATCTTCGGCTTGATGATATTCAATATTATCCGTGCCGATATAAAAGATTTGTTTGTGTAGTAATCCCTGGACAACTACTTTGTCCGGGATGATTTGTGCGGTGATGTTCCGGATTTCACCTATAATTTCCCTGATCTTAATGGCCGCCCGGTCCAGCTCGATAGTGGTTTCATTGAGTATCTGTTTATCCGCTTGGTTGATCACTTCTTCCACTTTGAAGAGGGGTCCCTGCCCAATCACCACTCTCTCCTGAACCGCCTCGGTGACTTTAACGAAGACCTCTACCACTACCTTCTGTCTTAGTTCGGTCGGGGAGAGCAGTTCAAAAAAGATTCCCTCAATCACCGGATGTACCTGTATGTCCATGCCGGGTTCAACGCCGGGTAGATCAATAAAGAGACTGAACCCTACTTCCTCTGCTTGATGCCTGGCCAGATTATCTAGGTCAATGTAGAAGATTTGCTTGTGAATAATCCCCTGAATGATTACTTTATCCGGGATGATTTCCGCCTCTATATTGCGTAATTCACCTCTGATCTCATCTACCTTGAGCGCGGGCATCTCCAGGTCAATAATATTCTCCACCAGCTTTTGTTTGGTACCCTCACCCACCACCAAAGGCAAGAGGAGCAGAGGACCTTCGCCCAGCGTTAAACCGGTTTGTGTGAATTCCGTAACTTTGACAAAGATCTCCAGAATAATCTTTTGATTCACAAACAGCCCGTCTGGGGTCAGGTGAAAAAGGATCTTCTCAATTACCGGATGTACTTGAACATTCATACCGACATCAGCGCCGGGGAGATCAATAAATGTACTGAAGGGAACATCTTCCGCAAAATGCCTGACTACTCCGTCCGCGCTAACAAAGAAGACCTGCTTATGAATTATTCCTTGGATGATTACTTTGTCCTTGATTACTTCCGTAGAGATATTGACGATCTCTCCGGTAATGTTTCTGACTTTAATTGCCCGGGTGGGAAGTTGAGTAGGCTGCACCCTGGCGGCCACCCTTCTTCTCACTGGTGCTTCTCCTACTTTGACTTTTGCTCCTCGTAAGCTAGTGGCCACACCGGAATTGGCCGGCGCTTGCTCCTGATCTGCTCCTGCTTCTTCCGGTGTTTCATCTTCCCCTACCACCTTGATCCGGTAAAAACCTGGATCAAACCTGTCTTGATCGTCATCTCTTGCTGCCTCTTTCTCCGGATAAGTAGTCTTCTTCACTTTAACCTGGACCCGTTCGGGCAGAACCATGTTTTTCTCTGCTGGATTAATCTCTTCTGTGAACATCTGCTGCTCGTCAGGTGACTCGAAGAAGTCTTCATTACCATCAGCAGTGACCATTATCTTCTTCTTTCGTTCTCCGTCATGCTGTTTTTCCCTGGCGGAACTGACCTCCTCTCTCTCTTTGGTGATCTCGTCTTCTTCAGAAACAATAACCACCTCTGGACTCATGTCCACCACTAAAGGCTGCTTTGGTAGAAACGACTCCTCTTGTGAAGCTGTTTCGCCATACTCAGATGTTACTTCACCTACCCGCAGGTTTTCCGGTTTTTCTGTGATCTCCCGCCTTTTTTTCTGCGTTTCCCGCCCCCCCTGACATACCTTTTGCTCAACTGTTGTGATTGGCTCTTCCTTGAGCTTAGCCCCTTCTTTAGCTTCTTGAGTTAAAGAATTTTCTGTATCAATCGCCTGGTCCTCAGCGTCCAGACGTTTATCATCACTCATAAAATAAACCTCCTTTCTCCGACAATCAGTTGAATACTTAACCCTCGCTTATCTTGGGTAATCACATAAGTATCTCAACTGGGCGCTCTCTTGCGCCAAAAACCGCACCGTACCTGAAGTGGACATCCAGGTTAGTACAGTATATGCTAATCCCACTCAAGGTGCTTATTTACTGTAAGAGAAATACCCGGTTTAACCTGGTTCTCTGAGGATTAATGCCTTGAGCATACAGTGCGCAAAATCCGTGATGCAATTTTGCAAGGCTCAATTTTACACGCTGTAATTTTTGATCGATGGTAAAACTCTATGTACGCAGCGCATGACTTGTCGTACGAAGAATATGATTACGGACTAAAGAAAAAGCCCTCCGGGCTTGTCCCCACCGAAGTGAGGCTTTCCCGTAGAGGGCTATTTCCCTGAAAGCAACCGGCCAATCCGGCGCCTTCAGGCTTGGGAGTAGACGGTGCAGTATTCCAGAGAGGGTATATCTTATTTTTTATAAATTTATCTTCCCACGAACAGCTGAGTGAACATGTTGCCATATGGCCCACCGGTCGCCACCCCTACTCCGAAATAATTATATTTGGAGTTTAAGATATTTGCGCGATGACCTGAGCTGGCCATCAACGAGGAGTGGGCGGATTCAACAGAACCGGCGCCGGCCAGATTTTCACCGGCCGTATAGTATTTGATACCTGCGCTCTTCATCATATCAAAGGGTGAACCATAAGTCGGTGAAGTATGACCGAAATATCCTTTATCGATCATATCTTGACTCTTTTTCCTGGCCAGATTAACCAGGGGCATGTCCACTTTTAATTGTTGTAAACCAGCCTTTGCTCTTTCCTGGTTCACCAGGGTGACCATCTTCTGCTCCATACTAGTCAAAGAACCGCTGGGGGCGGGAGAGGTCTCCGGTGGATTAGAGACCGGGGGGGTTGGAGTCGTCGGCTTCGGTTTTTCTACCGGGGTACTGGATTGTGGTGGTGTATAGTTTGGTTGTGAATTGCTGGGACGGCTGGTGTAATAATAGTACTTTTTATAGTTCGTTTGGTACTGCGTGGAGTAGTTCGATTGGTATTTCGTTGAATAGCTTCCCGAATAGTACGTTCCTCCTGAACCGGAAGTATTGCCGCCGGACGGCGCAGTATAGTAGGGGCTTGAACTGTAACCACCTGAATAATAATAATAGGTTCCGGCCATTGCTGGAACTAGTACTCCAAACATTAGTGCAACTGCTAGAATCAGGCTACTAACGAATCGGGCTCGAAAAGAGGTAAGCATAAACATCGAAACTGCTCCTTTCACTACCCTCTCTAGCTCAAGAATCTACTGCTGCGATTATTACTTTGTTCACTAAAAGAAATAATCCGGTGGTTGTCCGCCTCTGCTACCTCCCTTCAAAAATAACACCGCAACCACTTCGGTACTGAAGTATTCCTCCTGCCTGATGAAAAACCTTTATGTAAATATAGACAGCCCTGGTAATTCAGGACGGTGGACGAAAAAGCAATAAAATGTCTGATCATCAATGGAGTTCTGAAAAAACAAAGACGCGCCATGGCATCGATGGCGCGTCCGGACTCTGCCTGATCAAAACAGAGTTTAACACTTAAATTTTATCTATCTCAATGATCCCCTCTTTTAAAGCAAAGAGGGCGATCTGTGTTCTGTTTTTAAGTCCCAGTTTCTTTCTGATGCTGGTCACATAGTTTTTGGCTGTTTTCTCGCTAATAAACAAGGTCTTCCCAATCTCACGGTTATCTTTACCTTCCGCTACCAGAGGTAAAATCTCACGTTCTCTGGGGCTCAACCGATCAAGGGGATTGGGTCGATGATTGTTTGATAACTGAGCCATCTGCCCTTCCTCCTCTCCTGTTCTTTACTGGAAGAAAGTGTAAAAATATAGGGCGCCGGCACGCCCGTATTCTCCGGTAAAGATCGTCACGTCCTGGTACATGATATGACAAGCAGAAGAAGAAGGTGAAAAACCGCCCGCCTAAAAAATACTTTCGGTCCGGTAGTGCTTCACGCCCGGGCTAGCGGGCGCCGATTTACCTCTGCTCAGGTATGCGGGTGTTACGAAACTCCGAAAAGCTGCTTTTTTATGTTCCTGGTCGCCTTGGTCAGAATTCGGCCGTTCTCCCCTATACAGACATGTCTGGTCCTTCCTTCCGCCAAGAGTTTATGGTCGGATTTTCGCCATGCCTCATAAGTAAAATCAAAGTAAAGGTCAGTGCTGAAATGCAGTTCAGACTCGATGATTATCTCCTCATCATAACGGGCGGGACTCTTGTAACAACAGGTTGCTTCCACAACAGGCAAATACCATTTTTTACTCTCCATTTCCTTATAGGACAGGGAATACTTTCGCAATAGCTCTGTACGGCTAATTTCAAACCAGGTAAAATAGTTGGCATGATAAACCACGCCCATAGCATCTGTTTCTTCGTATCTAACCCGAAGGATTGTTTGACCTTTCATCCTCTTCGACCTCCACACAAAGAGAAGGCGCCGGGCGCCTCCTCTTGTTTTAGCTATATACGATTGCGTTAAACGGACATTTACTCAAACACTTGCCACATTTGACGCATTTATCCGTGTTGATCTGATATGGCTTTTTGGGCTCACCGGTGATGGCGTCTTCCGGACAGTTACGGGCGCAAAGCCCACATCCTTTACAGACATCCGAGAGGATTTGATATTCCATGAGTGCTTGACACACCCCGGCCGGACACTTTTTATCTCTGATATGAACTTCATATTCATACCGGAAGTGTTTTAAAGTACTCAGCACCGGGTTGGGAGCTCCTTGGCCCAGACCACACAGGGCTGTGGATTTAATTGTCTCTGCCAATTCTTCTAGGGTTGTCAAGTCCTCCTCTTTTCCCTCTCCCCTGGTGATCCTGGTTAAGATCTCCAACATACGTTTAGTTCCGACCCGGCAAGGAGTACACTTGCCACAAGATTCATCTTGGGTAAACTCCAAGAAGAAACGGGCTACATCCACCATGCAAGCGTCTTCGTCCATGACGATTAAACCGCCGGAACCCATAATCGAACCTGCCGCCGCCAGATGCTCATAATCTATGGGCAAGTCCAAATGTTCTTACGTCAGACAGCCCCCGGACGGTCCTCCGGTCTGCGCGGCTTTAAACTTCTTACCATTGGGGATTCCCCCGCCCAGATCGAAGATGACCTGACGCAGTGTAGTACCCATCGGGACTTCCACCAGACCGGTGGTGTTGATATTCCCGGCCAAAGCAAAGACTTTGGTACCTTTACTCTTTTCCGAGGTCCCGATCTGAGAGAACCATTCCGCCCCTTTGAGGATGATTATCGGAATATTGGCAAAAGTCTCCACGTTATTAATGAGGGTTGGTTTACCCCACAGACCGACGGTGGCCGGGAAAGGCGGTTTCGGCCTGGGCTCGCCACGTCTGCCTTCAATTGAATTGATTAAAGCGGTTTCTTCTCCACAGACAAAGGCACCGGCGCCCACCCGAATCTCCAGATCAAAAGAGAAATCGGTACCGAAGATATTTTCTCCCAAAAACCCCATTTTTTTAGCGGCTTTAATGGCTTGCCCCAGCCTTTCCACGGCAAGGGGGTACTCCGCCCGGACGTAAACATAGCCTTGCTTCGCGCCTATAGTATAACCGGCGATGGCCATAGCTTCAATCACGGAATGGGGATCACCTTCCAGCACGCTGCGATCCATAAAAGCGCCGGGATCTCCCTCATCCGCATTACAGATCACATATTTCTCGTCTGACTGGGCTTTCATGGTAAATTCCCATTTCAAACCGGTAGGAAATCCAGCGCCGCCCCGTCCCCGGAGGCCGGAATCTTTCAATACTTGCACAATCTGTTCCGGGGTCATCTCCGTAACTGCCTTTTCCAAAGCGGTATACCCGTCTCTGGCAATATACTCTTCAATGACTTCCGGATTGATTAACCCCACGTTACGCAGAGCAATCCGCAGTTGATGACGGAAAAAAGGAATGTCCTTATATTCCGGCAATGGTTCCGAAGAAGTGGGGGGAGTGTACATCAGTCTCTTCACATACTGGCCTTTAACTAAATGCTCTTCCACAATTTCTTTAACATCATCAACAGAAACTTTTTGATAGAAGATGCCTTCCGGGTAGATGACCAGAACCGGCCCTAAATCACAAGTGCCGATACACCCTGTTTCTACCACCTTAACCTCTTCTGTTAAATTATGGTTCTTAATTTCTTTAACAAACTCATTTAAGACACCTTTACAACCTGTGGAGATACAGCCGGTTCCACCACAGATTAGCACCTGGCGGCGATATAAATCCATCTTTTCGACCTTCCTTCGTAAAATCATCATAAAACTCTTTCCAGTTCTTTTAGTGGTCATTCCCTCACCGTTATCAAATTACTATCGTCATCTGATCTTCGATAATCCATTCGGTGATGATGACCTCTATAAGATTCGCCCCTGCACATAACGAATTTTGGTAAGATCTAAAATATGGAGTGAGAGCTCTTTCATGAGCTACTCCTACCGACTTTGTGCTCGATTTCACAAATATCCTGAAAAGAAATTACCTTTTATTCTTGTATCGCTCAAGAATCTCCGGAACCTTTTCCGGTGTCAAACGCCCGTAAACGTCTTCATCGATAGTTAAGACAGGAGCCAATCCGCAGGCGCCCAAGCAGCGGGTGATGGATAAAGTAAACATTCCATCATCCGTCGTATCACCAACCTTGATCCCCAGATTCTCTTCGAGTGCCTCAACGAGAGCAGCTGCTCCCTTCACATAGCAAGCGGTACCCAGACACACTCCAATGGTGTATTTTCCTTGTGGTTTCAGAGAAAAGAACGAATAAAACGTAACCACTCCATAGACTTCACTCAAGGGAACACCTAAACCTTCGGCGATTCTGATTTGAACATCCTTGGAGAGATAGCCGAAGATGAGCTGAGCCTGGTGAAGAACTGGAATCAAGGCGCCCGGCATATCCTTATACTGTGCAATTACTTCATCCAATCTTTGATACCGATAATCCAGGTCGTGATCGTGACAACAGCATTCTGACATATCTGCTCCTCCTCATGTATTTTAAGTTACCCCAAAATTGAGGTTATCACTTTTTTCAGCGAGATGCAACATTTACTGTGACATTTTCCAACATTTATCATGTTAACAAAATGTTACATTACTGTTATTTTTCTTCGACGATCTCCTCCCTCCCAGCGCGTGAGGAGAGGCAGGAATGAATATACCAGTCCGTGCAGGAGGTTTGCTGCTGACTTAATTACTCCCTGAACATTAAAATAGAGGCGGCCTCCTGCTTCAAAGGTGGATAAAACAGTACCTAATAATAAATAAAAAAATACGACAATTCTTCTGAAATATCCTGCCTCGCACAGCGGAGATGAAGAATTATCGTATCTGTCGGTTAGGGAGTGCGCCTTCATTCCTGGTGAATGAAGGCGTTAAACCCTTTCGTTCCTAATTCTGCTTTGAGTTTATCGGCGTTCACCGGATTAGCAAAGGCTCCGACCTGTATGTAACAGGGAATACCTTTGCTGACATAGACCGGATACCCTTGGGCGCCAAGAATATCCGCAGTAGACAAAGCCTGTTCTCTGGATTGAAAAGGTCCGATTCGTACCTTATATGTTACTGCTGTCTCATTACTTATTTGCGCTTCATGACCAGATGCGCTAAAGGTCTGATCAACAAAGTCTCCGAGGGGTGGTAAATCAGCGGTCTGTAGCGGCTCATTGAGCCCCTGCACCGGCGAGAAAGGTTCCTCATGTACCCAATCCTTAAATAAAGTACCGAAAATCACCCCTAATGATATGGCAAGAAAGGCAAAGAAGACAAGACCGGCGACTTTGGTCAAGAGTGTGGTTAACGCTTTGACCTGGCGTTTCTCCAAAATCATCCCTCCCTAAACCAATAGTATTGCTCTCTTTAATGTTACGATCTTGCAAGAAAAATATTCCTGAAACTTCTCAAATCAGTGGAAAAGTTTCGTCGGTCGAAAGATGCGTTGCCGGTCAGTCGCGCGTTCCATACGTAGGTACATCAACGATTTACTCTTGAACTCTTTTTATTTCCGCTCCCAAATTATTCAGTTTATCTTCAATCCTTTCGTATCCACGATCAATGTATTGGGCACCTTCCAGTAGAGTCTCACCCTCCGCCGCCATTCCGGCCAAAACCAGAGCAGCTCCAGCCCGTAGGTCGGGGGCTACAACTGCGGCGCCGGTTAAGCGAGGTACTCCTTTAACAATTGCGCTCCTTCCCTCCACTCTGATATTTGCCCCCATCCGGACCAATTCATCCACATACCGGAACCGGCCGCCAAATACGTTCTCTGTTAGGAGACTCGTCCCGGTAGCAAGAGTGAGGGTTGCCGTCATTTGCGGCTGAATGTCCGTGGGGAAACCCGGATAGGGCAAGACTACCACATCAATGGGAGAGATTGGCTTCTCCATTTTTACCCTGATGGACTCATCGCGGACTGAAACGTCCGCTCCTGCTTCGCGTAGTTTTGCGGTCAAGGCTTCAATATGTTCGGGGATTACATCATTTACCGTAATATCGCCGGCGGTAATTACTGCAGCCAACATAAAAGTTCCTGCTTCTATACGGTCGGGAATGACCGTATAGTCAATAACATTTGGGCGTAAAGCGGAAACACCCTCGATTCTGATCATATCAGTGCCCGCGCCGCGGATCTTAGCGCCGAGACGGTTATAGAAGTTTTGTTCTTCAATAATCTCCGGTTCTTTTGCGGCATTCCTGATGATGGTTGTTCCCTCAGCCAAGATCGCCGCAGCCATTATGTTTTCCGTAGCGCCCACACTTGGAAAGTCCAAGTGAATATCAGCACCTTTCAACCGATCAACCTGTACGTAAACATAACCGTGCTCCTCGACGACTTCAGCGCCTAAAGCCTGAAAACCTTTGAGATGGAGATCGATGGGTCTTTGCCCAATCACGCAGCCACCGGGTTGAAAAAGTTTAACCTTTTTGACTTTAGTTAAGAGAGGACCCATAACTTGTACGGATGCTCTCATCTCCTTAACCAGCTCATCAGGGGCTGAATAAAACGAAACATTCTTCGGTTTTATTCTCAGCACCGTCTGGTCCGCCCAAGACACCTCAGCCCCCAAGCCACGCAAGACCTCGATCATGGTTAAGACATCTTTAATTTGAGGAACATTTCTGATTATACACTCGTTCTCCGCCAATAAAGAGGCGGCCATTAGCTTCAGCACGGCATTTTTTGCTCCGCTAATCTTCACCTCTCCGGCAAGACGGAGACCTCCGGTTATGATGAGTCGCTCCACCCATGTCACCTCCAAGCAGTCCGGAGGAAGTATTACTTTTTTTATAGAGACAGTAGATAGTTTATGCAGTTTTTTAGGCCTTGTGACAGTAAGCTTGTCCTAGATTTGTTAGCGTCAAGATTGAACCAGCCTGGAGGTTGGATCCACCTGCCGTACATACTTTCTCTTGTACGCTTCTTTAATATGAATCCTTAGCCTCTCGCGAGATATTCATCAGTATTCCGATGGAAACCAGAGTAGTCCATAACGACGAACCGCCGGCACTAAGCAAAGGAAGAGTAATACCGGTCGCCGGAAGGGTGGAGGTCACCACGCCAATATTGATCATGGCTTGGATGACCAGCCAAGAAGTGATTCCTATGGCCAACATACTCCCATAAGGGTCATCAACGGACATAGCAATCTTATAACCGCGCCATGCTAGCAAGAAGAAGGCCAGCAGAATAAGTAAGGCGCCGATTAATCCGAGTTCTTCGCCTAAAACAGCATAGATATAATCGGTATGCGCCTCCGGAAGATAGAAGTATTTCTGCCTGCTTCTGCCCAACCCTAAACCGAAAAAGCCGCCAGAGCCTACGGCAATCAGGCTCTGCATAATCTGCCAGCCGTCTCCTTTGGGATCACGCATCGGATCAAGGAAGGTAATAAGCCGACGTAATCTATAAGGTTCTTTAAGAATTAAGATAATCCCTGCCCCCAAAGATAAAAAGCCAATGAGAGATAAGTGCGTCAGCCTGGCCCCTGCCGTAAACAGCATGACCAGGAAGATACTAAAAACTACTATAGTGGTTCCCAGATCAGGTTCTAACATGATGAGGCCGCTGATGACCGCAGTAAAAAAAAGTGGAACAGCGATCCCAATCAGAAAGCTCTTTATTTCAGGTCCGATTTCCGTTAAGTAATGAGCTAAGACAAAGACCAAAGTTAACTTGGCGAACTCCGATGGCTGAAAATTGAATAAGCCCAGATTAATCCAGCGCCTGGCACCGTTGATCTCCTCACCGAAGATCAGGACCAATACTAAGAAGATCGGCGCCAGAATAAGGAAGAGTCCTGTCATACTGCGAAAACGATGATAATCAAAGTTGATGGTCATCATCAAGAGGACTATACCAAAAACTCCATAGATCAATTGCCTTTTGCCAAAATAGAAAGGATCTTGGCCGTTAGTTAAAGCCAAAGCCCGTGGCGCGCTGGCGCTGGTAACCATAATCACGCCGAAAGTCATTAAAACTAAGGTGATGACGAGGATAAATAAGTCCGGTGTTTTCCGCTTCAAGATTTCACCCCCATTCCGTACTGGTTGACTATGGCCTCTATCTACAATCCATACCCCACCAAGCCCAAGACGGCCAGTAAGGCGCTGATAATCCAGAACCTAATCACAATCTTGCTTTCCACCAATCCGCCCAGTTCATAATGGTGATGTAAAGGACTCATTCGGAAAACACGCTTACCGGTAAGACGAAAGGATACTACTTGAATGATGACGGAAAGCGCCTCCGCTACAAAGACGCCTCCCACAATCGGAAGGAAGAAGGCGTTTCCCGATAAAATGCCCAGGGCGCCCAAGGCCGCTCCCAAGGCTAAAGAGCCGGTATCACCCATAAAAACTTGTGCAGGTGGTGAATTAAACCAGATAAAACCGATGCAGGCCCCGGTAAGAGCAGCAGCAAAAGCGCTCAGGGCAAAGTCCTTTTCTAAAAAAGCCATGATTCCTAATGCTATAGCCGTACTGATACTAGTACCGGCCCCCAGGCCATCCAACCCGTCCGTCAAATTCACCGCATTGGTCATCGCTACCATGACAAAGACAACAAAAATGAAGGTCCAGACCGGATTGATAAAAGGAAGGTGCCAATTGGTAAACGGGATTTGCATAGTATCTATAGTGCCTGATTGGAGCAGATAGATCCCTAAAAGCCCGGCTAAGAAAAGTTGGGCAATCAGCTTATGCCGGGCTTTTAGGCCCAAGGATCGATGTTTCATAATAATCAGCGCATCATCGAGTAAACCGATGGCGCCATAAGCCAAGGTTAAAAAGAGACACCAGCGTATGGTGGTGGGCCATGGCCGGTGAACGCCGGCGATCGCTCCAGCCAGGACACCGCTGATGATCAAGATCCCCCCCATAGTTGGGGTACCTGCTTTGCCCAGATGACTCTGAGGGCCTTCCTGGCGAATATTTTGTCCAAATTTCAAGTCATGTAAGAGTTTTATAGCGTAGGGACCTAAAATAATTACTACCAAAAACGCGGTGATTCCCGCCACAAATAATCCCATCCATGGATATACCATCATCATAAATGACCTCCCTCAACTTAGCAAGGTCCCGTCCTGTGTTCGACCGGCTTAAACTAGAGGTATATCTCAGCCCTTCGTTTGGTAGTCTACATTTATGAAATACCCGTTAAAGCCTATGGCATGAACGATAACGGACCGGAGCTGTAACTGCTACGCTAAATGTGTTAAAAGCGCAGATACGATCTCTTCCATCTGCATTCCTCTGGATCCTTTAATCAATATGGCATCTCCTGGTGATATATATGCAAGAAGGTCGTCCAGTAAATCACTTTTTTTCTGATAGTGCCGGGCAATGAGGGGCTCTCCTTGCACTGCGGAGACCATTTCGGACGAGTGCGGGCCTAGGGCAAACAGGGCCGAACAACCACAGGCGGCTACCGCCTGACCAACTTCTCGGTGGACTTCGCGACTGATCTCCCCTAATTCCAGCATATCCCCGAGGACAGCAACTCTGCGGGTAATTTGCTCTTGGTCCGCCAACACTTTCAGAGCGGCTTTGACCGATGACGGACTGGCATTATAGGTATCGTCAATAATGATAATCCCCTTATTTTCAATGATCCGCAGCCTCTTTTCCATCTCCGGGAGGGCCGCAAAAACCTGACTGAACTCCGGTGGCGTTATGCCCAGCGCCAGACCTACAGTGACGGCGGACAAAGCATTCATCACATTATGTTCCCCAGGTAAGGGAAGGAAGAAAGAGAATTGACCCCACTTACCATCGGTCGTAATCAGTTGACCGGCGTGCGCGCGGGCGATCCTCACGGCTCTTAAATCCAAGACGTCCGCTTTTCTTCCGTAAAGGTAAGTTGTGCCCGGAAGTAAACTTTGCATCGCGGCAACCAGCGGGTCATCTCCGTTCAAGATTGCTGTACCGTTCGCCGGGAGGGCCGTAATTAACTCCGCCTTTGCCTCGGCAATTGCCTGTTTTGAGCCGAGCAATTCCAGATGGGTAAGGCCTACATTCGTAATTACTCCGATGGTTGGTTCGGCGATCTGGGCCAAGTAAGAGATCTGCCCTTTTCCCCTCATTCCCATCTCAACCACAACTGCTTCGGTAGATTGGTTCATCTCAAGAAGAGTTAAGGGTAAGCCGATTTCGTTATTATAATTCAACTTGGTCTTAACCACTTGATATTTAAGGCCTAAGGCTGCGGCAATCAGTTCTTTGGTAGTGGTTTTTCCGTTGCTTCCGGTCACCGCGATCACCGGAATCCGGAAACGTCTGCGGTGAAACCTCGCTAGATCCCCGAGCGCGACTAAGGTATTGGGAACCTTAATCACACTGACCTCCGGTGGGATTGGAACGTCTTTCGCCGTGATTACAGCGGAGGCTCCGGCGGAGACGGCCTGGGTGATATAATCGTGACCGTCAAAACTCTCACCCTTCAACGCCAGAAAAAGATTGTGCGGTTTGACCCTTCTGCTGTCGGTGCAAACTCCATGAACAGTCTCTCTCTTCCGCGCCGCATCTCCATTCAGCAGTCGACCGCCGGTAGCGATTAATAATTCATCTATGGTAAAACTAGCCATTATACCTCTCCTTTAAAGCTGCGGAAGCTACTTCCCGGTCATCAAAATACACGGTTTCCCCGGCAAAAACTTGGTAATTTTCATGGCCTTTACCTGCAATTACCACCATATCACCGGGCTCGGCCATGAAGATCGCCTCTTCGATGGCTGTTTTCCGATCGAGAACAATTTTATACTTCTTTACCTGATCGGAGTCGATAAAACCCTCTTCAATCTCTGCGGCGATGGCGGCCGGATCCTCTGTGCGTGGGTTATCAGTGGTAATAACCGAAAAATCACTGTATCGGGCAGAGATCCTACCCATGATCGGACGTTTGCCTCGATCACGGTCTCCTCCGCAACCAAAGACGGTGATTAACCGTTTTTTCGTTAGGCTACGCGCCGTACGGAGCAGATTTTCCAACCCATCGGGTGTATGGGCATAGTCGATCACAACAGTAAAATCCTCACTCTCTGGTATAATTTGGAAACGACCTGGAATATAAGGGACTTTTTCCAATCCATTCTTGATAGTCTCTGGATCTATGCCTAAAGCCAAGGCGCAACCGGTGGCGGCTAAGGCATTGTAAATGTTAAAATCCCCAATTAAGTTTAGTCTAAGCTCAAGGCGGCCATTGGGGATCACCAGGGTGAATTCGGTATGTTTCATACTTCTTGTAATCTGCTCCGCCCGGATCTGCGCTCGTGTGGATAGGCCATAAGTGAGGACAGGAGCAACCGTCTTTTTGATGATCTCCGCACTGTGCGGGTCATCCAGGTTAATTACAGCAAAAGCCTTTTTGGAGAGTCTCTGGAAGAAACTAGATTTAACTCGAAAGTATTCGCTAAAGGTATGATGATAATCCAAGTGATCTTGAGTAATATTGGTAAATACTCCTCCGGCAAAATCGAGTCCGCCAATTCGCTCTTGGGCGATGGCGTGAGACGATACTTCCATGACCACGTATTCCAGGTTTTCCCGAACCATCTGGGCAAACAATTCTTGTAACGCCAGGGTTCCGGGTGTGGTGTTCTTGGTTGACCGAACCTTTTCCCCTAAAATGTTACAGATTGTTCCCAGCAAACCAGTGTTTTTACCGGCAGTCTCTAAAATGGATTTGATCAAAAAAGTAGAGGTGGTTTTCCCATTAGTGCCGACCACCCCGATGAGTTTTAAGTGGGAAGCAGGTTCCTGATAAAAGGTATTACCAATGGAGAACAAGAGTTGACGGGTATCCGCCACCGTCACCAGGCAAACAGCGCCATCACGCAAACCCGTTACTTCCCTTAACTCTGTACTAGCCCGGGCTTGGGCCTCTTCATTCACCATCACGGCGAGGGCGCCCCGGGATACCGCGTCTTTAATATAATTATGGCCGTCTATCTCCGCGCCTTTTACCGCGATAAAGAAAGAACCGGGCTTAGCTTCTCTGGAATCCTGCACCACGGAGTCTATTTCCAGATCTAAATTGCCCTGTACATTGAGGAGAGGCAAATCCTTTAATAAATCTCGTAATTTCATGTGATACACCACCAAAAGCTTTGCTGACAACTATATTTATCATCTATAATATAAATATTATTACCATATTTTTCTTTGATAATCCACATATTTCTCTGCCTACTCTTCTAGGGTGGGAGTAAAGTAAACACTGACTGTCATACCAGGCGCCAATCTGGCGCCAGGGGGTGGAATTTGTTCCACGGCCAAGCCTTCTCCGTTGCCCATCATCTTCAATCCCAGGCCTTTCAACACTTCTGCTGCTTTCTGTGTGGATAATCCGGTTAAATCCGGCACCAACACAGTAGACTCGTTCCCATTATACTTGGCCTCGGCATCCAAGTAAAGCAGGATTCTGGTATTAGGTGGGACAAAAGCCCCGGCTTTTGGATTCTGCTCCATAATGTATTCTCCTTGACCAATTTCCCGCCAGGAAAAGCCGAGCGGTTTAAGGATGTTTTTTGCTTCCTCCCTGGTGAGGCGAAGAATGTTCGGCACAACCTTATACGCGGTTTCCGCATTATACAGCTTGCCCGCTTCATTAACTTTAGGAGGAACTCCCAGATAATGAAGGATATCCCTGGCCACAGCAGCAAAAACAGGAGCGGCGATTACTCCTCCATATTTAACTTGGGCTTGAGGTTCATCCAAGATCACAAGCATGGCCAATTTAGGATCGTCGACCGGAGTAAAACCAAGAAAAGAAGCGATCCTCCCTTGTCCATAGATCCCGCCCACCGGTTTCTGAGCGGTGCCGGTCTTCCCGGCCACACTGTACCCAAGGATTTGCGCTCTGTTTCCGGCGCCGTTCACCACCACTGATTCCAGGATGGCCTTCAACTCGACGCTGGTTCTTTCCGAAACAGCCTGGGTGATTACTTTCTTTTCAAATTTCTTAATCAATTCACCCTCCGGGGTTCGAATCTCCCTTACCAAGCGTGGTTCCAAGAGATAGCCTCCATTCGCTATAGCGCACAAAGCTCTGACAAGCTGGATGGGAGTGACGGAAATTCCTTGTCCGAATCCGATAGTGGCCAGTTCGACATTTTTGACGCGCGCCGGCGGAGGGACAATTCCCAGAGCCTCACCAGGAAAGTCGATATTCGTCTGCTTGCCAAAGCCGAACTTATCCAAGTATTGATAGAACTTTTCTTTGCCCAAACGTAAGGCGATGGTGGCAAACACAGGGTTACAGGAATTCTCAGTCGCCTCCACAAATGTTTGACTACCGTGCCCTCCGGCGCGCCAGCAACGGAGTCTCCTGTCCTCTACCACAATAAATCCGGGGTCAAAGAAGACCGAATCACGATGAACCACCCCTTCTTCCAAGGCGGCAGCAGCGGTGATAATCTTAAAGGTGGACCCCGGTTCATACTGATCTGTTAAAGGCCAGTTTCTTCTATTGGCCACCGGGTAATCATTGTAATGATTAGGATCAAAACCGGGATAATTGGCAAGCGCCAATAACTCTCCGGTCATCGGATCCATGATCACAATCGTTCCCCTTTGGGCGCCTTGCTCTAAAACGGCCTTTTCGATTTCCCGTTCCGCAATGTGTTGAATATGATCATCTATGGTCAATACCACACTCAGTCCGTCTTTAGGCGGGATATAGCGTCGCGCCCCCAAAGGAATATGTTGACCTTTGGAATCAAATTCCGCCAGCTCACTTCCTGGTACTCCTCTTAGTGTGACATCATAAAACTTTTCGATTCCTTCCAGTCCTTGGTTGTCAATCCCGGCGATCCCGATAATACTACCTGCCAATGAACCTTGAGGATAATACCTTTGCGCTTTTGGCGCCACTTCAATACCTGGCAATCTGGCGTCCAGGATAGCCCGGGCCTCACTGGGAGTAGCTTTTCGTTTGATCCATTCGAAAGAGGAATTCTTCGTCAGCGTCCGGTAGACCTTTTCCATGGGTAAACCGAGAATTTCCGCTACAATTTTTGCCGTTTCTTCTGCCTTCTTAACCTGAGATGGGATGGCATACACGCAATCAGCTCCAAAGCTGATGGCCAGAGGGCGGAGTTTACGATCAAGAATTATTCCTCTTTTCGAGTCGATCGGCACTTCTCTTAAACGTTGTTCTTCAGCCAGTTCTTGATAGAATCCGGCCTTCACGACTTGAATAAAGAAAAGACGACCTATTAACACTCCGAAAAAACCAAAGATGCACAAGAGGAGAACGGTCGTCCGCCTTTTTAAGGTGAGTCTATTTAATCCCTGCACCGGGACACCCCCATCGTCGCCTTAGTATTCCATTCTGTCGGTGGCCATCGCCCGCCCCAAACCCGAAATCCACCGGTTAATTTCCCCAGCCAACCCTGTGTTTCGCCTACCGGTTTCCTGGCGAAACTCCGTCGTTAATTCGTATAAAGGAATTTCCACTTCTTCGAGTCGCACTTGGGTTAAGGAGTAATCTGCAGTAAAGTTGCTGATCCCTACCGGCCTCAGCATACCGAATTTGGCGGCTGCCACTCTTTCTACTCTTTCATAGGAACTCAAACCCGCCAACTCAAATTGTAATTGCCCCAGTTCCTTATCGAGCGCCTCCAATTTAGTCTGGGCCTGCTCCAGGCGTAGCTGAGTTTGGGCCAGTAACGCCTGAATAATTGAGTTGGCAGTCATCAAGGAAAGAAGAAGGCCGGAAACAACCAACCAACGTCTTACTTGCTCTTTATTTATTCGTCTTCTCCTATTTCTCCTTGTTTGTTTAGAAGAAAAATATTCATCATTTAACTTTCTTGCTTCCGCTGAGATCATTTTTATGCTCTCTCCTTTAGCGCTAGACCAGTTTGCGAAGGGCTCTTAGCTTCGCGCTTCTACTTCTTGGGTTCTGGTCAAGCTCGCTTTTTTGAGGCGAGACCGGACGGGAAGTTAAGATCTCCACCTGCCGGTTTCGTCCGCCACAAACGCAGACCGGCAGTTCTGGTGGGCACAAACAAGCCCTGGCCTTCTCCTGGAATACCCGTTTAACCAGGCGATCCTCCAATGAGTGAAAAGAGATGACCGCCAGGCGTCCTCCGGGAGAAAGTCTTTTGATACCAGCGTTCAAGCCCTCTTCTAAAGCTTCTAATTCTTGATTTATATAAATCCGTAAAGCCTGAAAACTCCTACGAGCTGGATGCGGACCGGTTCTTCTGGCCGCGGCCGGGATAGCCGCCTTAATGATCTCGACCAACTCTCCAGTGGTCCGGATCGGCTTCTTATCTCGTTCTTTCACTATGAATTCGGCGATCCTCGATGCCCACCGTTCCTCTCCATAAACTCGTATTATATCGGCAATCTTTCTTTTTTCCGCTGTGTTTATGAGTTCTGCAGCGGAGACTCCTGAGTTTCGGTCCATCCTCATATCCAAAGGCGCATCCTGCCAATAGGAGAACCCCCGTTCCCCTGTATCCAACTGAAGGGAGGAGACCCCCAGATCAAAAAGGACTCCGTCCACGGTAGGGATACCTACCCGGTCCAGGTATTCTTCGAGATATCTGAAGTTGCCCGGGCAAAAAACCATCCTGCCGGGGTACTCACTTAGCTTTGCTTTGGCGATGGACATCGCTGTTTCATCCTGATCAATACCGATAATCGTTCCGTTAGATCCCAGCGCCTTTGCGAGCAGAGCAGTGTGACCACCCAGGCCCAAAGTACAATCCAGGAAGATCTCACCGGGTTGAGGATTAAGATACGCCAACACCTCAGCAGACAGAACCGGTATGTGTAGTTCCTTTTCCATCCTAACACCCTTCTTTGGTTTGAAAAGAATAAACCGCAACCAACCGTAGATTGGTCTTAAATACCAATCCCGATGATTTTTTCTGCCAAAGCTTCATAAGATTCTTCCGCTTTCTGTGAGTATTCTTCCCAAATCTCTTTGGCCCATATTTCAATTCTGGTCGAAACACCAAGGATATATAGATCTCTTTGTATTTGCGCATGATCTCTTAAGTGTTGAGGAAGGGAAACCCGCCCTTGCTTATCCGGTTCACAATCCACCGCCCCGGAGAAGAACAGGCGAACAAAAGCTCTGGTATCAGCCTGAGTGGTGGGCAGTGTTTTCATTTTCTCCTCCAAAATCCGCCACTCGGACAAGGGATACACAAAGAGCGAACGGTCGAGACCGCGGGTGATTATGAAACGCTCTCCCAGCCCCTCCCGTAATTTGGCCGGAATGATGAGGCGTCCTTTGTCATCCAGGGAGTGTTGAAACTCTCCCATAAACAAATTCGCTCACCTCAAATTCTCCACTTCGTTCCATTTCACTCCACTTTGTACCCTATGTTAACCATAATGCTCCATTTTTACAGATTTGTCAAGGGTTTTTTCCAAATTTATCAGGGGAAAACCTGTAGAAAAAGGGGAAATGAAAAAAACCTCTAGCTAGAGGCTTTTTTCATTTCCGATCAGTACCGAAACAAACAATAATAACAGGCCGACAAAGATTAAGACGTCCAAAGTATTGGGAAGAACCAAGCACTTAATGAACTCCACCATAGTAAGGCCGAAGAGAAGAATTCTGCCCATACGCTTAAAGTGATAAAAGGGATTCATTAGGCGCCCCCTTTCCGGATGATGATCACAAATGCCGAAAAACTCTTAGCTTAAGTATTTAAGCAATTAAGTATTTAAACCCAAGGCCTAACATATTATATGAAAAAAACCCGGTCTATGGTTCCGGGTCACGGCGCTACCGGGCAACACCGATAACGAGCGGTAAAAATAGAAAAACCGAGAATCCTCGGTTCCTTTACGGCCTAATCATCAGAGTAGATATCTCTGATGATTAAGCTTCCTGACGGGTACGTATTATGCACGTGTCCTTATTCCGATTTTTCCTGTGCACAGAGGACTGCTTTGCGGGAGAGATTGATCCGGCCTAGTTTGTCAATTTCCGTAACTTTTACCAGAATTTCATCGCCCACTTGCGCCACATCTTCCACTTTGGCGACACGATCTTTGTCCAATTGTGAGATATGAACCAAACCCTCTTTCCCAGGCAGAATCTCGACAAAGGCCCCGAAATTCATGATCCTGGTTACCTTGCCCAGATAAGTGGCGCCTACTTCCACATCTCTAGTTAAGCGTTCGATATGTGCTTTGGCTTTTTCGGCTGCTTCTTGGTCAACTGAGGAGATAAAGACTCTCCCGTCGTCTTCAATATCAATCTCTACTCCGGTCTCCTCGATGATCTTTCTAATCATTTTCCCGCCTGGCCCAATTACATCCTTGATTCGATCAGGATCAATCGACATGGTCAGCATGCGGGGAGCATAAGGCGATAATTCCGGACGGGGCTCCGTAATGGCTTCACTCATTTTGTCCAGAATAAAGAGTCTCCCCTGCTTGGCTTGGGCTAAAGCCTGCTGTAGAACTTCCTTGGTAATCCCGGAGATTTTAATATCCATCTGGATGGCGGTGACTCCGTCCCTGGTACCCGCGACTTTGAAATCCATATCACCCAAATGATCCTCTAAACCTTGAATATCGGTGAGCACAGCAAATTTGTCCTGATACTTAACGAGTCCCATGGCTATACCGGCCACCGGCTTCTTAATCGGCACACCAGCGTCCATCAAAGCCAAAGTACTTCCACAGATACTAGCCTGGGAGGTAGAGCCGTTTGACTCGAGAACCTCGGAGACTACGCGTATGGTATAGGGAAATTCCTCTTCGGACGGGATCACCGGTAGTAAGGCTCTCTCCGCCAGGGCGCCGTGTCCAATCTCACGCCGACCGGGACCGCGCACCGGTCTCACCTCTCCTACACTGAACGCAGGGAAGTTGTAGTGGTGAATATAACGTTTGGTCTCCTCTTCCCCCAAACCGTCCAGGATCTGTTCCTCACTGCCCCGGCCAAGGGTGGCCACGGAGAGCACCTGGGTTTGTCCACGGGTAAAAAGACCGGAACCGTGCGCGCGAGGGAGGATACCTACTTCACTGGAGATTGGTCTGATTTCATCAAGTTTTCTGCCGTCCACCCGGATGCCTTCCTCAATAATCATTTGGCGAACTGTGTCCTTGATGATCCCATCCAGCACTTCGGCGATATCTTTTATCCTAAGCGCGTACTCTTCTTCACCCAACTTTTCCTGGAAAAACAGGTGTGTTTCTTCCTTGACCTGATCAATTTTTGCTTCCCGTTCCAGTTTTTCTGCTGTTTTCAGCGCCTCTGTCATTTTGTTGGCTGCGTACTCCTCAACCTCACGTGCGATCTCCGGATCCGGTTCATATAATTCTACCTCAATTTTGGGTTTACCGATCTCCTGTTGGATTTCTTCCTGGATGGCTACCAGTTTTTTTATTTCCTCATGCCCGAAGAGGATCGCCTCCAACAACTCTTCTTCAGGTACTTCATTGGCGCCTGCCTCTACCATCATAATAGCATCCTTGGTGCCAGCAACAACGATGTTAAAATCGCTCTTGGCATCCTCTTCCACTGAAGGATTGATGATCAGACGTCCGTCAACCCGTCCTACATGAACACCTGCGATCGGCCCGGCAAACGGAATCTCCGAAATTGTCAAGGCCAATGAGGCGCCGAACATTGCGGTAGTATCGGAAGGGTTATTCGGATCCGCAGAAAGCACCGTGGCAACGATCTGCACATCATTACGGAAGCCCTTCGGAAAAAGCGGACGGAGCGGACGGTCAATCGTTCTGGCCGCCAGGATAGCGCTTTCCGGAGGCCGGCCTTCCCTGCGGAGGAAACTTCCAGGAATCTTACCGACTGCATAAAGCCTCTCTTCATAATCGACTAATAAAGGAAAGAAATCAATTCCTTCCCTGGGTTGGGCAGCTAATACTGCTGTTACCAAGACAACGGTATCTCCATATCTAACCATAACTGAACCATTAGCCTGTTTAGCTACTTTACCGATTTCCATAATAAGTGGTCTACCTGCTAACTCTTTTTCCCAAATATGCAAATTTATGTACCTCCTTTCCAGTACGGTTCAGAAAATCTAGCCATCTGTCTCTGGCCCTTTAATTACTTAACATAGCTTTCGCCGCTTTCACCAGGGCGCAACCTGTTTTGGGTCTTTGCCGGAATTCTCGTCCTAATACTCAGCTGCGTCTCTGGTAATGGTGGGCAGCCCTCCCACCGCGCTATCGCGCCATAACGATCACGGGAATCTAATATTCAGTCCGGAATTGTCCGAAGCGGTTCTTCCCGTTCTTGTTTAGTTTGCCACTAAACGAATTTAATTAAAAGAAAAGCGGTCAACCCGCTTTTCTTTATTTACGCAGACCAAGACGGTCAATTATCGCCCTGTAACGCTGGATATCCTTTTTAGACAAGTAGTTCAGCAAACCGCGTCTTTGACCCACCATTTTCAGTAATCCTCTGCGTGAATGGTGATCTTTCTTGTGAATCTTCAAATGTTCAGTAAGGTAATTAATGCGTTCGGTCAAAATAGCGATCTGAACTTCCGGGGAACCTGTATCACCCTCATGGGTCTGGTACTTCTCAATGATTTGTCTCTTTGTTTCTTGGTTCAAAGCCATGTCTAATTCACCTCCTCTTTGTCCACTACCCCCCCAACCGCGATAACCGTTGGAGGAGCGGTTATCCCAGATGGGGTTGAGATTAAAATGTATAAAGCATACTCTTTTTTGAAAAAAGACCGGCTCGCGCGCGCCAGAATAAATTTTACCACAGTTCACATCCAGTGTAAACCATTTGTTTTCAACGCATTGTAAAACGCGCCACTATGCGCTAATAAAATGTACGTTCAGATCAATGAAACAACCGGCTCCGGCCGGTTTCTTTCCTTATATAATACCGCGATGATAATGTCCTCTGGTCAACTTCCGGCCGGTAATTCGCTCCAGTTCCGTCCAGACTCTAACCCGCCACTTCTCGTCGGTCGTTTCCTGTGCGTAGGCCTCTTGAAAGATCCGGATAATCTCTCCGTTGGTCTGGGCTGGGTAATAGCGTAAATCCAACCGCAAGCGTAACGCCTGGTTAGTTAAGTCCGGTACTTCTCTAACCAAACAAAGGTCCCTACTGTTTAACAAATGCATCCGGCAAAATTCATCCGTTAACACCGGAAAATCTATTCCTTTTCGATCCCTTAAGAAAAAGCGTCCTTCGCGACAAGTTCCTTTACACTCTTGCGGAGAACTCTCCCCGGCCCAAGCGCCAATCGGACAAAATTGCGAGACCATTAATTCGATGGCCCCGAAGACGACTAATTCCAAATCATACCGGTTTAATTCGGTATTTTGAAGCAGAGAAATGATCTCCTCCCGGGAAAGCTCCGGTGAGAAGGTAAAGCCTTTCACGGTCCTTTCAGCAAGGAGAGTCGCACCGTAACTATTCAGAGTATGAAAGCCACAGTCCAGATAGATCGGAAGTTTCGTCTCCGCCAGGACCCTCTGTAAACTGCCGGGGAAAGTAACCAGCACGGCAGCGGGGTTTAATTCTTGAATAAAATTCAGATAATCAGTGAGATAGGCCCGCTCTCTTTGTCTGGTGATCTTAGGTAAAGCAACAGTAAGCTCCGCTCCTGCCTGTCCAATAATTTCCGCCGCTTGCTCTAAAGCCGCTTTATTCCACCGAAAACTTGGCTGATAACTCTCTCCACCAATTAAAAAACTAGTGACTCCCAGGGAAAGCGCTACTTCAAGAGTTTTTAGATCACCGGCATAGACTGTAAAATAAGATTTCCCAGTGCGGCGCCGACCAGTTCGTCTCTGTTCGGCCTCGTTCCTCACTTCTTGCAGGGCAGCGGGCCTACTTCGACGTGTTTTGTACCTTTCCAACCTTTTGACACTGAGTTCTTGGACGATTCTTCTTCTTAGTTCATGGATTTTACCATAGGGGAAGATCGGTTCTCCGGTAATCTCTGCTTGAAAGTCTTCTACAATGAAAGGGGAATCCCCCATTCTGGTTAAATGTTCTTTCAATACTTCTTCTGTAACCGGCCTTTTCTTGGCCACACCGGCCTTTTCTTCCGATGTGACGGTGACGGAATGCCCTTCCTGGTCCCAACAGGTCGCGACCAAAGGTTGATTCGGGGCCAGCCAGGCCTTGAGATGGCAGGGCAGCCTGCTTTCGGCAAAATCATTCCTGAGCATCTGCCGTATCTGCTCGGTAATTTTTCGGGATGAGGTGAGAAAGACCCTGTCTCCGGGCTGGGCAGATTTTGGTAAAGCAAATACTACATTGTCTCCGGAGGCGGCTTCTTCCACTCTAACCCCGTTGAGTCTCAGATCTTCAACGATGGCACCCAACCGCCCCCCTTTTTTGACCCAGACTTCAATTCCGTCTCCTTCCCTGACCCCGGCTTCTAGCGCCACGGTCACCCGGCCTTTCTGCTGGTTATAATCCTTGACCCGGCCTAAAAAACGCCCTCTGTTACTGGGCCGGCGAGCGCTCATCAGTTCCGGTCCCAGATCCTGATGTAGATAGCCAGCGGACAGGCCGCGGTTAAAGACGGTCTCTATGTTTTGGAGTTCATCAGGTTCAACCGTAAAGTTTTCTGCCCCCGCTTCCAGGCGATGCAGAGCGTTTCTATAGACCCGCACTACCGTCCCAACATATTCCGGACTCTTCATTCTGCCTTCAATCTTCAGGGATTTAACCCCGGCTGCGGCCAGCGCCGGTAGATACGGCAAGAGCGAGATATCCTTGGGAGAAAGCAGATGGGCACCTTCGGTCGGTACTTGGGATAGGTCTTTTTCTTTAAATCCCGGAACCGTCTGCGAACAGGCGCGGATTAATTGATACTCCATCCGGCATGGTTGGGCGCACCGCCCGCGGTTACCACTCCTGCCCCCAATTAGACTGCTGAAGAGACAGGCTCCAGAGTAAGAGACGCATAAAGCTCCATGCACAAAAACTTCAAGTTCCATTCCGGTTTCCCTATAAATCTCCGCCATTTCTCCTACAGAAACTTCTCTGGCTAATACTACTCTTTTCACTCCAAGATCTTGGAGAAGACGGACACCGGCCACATCTGTCACAGTCATTTGCGTACTGGCATGAACTTCCAAATCCGGCCATAGACGGCGGATCAGATATAAAAGCCCCATATCCTGGATGATCAGGGCATCAACTCCCAACTCATACAAAGCGGCAATGTAGTCCAAAGCCGGCGTCAGCTCATCCTCTTTGATTAAGGTATTGACGGTAACATACATTTTCCTCCCGCGTAGATGCAGATAGTCGGCTACTTCAGCCAGGTCAGCCAAGTCAAAATTGACCGCGTTCTGCCTGGCGCTGAAAAGCTTACCCCCGAGATAAAAGGCATCGGCTCCTCCAGCCACACCTGCTTTGAGCGCCTCCCAGTCTCCGGCCGGAGCCAGGAGTTCCATCTTGTTCGCCGGTTGTTTCATCAGATTACTAATTCCTCCTGAATTTTATTCCTCCTGAATTTGAATTCACCGATTCTTGTCTTCTATTAATTGGCCCCCGTGCTGATAAAGGTCTCGTATTATTTGAAGGTCTAGTTCGGAATAATCATGAAAAAGTTCCTGCATGGGCTGGGGGACTAATTCAAAGTATTCATCATAGACATTCTCATAGTCTTCACTGTATTCCCCTGGTAAAATTGGCGGGTGTTCTTCGGAACCATATTTCCCACAGACCGGGCAAGGAATGATGGGAAAGGCTGGAGCTGGATTCGGCCACACCTGACAATTTGTACCCCGGTGGGAAGTGCGGCCCTCCCACGGACAACGGCGGTAGAAGAGATGGTAACCTTCGAAGGTTTGGCAGCCATCACTCACCCTGCCACACCCCATACAAGCAAACCGGGGAAAATAAAAAAGACCTTTTCTGACCAGCCCTTGATACTTTACGACTCCCCCACAGGCGATGCAAGTAGACAGGTCCAGGTCTTCGTATTTGATTTTTCGCAATTGAAGTCCTTCAGGGGAAAGGAAAAGGCGCGGCACATTTGTGGGAAGCGCTTGTTCCTGAAGGAAAAAAAAGACCGGCGCCAGTTTTAATACATCTTCGGCCAATTGTGAATCATATATAAAATCATGTAGAAACTCCCAAGGCAGTGCAGAGATTAATAACAAGATCATCACCCAGATC
This sequence comes from Bacillota bacterium, assembly GCA_012838955.1. Lineage (GTDB taxonomy): Bacteria > Bacillota > UBA4882 > UBA10575 > UBA10575 > DUOH01. The sequence goes on along the minus strand of DUOH01000044.1, from coordinate 121,047 downwards.
AGTAAGACCTTAACCCCGCCGAAAATTGCCCCTGCTATTCCGTCAACCACTGAAATCGTAGAAGTCTCCGTATGTTCCCGCCACTTCATGCCCAAAAAACCCATTATTCCACTGACTCCGACGGCGATTAAGATAAAACTTATTATATTACCAAGGCTTTCTGAGATATTCAGCCATCCGGAGAAGACATAACCTAAATCATTGTAAAAATGAAAAGCCATAATTAGGGCGAAGATCGTTCCGAAGAATCCAAAGATTTGTTGGACAAAACCGCTGATATATCCGCGATAAATACAAAAAATCACTGTGCCGACGATGGCCCAATCCAATCCATTGAAGTTCATTTTTCCCTCCTCATGGGTAGGAAAACTCATCCGCGCGTGCGGAAGACCAATTCACGCAGATTCAGATCTATTGCTTAATGCCATTATTTTGCTTCCTGTATTAATTTTACCATTTTCTCATGTTCCATACTTAATTTCTGATATTTATCGGTCATTTGTAAAGCCACCAGTACAGCCAGTTGCGTCTTGGACAGCTTTGCCTCACCGTGTGCTTCTTGTACCTGCCTAACCTGTGCTTCGAAGAGCTGAACCATGCTTCGGATATAATCGGGTGCATCAGGACCGATAATGGTATAATCTTCCCCCATAATCTTTACAGTAACCCGATTGACTTTGGTCGCCTCATTTTTTCTGGTAAGCATTTTTCACCACCCAAGACCGGGGCCTGGCCCTTTTCTTTTTGGAGAAAGTGTGCGAGAGAAAGATATCTTCCAAAAAAAGAATTAGTCATAAATGGGAAAACTCCTTCTTCTGTTTGTATGTCTTGTCTGTGGTCGTGGTCATTGAATGAACATTGAAATGATCATTGGCTCCATATTTTGTCATAATTAATTATAGTAGGTAGTAATAAATTACTACGAAGATAAATATACTATTTTTATAGTTCTATTATTTAAGTAATAAGGAGTGGTTGATGTGGCTTTTAGTTTGAGAAAGACCATCTTTTTTCGGCAGGATGACTATGAACAATTTCAAAAACATTTGTCCGCCGGGAGATTTCGAACAGCCGCCCTGCTTCTATATTTAAGCGCCAAGAGACTTTTTCCGGAAGTAGATCCGGATCTGCTTTACAATGAATGCTGGCGCAGAACATTACAGATTGGAGATTTTAACGCGAAGCTTTCTACAGACAAAGTCAATTAGTCAGTTGCGGTCTTTGTGAGTTTTTTCATGGGCCAAAAGCCATTCTTTCCTCCATAAGCCTCCGTTATATCCGGTTAGGCGCCGGTTTTTTCCAATTACGCGATGGCACGGAATAAGCAGGGGAAGCTTATTTCGATGATTGGCGTTACCTACTGCTCTAGTGGCTTTGGGGTTCTCAATCATGCGCGCGATTTCTTCGTAAGAGACAGTACATCCATAAGGGATCTCCTGCACCGCCCGCCAGACTTTTTTCTGAAATTCCGTTCCAGCCGGTAGAATCTTCACTGAAAATTCCTTCAATTCTCCAGCAAAATACCGGTCAAGTTCAACCAGACAGGTATACACTGGTGAGGGCAGTAGGTCTAATTTATCTGCTCTGAACCTGCGGCCAAACTCAGAAGTGATCAGCTCTCCCGGACAAAAGTGATGAACATATCGGATGGTGCTGACCCCGTCGGCAGTTCCGGTAATGGCCAAAACCCCAAGGGGGCTTTTGTAATAACACGTATACTCCTCCAATAGGACTTCCCCCCTCATCCTCAAAGAGGTGATTTATTCTCAATTCCTCAGCTACTTTATAAGTCCTTTAAAAAGATCTTGACTCTACCACTATTTGCTTTTAAAATAAAAGCATCCGTATGACTGGCGGATATGTGGGCGTAACCACGATGGAGTACGGATAAGTAAATGTCGACCGCCTGGGCAAAATAAAATTGTCCAGACGGTTTTTTTATTGTCACTAATGATGAAGGGATTGGTGAATATGGATCCATGGCGTTCCTTTAAGGGGACTGCTTGGCGACAGCGTATTGATGTCTCAGATTTTGTCCGGGAAAATTACGAGCCTTATTATGATGTTCCCACCTTTCTATCAGGTCCTGCAGAGCGTACCAAAGGTCTCTGGGATAAATGCCAAGCGTTGATGGAGGAAGAGCGAAAAGCCAACGGCGTATTGGAGATTGATACCAAGCGAGTGGCAGGCATCACAGCCTGGGGTCCGGGCTACATCGACCAAAACAGGGAATTAATTGTTGGGCTACAAACCGACAAACCATTAAAACGGATGGTGAACCCGTGGGGTGGCTGGCGGATGGTGGAAGCCGCCTGTCAAGCCAGGGGCGTGGAACCTGATCCCGGCATGAAAAAGATTTTCACCAGATACCGCCGGACACAGAATGAGGCCATCTTCCGGATTTATACTCCGGCGATGAGACAAGCAAGACACCTGGGACTGATTACCGGGTTACCTGATGCTTATGGACGCGGACGCCTAATCGGAGATTATCGTAGAGTTCCCCTCTATGGCATTAATTATCTGATTGAAGAAAAAAGAAAAGATTTATATTCCTTGGATAATGTGGATGACACTACCATCCATCTACGGGAAGACATCGCCGACCAGATTCGTGCTTTGGAACGCATGGTTGAAATGGGTCAATCCTACGGTTGCGATCTTTCCCGTCCGGCCGCTTCCGCCCATGAAGCAGTACAATGGTTATACCTTGCTTATCTTGCGGGATTGAAGGAACAGAACGGAGCGGCCATGTCCCTCGGACATACCAGTCCGTTTTTGGATATTTATATTCAACGGGATCTGGCGGAAGGGAAGATCACTGAGGAATTCGCCCAGGAATTAATCGATCAATTAGCAATTAAGATTAGGTTAATCAGGCATCTGCGCACTCCGGAGTATGATGAACTCTTCGCCGGTGATCCAGTCTGGGCCACAGAGGCCTTAGGCGGGATGGGGGAAGACGGGCGCCCGTTGGTGACTAAAACCGATTACCGGTGGTTACAGACTCTTCGGAATCTGGGGCCATCTCCAGAACCGAACCTGACCATTCTCTGGAGCCCGCGGCTGCCTCAAGCTTTCCGGGATTTCAGCGTAGAGTTGGCCATTGAAACTTCCGCTCTGCAATTTGAGAACGATGAACTGATGCGTCCAATCTTCGGAGACGACTATGCCATCTCTTGCTGCGTTTCAGCTACCCGGACCGGTCATGATATGCAATTCTTCGGAGCCCGGGTCAACCTGGCCAAAGCTTTACTCTTAGCGATTAATCAAGGAAAAGACGAGAAAACCGGAGAACAAGTTCTGGACCTTCCCAAACTGGACGGAGAATACTTGGAATGGGATCAAGTATGGAACAACTACGAAAAAGTCTTAACCTGGCTGTCGGTTTTATACAGCCGCACCATGAACTGTATCCACTACATGCATGATAAATACAATTATGAACGCGCCCAGATGGCCTTGATTGATTCCAATCCCCATCGGCATATGGCTTTTGGGGTAGCCGGCCTATCCGTAGTAGCCGATTCTTTAAGCGCAATTCGCTATGCCCGGGTAAAGCCGATCCGAAATGAACAGGGAATAGCCGAGAGTTTTGAAATTGAGGGCGCCTTCCCGTGCTTTGGCAATGACGATGATCGCGTGGACGGGCTAGCTGTTAAAGTGCTCAGACACTTCTCCGCCTCCCTGGCCAAACAGCCCATCTATAGAAATGCCGTGCCTACTCTCTCGATCCTAACAATAACCTCAAATGTGGTATACGGAAAGAAGACCGGCGCGACCCCGGACGGCCGCCAAGCAGGAAAACCGTTTGCTCCGGGCGCCAACCCCATGCATGGCCGGGAAAAAAATGGAGTCATCGCGTCTATGCGCTCTGTGGCCAAACTACCCTATGAAATCTGCAGGGATGGAATTTCTTATACCTTCTCCATTACCCCGCGGGCTTTAGGAGAGAACACAGACGAACGAGTGAAAAACCTCAGCCGCCTACTGGACGGATACTTTGGAGCCCACGGCCATCACGTCAATATCAATGTTTACAGCAGGGAGACATTGATTGACGCTATGAAGCGCCCCGAGTTATATCCAAATCTGACTATTCGTGTATCCGGCTATGCGGTGCACTTCACCAAGTTAAGCAAAGAACAACAACAGGAAGTAATTGAGCGGACGATTCATGAACGCATGTAAAGAAAAAGGAGTAAGGCAAATGGGGCGTATCCAGTCCATCTATAGTTTCAGTACGGTCGACGGTCCGGGCGCCCGCACGGTGGTTTTTTTCCAAGGGTGCCCGGTGGGTTGTATCTTCTGTCATAACCCGGACTCTTGGAATTTCTTTGGTGGAGAAGAGATTAGCGTCACTGACTTAATGCGCCGGGTGGACCGATTTCGTCCTTTTCTACCGTCGCCTCCGGGCTTGACATTGAGCGGCGGGGAACCGCTGGCACAAGTGGAATTTGCGGTGGAAATAGGAAAGAAAGCGCGAGCGGAAGGTTGGCATGTGGCGCTAGACACCTCCGGCTATGGGTCAAGGATGGACTTCGCGCGGGTAGTTAAAGAAGTCGATTTAGTAATGTTCTCCATCAAACATCCCCTCCACCAGGAAAGAATCACCGGAATCAAGCTCGAACCGGTCTTGGAAAACTTGCGCTTCTTAGCCGGGTTGACGGTTCCGGTATGGCTCCGGTATGTCTTAATCAACGGTTGGACTGATCAGCCGGAAGCTTTGAAAGCCTTGGGGAACCTCGCGGCGGAACTGCCCAACCTGCAAAAAATCGAGATCCTACCCTTTAACGGTCTGGCCGAGAATAAATGGGCGGACCTGGGTTGGGAGTTCCGCTTCACTCAGGATCAGAAGCCGGTGGTCACTGAAGAAGACATAAAAGAAGCGGAGAGAATAGTATATGCGCAGATGAAAGCCTATAGAGCATCTGCGGCTTGTATGGCGATCAGATCCTGAAGAATATTTATAGCCTCTACCAGATAGAAATCTTCACTTAAAGCCTTTATCCATTCGGCATTTGCCTGAAAGACCTCGTCTCCTTCTGCTCCATGCCCTACATCAACCATTCTATTCATAGCTGTAAAAAGATACTCTGATTCTTGCGTCTTCAGATTCTCGAAGGCGCTTTTTTCCGCTTCTTCTACCTCTCTTTGATCCAGAAAAGTCTCGAACTTCAAGGACTGAGCGCTCGACTGTTTTTCAGCCAGAACGCGTTGGATATTCTTGTTAACTAACTGAAATCCTTGATTCTGCGCTACCCGCTGTCCACTATTGGCGGTTAATTTTTTCAAATCAGCCACTGACAGCTGATTATGCCATTTTTCAAAAGGTAGAGTCTGGATTTCATCCCAAGGTAATGGATAATCCGTGGCTTTTTCTCCGTAATCCAGGTAGCTGTAGAGATCGGGTAGGATAATGTCCGGTTCAACCCCTTTCAATTGGGTAGAACCTCCTGTGATCCGGTAAAACTTTTCTATAGTATATTTAATATATCCTAAGGGTTTTAAATCTTGTTTCTCCGGAAAAATATAGTCTAAGATGTCATCCAGGCTAACATAGACCACTTGCACCGTGCCTTTGCCGAAAGTACGTGCGCTACCCACAATTACGGCACGGCCATAGTCTTGTAAAGCCGCAGCTAAAATTTCTGAAGCCGAGGCGCTGAAAGAGTTGATCAGGACAACCAGCGGCCCTTCGTAAGTAACTTCAGGGTCGGTATCCTGTAAGACCCTGATCTTTCCATTTCTCTCTTTGACCTGTACTACGGGGCCGGTCTGTAGAAAGTGTCCGGCCATCTCCACCGCATCCGAGAGCAAACCTCCGGTGTTGTTGCGCAAGTCAAGGATGACTCCGGATACGCCTGCTTTTTTCAGTTCCTTTAATTGATCCTTCACATCCTGAGCGGAACTACGCCCTTCTGTCCGCTGAAAGTCATGGTAAAACGAGGGCAGATAGATATAACCATATTGCTCCTGGTTTTGGGCATTCTTGACTATGGCGGACTTGGCATAAGCCTCCTCTAACACAACCAAATCCCGGACTATGGAGATGACGGTAATCTGACCGTCGGGTTTTTTCACAGTCAAACGGACGGTGGTGCCTTTTTCTCCCCTGATCAAACGAACCGCATCGTTCAGCGACATATTGATGATATCCACCGGTTCCTCATTCTCCTGGGCCACCTGGAGGATGTGGTCACCAACCTGAAGCTCCTTCTGTTTCCATGATGGTCCCCCGGGAATAATCTCCACCACTTTAATGTTTTCCCCTTCTTTTTGCAGAGTAGCGCCGATTCCATAAAAAGCGCCGGAGAGATGAATGTCATAATCATCCTTTTCCTGTGGAGGAATGTATTCCGTATGCGGGTCATAACTATTGGCTATAGCATCCAGGTACAGATAGAACTTTTCTTCTATGGTCCCCTCCAACATCCGGTCAAGGCTGGCGGTGATATTCTTTTTAACCTTTTCTTTCGCCTCTTTCAAAAGCTTTTCATCAGGAACGGAAGATCCTACCGCAGGCAAAGACTGATCCTCCGCTTTTTGGTTCTTCCATTCATCATAGTAAGCCAGTAAAACTTGGTGTTTTGCAATCTTCCGCCATAAGTCCCGCAATTCGTGTTGGTTTTTTGGGTAATCCCTCTTCTCCACATCGAGCTCCAGGGCTTCTTGAACCGAAAAATCCAAAGGCTCTTCTAAAATCTCCTGGGTAATTTTTTTCACATCCGTAATCCTTTGATCCAAGAGGTTGATTGCTCGAAGAAAGAAATCAATTTCGCCGTTTTTGATCTGATCATCAATCTTCCTTTGTTCTGCTTTGAGTTTGTTATAATCACGCTTTGTAAAAAATCGCTTATTATAATCAAGATACTTCATGTATAGGTCAAAAACCCGCACGGAGAATTCATCATCCAGCCCCAGTGGTTCATAGTGACCCTGCAAAGTAAGGAGGGTCATGTACTGCATATACAAAGCTCTTTCGCCTAATTCTGGGCTGGCGATCGCCGTGATAATTACTAAAATCAAGCCCAAGATGATTGTGGATAAACGAATCAGTTGTCGTCGTTTCATTATAAAATCCCCTTAACAAATAATAATTGGCCCCTGGAATTAAGCGAAATGTTCCACTCTGGGTAAAAAGCCTATGCTTTTGGCGGTAGATAGATACTCAACATCACTAATTTCGGTAGGTTTTTTCCCTAAGGCCGCCACAATCGTGGCCTGAATCACATTGGTGCCAAAGGATCGTCCACCCAGATTCGGGGTGGTCGTGACCAAAGTCTTTACTCCTCTGCTCCTCAGCTCCTCGATATTATCACCAGTCACTGTATTTGTCACAATAATCTTTCCCTTTAAGTCATTCGGCATATAGCGGTGGATATAATTAAAATCCCCGGCAATAATGTCAACTTCATGATAGTATTTGCTATACCGCTCAGCATCCTCTACTTTCTCCTCTTTAGTACCGGTCGGGTAAAGCATACTAAAAGGCAACAAACAGGCCAGTGGAGCAAAGATCCTGACGACTGAGTGAAAAGTATTAAACCCGCGGATAATCTTTGGCACGCCTAAGGCAAAAATGAGATCGCCGAAAAGCACTTCGCAGTCTAGTTCGCGAAAGGCCTGAGCCATACTGTACCGGTCAACCGCTGTGACCACCAAGACCTTTTTCCCTTCCATCGGCACACTTCCGGAGCGGTCCAGATCAAGAATGACTTGTCTCTCCAGTACGGTACGTAACTCCGTTCCATCCACTATCGGGGTTTGTTTGGCGATCTTCATGAGCGGGGAGGCGCTCCGGATGGTATATGTGCGTCCGGCCACCGGCATCGTCATGGTGATACCCCCTAAACCTAAAGCATCCACTTTCCCGTCAAGTTCGGCAATGGTCTGTCTCAACTTGGCAAAATCGCCATCCATTCCCAGGCGTTCAATGAGAAAGGTCTCTCCTAATACCTCTATTTTCACTTGGTGATTACGGGTTGAAGAACCAAGACTAACACTGACGATGCGTTTCATGGGAAATCTTCACTCCTTTGCATACTACCAAACATTGGAACAGCGTCTGTCTTATGTAGCTAAGAAGATGCTGAATACTATTTGGAAGATCCATGACTGGTGGTCTTACACTAAAGGTTAAATAGTAGTACTTATTTTTCCCAAATTCTTTTCTACAAAAGTATTCTTTACCCTTTTTTTATTTCTCTTGGTTCTTATGGAGTCAAGAGCTCGGGAACGCCATTCTCACCTTTACCTTCTTCAGTCATCCCCGGAGACATTCTATTTAATACGATGATCATTTCCTCGCCTTCCTCAAAAAAGTGTTATGACAGAATCTATGCTTTATAGCTCTTGAGTAAGTTGCAGATCGGCTTATATTTTTTGATCAATAATTCGCAGATTTGGGTACGCTTCTTCTTGGAAGACCTGGGCATTTTAAAAAAAGCAACGTATAAATTATTCTTGATTCTTGCCTCCCGTAGCCAGGCACTGCTCAAGGGATGGCCCCAAGGAAGACCACAGTCCAGAAAATCTGCGGCCTCTTCCACGTAAATTACTGAATAGACGTTAGGCTTATTGACCGGATCCGGCTTGATCAATATGGCAAAAATCCCTGGACCCGCTTGAGCTGACCACTCCTGAAGCTCCCACGGACCGGAAAATGAGTAACCTTTTAATCTGATCTTCAACTATCTCCACCTCTCTACAAATTGAAAAGTAATATCTTTCATCGTAACAGGTGTAGTTTTATGTAAATTTAAGTATTGATTTTCTTCCACACCCTGCCATGTTTTCCTGCTAAGCCAGTAGTGAAAAAGTTTTAATATGGAAAGAAATACCCAAAGCATCGGAGTACTTCGAGAAGAAAAAAAGCTCCGCCAGGAGCTTTCAGGTTCTACAGGGAGCTTTAAACCGTCAAGAAGTCTTTATTCATAATGTATCCAATACCAAGTTCGTAATGAACTCGGTTGACATATCGGATCTTGAGAATTTCCGTTATACTCTTCAGGTGCCAAAAAAGTAGAGATCCTCTGCTCCAGATCTGTAATTAACATCACTTGTTCTCCGGAAGATACCTGATAGATACTGACGATCCGGGAGTTTTCACGGAGAGATTTTTCATTCTTTTTACACTCAAATTCGCTGACCAGGCCCCAATCTCCAGCCTCATGCCTCTCCAAGTAGACAGCTGGGTTTTCTTCCAGTTTTGCTAATAATTCCCCGGCTTTCTCAGTATACTGTACTTTCTCTGCGAGGAAAAGACCTACTTGATCTGTGTTATTCCTGGTGGAGTTCTTCTTAAACAACCAGGTATTGCTCATGTTTCTTCCGTTAGTCTTGTGTGCGTTGTTCTTAGGTAAGATATACATATGATTGTATTTAACCTCCACTACCAGAGATTATTGGGGTTTGTAATCATAACACCGCCAAACGGTATTTTCCAGTTTGACCACTGCAAACTAACTAACCCATCAGGTTTTCTTTTTTTGCAGTCACAAACCATCCCTCTCTCCCCTCTACCGGAACACTCTCTAGTTTCGACATATTTCTTTCTTTACCTGCCTGCGGGGCCTGTAAACTATTGGAAGCTCGTCCGGATACAGTCAAGCCGGGGTATTGGATTACCTCAGTGTAGGTAGTAATTTGCTGTTGCAAGCATGCAAGTCATACAAACGTAAAGACGTAGGCTTAATTAGTTTGCGGTTGCAAACTTACTAATCCTGCGTACGCTGGATTAGTAAGCATGATTACGAAGCAGGATTAAAAGTCTTTCTGCTCAAACACTTTCATCGTATAATAATATAACAATCCGGAAAGCAAAAGAGCTGGCAAGACACTTAATAACAACAAATCACCTTTCAAGAAATAACCGACGGCTTTTATGTGGTAAAAAATGGATAAGGCCCGGGTCGGAAGAAAACAACCGGGAACAGCAAGAATTGCCACCACTCCGAGTAAAGCCAGACCGGCCAGTAAGGGGAAAGGGGTGAGAATGGAGAGCAGACAACCTAATAAATAAAGAACAGTCAGCCAGAGTAGGCTGATTACACTTGAAAACAGTAGTTTAGTCCAGAGCGCCTGATGGTTAACGAGTAATGAAAACACGCAGAGAAACAAGGTACTCACCCCTAAGACCAGATAAATGAGGATCAGGCCGGCCCCGCTTTTTCCGGCAAAGATCTGTCTTCTCGTCGCGGGCCGTGACAGGAGAAAACTCATGTTTCGCTTACTGCTTTCACCGGCAAATTGCGCCGCCGCCAGAACCGTGATCATAATTAGGCCCAATTGATAAAGGCTTTTGGCGTTCCACTGGCTCCAAAGGTAATATGAGAATTCATCCAGCGTCGCCAGATCCGCCTCGCTAATCAGAAATTTTTCCCAGATATCAACAGATACCTCTTTGATGATGCCGCCCAGCAATTCGTGGCTTAAGACCACAAGAAACACATTAAGGAGGGCAAGTCCCAAGCTAATCCAGAATAGCCAACGATACTGACGAAGTTCTTTGCATAATAGATTTCTGAAAACCATCTGTCATACCTCCAAAACGGATGGAATGTTTTTTATGATCGGTGCGGCCTTACCTAATCTCTATGGTCGGACTGTCGCTGCTATAATCTTGAAAACCCCTTGCCATGTTTTTATGGTAGACATCCAGCACAACATGGGGTACTTTGGCGCAAGATTCATAGATTTCAGTAAAATTATCCACAACCGTAAATAAATAATAGCGTCTACCCTCTCGTTCCACCCTACGCACTCCGGGCATTTCAAAAAGATAAGCAGGCGGTTGACGCTTAAAATTTACTCTAATCAGCTTCTCTTTCCCGCGTAATTGAGTTGTGGGCGCGATTCTAATCAGGTAGCCGTCTTGCAGGAATCCCATCCGATCGGAGAGTTTCTCCATTTCCTCCAGATAGTCGGTGGCGATAATTACAGTATGCTCTTTGCGCGCTAAATAATCCTCCAGCAGTAAATCAACTAAGTCCATTCGTTTGTAGCGATCGAGCCCGGAGAAAGGCTCATCCAATAAGAGCAGGCTAGGCCGGGCAGCTAGGGCCAGAATCAGCGCTAACTGGGACTTCATTCCGATGGAAAAATCCTTAATCTTCTCCTCCGGGGGCAGACAAAACCGTTTCAAGTAGCGTTCGCAGCTTTGAACATCCCAGTTCGGGTAGAATCCCTTACTGAACTTTACTATTTCCGCAACAGTCATATATTCATAAAGAACGCTTTCAGACGCAACATAACAAATCTTTCTCTTTTCTTCTACGGTCAAGGCGGCCAGGTCTTTACCGAAGATTTTAATCTGCCCAGAGGTTGGTTTGACCAATCCGGCTAAGGCTCGTAAAAGTATGGACTTACCCGCCCCCTGTGGACCACTTAACCCAAACACTTCTCCGGCCTTTAGATTACAGGTTACGCTCTGTAGCACATTTTTTTTGGAAAAGACTTTTTTCAAGTCCTTAATCACAATCATCGGTTCCATGCTATTCCACCCTTCCATGTTGCCAGAGTCTTAATTCATCCAAAAAAACTTCCCTGATTTCTTCCGGGGGAATATTCAATTGATTGGCCTCTTGCACTAGTTGCCTGGCGAGATCCTTCACCAGAGTATGAGCTCCCCGGCGAATTACCCCTTGATTGGCCAAAGCAAGTTCAGTAGAGATAAAGGTACCTCTTCCCTGCATACTTTGGATAATCCCTTTTGCTTCCAACTCCCGATAAGCCCTGGCCACTGTATTAGGGTTAATCTTCAGTTCCGAGGCGACTTCCCGTACAGTGGGGAGCTTCATTCCAGGCTGAATAACCCCTCTGGCCAGTCCTTTCTCGATTTGTTGCATTATCTGTTTATAAAAAGGCACTCCACTTTCAGGATTGATAAAGAACTTCACTGGCATCACCTGTTTTGTTTATTGTATTAATACAATGAACAATTTTACTAAAATCTTACACCTCAACTTCCCAGGTGTCAAGGGGTTTTGGATAAATTCGTCCACTGTGAGATGTAATTTACGCCTGTCAATGTTTCCTCAATATTTACGGAGAAACATGAAAATAATATGTAAAGAGTGCCTGTATAAATTGGAGGTGAAGAAGATAAAGAGTTTAGTGGAAAAGTCAATCTTAATGGGTTTGGGCGCCATTTCCCTCACTAAAGAAAGGGCGGAAAAATTCGCTCAGGAACTGGTGGAAAAGGGGGAAGCCACTTCGGAAGAAGCCCGGAGACTTGCTGGTGAGCTAGTGGAGCGCGGTGAAGAAGAAAAAGTGATCCTCAAAGAGATGGTCTCAAGACAAATGGAGGATCTTCGTAAAAGTATGGGCATAGTAACCAAAGATGATCTATATGCGCTGGAAGAGAGGATAAAAAGGTTGGAAGAACGGACCGGTATGCTTTCGCCGGAAGGGATACAATAAAGAAAGCATAAACAAATTCGGATCTCTTGTGAAATTTGGGGGCGCGCCCTCTTTTTTTTTCAACGGGCTTTAACTTTACAACAGAGGTTTAAGGTACAGTATAGGGCAAAGGTGAAATCGTTATAATGCTTTTTTCCAGTTTTTATCGTCTGATTGTCGGATAGGCTCTCCCCGATCCGGATTTTATTATCAAATCAAAGTAACTTTGTCCAGCCCTGCTTGGTTCAGGGTATGATCGGTTCAATCATCGCTGTTCCTCAGTAAAGCATCAGTAGCAAAAGCCAATGCTTCATAAATATCTTCTTCGCTTAATTCCGGATACTTCGCTCGTATACCCGGCACAGTTATTCTGCTAGTCGCCATCTGAACAATGGCGGTCACCGGAATATTGGTATTCCTGATACAAGGTATTCCTTTGGCGTTCCTGACGATTCTGGAAAAACTCATTCTATCCCTCCTCCGCGCGGGTCACACGCGCCTTGTTCTTTTTATGTGACACACACAGCGCATTTCATATTGTCTTCCGCCTTTTGCAAATAAAGTTAAGCGCCTTTTACTTTTATTAATTATCTATTCTTGATTAGACTTCCTGCTTTCCCTTATATTTTATTGATACTTTCCCAGATAAAATGAGTATATAATTGCGCAAATGTTTTACTGTTACAGACACCTCATAAGACCACGTTTACTTAGAAGAGCAATAGCTGAATACCTGATACCAAAGCCCCTCAAACCGGAGAGTCCCGGCAAGAGGGGCTTTAATATGATAAAGACGAAAAAAATCTTCATAAATCTCCTATCCGTAAAACCAACAAAAAACAGGCAATTACAGAGAATGACCTATAACACTTTGGTCCAGCCCATTTCGTCCACAGCCTTACCATACTGTATATCCGTGATCGCCTGGAAAAGTTTGGCAGTAACCTCCCCTACCTCCGGGCTTTCCGGAGTAATCCTGCGATCTCCCCACGCAATCTCTCCGACCGGGGAGATCACCGCCGCAGTACCGGTCCCGAAGATCTCCTTCAATTCCCGGCTTTCTGAAGCAGCAAAAAGTTCTTGAAGGGTAATTCTTCTCTCTGAAACCGGAACCCCCCATTTCTTCAATAATTCAATGGATGAGCGTCTGGTTACACCGGGAAGGATCGTTCCCGACAGTTCCGGGGTGACAACCTCATCTTTAATCTTAAAAAAGATATTCATCGAACCTACTTCTTCCACATACTTCCTTTCTGCTCCATCCAACCAGAGAACTTGTTCATAACCTTCTTTTTTCGCCTCTTCACCAGCGAGTAAACTGGCGGCATAGTTACCGGCCACCTTAGCCTCGCCCACCCCGCCGGGGCAAGTCCGGGCATACTCCGTACAGGCTTTAATCTTAACCGGTTCGAACCCATTGGCAAAATAGGAGCCAACCGGAGAGGCGATCACCAATAATTGATAATGATCTGCGGCACGCACCCCAAGAAGGGGATCATCGGCGATAATAAACGGCCGGATGTATAAAGCCCCTACTTCGGCCGGAGGAATCCAGTCCGCATCAACTTTCACCAATGTACAAATGCCTTCCAGCAAAACTTCTTCGTTCACTTCCGGAATACAAATCCGTCTGGCCGATCTATTCAACCTGGCCAGGTGACACTCTGGCCGAAAGAGCCGAAGTTTTCCGTCTACACCGCGGAAGGCTTTCATTCCCTCAAAGATGGCTTGCCCATAATGGAAGACCAAAGAGGCAGGGTCCAGACTGAGCGGCCTATACGGCTCTATAACCGGATCACTCCATCCTTTTTCTGGTGTATGCTCCATCACCAGTATATGGTCGGTAAAATATCGGCCAAAAGGCAATGGCTGATCTGGAGCGGGCTTTGGTTTCCTTTCTTCACATGTGTTTACCACAATCATTCATAATTCCTCCTGATTCTTATGGTTTTTAGACTTCTATAGATGAAAGCCGCCAGTTTCACCTGGTATCTTTCATTTCTAGTTTAGGGTGATGGGAGCGAACAGATCCCATTCTGTAGCATAAGGCACAGACGCCACCTTATTCTCTGCTCCAGCTTTCTCCGGACCAATAACGGCTTCCGCCATCTCCTGGGGTGAAAAGCCAAGATTCTTACCTTTCTTTCTGAATTCCGCCGCTAATTTCCGTAAGACCTCCCGTCTTAAACTTCTCGGATCTTGAATAACAACAGTTCCCCGCCCCGGGGTAGAAACCACCCGCCCGCGCCGTCTTAATTCCTGATAAGCCGCTAACACGGTAAGCCGGTGAGCTCCAATCTTCTTAGCCAGTTCTTCACAGGAGGGCAACCTGCTTCCTTCCACTAAAACTCCTTTCATCATTAGTTCTTCAATACCGGTAACGATCTGTACAGTTAGTGAGTCCGTAGAAAGCGGATTTAAGCTTATAGGCAACATCACATTCTCTCCTTACCAAGAGTAAAAATCATCAACCCAAAAGAAATAGTATAGATTAACTATACTAATCATACTAATAAATGTCAATAATTTACTCAAATTTTCATCAATGACTTACTGACTATGTGAATCGTATCCTCTGTAACAGACTTTTCTCTGGTATACTCCAAGTATGGGGAAGATAAAACTCCGGCCGGTTTGGACAATCTGATTAAAGCCCTCTTCCGCTTCACTTTTCATCTTAACAACCGTTGGACGGCCTGAATGGGAAAGGCTCAACAAATCTTCGGGTCATCACGGGGATATTATTATGAAAGAATATCTTATTTACCGTGCTTTGGCACATACCGGTGAACTATCGGTCAGAAAGGAGAAGGCCTGGAAAGAGTCGGAATATTGTGCTTTATGCGCACACCTCTGCGGAGTCAACAGGTTAAGAGGAGAAAAAGGGGTCCGTCAGGCCGGAGATAACGTACAAATCTCCGGTTACGGCCCGCATTACAGTGAAGAAGATGTGCTGGTGGGGACGGGAGGCTCCGGTACGATATTTTTTACAGGTTGTAATCTTCAGTGTGTCTTCTGTCAGAACTGGGACATCAGCCAGCTACGGGAAGGAGAGACTTTCTCTACTCAAAGACTGGGAGAAATCATGCTGTGTTTGGAGGAGAGAGGTTGCCACAACATCAACCTGGTCTCCCCCTCCCATTACCTGCCGCAGTTCCTCTCTGCCCAGAACAACCTAGCCCATGATCATTTTTCCAGAAAAAGATCGTTCTCCACATCTTGCAGATAAACCCGATCCAGTTGGGCGCCGGGATTTAACCGGTCATATGCTTCCTCTGCTTTGTTCCGGCATTCCGTACAAGCGTGCCAAGGAAGATGTACCACAGCCACCCTACTTTCCCTGGCGTTTCTTTTTTGCGCCCAAGAGTGAATAACCCGATACCCGCTACACAGAGCGCATCTTCTGATCTGATCCCCTTGCTGTTCGTGAATATCATCTGTATCGTAATAGATAAAACGTTTTCTCCGCCAACAGGGATCGGAACCGAAGATTTTGTCCAGGTTAATATCTCTTCGTTTACTCCACACTTCTTGGAGGAAGCCTACTACTTGCTTCACCGTTTCTAACACCTCCGGCGCCGCTATAACTAGGTCTCTTTCTTTATTGGGTTCCTGCACCCGGGAGTAGTCCATACCCAATAAGGCTAGAATAATTCCTAAATTAACATAGGGAAGCGCGCCTTCAATGGCATATCCGCCCTCTAAAACAACGATATCAGGTTGCAACAACCTGGTCAATTCGGCGTACCCCTCGGCGGTGACTTGCATATGGGTTAACGGATCCGAATAGTGGTTATCCTGGCCGGCACCGTTGATTATTATATCCGGCTGATATTCTTGGAGGATCGGCAAGATTAGGTGCTTCGTGACAAAAAGTAATTCCCGATCGCCGCTTCCCGGCGGCAAAGGAATATTTATGGTCATCCCGTACGCCCCGGGCCCTCCCAGTTCATCCGGGCCGCCACTACCGGGATAGAGTGTCCGGCCGTCCTGATGCACTGAGATGTGCAGGACGTCCGGATCGTTATAGTAAATATCCTGCGTACCATCGGCGTGGTGGGCGTCTGTATCGACCACCGCGATTTTTAAACGGGAGCCATAATTTTTACGTAAATACTCAATAAGGATCGCTTCATTATTGATTGTGCAAAAACCCCGTGAGCCGTGAACAAGGCGCATAGCATGATGTCCGGGAGGGCGCAACAGAGCAAAGGCCTTCTTCACCCTGCCCTCCATCACTGCTTTGGCTGCGGTAATACTTCCCCCGGCCGCAATTAAATGGGACTTGGAGGCCACAACAGGAACCGACGGTATACAAATATGGGTACGCTTCAGATCATCCTCCGTGGCAATCTCCGGCCTGTATTCAATGATGCCCGGCAGATCCAGAAGACCTTCCTCCATCAGTTGATCGCGAGTATAAAGCAGACGTTCCTCCCTCTCCGGGTGATCCGGAGAGATCGCCCAGTCAAAGGCGGGGAAAAAGACAAGCCCTAAGTCGTGAACGGTGCATGCTTCTTTCTCTTCCAAATAACTCTTCCTTCCTAATAACTCAACGCTCTGTCAAGGTGATACCTTGATCACCTCCGGTTTTACTTGGGCTCGTAAGGAAAAGAGTTTACCAACTGTACGAAAACCCCTGACCATATTGAAGACTTCTTCTTCATCCACTTCAAACCGAGCTCCGGGATGAAGCGCCCCGATTTGTCCGGCGTATTCTTTCACACTCTTAATGGCTAATTGTTCGGCTTTTTTGCGATCGAAGAGCGCCGGGTGGGACAAGCTTGAAACAAAATCCAACTCCGGAACCATCGCTCTTCCGAATGCGGTATCCACGCGCAAGGATATGGAGGCCGTCGGCCTGCTAGCCGCGGCGCCAATGGCATTCGCTCCTTCATAATGGGGTAAGACCTCATAAGGTACAGCCAACAGCCGGGCGATTCTCGGTAGATAGTAAGCGGCCGGGCCGCCCAGGCCGATTAGTTTCTCCGGCTTCAGCTCCCGGGGCGTCAAAACTTCGGAAACTGTATATACAGGTCTCGAATTTAGATAGGCAAAAATCCCGTTTATCGCTTGGACAACCTGCTGACAAAAGGCTTGATTAATCTCTTCCGCTCTTTCCTGCAGAGAACCGCCGGTTTTTTGGCAAAACTCCTTCATCACTGCCAACGCCCGGTGGCGATCACCAAAAGAGCCACCGTCCGTAAGGACGATCGCGTCAGTCGGAGTCAAGGAGTCTCCGCCTAAGGCAGCGGCTTTTCCCGCCCGTTCCGGTCCGATTCTAATCCGGCCGGCTTGGTACCGAACTACACTGTCTCCTCCCAAACCGATTGAACGGGAGAAAAAGGCCGGAACAACAGTTTTATAGCCACCGACTTCAGCCCCGTCTTTTTCCGCCAAGGGTTTACCATGAACCAGAATGGAAAGATCAGTAGTGGTCCCAC
This sequence comes from Bacillota bacterium, assembly GCA_012838955.1. Classification (GTDB taxonomy): domain Bacteria; phylum Bacillota; class UBA4882; order UBA10575; family UBA10575; genus DUOH01. The sequence goes on along the minus strand of DUOH01000044.1, from coordinate 103,201 downwards.
CAATATCCAGCACCACCGTACAGGAGTCTCGCGCCTCAGTCAAGGCCAACGCCCCCATCACACTGGCGGCCGGTCCAGACAGGATGGTCTCGATGGGGCGGGTCACACTCTTTTCCAGACTGATGGTTCCGCCGTCCGCCTTTAGTAAAAAAACTTTCCGTCTTGGCCGCTCCGGAACTTCCCGGGGGTCCGGGGATAGACTCAACCCTTTTTCCTGCAAAGTCTGGCTGATCTTGACGATGAATTCCCGCTGCAATCTGGCTACCATCGCATTAAGGTAACTGGTGTTCACCCGCCGGGGAAAATTTAGCCTACCGGAGAGCCTGTGCCCAAGGGTTGGCGGGTAAAACTCTGGAAACTCCCGTTTAATCAGATCTTCTATGGCCAATTCGTGCTTTGGATTTCTGGGCGAGAATTTTCCCACAACCGCCACTACCTTTGCACCCTGGCGGTCTGCTCCGCGCAGGGCGTTCCGGATTTCATCCATGTCAAGAGGAGCGGTCTCCCTGCCCCGGTGGTCAATGGCCCCGCCCACAGAAGAAAGGGGGATGGAAAGCCCCGCGTCTGCCAGGCAAAGGCCGGGGCCGGGACTGACAATGGTTGCCACGGGATCACCTTTACCTTCCACAATGGCATTAGTAATCAAGGTGGTGCTTAAGTGGATTTCCAAAGCAGTCCAGTCCTGAACAGTTAAGTCCCTACTAATCTCAGCCAACACCTGTTTGGTGCTGAAGAGTAGATTTTCGTGGACAGTAGGGGTCTTGGCCATCTTCACCACTTGGCCTTGGTGTGCTTCATCGATCTGTAATAAGCAGGCATTGGTGTTCGTACCGCCTACATCAATTCCAATTATATATCTCATCACGATTCACCTGATTCCGGCATGCGCTACTAACGCGACCCACTTCGCTGAGCCGGTTTTATAAATCCAACGCTTCCACACTGGTCTAGGGGGCGCCGGGTCCACTACGCGCTCCTGCACGGGCCACACCCCTTGAACCACAAATTGATCCCAACAAGGTTCGACACGGTTTTACAATCAAGATGCTTTGGCCTAAGCGCAACTTAATAATACCATTTTTTGCTTAAATAGTCTATGCGTACCCTCCACCAGTGACTACTCCATACTGCCTGAGCAACGCCACTTTCAAATGGTAAAATTTGAAGATGAAGTACGAAATAGACTTCTTACTCTAAAATTAAACACATATAAATTAAAAAAGTATGCATATAAAGCAGAGAAAAAACAAACCCGGGAGGAGAAAGGATGTTTCTGGTTATAAAACTGAAAACATTTGCCATCCATGGCTTATTCTTCATCCTCATCATCTTCTGTGCTGTATTTTTACTGAAGCTGAATTCAGAACATTCCCTCCCTTCCAACAAAGACTTGATTGATCAAGAGGAAATGTCCGTAATCCTCCAAGAACTCTTTAATTATCGCAATCGAATGCTCTTAGCCAATGACATAAAGAAGATTGAACTCCTATATGACACCGGGCAAACGGTAGGACGTTGGGCTTTCGAACATCAGGCCCGCAGAATGAGATACTTGCATAACTGGGCAGATAAACAGGGGGTCCGTTTTATTGATATAAAAACCAAGCTGCGCGTTAGGTGGGTTAAGAAGAAGAAAGACACCATCACCTCAAACATTGTGGCTTCAACAGAGTACAAATACATTTATGAAGATGCTCTTCCGCAAGCTTTAACCGCTAAAGTAAATATGTTTAGGATCGGTACCTATCACCTGCTTGATTTGAAAATACTCGACCAAAAGTGGCTGATTGGTAGGGAATGGTATACGGATCCCTTCGCCGATTCTCTACGGCTGGACAATATTAAGACCAAAGAAAACAAGGAGCGCATTAAAGCCGGGAACGCACGGGACTTTTCCCAACTTGAGCAGAGAAGACTCGAGGCTGTGGCTTATGCGGACCGTTATTGCGGAGCAGCTGCGGATGAGGAGTATGAATATGCTTATAATAAAAAATACAGAAACTATAATCCTTTCGGTGGTGACTGCGCCAACTTTGCTTCACAAATTCTGCATGAGGGGGGGAAGTTTCGGAAGACCAGCGTTTGGAATTATCAACGGGGCGGAAGTCAAGCCTGGGTCAACGCGCAAGCCTTCAAAGACTTTATGTTGAGCAGTAAAAGAGCCTCCCTGATCACCTATGGTACCTACGACCAGGTCTTGGAGGCTTCTTATCAGTTATTGCCCGGCGATTTTATCGCCTATGAGAAAAAGGGAAGGGTCACGCATATTTCCGTGGTAACTGGAGCCGACAGCAAAGGATATACCTTTGTCAATAGTCATAATGCCGACAGGTATCACGTTCCTTGGGATCTAGGATGGAGTGACCGCGGGATAAAGTTCTGGCTGGTCAGGGTAGATTATTAATAAAACATATTTTATTAATAAAATACGGAGTGACACCGGTAAATTCGGGAAGAGGTTTTTTGAAGAGCGTATAGAATTCAACTGCCGGGTAATAGTGGTAAATGGGGAGGTGAAACTACCCGGAATTAGGAAAAACAGAAAAGTCACCAAGTAAACTAGTGGCTTACTGTGAGAAAATCTTCAGCACGCACAAGTTAAAGATAAAGCAATGATTCCGGGGTCTAAAGATGGATATGGAGGAGAAAGGAATAAAGGATCCGCAAGTATTGACGGCCATGGCAAAAGTTCCCCGCCATCGTTTTGTCTTGCCGGATGATCTTTCCTATGCTTATGAAGATCAACCTTTACCCATCGGCTATGGACAAACCATCTCCCAACCTTATATTGTCGCCCTCATGACCCAACTCCTTGAATTGAAAGATACGGATCGTGTTTTAGAAGTGGGAACGGGTTCCGGCTATCAAACGGCTATTCTGGCTGAAATTGCCAGAAAGGTATATACCATCGAGATTATACCACCTCTGGCTCATAAAGCCCGCCAAACCCTTGAATCCTTGGGTTACACCAATATAGAATTTAGGATCGGTGACGGTTACTATGGCTGGGAAGAAGCAGCCCCCTTTGAAGCCATTATTGTCACAGCCGCCCATGAGGAGATCCCTTCCCCCCTACAAAAACAGTTGGCTGAAGGTGGCCGTCTGGTTTTACCTGTAGGTCCTGCTAACGCCATCCAGATCCTGTGGCGGATTCTCCGCCGCAACGGCATATATCACAAGGAAAATCACGGGTTTGTCCGCTTTGTGCCTTTTGTCCGGAAAAAGTCCTGAGCGGAACCGGACTTTACCGAATAACAATGAATAAAGGTTACTCGCTTCTTTAAATCTTTGCAAAAATAACTGATCCATTTTACTGGCTTAACTCTTCCTGTTATAATACAATTATTAACTTCACTGAAATTGGAGTAATTCCGGGAAATAATCCAATGAAGTATTCTTCGATATCGTAAAGGAAGTTGAGTGAAGAACCATGACTGATGAGCTGATCTATATAATCCCGCCGGAATGTCGAAATGTCAAAGAACTGAAGAAATTGCTCACCGCCCATCCGGAGATAAAATTCGTCTCCATGGTCGGGGTGGACTTGGGCGGTAATGATACGGACGAAAAGATCCCAATCTCTAATTTTTTGAAAGATCCGGATAAATTCCTCACCGGTGGAGTGCAAACAGACGGTTCAAGCGTGGTCCTACCCGGAATCGCCACCTTGAACAATGGAAAAGTGGACTTTGAGGCTGACCATTCCGTAAATTGGTTCATCGATTATAACTTTGAACACCTGGACTCCTCCGGTAAGCCCATTGGCACCCTACGCATTCCATCTTTTTTGATTCATTCGGGAAAACGGATCGATTCCCGCTCCATCCTGCTCCGAGCGATGGAAAGGGTAAAGAAAGAAGTCCCGGAATTACTTAGAGCCAACCCGGAGTTTGCCGAAGCGTACGGTTTCAAAGCCGATGAAATCCAGGACGTCACCTTGACCTCAGCTACAGAGCTTGAATTCTGGGTTAAAACTCCTAATGAAAAAGCAGAAATAGAACAGCTCACTGTCTCCCAGGTGTTACAGGAACAATACTGGAAACGAACAAAAGGCGTGGTCAGGACAGCCCTTGAGCATTCTCTGCTTCTTCTGGAAAAATATGGTTTAGAGCCGGAGATGGGACACAAAGAAGTCGGTGGGATCAAGGCCCAAATTACCCAGGACGGCGGCTTGACCCATGTTATGGAACAGTTGGAGATTGATTGGAAATACGCCGAAGCCTTACAAGCAGCCGATAATGAACTGGTAGCCAGGATTATCATTAAAGAGACCTTCCGTCGGCACGGCCTGGAAGTGACCTTTATGGCCAAACCCATGGAGGAGATCGCCGGAAACGGAGAACATACTCATGTGGGACTGGCTATACGCTTAAAAGACGGTACTGTGCGGAACCTTTTTTCCCCGGCAAACCCCGGTAAAGACTACCTCAGTCCGCTGGGTTGGGGCGCACTAATGGGCATTCTAAAGAACTATGAGGTGATTGGCACTTTTATCACCGCCTCCAATGACGCTTTCAACCGGTTGAAGCCCGGCTTTGAAGCTCCTGTCTGTATTGTGGCTTCTGTCGGACACGATGTCAATACCCCTTCCCGCAACCGTACGGTCCTGGTAGGTTTAATCCGGGAAACCGATAATCCACTGGCCACTCGGTTTGAAGTCCGGGCGCCAAACCCCCACACCAACACCTATCTGGCCTTAGCAGCCTTATATCAAGGAATTATGGATGGGATCAACCACGTAGTGAGAGAGAAACGTGCCAGCGCAGAATTGGAGCGAGAGTTCTCCAAAGCCGCGGGTGAAACCGGAAAATACTTGGAGACCGACCGGATGTACCGGAGTGAAGAGGATGTCTTTCACGCCTACGGCCAAGAGGAAAGGAACAAGCTCTTCGGCACACCGCCGTCTACGGTATGGGAGGCCATTGATAATCTACAAAAATACGCCGAAAAGACCTGGGTTCTCATGCAGGGAGATATCTTCGATTCCAAGATTATTCAATCCTATTCTCTGGCTATGCTGAATCAATGGGTGATGGAACTCAAAGACCGCATCCTCCCGGAAAACATGGAAGTCATCCGTTCCCTACGCTTACTGGATGACGGTGAAGTAACCGCCCTGGACGAAGCGCGCGCTGAGAAAATTCAAGGTCTGAAGCGGGAATTGATGAAAGATCGTCCAGAGTCGCTGTCCTTATTTACCCAGTTACGGCAGGCGATCGACGACAAAAATTACCCGGAGGTCTCCCGCTTGCAATTGGTGATCGCCGAAAAAATGCAGATCCTCAAGAAGCTCTACGCGGAATACCGGCGAAATTTCTTCTAGAAACCGCCGCCGGATGGCAAAGTGTAATAAACGCAGTTGCCAACTGACGGCTGTGTTTAGGTTTTCACCACACTTATACTTTATCATTGGCAATAGCAAACACTCCTAACAGAGCGCAGGAGTGTTTGCTTTCAAAATTCAATAATACATTCTTCTCTCAACCGTCTCCCCCACCGGACAGGAGAAACAACTGAGTAAAGTAGTAAATCCCCTCTTCGTTCCGGACCACTCCGATACCGGTCAGGTCAAAGCGGCCTTCAATATTCCACCGGTGCCCCTCACTGGCGATCCTGCCTCTACTGCAGCAGAGGCAGGATCGGATTGATTTGTGTAGGCCACATTCTCGGCAGCAGATTTATACGGAATGGCCGCTGCCTTGATTCTCTCCTGGAAGCCTTGATGGCCAAAGGCTACCGTACCCCGGCCCATATTCCTACTGTGTATTCTAGCCTGCTCCACCAGACGCTCATCACTGGCTAACGTATTTAAACCTTTGGAGATCCGGTAATCATTGATCTGGGTAAAGACCTTTTCTTCCAATTCATTTAAGGTTCTTTGCGCCTCTTCTACCAGTTCTCCATGGTCACCTAGGTTTTCTTCCTTTTCCGTATTCCCGGGACGCCCAGACCATTCAGGCCTCTCCTGCCTTTCTTCCATTCGTGGCTGATTGAAGCCAAACCGTTCCCAGAAACGATCCCAAAGTCCGCTGTATGTAGTACATCCGGTTAAAAGCAGACTGTTTATAAACAGCAGACCCAAGATGATGACGGAATTTAGTCTGACAGTCTTCATTTGCTTTATCTTCCCGTCCTTACTGATTATGATTATTTAAGAAGAAACCTTACACCAGCGGTCTCATGGTCAGCCGGCCAGAAAGACAGCGGATCAGAGATCAAACAGGAATGATTGTAGTTTGCGTAAGTTTTACTATTTTAAACAGACAATAGCCAGTTGATTGTTTGGAGGATTAGGCGCTGATAGGAAGGGTTCCGCCAAACTTGTGCCTCATGGCCCATAGCAATATGCGCCACTTTGCCCCGGCCCTCCGGTTTGCTCCACACCATAGGATAAGCCTTTCCCCGATCCATGGCCACCATATGCAGGCGAACAGTGGGATCAATTTCTTGTTGGAAAAATTCATCATACACGGCGAAGGCTTCTATCCCATCGGTAATAGGGTGTTGCTCAACCAAAGGATAAACCATGAAGGAAAAAGGCTCGGGATGGAAGAGAAAAGCGCCTCCCAGCAATTTCTTAAGACCCGGATAAGATTCACCTAAGACTGTGGAGGCATGGACGGACAAAAGGTTTCCTCCCTCCCGTACCCATTTACCACAAGCAGTTACCTCCTCCTCATTCAGCCGGTCACTGCCAACCAACGAGGCTCGAGGATCCGGTTGCGCGAAACAGGTATAATTGATAACCAGATCATAACCATCTTCAGACAGGCGTAAAAGTTTTGCCGGGTCATAGGTGGGTTCAATGATAAATTCTCCGGTATTAAGCAGATCATCCATGGCCCGGGCAAAACCGGAAAAATCATGCCATCTGCCGCCCAACAGGAGCAGTATCTTTTTCTGTTTCATCGCCCTCACCACCGTAAAGGTTTTCCTTGGTAATCACAGTACAATCCATCGCCGGGCTCGTCATCTAAGTTTTGGCCCTGCCGGGCGCCTCTGTCACGTGCGGTGATTAATTTGACAATACCCTCTGCCGCCTCTTCCGCCTCTATATCCGCATCCGCGCCGCCCATATCTGTACGCATCCAACCGGGATGAATGGCTAAAAGGCGAAAACCATGTGGTTGCAAGCAATTGTGCAAGATCTTGGTTTGCATGTTTAAAGCCGCCTTGGACATACAATAAGCGAATTCCTGTTTTCGCCAACAATCACCAATACTGCCAGCTTCCGAAGAAATATTGATGATCTGTCTCCCTTCACCTGCTTCCAATAAGGGCAAGAATTGTTGAACAACCCGGAGCGGACCAAAGGCGTTCACTGCCATACTCTTTTCCAGGTGTCCGTCGGTAAAATCCAATTCTGCAAAGGGGGTGTGTTTATCCTCCAAATGCACACCGGCATTATTCAAGAGAATATCCAAAGCAGGTGTGGCGGAAGACACAGTCTCAAATGCTCTTCGAATCGACTCCGTCTTCGTAACGTCCAAAGGAACGACCATAAGGTTCGAGCCAGCGGCGCCGGACGCAACCGGAGTTAAAGCTTTAAGCCGTTCGGCACTCCGGTGATAACCGGCAAAAACCTGCCAGCCAAGTTCCAGAAATTTTTTGGTTAGATCCAGACCCAGACCATTGCCAGCGCCTGTAATTAGAATAGTATGAGCCACTTTGATCACCTCTCCTGTTACTTTCTTTTACTGTTTATACTGTTATTTTAACATATAGATCTCCGGGCGGCTTAAGAATTTTAAACCTGCGGAACAGCTTCCTCTCCTGACCGGAAAAAGAGACTTATTTTCTTGAGTTGCTCCGTAAGGTATTTAGCTGATGAATTGGTCTTTTTTTGGAACTTGCGGTAAAATTAGAACGTTACTAAGATTAATAGAGGAGGCGCTGCTACGATCTGTCACCATACATTACAGACTGCGCACAGCCGCCTTTTGCCCATTCGCGCTCTAGTCAATGACGGACCAATTCAGTTAAAGTATGGAGGTTATGCTCATGCTGGATAATTTATCCGCGATTACAGAGGCCATTAACACGCAGAGCCGTTTTGTTTCGCAAATAAAGGAAGAAATGGAAAAAGTCCTGGTCGGCCAGGAAAAGTTGATTAACGGTCTTCTCATCGGACTTCTAGCCAATGGACATATTCTCTTGGAGGGCGTGCCCGGTCTGGCCAAAACTCTCGCCGTCAAAATCCTGGCCTCCACCATAAAAGCGGATTTTCAACGGATCCAGTTTACCCCGGATCTGTTACCAGCTGATCTGCTTGGCACTCTGATCTATAACCCGCAAACCGGAGACTTCATTACCAAAAAAGGACCGATCTTCGCCCAGATCATTTTGGCGGATGAAATAAACAGAGCGCCCGCCAAAGTGCAAAGCGCTCTGTTGGAAGCGATGGAGGAAAAACAGGTGACCATCGGTGAAAACACTTTTCCCTTGGGTGAACCTTTTATGGTTTTGGCTACGCAAAATCCCCTGGAACAACAGGGCACTTATCCTTTACCCGAAGCGCAACTGGACAGATTTATACTAAAATTGAAACTTGGTTATCCCAGTAAAGAAGAGGAAATCAAGATTATGGAGAAGATGGCGCGCACAGAGAAGAAGATGGAAGTAACCCCGGTAATCTCTCCTCAGGATATTCTAAGAGCAAGAGGTGTGGTGGATCAGATCTATATGGACCCCAAAATCAAGGAATACATAGTAAATATCGTCATGGCCACCAGAAAACCGGAGGATTATGCCTTGAACCTCTCTCCGTACATTGAATACGGCGCCTCTCCCCGGGCCACCATCAGTTTTGCGCTGGCCGTCAAGGCCTATGCCTTTATTCAGGGACGAGGATACGTGGTTCCGAACGATATCAAAGTCATTGCTCATGATATATTGCGTCACCGGATCATCATCACCTATGAGGCGGAAGCGGAAGAGCTCACTGTGGAGGACCTAATCGACCGGATCTTAAACGGAGTGGAGGTCCCTTGATTTGTTTGCGCGGGAAAAGACCTGACCGGCAAAGATGGAGTGAGGTTTGAAAATGCCGACAGCCAAAGAAATCTGGGCAAAAGTAAAAAAGATTCAATTCAAAACCGATCGACTAATCAATAGTGTGCTCTGCGGGCAATACGCCAGTGTATTTAAGGGTGTCGGCATTGAATTTGAGGAGGTACGCCTTTATCAGCCGGGAGATGACATCCGCGCCATCGACTGGAATGTAACAGCCCGGACCGGAAAGCCTTATATAAAACGGTATGTTGAAGAACGCGAACTCACGGTAATGCTGCTGGTTGATCTGAGCGCCTCTCAATACTTTGGAAGTGTTAATGCGCTAAAATCAGATTTAACAGCGGAGATCGCCGCTCTCCTTTCTTTCCTGGCCATCAAAAACAATGATCAAGTGGGATTGCTACTTTTTAGCGACTGCTGTGAGAAGTATCTTCCTCCCCAAAAAGGAAGGAGGCATGTTTTGCGGGTAATCCGGGAGATCCTTGGCTACCGCCCGTCCGGAAAGAAAACCGATCTGGCTGCGGCTTTAGGCTACCTGAATACCATCTTGAAGCGGCGCAGTATCGTCTTTATCCTCTCGGATTTCTTTGACACCCGCTTTGAAAAAGCATTGCAAGGATTGAAGAGACGCCACGATGTGATCGCCATTCGGATCGAAGACCCCAGAGAAGAGAGTCTGCCGGAGATAGGCTTACTCTGTTTGCAGGATCTGGAGACCGGATACAGGACAATGATTGATACGTCAGAGAAAAAGGTCAGAGCGGAGATTCAGGCCCGAGTCTTTGTCCAACGCAAAAAACTGGAGAGGCTGTTCAGAAAGAATAAGATCGACTATATCACTGTCTCCACGGGTTACTCGTATCTGGAACCATTGCAAAAACTCTTTCTGAAAAGAGAACGCAGAATCGGATAGACCGGAGGTGGAGAGATGACACGCAAAAAATCCGCGCACCCTTTGGCGTCTCTAGTCTTGTCTTCCCGGATTACCGTATTCCTCCTCGTTTTACTTACTCTATTCTTGCTTATGGTCGCATGTCCGTCTACGCGAAGACGAATATTTCCACCTCCGCTGTGCTTGACGGAGAACGAAGAGATTAAAGCCAGATTTATCATGTTAAACCCTCCCCCCTATTATATAGGGGACAAGATCCGAATCCGACTGGAAGTGGAGAGCAGAGCAGAGACTACTCCTCACCTGCCCGGCCTCTCTTTACCGGAAGGGAACGTCTTGGAGGTTTTAAGCACAGAAAAACCCGGCAAACAACGTCTACGCGGCGGTGAAAAAAAATACGTTGATTTTACCCTCGTCGGCTGGGAGGTAGGTGTCTTTTCCCTTCCCGCCACCAGGATCGAATATACGAAGGCCGGGACCGGCCAAGACCCGGTGAGACAAGTGTTAACCATTCCCGGCCCCAAGCTGGAAATTAGCTCAGTCTTGCCGGAGAATAAAACCAGAGCAGAATTACTGGCTCTACCGATTCAACCGGCCAAGGATCCGGTGAGCCTTCCCGGAGACTACCTTCTGCTGTCCAAGGTTATCACCTTCTTTCTTATCTTCATCCTATTTTGCCTGCTTTGGCTGATCTACAGAAGAAAAAAGAAAAGCACCGCCCATGCTTCTGCTGAACTACCCCCGGCCACAGAAGCAGCACACCTCATTGCTTTGCGCCGGTTGGAAGAGATTAAGGAAGGGAATTATCTCGGCAAACGCCAATTTAAACTATATTACAGCGAGTTAACAGAGTGCCTGCGGGAATACTTTGAGCGCCGGTTCTCGATTAAGGCCAGGGAAATGACGACAGAGGAGTTTCTCTGCGCTCTTCACCGCTGGCGGGATTGCGGTAGTCTGGAAGAAAAACACCGGAAAAGCCTGGCCGATCTGCTTGCTTCGGCTGATTTGGTCAAATTCGCTCAATATTACCCCAGTGTCTCCCAGGCAGAGTCCGCCTGGGAGCTGGCCTGGAACATCATTATAGAGACTAAGGAGGAAAAAGAGGAAGAAGAAACAGCCCAGGCGCGTGTAACCGGCGCCCAGGCGGATCAAGGGAGCGACAAGCATGATCTTTCGTAATCCATGGTTCTTAACGCTAATCCCGGTTCTGCTCTTCCTCTGGCTTCGTACAGGCAAAAAAAGAGGGAAGAAGCAGGTAAGCATCGGTTATTCCAGCCTTAGCCACTTCAAGGCGCTTCCTTCCTCTTGGCGGATTCGCCTACTGCCTCTCCTCCCTTGGTTGCAGTTTTTCGCCTTAATCCTGATTATTCTGGCTTTAGCCCGTCCGCAAGTAGGGCTGAAAGAATCCTGGGAGAGAAAAGAAGGCATCGATCTCATCCTGGTGCTTGATGTCTCCACCAGCATGCTTGCAGAGGATTTTGAGGTCAGGGGCGGACGCCGAAACCGCCTGGAGATTGTGAAAGAAGTGACTGATAATTTCATCCAGAACCGGCGCCACGACCGGCTGGGGATCGTCATCTTCGGAGAAAAACCTTACATCCTCTCCCCGCTGACGTGGGACAAGAACTTCACCGTCACCCGCTTGGCCCAGGTGCAAGCCGGGATGGTTGAGGACGGAACCGCCATCGGTTCGGCGCTGGCCACTGCTATCAACCGCCTCCGTCAGTCAGAAGCCGAGAGTAAAGTAGTGATTCTTTTGACCGACGGAGTCAACAACGCCGGCCACATACATCCTTTAACCGCAGCCGAAGCTGCGCAGGCCTTGGGAATTACCATCTACACCATTGGGGCGGGTTCCAAAGGACCGGTCCCCTACCCAACCACTGATCTATGGGGGAGGAAGGTTTATCGAAATGTCCGAATTGATCTGGACGAAGCCTTACTGCAAAAAATTGCTGAGCTAACCGGAGGCCGTTATTTTTCTGCTATAGATACCGTGTCTCTACGAGAAACTTTTGCTCAGATTGATCAGATGAATAAGACTGTAATCGAAATGCGGCACTATCATGAGTATAAAGACTTGTATCCGGTTTTGATCATTTGCGCTCTGACTCTGCTCCTGTTGGAAGAAGTCTTCAGAAGAACGGTATTAAGGAGACTGCCATGAGGTTTATAAGTCCTTCTTACAGTGTGCTCTTTGTACTCCTCCTTTTTCTAGTCTGCTTCTATGCTTGGACCCAAAAGAGCAAGGCAAAGGCTTTAAACGCCTTCGCCAACCCGGCTTTATTAAGAAAATATACCAACCTGCGAGGATTACGCCAAGACCGCCAGGCAATGTTCTTGAAAATTTGTGGACTCTGCTTCTTAATCCTGGCCCTGCTGGGCCCGGAATGGGGGTACCGGTGGCAAGAGGTACGCAGTCGTGGACTGGAGATAATTATCGCCCTGGACACCTCAAAAAGTATGCTTGCCACTGATCTCCGTCCCAACCGGCTAGAACGGGCCAAACTAGCAATCAGGGATTTTCTGAAACAAATTCCCGGCCATCAAGTTGGTTTGGTTGCTTTCTCCGGAACCGGTTTTTTACAAGCCCCCCTAACCATGGATTACAATGCTTTTCAAATCGCCTTGGATGCTTTGGACGTATATACCCTGCCCCGAGGCGGAACAGCGATCGGGAAGGCGATTGACACGGCCAGAGCGGCCTTTCAATCCGGGGGAAACGGGCATCAGATCCTGATCCTCATTACCGACGGGGAGAATCATGAAGGTGATCCTCTGGCCCAAGCCCGGAAGGCGCAGGAAGAAGGGATCACTATCTACACCATCGGCCTTGGCAGTCAGGAAGGGGAACTCATTCCCGTACGGGATGAAAAAGGCAACACCTTATATTTAAAGGATGACCGCGGCCATGTGGTCAAAACCGTCCTCCAGGAAGGAGCATTAAAGGAGATCGCGAAGGCCGGAGGAGGGGCTTATTTTAAAGGAACCGGTCCAGTATTGGGTTTGGACCTACTCTACCAAACCGAACTGGCCCATCTGGAACAGGCGGATCTCCATAGTTCCATGGAGAAAAAATACATCAACCGTTACCAAATCCCCCTCTTCTTCGCTTTGCTCGTTTTAGGCGCCGAATTTATCTTGGTCAGCGGAAAAGAACAAGCTCATACCTGATTCATCGTTTTAGGCAAGGAGGGTTGGTCTTGCGTCTGAATCCACAGGTAAAAATGGTTCTATTCGTCTTGGTCATCCTCTGCTTCCTGCTGGTCTTGGTCTTTCAGGTCTGGGGGGATAGCATGCGGATGGCCAGAGCTAACGCGCTTCTTACCAATGAACGCAGAGTACAGGCAGCAAACAGGATCTATGCGGATCTGGCCGTCAAGCATCCGGATTCTCCGCACATCCTCCACAACTTGGCCCTTTCCACCTATGAGAATCATCGCTTTACCCAAGCTTTAGAAGTATTCACAGACGGCCTGGCTAAACTGGAAAAGCCGGAAAACGGATCACCTCTCTCCTCCCGCGGGCCGCAGGAATTAACCTATAAATACCGGTATCATCTGGGAAATACCAATTTTAAGTTAGCGGAGGAGGGAAAACTGGCAGATACGCAGAGACGGCAATACCTTGAAGCCGCTTTAGACCATTACCAAAAGGCGCTGCTGATCGATGCTTCGGATCCGGACGCCAAATACAATTACGAATTAACCAAACTCCATCTGCAACTCCAGGATGAAAAGAGGCCGGACGAAGCCGGAGAAGAACCGGGTCAGACGCAAAATGACGACAAAAACCAAAATAACCAGGGAAAAAACGATGAAGAAGACAGCCGGGACCGAACGGACGACCATGACTCCCCCTCCGCAGCTCTACAAGATCAATCATCTGCGCCTGAAAAAAACGCCACTGGTGAAGAAGGAATGAGTAAAGAGGAGGCCGTATACCTTCTTGACCTGACGAAAATGGAGGAAGAATATTATACGCCCCAGAATAATGACGAAGCGAATCAGGGCGTAAGTAAACAACCGGAGAAAGATTGGTAAATGGAGGTTCTAGAATGTCATATCTCCGCAAAGCTAGTGTCCTGCTCATCTTAGTTCTGTGCGCTTTTTGGTGGTGTCCCTCGCCTGTTCTGGCCTTATCCGCAGAATTAACCATTGATCACAACCAACTGGAAATCGGGGCCATTACTCAGATACGCATTACCGTTTATGGATCATTGTTAACCTCCCGTCCGGAAATCCCACAGCAACCTGGATTGCTCATCAAGTATCTCGGCCCTTTTACCCAGCGCCAGTTCGTTAACGGCGTATCAACCGTACAGATTACATATAACTATTCCGTGCAAGCAAAGAAGAGCGGCGTCTACCAACTTGGTCCCTATACACTATCCTGTGGAAAGGAAGAACTTACCACCAATAGTCTGGAACTGACCGTCAACGACCAGCCACAAACGGCCGATCAACTGGTTCCGGAGAAGCAAAAAGACAAAGCGCTCTTCTTGGAGCTGACAGCAGCCAAAACTCAGTTGTTTTTGGGGGAAAGTTTACCGATTCAAGTCAGATTATATATCGGTAATGTTTCCGTACAAGATCTCACCTACCCCACTATACCCCCACAAGCGGAAGTAATCGTCAGTGAGGCGACGAAACCTACTGAACAAAAGAAGATTATAAATGGTATGCCTTACCAGATCCTCACCTTTTCCCGGACCGTGACTCCGGTGAAAACCGGCGCCTTTACGCTAGGTCCGGTCGAACTGAGTTGTAATGTTATTGAAGGACCAATCAGCAACGACCCCTTTTTTAACCTTTTCGAGCGGTATGAAAAAAGACCGGTTACCTTAAGAACAAACCACCTGGCTCTGGAGGTATTGCCTTTACCGGCCACTCAGCGACCCAACGACTTTTCCGGGGGCATTGGTCACTTCAATCTTAAGCTCACTGCCTCTCCCCTCACTGTGCAGGCAGGAGATCCGCTTACTGTGCGGATCTCCATCACCGGAGAAGGAAATCTCACCTCAACCAGACCACCCTCTTTTCCGGCAGATGCCGGGTTTAAAATCTATGATCCACAGAGAATAGACCAGCCTAATCCGGAAGCCGACCGCCAGGAAGTCCTTTATGAACAAGTAGTCATCCCCTTGCATCCGGAAGTACAGGCCATCCCAGCGCTTTCTCTCTCTTACTTTGACCCGGAAGCCAAGGAATACCGGAGAGTCTGGACTGAACCGCTCCCCATCACAGTCCTGCCCAATCCGGATTTTTCCGGAAACATGCCGCCTTCAGCAAAAAAAGACGTGACAGCGCTTACCGGAAGGGATCTGGTTTATATCAAAACCCAGCCTGGAAATTTACGCCAACAGGGTACGGAAATTTATAAAAATCTCTGGTTTTGGGGCTGGCAACTCCTCCCGGTTCTACTTTTCGTCTTTACCCTCTGCTATCGAAGGCGTCAAGAACTGTTATCCTCTGATACAGCGCATGGGCGAGCTTTACGGGCCCAAAAAGCCGCTGAAAAGGAATTGGGCGAGATTAAAGAGAGGATGGCAAAGGATCATCCACAGCAGTTGCTTACGGCTTTGCACCGCTTGTTACGGGAGTATCTCGGCGGAAAATTCAATCTTTCACCGGCGGGGATCACCGTAGAGGTCTGCACGGACTTGGAAGCTTTGGGTGTGACCGGAGAGATTCTGGAGGAAATAAAAGATTTCTTCAGTAGTTATGACTACTACCAATTTACCGCCGCCACCATCGATCGAAAAGAAGTGGAAGCTCTCTGGGGGAAATTATATAAAATCGTTAGCCACTTAGCAGCTGAAGAACGTCCGCGTAAAGCGCGTACGCAGAAGTGGACGGTAGCAAACAACGGAGAACGGAGGGAAGAATGATGAAAGCCGATCAAGATAGATCTATGGTTTACTACAGGATCGCTCGGTATTTGCTCCTCTTGGCGCTGTTCTTCTCGATTTTTTCAATGAGATCATCTCCAGGGTTGGCTGCGGAGGAAAAAACAAACACCGCAGACGAGCAGTTACGCGGACGCGCTTATGCGCTCTTTTTCGCGGGTAATACCTATTATGACGAAGGAAATTACCAAGCGGCCCGTGAAAGCTATGAGAAACTGATCGAACAGGGGTTGGAAAGCGGCAACCTCTACTATAATCTGGGAAACACCTATTATAAACTGGGGAAAAAGGGCATGGCCATTCTATACTACGAAAAGGCAAGAAGATTCATGCCACAGGACGCCGACTTAAAGGCAAATCTTTCTTTCGTCACCGAAGAGGTGGAGGAAGGGGAAGTCCACGGGTGGACCTGTTACTGTCTTTTTCTGTCTTCCCTCTGCTCTCTGGAAAAACTCTTTATTTATACCGCAGTAACCTTTTGCTTGATCATGCTGGCAGGAGCGGTCAAAACACTGCTTGCCACCGGCTATACCCGTGATAAAACCGACGATTGGCGTTGCCTTCTCCTCCGTACCATCCGCCCACTATCCCTTGGCTTACTGGTTCTCCTAGTCTTCCTTTCTTCCCTGACCAGCCTCACCTATCACCACCACCACCAAAAGCTGGGCGTGGCTATCCAGGCTGGCGGAGAAGTACGCTATGCACCTGATGAAGAGGGAACCCTCTATTTTCACCTGAATGAAGGCGCTCGCCTGCTGATCTTGGAGGAACATGATGAATGGCGCTTAATTAAAACACTTGACGGAAAACGGGGTTGGGTGAAGAAAGAATACATCGCCGCCCTCTAAAGTTCTAGATAGTTGTGCCTAAGGCGCCAAGCGTCTGGAGCTTTGTTGCCAAATCACGATCTCCCCTTTTTTACAGCTGATCAAAGCCGTAAACGGAACTTCATACTTGATTGGTAAGGCGGCTGCGCCAATCTTTACTTTTACGCCCTGATATATCCGGCGGTGCGCTTTTATGTATCCGGTCTCTGCGAGAAATTCTTTCATCTCATAAAGCAGAGCATTTTTCTTCGTGATTAACTCCTGTTGAAACCTTTGGTAATACTGGAGGTTGCGGACGAGCCCCACTTTGGTCTCTTGTTCCTCCGGGGTGAGTTTTGAAAAACGCCCATCCATACCCTCCATTTGCTGCTTGAGAAGAGCAATACCTGCCTCTACCTCCGTTAATTGGCGGTCCAGATCCTCGAGCTCCAGACGAAAACCGGGCTTCACCCCTAACTCGACCTCAGTGGTGGTACCCATCTTTGATCCTAAATATAGAGTCTCGATTGATTCTCCGGCTTTAACTACACCTCCATAGATGCAGCCTTTTTTGCCTTTGACAATTATCCTCTGCCCGGCAGTAACCTGGCTGTGCAATACAGCATCACGTACTTTTACTTCTTTTTCTGCTTCAATAATGGCGTTATTGATATAACCAGCATATAATGTAGAGCAAATGATTCTTGATTTACCATAGCCGATGATGCCACCGCTGACCGAGATGTCTTCTCCCGCTTGCAAAGAACCGCCATCGATATTTCCGATGACAAAAATACTGCCGGTAGCCTGTACGGAGAAGTCGCATTGAACATCTCCCTTCACTAGAACATCTCCATCAAAAGAAATGTTTCCGGTTTTATAGTCCACATTGCCTCTTACTTCATAGACCGTGCGCACCTCAATTCTTCGCCCTTCCAGCACGGGGATGCCATCTGCCATAGCTTGTACGCGCATCCCATCCCACTTGACATTTTTACCCAAGATCAAGTGGAGATCTCTGCCGGTGAGAGGCTTCAAAACAGCCCCGGTCACATCTTTCCCGGGAATACCCGCAGTAGGCGGGATCTTCTCCAAAAGAACATCTCCTTTTGATACCTGCCGGATGAGATCGATATTTTTAAAATCAACCGATCCGTCCGCCAATTCCTTTGGTGTCGGTTTCGGCTCAGGATTAAAATAGAACTTGATCTCCGCATCTTCCCCATGAACTTCCGACGTACCCTCGGCAATAACTACCCGGTCTTGGTTTTTATCCCGCAGTATCTTCCGGAGCAGATCGGTGTCGATGCCGTACTTAACTCCGGCCTCTTCTAAGAACTGTATAAGCTCTGCGAAAGACGGCCATTGAACGATGGTAGGAATCGAGATTTCCAGATAAGCCCGGAGCTTATCTGGGGAAATTTCAATCCTCACTTTATCTCTCACTTTATCCGTCATTCTGTACTACACTCCTACCTTCTACTCTGTATCTTTAAAGTATACTCCGGTGTCTCCCCTTTTTTAGACGAGGAAGAGAGTTTCAGTACATAACGGCGTTTGCTGATCTGGCCCTCAAAAGAACTGGTAAGCAAGTCAATGAAGGGTAGCTCCAGTTTTTCTCCGAAGGGATAATATTGTTCTGCCGCCAAATTTGGGAAGACTACCCGATCCTCCTGGTCAAAACGGCCATCCAAATTCCAATCAACTACTTTTGCGATCAGCAGATAATTGCCACCCGCTGTTCCGGCCAGCACTCCTCCGCCTTCCAGGTATTCTCTATTGCCCACCATCAACCGGGCGGTAGTGATGGCGATGGCTTGCCGCCCTTCATGTTCAACGGTTTTTTCTCCCGAACGGCAGAAGAGACTGTAATTTCCCCGGACTAGGCAGTCTACTCCCGAAATTGAATCCTTGAAGGTAAGCAGACAATATCCTTCCTGATTCAGCTGGGAAAAGTTCTTGTCAAAAATGATCGACCAATCATTCTCCTCATCTCTATGCAAGTAATTCAGGTCAGCCAACTCACGACCGGAGTCATAGATCTCCAAGTAGTATTCATATAGTTTCTTTCGGGGTGAATCAAAGTCAGCCGCTGGCACCTGTCCAAAAAGGGAAGTCACAATATACACGTTACCTGCCACAGTAAACTCTTTTTCCAAGGCCAAATCCGGAATCAAGTCTTCCATTTCATAAAAACCGTTTAAATTGATGACCCGTGTCTTCTTCTCTTCGCTCAGTAGAAGATATGGTTGACCCCCTGTCTTAAGCTGCAGAGAGATCTCTATGGAAGCATCCTGTGGTATGTCTCCTTGACAGCCTTGAATCGCCATCATGAAAAAAAGGAAAAGGAGTGCACTTTTAGTTTTAGATAAAAACTTAACCCAGTCCGGATTCTGCATCAAACATCCCTCCAGCTGAAGATCGAGACATAATATTAAAAATATATTCCCGATGAAGTTCCGGATTCCTTTCAGTAAATCAAAACATCCTTTATACGTTGTATGTCAGCAGAATCGGGAAATATCCGAAATCGGAAAAAACACCTTTTCACTTTACCCAAAAAGAAAGAAGGTTACCCGGGGCAACCTTCTCTGCACTGGCCTATGGTTGTCTGCTTAGCAAGAGAGGCGACCGGGGGGTCGCCTTTTGCCGTTTACATGAAAGGTCGAAACACTCAATTCCGCAAGCGTTTTTCCAACGCATCCAATTCCGCCTGTAATTCTTGGGGAAGCCGGTCGCCAAATTTGGCATAATGCTCACGGATGGAAGCGACCTCCTCCAACCATTCTTCAGTATTCACTTTAAGCAGTTCCGTCATATCGGCGTCGCTGACGTCAAGTCCATCCCGGTCAATCGCGTCAATAGTAGGCATATAGCCGATAGCGGTCTTCTCTGCTTTACCCTCCCCTTCTATCCGTTCAAAGATCCATTTCAAGACACGGCTGTTTTCACCAAAGCCCGGCCAGAGCCATCTTCCATCCTTGTCTTTGCGGAACCAGTTCACATAGAAGATCTTAGGTAACTTATCGGAACCAGCTTTTGCGCCGATGTTCAACCAATGCCGGAAGTAGTCTCCCATGTGATAACCACAGAAAGGCAACATGGCAAAGGGATCGCGCCGTACCTGCCCGATTTTTGAGGAGATGGTGGCGGCGGTGATCTCAGAACCTACGATTGAGCCTAAGAAGACGCCATGTTTCCAATCAAAACTCTCGTGTACCAACGGGATGGTGCTTGGACGACGACCCCCGAAGAGAATCGCCGAGATGGGCACACCATTGGGATCTTCCCATTCCGGAGCGATGGACGGACACTGGCTGGCCGGAGCGGTAAAGCGGGCATTGGGATGCGCCGCCGGCTTGCCAGAATCAGGATTCCAATCATTACCGGTCCAATCAATTAAGTGGTCCGGAGTATCACCGTCAATTCCTTCCCACCATATATCACCATCGTCGGTTAAGGCCACGTTGGTAAAGATGGTGTTTTTGGCTACGGATTCCATGGCATTAGGATTAGAGTGGTAAGAAGTTCCAGGCGCCACCCCAAAGAAACCAGCTTCCGGATTAATGGCGTACAACCGTCCATCTGCGCCAAACTTCATCCAGGCGATATCATCTCCGATTGTCTCCACCTTCCAGCCGGGAATCGTCGGAATCATCATCGCCAGATTCGTCTTTCCACAGGCGCTGGGGAAGGCGGCGGCCACATACTTCTTGACACCCTGGGGATTAGTGATACCGAGAATCAGCATATGCTCGGCCAACCATCCTTCATCACGGGCTAAAACAGAAGCGATTCGGAGCGCAAAACACTTCTTGCCTAAAAGAGCGTTTCCGCCATAACCGGATCCATATGACCAGATGGTCCTCTCCTCCGGAAAATGGCTGATATACTTCTCCTCCATGGGAGCGCACGGCCATGCTACGTCTTTTTCTCCGGCAGCCAACGGAGAACCGACCGAATGCAGGCAAGGAACAAATTCGCCATCTGCGCCCAACACATCCAAAACCTGCTGACCCATTCTGGTCATAATCCTCATGTTCATTACTACATACGGACTGTCGGTCAGCTCTACGCCAATCTTGGAGATGGGAGAGCCGATCGGCCCCATAGAAAAGGGGATCACATACATGGTACGGCCTTTCATACATCCCTTGTACAAATCGGTCATGGTCTTCTTCAGCTCTACCGGATCAATCCAGTTATTAGTCGGACCGGCATCCTCCTGTTTTTTTGATGCAATATAAGTCCGTTGCTCAACTCTAGCCACATCCGACGGGTGGCTACGGAATAAATAACAGCCCGGTCGTTTCTCTGGGTTCAAAGCAACCGCGGCGCCGGACGCAACCGCTTCTTGGAGGAGGCGGTCATATTCTTCTTGAGAACCATCACACCAGTAAATCTGGTCCGGTTGGCATAACTCCGCCATTTCTCTAACCCATTCTTGCAGTTTCTTGTTTGAAGTCATCAAAGATCTCCTTCCTGTAAATAGTAGTGTATTGTTTAGTATGAGGAAAAAGTGATCCTAAAGCGATGTTTCAAAGAGAAAGATTACTAAATACCGATGAATCAGGCAGATAATCAAATTTTTCCCCAGTATTAATATAATACAGAAATAGCTTCCGGTAAACCCTTTTTCCTAAGTATACTCCATTCTTACTTATTTTTAACATTCTACGCCCGTATAAAACAGGAAAATCAAGATTTACCTTTTTCAAAAATATTGGATCACTGTATTTAGGTTTCGTTCTGTAAAGAAGAAAATGTCGGAGTAGGCAGTGAAAAAAACCCCTAAACCCGTTGGGTCTAGGGGCACTGGGCCTATAATTATGAAGTGTAGTCTCAAGCGGGACAGTCGACAACTACCTGCTGATACAGTTCTGGCGCCAAGCTGACCTAGATCACAGCCAGCAGGATAAAGTTTACAATGAACAAGAGGGTAGAAACGGCCAATATAGGATGAACCTCTTTGAACTCTCCTTTACAGAGTTTCACTACGCAATAGAAGATAAAGCCAGTAGCGATCCCATAAGAAATACTATAGCAGAGAGCCATGAAGACGCCGGCAAAGAAAGCGGGAATCGCCTCATTCAGGTCGTCCCATTTGATCTCCTTAAAGGCGGACATCATCATAATCCCAACCACGATCAGAGCAGGAGCTGTAGCCGCAGCAGGTACAAGACCAGCGATGGGCGCCAAGAAAATACAAGCAATAAAGAGTACAGCCGTGGTAACACTAGTTAACCCGGTACGACCGCCAGCGCCGATTCCGGCTGCACTTTCTACATAGGTTGTGGTATTAGAAGTACCGAATAAGGCGCCCACCGAGGTAGCGATGGCGTCGGCAAATAAAGCCTTATCCATCTTGGATTTAAAACCGGAGCTGGTCTGCATCAGTCTTTCATCTTCAGCGCTGAAGATTCCGCTTCTACGACCCGTCCCGATGAAAGTGCCGATGGTGTCAAAGGTATCAGATAAGCTAAAGGCAAAAATGGTCATTAAAACCAAGGGGATCTTCGCCGGATCGGCAAACAAGGAAAGCAAACCATCCTTACCCAAAGCCACGCCGAAAGTGACGCCTAATTCCTGGAATATTTCGGCAATTCCGGAGGTTGCTCCAGTTCCAATCGAGGAAAGATCAACAACACCCATGGGAATTCCAATTAAAGTGGTGCCGAGAATCCCGAGTAAGATTGCGCCCCTAACCTTTAACACTAACAAAACTATGGTTAGAATAAGGCCGATGATAGCCAGCAGAACAGCGGGATCGTTCAGAGCGACCAACGCCGGAACAGCGCTGGCGTCAGCAATAACCGTACCGCTGTCCAAGATAATATTTTTTCCAGGGTCGGATGTAAAATTAATCAGTCCGGCGCTCTTCACACCAATGTAAGCAATGAAGATTCCGATTCCGCCGCCGATGGCATTCTGTAAGCTGACAGGGATGGACTTAATAATAGACTTCCGAATCTTAGTGACAGTTATAATAATGTTCACCAGACCACAGATGAAGACCATGCCCAGAGCTTGTTGCCAACTAAAACCCAAAGCAAAGCAGACGGTATAGGTAAAGAAGGCGTTCAATCCCATACCGGGGGCTTGCGCATAGGGTACATTGGCAAAAAGACCCATCACCAGTGTACCGATGACTGAAGCAATGATGGTGGCCAGAAACACAGCCCCCCAAGGCATACCGGTCTGTGAGAGCATGGCCGGGTTAACAAAGATGATATAGGACATGGCGAAAAACGTGGTCAATCCGGCAATAATCTCTGTTGACACCTTTGTGCCGTTTTCTTGTAGTTTGAAAAACTTATCCATCCAGGGTTCCCTCCATTTTTATATTTTTAAGAGCGTCCGCTCTTAAGAGGACAAGCCTACATCAAAAGAAAAAGGCAATTGGTATATACCAATAGCCGTAAATTCAATGAGTAATTTGCCCGCGCCAAAAATCAATGTCAGGCTCCAACAGTCAAAATACTCCAATAGTCGAACAATTTACGGTTGCTCGGTAGAGACTTTAGGCCCATATCGCCTAAATTATATTGGATAAAATTATCATAATTATTCATCATACGATATGTCTACTAATAGTTTGGGCAAAGAGCATCAACCTGTGGACCGAAACTTGAAAACTAGGTCCATTTGTAGTATATAGAATCGGATCTCAATAGTCAATACTATTTATCTCAAGGTCCTTAGTTCAACTAAAGCCGTTCAATACAGAATACTCAGTGCGTTCTTCGCGTCGGTGGTAAGCAATGTGGATTTCTCATTTATCTGCTTCTAGTTCAACCAGTAGTTTTTCCAAATAAGCTTGGTGTTCCGGATCACTGACACAGGATAGAGCTTTTTCAAAACACTCGACTGCTTTGAGTTTATCTCCAAGATCACGATAGGAGAGGCCCAGGTTTTCCAAGGTGATTACATCATCAGGTTTATACGCCAAAGCCTTTTCCAAGGTTTCAATAGCCAGTGTATATTCTTTACTATGATAGTAGCTTGTCCCCATGTTGGAGAAGATAATCAATTTGTAGTGAGCATCATCAGGGTGAACTTTCTCTGCAGCGGTTTGATAAAATAGCGTGGCTAAATCATGGCATTTACTGTGCATAAGGATGTTTCCGCATTCAAACAGTCTGCGATAATCCAGTTTACCCTCTTGTAGAATCATATTCGCATATGTTCTTAAACGCTCATGGTCTCCGTCAATGTTAGCGATATAAAAACGAAGATAATGGTATAACCCTGAATCATCAGTAAAATCCCGATCCCTAATTAAAGCTGCGGCGGTTCTGGAGTTGCCCTGCCGTACATAGACTTCAGCTAGTTCCAATAAATTTATACTATTAGGGAGGGATTTGATTCTCTCAAAATACTCATCTTTTAGGGCAGGGGCGAAACATTGATAGAACTCTCCCCCGCCATCACAAGGACTAATTATCAAACCAACTGGAAAACTAGCCAATGCGACGAGGTTCTGATAGGTATTAATCGGAACCAACTTACACTTTTCCAATGAAGCTATTAGTATCTCAACGCCCTCTTCATCTTGGCCATTTCTATGCCGAATGACAGCCAGATTATTATAGGGTTCTGGAAAGTCAGGCTTTAAGCGCATGGCTTTTTCGATATAATTCTCCACAGACTTCGAGTAATTGTTCTGGTTCATTGCGCAAAGGCCAAGATAATTATAGACATATGCATTATTTCTCAGTTTTTTTTGGGCCTTTTTCAGATAGTAATTGGGATCTCCCAATCCCAAATCCGGCTCTATAGTGGCGATGATCCCTTCCAACAAAAGAATTTGTGGGTGGTTATTCCGTTCTTCTGCCTTTTCCACAAGAAGTTCTTTTAGCTTTCCAGAGGCGCTGTTTTTCTTGTAGCAATTAATATAAATATTAGACTCCTCATAATTAAAGACATTTTGGAAGCACACCCCGGCCAAGTAATAATACTCAGGGGTATCCCTTCCCAGCACTACTGCTGTTTCCGCAGCTTTTTGATAATCCCCTGCTTCAATTGAATGCCAAAACTCCTCTTCACCAGTAGCCCAAGTCAGTGAAGATAAAGCGCATAAAAGGAACACCGGTAAGATGATCTTTAGTATTCTCTTCACTCTAAAACCTTCTTTCCGCTGATCGTTACAACCTGTATTGTCACTTGTGGCGCATAGCAAGTGACAATACAGATACATGTCATAACAATTGTCAACAATTATCCTAAACACACACTCTATTTCTACCGGTCTTTTTGGCTTTGTACAGGGCACGGTCCGCTTCTTTGATTACGTCTTGAGGAGTAACATTTTTTTGGACATTATCCGCCACGCCGATACTTACCGTGACATTAATTTTAAGCGCATCACCCTTCCTTTTCTTCTTGATCTCTTCCGGTTTCTGCCCGGATCTGTTCTTCGCTCTGATCACAAAGGGCCGCTCGCCAATGCTTTTACGTAAAGCTTCAAGATGCGGTATGACTTCGTTCTTTTTCTTTCCTGGGAAAACCAGGGTAAATTCTTCGCCGCCGTACCGATAAGGTTTCCCACCACCTGTCACTTTTTTGGCGATTCCGGAAACGAATTTTAAAACCTGATCCCCCACATCATGTCCGTACGTGTCATTGACTTTCTTGAAAAAGTCTATATCCAGCATGGCAATGGTGTATGCCCCACTAAGCTTCATGGTATCCTGGCGTAAAGCCCGCCTCCCCGCCAAACCGGTCAACTCATCAAGATAGGCCAGGCTGTACAGATCCATGATTACTTGTGTCAACCCTATAATGGCTATTGTTGAATAAAAGACTATCCAAGCCTGTAACTGATTGTCATAAAAAAGCGGAAGCAGAGGGGCGATTAGAAAGCCGATGAAGGAAGTATAATGATAATCCGTACGCAGACTCAGGAGGAGAAAAAGCACCATTCCTAAAGTAGCCAAGGTAATTTGGAGATACGGGAAGTTCAGATAGAACTGTGTCTGCATGTACTGCTCGTAAAGGCCATTGAAGAAGCTGGAGTAGGTTAGAAACAGCCACCACCCAACACCTTGCAAGAAGAGAAATAAAAAGCGTATCCTTCCCCAGAAAGAAAAGATCCCTCTCTCCTTAATCAAGGAGAAGACCAGCAGGTTAAGGAAGATTAAAACGGAGAAAACAGCCTGCGCCATTTGTTGGTTCATACCATAAAGGAGGTTGAAAAAGTAATAACGAAACAAATAAACAGCCAAGCATAACAAGAAAATAAAAAAGTAGCGTGATTTCCCAAACCAAGCGCATAAAACCAAAGACATGAGGAAGATGCTTATTACAAAGTAGTTGAGTGATTGTATGGAGAAGTTGTCTAAAAAACCATACACCACGAGACAATGCGCTACTAATAGCAATACACTCGGTACGAGCATTGATTTTAGAATGTTCCACAACTTCTGCATAGGCAACAGACCCTTCTTTCTTGTTTTTCCAGAGTCTAACCGGTAAATCAAGACTGCAACCCCGTACACTTTAGAGAGGAAAGATAATAGCAAAAGTCCGCCTGATCGACGAGTTTCGGATTATTCTGGTTATCCGGCGCTTTCCCCTTTGTTTTAAAGTGGCGTCCTAATCTACCCTTACCAAAAACCATCCCGTCCAAATTTCAATATAGATTTAAAATTCGATTAATAAAGGGAAAAACCTTCCGCTTCACGGAAGGTTTTATGTTTATCACAGACTATGAAACTCTCCACCGGCAGTTAGATCAAGATCCGCTGCGGGCTACTGTTGATCCTAATCACCTTGGAGCCTAAGTTCTTTACCTCCTCGGCAAACCTGTTAATAATCTCATAATTCACTCCAAAATGCATTGGGATAAAGACCTTTGGACGCAACTCTTTGATCAAGTGCTTCCCCCCGCTGGCGTAGTTATGCCCCAAACGCGGATCAACCGGGAAAAAGGCCAGATCAACTTCTTCTCCCTTCAGCTTTGCAATTTCCTCTTTAAAACGGCGTTCGGCGCATCTCCTTTCCTCTTGCGGATCGTCACTCCAGTCCCACCAATTCATATCACCAGCGTGAAAAATGTTCAAACCATCCGCCCGCACAAGAAAGGAAACCCCCTGATCAGTTGAACCGAATGTTTTGATCTCGGCCCCATCCCACTCCAATTCTTCATAGGCGCTGATCATTTTTACCCTCTTCATGAGCGTCTCCTCAAGCCGGGGCGTTTTGATATCATTACTCAAAACATAATTAATCTTATTATTAAAGGCTATCCACTGCAAAATCACTGAATTGAAGTGATCCCTATGGCTGTGGGAAACAAAGATCAGAACGTGCTTGTCTGTGTTCGTAATCTTCTGAACTCCACTCTGATCTGGCCTTTTCTTCCCTGAAGACAATGGGTGTGCTTGATCTTTAAAGTAATCGAAGAGAAAAAGATATTGCTGGGTTTCTACAAAAAACCCACTATTAAAAAGGTATGTTACTTCTATCCCAAGCTTCTGCATTATTTCACCCCTACCGTAGACACTAGGTTTAATTTTTTCGCTTTATTTTGGCAAAAACCTCTTTCCCGAGTTACCGGGGGGAAATAACGTCTCAGAAACTGCTGTCCTAAAATGTGCTTCGGGCCTTGTCCCGATCCGTGCTTTATCTACATATCCTAGAGCATAACCTTCTAATGGAGGAATGATACTTATGAGCATACAGACTGTCTTTACCAGCCAGGTAACCTGTCCGGGTGGAACCGTCTACACCATCAGGGCAGGAGACACCTTATTCAACCTCGCCTCACGGTTCAATACGACCGTACAGGCGATTATAAACGCCAATCCGGGCATAAATCCCAACAATCTTCAGATCGGCCAACAAATCTGTATTCCGGTGGCGCCCGGACCAGGAGCGTGTCCAGGCGGATTCCTCTATACGATCAGAGCCGGTGATACCTTCTTTTCCATTGCTAATCGTTTTAACATCTCCGTAGATGCGCTAGTTCAAGCTAACCCAGGAGTGGATCCGGACAGACTTCAAATCGGGCAACAGATCTGTGTTCCTACTGCCCCGCCTGCTCAGTGCCCCGGCGGCTTCTTCTACACCATCCAGGCAGGCGACACTTTCTTTGGCTTAGCCGCCCGCTTTAATGTGTCGGTCCAGCAATTAATCAATGCCAACCCGGGAGTTGACCCCAATAGACTACAGATCGGTCAACAGATTTGTATCCCTACCGCCCCGCCTGCTCAGTGCCCCGGCGGCTTCTTCTACACCATCCGGGCAGGCGACACTTTCTTTGGCTTAGCCGCCCGCTTTAATGTGACAGTCCAGCAATTAATCAATGCCAACCCGGGAGTTGACCCCAATAGACTACAGATCGGTCAACAGATTTGTATCCCTACACAAGCTCCGGGGCCGGGTCCCTGTCCAGGAGGGTTCCTTTATACAATCAGAGCCGGAGATACCTTCTTCAGTTTAGCAGCGCGTTTTAATGTGACTGTACAACAGTTGGCAGCCGCGAACCCCGGAGTGGATCCGAATCGACTAATGATTGGACAACAAATCTGTATCCCGACTGCTCCACCTGTAGGGTGCCCTGGTGGAACACTCTATACAATCAGAGCCGGAGATACGCTCTTTGCCTTAGCTCAGCGTTTCGGTACTACAGTCGCTGCTATACTAGCCGCCAACCCCGGTCTGGATCCCAACAATCTCCAGGTCGGCAGGATGATTTGCATCCCGGGTCAAACTCAATAACTGCCATCTGAGATTTTTAGAATCCCAACATGAAACGGTTGTTACAAACAGTAAAACGACAGCAAGCAGCCACCCGGGTGGTGGTTGCTTGCTGTCATGGAGTAACACAGAGATCTCTTTCCAAAAAGAATATGATATTAAGAAGAGCGTCCCCGGACACTCTTCTTATCTTCTTCGCTGTCATATCATCTCTACTTACCGGCTAAAATCCGGATATCTTCCAGCCGTAGATGAATTCCATCCTCTTTTTCCAGGATCATATTGACCAGACCCGTATGGTTCAAAGACATCATGCAAAAACCCGGCAAAAAAGTGACTCTGCAGCCAAACTCCGGCACTTTTCGGAGGCAGGTGGCTATTCCCTCGAACCCCAACATATGATAAGCCTTTACATCTTTCACTCTTCCCTCTCTCGCATATTTTGGTCCCACCACCCAAGTAGTTAAGACGCCTGTTACCAAATCCGCTTCTATTACTTGCAGAATATGAGGGATAGGACAACCAGCTCCCATCGGCCGTCCTAAGACATAATCCCCGGTTTGAATCTTGATCCTTTCCACCAAATCCGGACGGAATGGTAAAACAATCTTACGTGCCGAGACCTCACCAGGTAAAGGGGACAGAACAAAATCATACGGATGTTGGAGTATGTCTGTTCTTCCATATTCAGCGAGTAGCGGATGATCACTGTATTTCACTTTTTCTCCGATTTTCGGGCTATAATACGGGCAGTCTGCGTATTCCTTACCACCGCCATCGTTCACTCGTAGAAGAAAGCTGCGACAGTCTTCTTCCCCGCACAGTCCACAGTTTTTCCCCGGAGGATTCCAAGTGGCTATCTGTTTCACTTTATTCACCTCGATACAGATAATCCGCGATGGCCCCGTCCAGCTTCTTTACAACGCCGAAATGGTGTCTCCATCCGACTTCTTTCTTGCCAACACAGATCGTACAAGTTCCGATCGGAGGATTACCTTTTAGCATCAGATCAGCCTGGCGGATCTCTTCAGATTCCAAAATTACACTATAAAGCCGTTGCAAGGAAGTACCTTGCAGGGCATTCGTCTCCATCAGCAGTATCTTGGGGTGAAGATCCCGGATCTTTTGGATCAATACCTCCCTCTCCGCCTGGCTCACCAGGTCAATCTTGGTGACCACAGCAATGTCGGCTAAACTCACCATGGCGCCCATCTTTTCCGGAGTATGAATTCCCGAGATCGAACTGAGCACCACTACTCCCAATCCTTGAGTAAGATAGGGAGAGCATCGTAGACAAAGACCGGCGCTTTCCATAATAAACAAATCGGCCCCTGTTTTTTCCGCCCACTCCACCGCATCGCCGAGAATCATCACACCGGCGTGATCCGGACATAAATCCCCGGAATACACTTTTTTCGTGGGAATCCCAAACTCGCGCTGCAGTTCCTCGTCTTCATATGCTTTTACAACATCGATTTTGAGAAAGGCGATCCTTAGTTGATGATGGAAATGCCGGATAATCTGTTTTATGAGTGCGGTTTTACCGGCAGAAGGCGGTCCTGCTACTACCAGTAGTTTCATCTTTTTCACTACCTCCTACGCGAATTTCAAATTCATTAATTCCCTAGTGATTACCCGGTCGGCACGTAATTCTTCCCTGATTGCCCCGATTTTGCGATCAAGATCACTCAACCTCTGTGCGGCAAAGACCTCTAACTCATTTTGGACGAGAACGGCCTTCACCGCGCCGTTTTCCATAATAATTCGTTTCTGAGTATGCAGGGCGATCACCGGATCATGTGTCACAAAGATGATAATTTTCCCAGTGTCCTGGATGATTTCCATCACTTCCTGCTTAAAGATACCGGCGTTTTCAATCTCATCCAAGAGGATGACCGGCGCCGCCCCGATTAAGATGGCATCCGCAATCAACAGCGAGCGGGTTTGACCTCCGGACAAAATGGTGACCCGGTGATCTCGATGTATCTTTTCTCCTGTGAAGTTATTGGCTAAGGCAATAGTTTCATCGATGATTTTTGAAGAATATATCCCTCTGGCCCTGGCGTGTATCTTTAGGAATTCTTCCACGGTCAGATCTGCGAAACACTTAGTATTCTGCGTGATCATGGCAATCGGTTTCAAGGCTGGATTATTACGAATTCCAGATCCCGGAGGCTGACCGTTAATTAAAATCTTCCGCTTGGTGAAGGTGTCTCCTTGGGCGAGCAACTCAATGTCTGTAATAAAGGCGGTCTTCCCACTACCTGTCGGTCCCACAATCGAGATGGTTTCACCGGCGTGAATGACAATGCTCTCATATTCCTCACGCTTTCCGGTTTTATCAAATCCGGAGAGGACTGTTAGTTCATGCAGCATTAGATGATTTACCCCTTTCTACTCCCCGTCCTTTCTAATTTCACTTGATGAATATACTATGACTAATAGGAAAGAGGAGGTGGTATTCTGATTTTTGTATAATGTATGCAGAATTCCAACGACTTGACCTCCTCTCTTTACAAAAAAACCGCCGTCTACCGGGCGGTATAGATTTTATGCCTTTGTCAGTGCTTATGATGTTTAAACGTCACACTCAGCTATTTCAATGTAGTCCAACCGGATTTGCCCTATTCCGCATGCTCTCTCACTGATTCTCTCCTTAATGCAAAAACTCCGGGTCAGTGAACCGGAGTCTCAGGTCATAATTTTACAACTGTGGCAAGCATTTCTATGCAGTAATTACCGATGCTCCTATGATCAGTATCGGTAAAACAAGGTTTTTCCAGAGTCAATTTTTGATCCATTACTGTATGGTCTCATACAACTGATTAAGGAGGCCAAGGTATGACCTTCAAATTTATTTCACTATAACTAAACACTATTTGACCAAGAGGAAGCCGCGTGATGCAGGTTCCCGTCTTTAAGTCATCCCTCAGTTGAATCACTGCCTTCATCCACTCTTGACTTAGCCACTATCTTAATGCCTCCGCGCGGTTTCTGTGTCACGATGACTTCCACCCAAAGGGGATGACAGGCTTCTGCGATATCCTTGGCGATTTGCGAGGCTAGAGCTTCACAAAAGACCCCTTCTTCCCGAAAACTCCATAGATAAAGTTTTAAACTCTTGCTTTCTATACAAAGATCTTTCGGTGCGTATTCAATAGTAACCGTCTCCCAGTCCGGCTGGCCGGTGACAGGACATAAACTGGTTACTTCATCACTCTCCATGACCACAGTCACCACTCCCGCGGGCTTTGGAAAAACATCCAAACTCTTACTGGGATTACGCACAGTCTTTCCTAAAGCGGCAAACTTCAACTCGCTCATTTTCTCTCTATCCCTCCGTTTCGTCGCAACCCTGCGACGCAAATAAATAATTTGCCCAATTGGCACACTTAATCGCTGAGTCCTTTTCAGCTTTTATACTAAATTACTATACAAGGGCATTAGCTAGGCATTAGCTAAACTTGCAAGCTAAATGGGTTATATTTGACTTTTGTGTCATAAATATCCAAGCCCTCTTTCCTCTTGACCCAGTTTACCACCAGATACGTAAGAGGGGTTAAAAGCACCTCATAGGCTACCTTCCAAAGATATTGAGCCAGCATCATTCTGGCCAGTGTTTCCAGGAATATAACGCCGCCAAAGGCAATGGCGATGAAGATAACCGTATCAATTCCTTCACCCACTACAGTTGAAGCGAGCGTCCGTAACCAAAGGTTTCTTCCTTGTGTCTTAACTTTTAAGCAGGATAAGACTATAGAGTTGGAAAACTCTCCTAAAAAATAGCCGACCAATGAAGCTGTGACCACACGGGGAGTGAACCCCAAAACAGCGACGTATGCCGGTTGTCCTGCCCAAAACTCCGGGTATGGTAGAGCGATAGTGACCATAAAAACCAAGGCCATAAAGAGGTTGGCGCCGAATCCGGTCCAGATGACAAGGAGGGTTCTTTTAAAACCATAGACTTCGGTTAAGATATCTCCGAAGATATAGGTCACTGGAAAAAGAATGACAGCGGCCGGTAGAGTAATTCCCAATAAGGTAATTAGCTTCCCGGCGATGATGTTCGAGACGAGTAGCGAGGTTACAAAGAAGCAAGCCAAAACGAGGAAGATCGGTGTTATCTGAGTGTTACATTTTTTAGACATAAAAAAACCTCCAGTTTTGTTTTTGCGGGTTGCTGGACTACCGCAGATGGAAATGATAACATACTTTTTTGGTTTCAACAATAGCTAAGCTAAAGCACAGACCATAGTGTCACTTTTTGAGGGACATTTTATTTTCAATTTAAGCCCGGGAACCACCATGACGGACGACTGCATAAACGTTTTGACGACATATGACTTACCTACCTTCTGCACAGCTTACACTGGAATCTTCTTGATTGTGAATAACTACCCCGGACCTTCTTTGTTTTATAAGAAGTTAGCGAGAGACCATCTACTAACCTTCAGAATTTGCTATGAGGCTCGGCTCATTCTCCACCTGTAAAGAAAGTAACTCATCCTTCCCCGCTTGTGGCAAGATCCTGCGTTAAAAAACCACCAGTTAGTGAGTGATCATCTCATTTATAATGGCGATAGGAGGAGCTGTCTACTTTCCTCAGGTAAAAACCGTGCTTGCTCCTTACTTCGGAAGTGACCGGATTTCCTGGTCATAAATCTGCTTCATGAAAATACCACTGAAGATAAGGGAGGCAATCTCCGCGATCGGAAAAGCCCACCAGACCGCATTAACCGACCCAGATTTGGCCAATAAATAAGCGGAGGGCAAGAGCACACCGATTTGTCTGGCTAAAGAAACAAACAGGCTCATCATCCCGTTCCCCATAGCCTGAAAGACCGAGCCCGCAATCACACAAAACCCGGCAAATATAAAGCTAAGACTGATGGTGCGAAAAGCGGGAACCCCAATATTCAGCATCTCAGTGGAAGCATTAAAGAAAAGCAGTAGTTGATCGGGGATCAACTGCAAAATGAAGAAGCCTGTCAACATAAAGCAGATGGCATAGGTCATACTCAATTTGATTGTTCCGGTGATCCGCGCCCGTTTTCTCGCCCCTAAATTGTAGGCAAGAATCGGCACCATAGCATTGTTTAGTCCAAAAACCGGCATAAAAACAAAACCTTGTACTCTGAAATAGACTCCAAAGACGGCAACAGCGGTCGAGGTAAAAGATAATAATATCTTGTTCATCCCAAAGGTCATCAAAGAACCGATGGAGATCATAAAGATAGTAGGAATACCAACAGCATATATTCTTTTGATTACTTCCCGCTCAGGCCTAAATCCTTTACTAATCACTTCAATTTCCCGGTTTTTAGTGATATTGAAGTAAATGGCCAGCAACATCGCGATAGTCTGCCCAATCACCGTAGCCACGGCTGCTCCGGTCATCTCCATCCTAGGTAGGCCAAAATAGCCGAAGATCAGTATCGGATCGAGAATAATATTGACAATTGCCCCGGTTGCTTGAGTAATCATGGTGTAAAATGTCTTCCCTGTAGATTGCAGCAACCGCTCAAAGGTGATCTGTCCGAAAACTGCAAAGGAAAACACCGAACAAATGAATAAATAATCACAGCCATATTCGATAATTTCCGCCACATTGGTCTGGGTGCTGAAATATGGCCGTACACCTAAAAAACCAAAAGCCATAAACACCAAACAACTCGAGAAAGCCAGAAAAATGCCGTTGGTCGCTGCTTTATTGGCATTTTCAATATTCTTCTCCCCTAAACTCCGTGATAATAACGCATTGATTCCCACCCCGGTACCGCTACCTACGGCAATCATAAAATTCTGAATAGGAAAGGACAAGGAGATGGCGGTTAGAGCGTTTTCGCTGATTTGAGCGACGAAAATGCTGTCCACCACGTTATAAAGGGCTTGCACCATCATGGAGATCATCATCGGTACTGACATGGTAATCAGTAAGCGGTGGATCGGCATCACGCCCATTTTGTTTTCGGCCGGTCGTTCTAACGTCACTGTCATCAACGTTCACCCTCAAAAAAAACAGCTGTCATTTCCTTTAGCACACGCACAGTCGAGGCGATTCCGATACTGCTGTCTATGGAGATATGATAGTTTTGAGCCTTCCCCCATTTGTTTTGCGTAAAATAATTGTAATAACCAGCCCGGTTTTTATCCTGCTTTTGGAGGTAATCTTCGTAATTATCCACATTCTCATGGTATATATCCCGTACGCACTGAACCCTCCACTCCAGCGGCGCATAGACGAAAATACGCAGGCAGTTCGGGAAATCCCGCAGAATATAATCAGCGCATCTGCCCACAATCACGCAGGACCTTTCTTGGGCAAGCCTTCTGATGACTTGAGATTGTACAAGAAAAACCTGTTCGGCGACGGGTAACTCATTACTGGTCATATAAAGATTATAAAAGAAGTTGAAAGTTCTTTTCTGTTCCGTCTGGGCAATAAATTCTTCGGCAAAACCGCTTTCTTCCGCAGCCAAAGTAATGAGTTTTTTGTCATAAAAGGCCAAACCCAACTCCTCTGCCAATCGTTGTCCGATTAACCTGCCACCGGAGCCGTATTCCCGGGCGATAGTGATGATCTGATGACGGTTCATAGCTTGGCTCCTTCCTCCCCATCTTGGTACTTCCTTATATAAAAGTGATTATATCATAAATCTCTTTATTGATTGGTTTCTGTAAAGTAACGTTTTAAATTAACCGGAGCAACTCTCAAATCATCACTACTTTACAAATCTGTTCATAAGAACTTGAAATACTCGGTTCAACACGGATAGAGGAAAGGCGTACAAACCATCCACTTTCTTTATGGGGAATAGGACATAATCTTCTCCAAATTCTCTAAGAGAAACTCTTTACCTTGCTCATTAAAGACCACCTTCTCATAGTCAACCCCGTTGAAAGTACGAATTTCTGTTTCTATTCCATACTTATGGGACTGTTCATTAACTATTGTCCTCTTCTTCCCGTCCTCGAGCTCTTTTTCACTTAAGATCCCCATCTTCTTTAGTTGTTTATTCAACTCTACTCCAGTCAGTCTCTTGCTTTTATTCAAGTCAATTACCGCATTTATACACCGGGCGAACTCCGTGACACCGATCTTGCCTTCCGGCAGAACCACCTGCGCCTTCTCCTCAGCAGTAATGACAAAATCCTTGGCCGTCGAATAACCAGAGTGGGCAGTCAGCATTCTTTGGATTACCGCCAGCTGTTCAGTGAAGGCCTTTTGTTCCCTACCGATCCGTTCGACGGATTCGGATAGTTTTTCTACTGCGCCAAAGAGTACCTTTAACTCCTCCGCATTCTCTCGTCTGTGCTCAGCCAATCCCGCGCTGACTTCTGCTTGGACCTCCTGGAATTCTGCGCAGATCTTCTCTAAAAAATTTTTGGTCTTGGCATCCATACCATTTCCTCCCTTTTCTGGTATTTATTAGAACACATGTTCTATTATACCATGTTTCCAAATAATATCAATGGTATGACAAACTACCCACATAAAAAAACTATCCCAAAACGAGATAGTTTTTTAAAAAAACGGCTTCTCCAGCAAATCAAAGGGTGAGGAAGTTTCGCAACAGATCCTCAAAGGTGTCCCTCTTCCGAATCAGCTTTTCTCTTCCGTCTGCGGTAATCAAGACCTCCGCCGGTCTCAACCTTAAATTATAATTCGAAGCCATGGCATAACCATAAGCACCCGCGTCCCAAACTGCCAATACATCTCCCACCTTCAGCGGCGGAAGTTCCCGGTCCCGGCCGAGAATATCCCCACTCTCACAGATATTGCCAACCACAGTTACTATCTCCTGTGGCCCGCCGCTGAGCGGAATACCCTGCCGAAAAGCGGTGATTTCATGATAAGAGTCGTACAAAACCGGCCGCATCAATACATTAAAGCCGAGATCAGTACCGATAAATTTCTTGGTATGATTCTGCTTCACATTAAGCACCCGGCCCAGGAGGACTCCGCTCTCCGCCACCAAATATCTGCCGGGCTCGATCTTCATCTTAACCTCCCGGCCATAATTCCGCCTCCAGGCGGGGAGAATCTGCTCCAACTCCGCAGCCAGGGCAGGCAGATCCAGACGTTCTTCTCCAGCTGACCAATGATACGGAATACCGAATCCGCCGCCGAAATCGATGAACTCCAACTCCGGAAATTCCGCGGCAATCTCCAGCAGGGCTCTTACCCCCGTCAGGTACGGTTCGCCATCTAAAAACAGAGAACCGATATGCTGGTTGACACCAACGATCCATAAAGCGTATTCCGCAGCGATCTTCTTGACCTCCTCCACCAATTCGGCGTCCACCCCGAACTTGGTGTTCCTCCCTCCGGTCATCACTTTTTCATGATGCCCCGCTCCCACCCCGGGATTGAAACGAACGGCAACCCGCCCGCCGGGATTAATCCGGCCAAAGGTCACCAGTTGCGATAAGGAATCCAGACTGATCGTGACTCCTTGATCGATGGCGAACTTCATCTCCTCAGCGGAGATGTTATTGGCGACAAATAGAATCTGGTCAGGTTCAAAGCCGGCCTTAAGCAATAGATAGATCTCGCCGCTGGAGACGGCGTCGGCGTTAATTCCTTCCTCTTTGATCAGGCGCAATAATTCCAAATTGGAATTGGCCTTGGCGGAATAATTTACAGTAAACCAAGGATAAGGAAGGAGGTTCTTCAATTCCCGGCAGCGCTCTCTGATTATCTGTTCGTTATAGATATAAAGCGGGCTTCCGTACTTATCCAGTAATTGTTCGGGGTTAAGATCGCCCCAAAAGACCTCAGTTATACTTTTTGACATCGTTTCCTCTCCTATCCACGCCCGGTATCATTTACAGAAAAAATTGTATTGCATAAACTGCGGCAATAGCGCCCACCGCCACTGGCAGTAAACCCTTTCCATAGAAGGACAGAAGCAGGGCTACGCTCATCCCGGCGATCGCTGAAGAGAGATCCCCGGTTGAATAGAGAATTCCCGGAAAAGTCATTGCCCCTAAAGCGGCATATGGCACATAATATAAGAACGAACGCAAAAAGGGTGATTCCAGCCTCTTCCTTACAAAAATCATCGGCACAACGCGCGGAAGATAGGTGACCACCGCCATCAATAACACAGCGATGAGGGTCTGATCCATCTCATACATCCTCTCTGGGGAAGAAGAGCGCCCCGCATAGACAGGTAATAACCGTTGTTATAATAATACTCCATCCTGAGGAAATTTGCTTTAAGTAAGGCGCCCAAGTAAGCAAAGAACTGATGGCAACAGCAATCAATGTCACGGTTAAAGCAGCCCGCGACTGTTTAGCGCTGGGAACCAGCAAAGCGATGAACATGGCATATAAAGCAATCCCCATGGAGTTTTGTACAGCAGGAGGTAAAACCGAACAAATCAGAGCGCCTAAAGCCGTGCCACCGGCCCATCCCCAATAGGGACAGGAGATCAAACCCAGCATATAGCAGAAAGAAATATCCTTCTGCTCCAAGGAAGCCACAGCAAACGTTTCGTCTGTAATCCCGAAAGCCATGATCCCCCTTTTGAGTATGGCAGTCCCGGGGACGATCTTCTGTGATAAAGAAAGCGACATCAATAAATACCTGATATTAATCATAAAGGTAGTGACGGTAATCTCAAGGAGCGGCGCCCCGGCAATGATCAGGTTAGTACCGGCGAACTGCCCGGCCGAGGTCAAGTTGGTTAAGGAAATCACCACAGCGATCCAAGGTGAAAGCCCGCCGTTGACGGCTAGCACCCCAAAGGTAAAAGCCACCGGTATATAACCCAGGGCAATCGGAATCCCTTTCCGTAACCCGGAGCGAAAATCCGCCACCGGGCCAACGGAATTGGTTTGCCTGGACGGTTCGGCTCCGGAGGTCTTCTGCTTCAAAAAAGTCACTTTCAGAAACCTCCAAACCACTAGCTATTAAAAGAATAGTTTAGAGTAAAAAGGAAACACTGTCAAGTAAACAGCAAGTATACATAGGTTTTCAGAAGCCGAAGGCTGCTTTCTTCATTGGGGCGGCCGGCAAGCGCTACAGGGCATATATCCCTCTTTTTTCGCCTGCTGAAGAGTTCTGGGGATCGCGCTATTCTGCAAAAATCCACATCCCCACTGATGATACTTCCTCCCGGATTTGGTGATGTAAACAATAATCTCATCGGAAACAACGGAGCGCGGCGCCGGCTTCCCCGGTATAATCTTGATGCTCTCCCCATCACTCACTGCGAGGATTGTGCCTTCTTCATCCGTTCTGTGCACTTCCACTTGAAATCTTGAAAGCCTGTTTATGATCTCGCGATCCGGATGGCCATACCTATTGCCCGTACCTACGGAAATCACGGCATATTTGGGTTTAACCCTTGCCAAGAACTGCTTGGAAGTAGAGGTGGTACTACCGTGATGTCCTACTTTGAGGAGGTCGGCCTGTAAGTCCGTTCCCTCGGTCACCATCCGCCTTTCCGAAGAAGCTTCGGCGTCGCCGGTAAATAAGAATGACACTCTATTGTAGGTGAGTTTTATGACCACACTATAATCGTTCAAATCTTCGTAAGGACCGCTGTGTGGAGCGACGATCTTCACAGATAGGGCCGGGTCAAGATCAATCTCCACTCCGGCTTTGGCAGTATTAATGTTCAGTCCCTTCCGTTTGATTGCCGAGAGCAGAGAGGCAAAGGTCTCGGTGGTGGTGACTACTGGAGGAAGGTATATCCTCCCCACGGAAAAACGGTCAATCACCGCATCCATACTACCGATGTGGTCTTCGTGGGGGTGAGTGCCGACAACCACTGCCAATTCTTCAATATTTTCCTGTGCAAGATAGGAGAGGACAAACTCTTCATCCCCATTATTACCCGCGTCAATCAACATACTTCGCTGATTAGGCGTTTGGATCAAAATACAATCAGCTTGTCCGACATCTAGAAAATGTACCCTCAGCGGATAATGATCCCCGGACGCTTCTGGACAAAAACTTGCTATGACCAGTGCCAGGATAAGTACTAGTCTGCGCAGTAGACTCATGTTGTCACCTTCGTTTACTCGTTTCTTACTATGTTATTTCCTATAATCTTTACTTAGACTTGCAAACCGGGACATGCTGGAAAAGGTCGTCCCCAAACAATAGTTTATTTTTCTTTATTATACAAACATAATTTTACTGTGATCCGCGACGTAAATCAAGGAACTAAAGAGATCAAGTTCAACCACGGTCAAAAAAACTGATATAAATAGTGAGATGTTAAAGATCATGAGGAATTACTTAATTATGCTCTTGAAGAAGGAGTGACCATTTCTTGCGGAAGGTTTTGATCTTAATCATATTCGGAATTATACTCAGCGTCTCCTTGTTCACCCGGGCTCCGCTCTATGCCAGAGAAGAGGGGATCGTTTCTGGTCTGGGTGGATGAATTTGGGGGAAAATTTATTTTACACACCGATCGTATTATGACAATTGTTACCTTTTTATGGTATAATTTTTATATAATGTAAAATTCCTGAGGCTAAAAAAAGGGGTGATGAGATGATTTACCTGGTTGTCGGAACCATTCTCCTGGCAGTAATAATCATAGTCCTACTCATAAATAATGTTCGCGATAAGGTGAGACTAATCACTCTGGTAATCTGCCTTGTTACCCTGACCCTTTCTGTCGTCAGTTCCTATGAAATACTTTTTCAACCATTTGATCCCGGTCAATTACGCCCTCTTTCCCTACTAAATCCCCAATTAATCTTCTTCTTTAACGTTCTGGTCAAATTCTTAATCTTTTATTGGCTGGTCGCCATCGCCACCGGAATCATCAACCCGGAGCGGATCGCCAAGTATGGCGCCAAGCTTCTCGGTGTGGAGGTGTACAGCGAGTACGCACGAAAAGCCAAGGAAATCGAGGATAATGCCGATAAAGCCGACCGGCAAATGGACTTGATTGTGGAACTGAACCGGAATATCTTTGACTTTTTATTGAAGCCTTTCGAAGAAAGCATCATCCACGCTGGAAATCAGGCGGATCTGATTCGTGCCATAGTCAAGGATATCCTGGTCAAATCCTATGCCAATCATCCGGCAGTGAAGATCTATGTCGTTCCTTTACACGAAAGAGGCTTCCAAACCTTAGGAGAAGAATTAACCGCATATATTAGGCCTTTAGCTTTGGAAAACCGGGCCCTGACCACCATCGAACGACACACCATCGGGATTGGCCTCATTCCCGGCTTGAAGGACCTGGGTACTGCTATTGTCATTGATACCAGCGGAGAAAACTATCAAATCTCCGATGCGGAGATCTGTTCAGCGGGTTCTCTCTTTGTTTCCATTGCCACAGCCGTACATTGGGCGATACGTGCCAGATAATTTTAATTTCTCTATTTCCCCGGGCTTATATTTTTTGTGTAAAATTATGGTTAAATTTCCGTTAATCTACAGAAGGTTTCAGGAATTTGTAAATTTGTCACGAAAATTATATAATATAGACAAAGAGGTATTATGCGTGAGCGCTACACGCGTTTACGAGACCAAAGGATGTGAGCAATGTGATTACAATAAAAAAGGGACAAACCATTGATTTTCGCAGTCCGAAAGTTCCGGCTTACATTAAAAAAACCAAGGAAACCGCGGGTGAATTAGCCAAAGAATTGAGCTTTTCTAAAGAAGCGTGCGCCGCGAGTGAAGTGAGGATTAAACCAAGCGCAGAACCGGAACGGCAAAAAAAAAGAAAGAAAGGCACTGAAGCCATCCCTCATTTTATGGAATAAAATTAAAAAAGGAAGGAATGCTATTCACCAAGAGGGGTGATGGCATTTTGACTCTTGGTATCATAAAAAATTATAGCGGGAAAAAATCCAGTCTGAATCAGCCTACTAAATCTCAACCACTACAGAAGATTAAGAGACTAGCCAAGGAATTGCAGCAGAAGAAGTAATTCTGACGTCTCTTCGCTTAGTTCCATAATCTATGATCTGGACTCCACTCCTGATTCGGGTTGTTTTCAAGAACCGCATTGTTTTTTCAGAAAACTATGAAACAAAAGTAAATAGCGCCTCCGCATCCTTTGTTCTCAAAAGCGCGACTCTTCTCTGGCAGTCCCGCTTTTTTTGCTTATTTATGCTTATATGTTTATCAATTAAATTAAATTTGACTCATACAACTGCCTCCTAATCAGCAGGAGATGGTTG
Organism: Bacillota bacterium; assembly: GCA_012838955.1. Classification (GTDB taxonomy): domain Bacteria; phylum Bacillota; class UBA4882; order UBA10575; family UBA10575; genus DUOH01. The sequence goes on along the minus strand of DUOH01000044.1, from coordinate 61,718 downwards.
CGGTTTACAGAATACTTGAACAACTGGCACACACATGATGGGTTGAGCAGTAATATTTTACAGTCACCTAATATTCTATTCATAAGGAGGGTGACACCATGCCCGTATTTGAACTGCCTTTGGCGGAACTAAAGAATTATCAAGGAAGGAACACCCGTCCCGCGGATTTCGACGACTACTGGGAACGGGCTCTAGCGGAAATGCGCCGGGTCGATCCGGAGGTGGAGTTAGTTCCAGCTACCCGGATTCGATGACCGGGTATTTGAGTTCTTCCTACAACTGTAATCAACCATAGCTACTTTCTATGAGAAAAGGCTGTTCCATTAGGTGAGCACTACCTTCTCAGGCAGTAAGGAGAAAACACCTTTGCTGAAGAGGAAGGCAAATCATCCTATGGAACAGCCTTTTCAGTTATTTCCCAAGCAAACCATAGGGCGTAAAATGCCTAAGCGTGCGCAGGCGAATGCTCACTCACTAATCACCATCTTCACCTCAGCGCTTCTACCCTGGTCGTCCTGGCAGACTACCCGGTGAACGCCTGGTTCCGGCAGATAGAATAACCGTTCTCCCGGCGCGGCGCTCCCCAAAAACTCTCCATCAATGAACCAATAAAGCTTATGAACGTCATTACCAGCGGCCGCCTCTAGACAAATCTTTTGATACTCCCGGGGCGCGCCCGGGCGCAATTGATAGACGTAATCAGGAGAAGGAGAGTGAATAACCGGAACCCTGCCAGGCCGTAATCTCTGCCAATCCCGGAGTAAAGGAGGGAGTTTGTCGATGGGTCGTCCGTTCTTCTCCAACCAAGAGGCGATCCTGGGCGGGTACTGAACATATACCATCTCCGTCAGCGCTTTGGAGGAAGAATAGTAATGAGGAGGCAACCGGTATCCGGTTTCTGGATCCACCAGATAGGTTTGGTGAAAGGCGCACTCCGTATCCGGGGAACAATCGGCCAAATAATAGTCAGTCACCAGGGTTGGACAATGCGGGCCCGGTTTTTGTCCGCTCAGGGCGCAGACCTCTCTCTGCTTTACAGTGGATGGTTGTTTGAACCATTGCACGGCGCTGTGCTGGTTGAGTTTGTTGAAGATGTCAAAAAGCAACGGCGCGGCGGTTTCCGCCCCGATTAGTTCGGGCCGACCGGCTCCGGAAAAATTACCGACCCAGACGCCTACAGTATACCGTGGATTGTACCCGATACTCCAGGCGTCCTTATGCCCGTAAGAAGTACCGGTCTTCCAAGCCACCTTCGGCAGAGAAGAAAACTCCCAGCACGCCGGTAAGTCTGGCCGCAACACTTCAGTTAAGATCTGGGTAATGACATAAGCCACCCCCGGTGAGAACAAAGTCTTGGGAGGGGCAGTCCCCGGAACCATCCGGGTTTTGGGCGAGTAATACCGGCCGCCGCAGGCCAGAGAAGAATATAAAGCCGTTAATTCCAAGAGGTTCACTTCGCACCCGCCTAAGACCATGGACAGTCCGTAATGGTTCACTGGTGTGATTGTGGTGAATCCGGCTTTCCGCAATAATTCATGGAGAGCTTCCCCTCCCAGATCCGCCAGGAGATTGACGGCTGGCACATTCAGAGAACGTTGTAAAGCCCCCTCCGCCGAGACCAAACCGGAGTAGGCGCGGTCATAATTCTCCGGAGAATAGCCACCATAGAGCACGGGAACATCCTCCAGATAGTGTTTGGGAGTGATTAATCCCCTTTCCATCCCCAGGGCATAGACGAATGGCTTCAGCGTGGAACCGGGAGAACGGGGCGCCAAATAGCCGTTGACCTGTCCTTGGTGCCGCACGTTAAAGAAGTCCGCAGATCCGACGGCAGCCAACAGCTCATGGCGGTGATTATCGATGACGATCACAGCGGCATTGGTAATCCCCTTACTTTCCAACTTTTCAATCTCAGCAGCGACCAATGCTTCGATCAATACCTGCAGATCCAGATCAATCGTGGTTATCACCTGCGATTCCTGAGAATACCGTTTCTTTATTTCCAGGCAAAAATGGGGCGCAAGAAAAGGCCAAACCCTGCGGTTGGCAGGCACTTCCTCCGCTAGCGCCTCTTGGTATTCCCGAAGACTGATCTGTTTATGCTCATAAAGGCGGGTCAACACTTTATCCCTGGCCTGCTTGGCTTCTTTCGGATAAAGGTCCGGGCGTAATCGCGTCGGAGAATACGGTAGGCGGGAACGATAAAATCGGCCGATTCCAAACGGATACTTACTTTCGCTCTCCTGCCTACGGCCGGCGGTCCGAAAAGGTTAACCCCTTCCACTTGGATCCGGCAGGACTCACCGGTCTTATAGACATCCCGGTCGGTAGTGGCGGTCACCTTAATCCGGTCGGGCATAAACTCCTCCACTTGAAAAGAAACACTACCGATAACATCTCCACCAACCAAGATCCTCCCGGTGTATCTACCGGTTTGCGCATATTCAGGGAACTCCAGTTTGAATTCGCAGGCCCCCCGGTCATAGGTATTACCGACCAATTCCCGAAAGATCTGGCCGTCCGGCTGTCTGATCTCCAGTTTCACTGGGAACTCCGGCGGTAGGGCAGCGCCCGGCCCCCTAATCACCGCCACTAGATTGCCTTCATCCCCTGGGCGGAAGATGTCCCGGTCCAGATAGGTAAAGGCCTCATATCCTTCCTTCAGGTTAACGCGGCCCTGTACCTCGAAGTCAGTGGTGGAGATGAGGTTATTCCTCAAGTGCACAAAGGAGAAGTCTTCTTCCGCTTCCGCCAAGATAATTAAGGGTTCAAAGTCGCGCTTTATCTCTTTTAACCCGGTCAACCTAGCCACACCTCGCGCATCCGTAACCGCAGTAGCCAAAATCTGATTATTTCTACTAAGCAGACTGACTCTTACCCGTTCTTTCGGCTTGAGGGTTTCCAGAGAGTTCACCCAGACCAGGAGACTGTCTTCTCCCATCTTTCCTACAATCCCCAGATCAGTGACGACTACATATTTTCGTTCATTAATCCATCTACGGTCATGATTATATGCTGCCACCTGAAAAAGGCCTTCTGCTCCCTTCTCCAGGAATTGACCAAGATGAATGGGGGTAGTTACCACCTGATTTTTGGACCCGTTAATCTCAATCGTCTCAGAACTGATGACCTTGCCCAGATTTGGGATTTGATTATCGTAAAGATAGTCTTGGGCGTAATAGTCCAACTGGTTTAAGAACGTAACCAAGTTGTTCGCGTAAATCCTGCTGATTTCCAAATCAACCCGATCCACATTGACTGTTTCCAAGCCCAAATTCAGATAGCCTTTACTATTAAGGTAACGCCCGGTAGAGTTGAAGCCCAAACCCGGTTCCAGGTCTTCCAGGGTGAGCACGGCGGAATAATCCTTGGCCAACGGCAAACCGTTCACCGCCGGCAATCCGGCGCTAATTCCCAGGTTATACTTGGCCCCAGGCTTAAATCCATCACTTTTGATTAAGATAAAATCCTGCTCAACTTCTACATGAAAATCAAGATCCGGCTGTAAGTCAATGAAACCGGCCACAGTCTCCGGATCGGCTTCTCCAGAACACTGTACGGCAATCCAATATTTGACGCCTTCCCCTTTTAATGTCGAACTGATGATACGCAACGGCTTTTTAGCGCCCAGGAGCGCTTCGTATTTATACTCTTCGGCTAAGCCCAACTCACCGTGGACGCATTGGAACCCCCGCGGGATCAGCAAAAAGATCCTTTGCTCCTCCTCTGTTTGCAGAATTGGTTCACTATTCACCGTAATATACGGGCTGTTTTCTTTTGAATCTATCGTATAAGACAGATCCTCTTTCGAGCCGGCCAAGCGCAGCTTAAGCGCTTTTTCAAGCTCATTGGGAGAGACAGGATGATTAAATCTGATCCGAGCCTGTAAAATTAAACCTTTGTCTTCCGGTGCGCTATAAAAAGCAATGTCCGTGCTTACCACCTGAAAACGAGTGGTGGTGAATTCCACTCTTCTATTTCCTAATATGTAATGATGGGCATTGGTAAGACCGGCACTGACCTCCGCCTGATACTTGGTGGAGGGTAAGAAAGGAGTCTCAGGTAAAAAACGTAATTCCCGCCGGGTCACCCAGCGAAATTTTCCGGAAATCGGGGGTGAAAATCTGATCAACTCTTCATCAATGGTCCGGCCTACTTCGTCCGGGCCGACAATATCTTCGGAGAAGACAAAAGTTAGATTGGTACGGAGATTGATTTCACCGGAAGGTCTGATCCCTACTAATCTTAACTTTCCCGTGAGAAACTGATGAAGGAAACGCTTAAGAGAACTAGCAGTAGCGCGCCTAACGTCAACCATACTCCGAGTCGGCCACGGCTTTTCTTCCCTATTGTTTCAGTCACAATGGATTTATTGTCTTCCAAAGCAAGTTACCCCCATTTCCCCCAGATTTCATTAATAAAATTCGCTAATTTTAAAAAATTCCCTGCTGAAAGATGGCTCCCCTGAAGGGATTGAACCTTGTTGACCCAGTTATTTTCGATTTTTGGGAAATTGTTAAATATAGAATAAATTTTTTCTTTAGAACCACTATACCTTCGCCGATAATAATGGTAGAAGTGTCAAATTTACCATAGTCTGGAGGAGAAAAATGATAAAAAAATCCTTATTAGCCTTATCACTAATCGTTTGCATATTGCTTCCTGTTGGAGAAGTAAAAGCAACTGACCAACCCAGAATTGCCCTCATATCAGTGAATAATTATAGTGGAGTTGAAAAGCTCGCCGGCACAAATCTGACCACGCAAATTGAAGCGTCTTTTGTTGAAAAACTGAGCAAGAAAAGAGTGATAAAAGTCTTGGATTATGCCGAAACAAAAAAGTGTTTAGAAAAAAAAGGACTAGGCCTATATTATGAAACTCAGAATCTTTGCACGAATAATGATCTGACCAGAATCGGCGAACTAACCGGCCTCCCCTTTCTGGCTGTCTTAGAAATCAATGGATATAATGAAGTTAAGAAAGAAGGAGCAAAAAAAAGTTATGAAGTCTTGTTAGGCCTCAAGGTTTATGATTGTATCGAAGGGACGACTCATTTCTTCACCGGTGAAGGCTTCAGCGAAAAGAGACGCACAGAAGCATTTGATCACGCCGTGACCTTACTTATAAATAACTATTTGGACCTCAAGGAAGAAGACCCGAACATCGGACAAACCAGAACGGCAAATGTTGAAGTAATCGGAAACAAGGAAAGCTATATGTATCACCTGAAAGACTGCCACCATCTTCCAAAGATAGAAATACAAGTGGATTTTACCACCAGAATTGAAGCGGAAGAGTCCGCCTATAAACCCTGTCCCGTTTGTTTTCCTCCATATAGCAGCTTCTACTATTATGACAGAAACATTGAAGAAACCTTGGGTATTGAAGCCTGTGGCATGCTTGAGTATAATTACCGCTTGAGTCATGATCCAGAAGTCCTTAACCGAATTGAAAAAGTTGCCGCTCCGATTATTGCCAATACGGGACGAAAGAATTTCGAGTATAAATTTCGTCTTCTGGATACCGACGAAGTCAACGCTTTTGCCGCACCCAACGGTTATATCTATGTGACCAAAGGGTTGCTAAAGATCATTGAATCCGATGATGAATTGGCATTTGTTTTAGCTCATGAGATCGGACATTTGGAAAAGAAACATGCAGTTATTCGTTATAAAAGAGCCTTAGGGTTATCCATTTTTACCAGTATCCTCATTATCGGCTCACAACAAAGTGATGATTCAAAAGCTGATGCTGCCGCATTATTTGCTTCGGTCATGGCCGCAATTATCAATCAAGGTTACTCCAGAGAACAAGAGAAGGAAGCGGATGAAGTTGCCTTTACCCACCTGAAGAGGATCGGAATGGATTACCAAGTTTACCGAGTATTATTAGGTAAATTCCTTGACATGCGGGAACGAAAGATCTACTTCATCGAGAAGCTGTTCGCTACCCACCCCAGCCCGGAACAACGCAGAGAACACTTAGATAAATATGATCAAGCCTATAAAGAGCTACAGTCTTTGCTGGCATCATAGTTCATAGTCTATACTGCATAAGGAAAAAGAAGCTGTCCGATCCCAGGACAGCTTCTTAAATTTGGGAAATAGAGAAGACCAACCCGTAAACTGCTATAAACTTCGATAAAAGCTCTGTTCCATTAATGGCTTCTATGATAGAATAATGCAGATAAAATCCAAGATACTTACGGTGATTTGATGATTGGAAAGATGAGCGAAGCAAAAAGAGAAAGGGGCATCAGTAAGCAATGAAAATCGGTGTAATTAGTGATACCCATGGGTCATTAGCCGCCTGGAAAACAGCGTATGAAAAGTATCTCAAAGACACGGACCTGATTCTCCACTGCGGAGATGTCTTATATCATGGACCACGCAACCCGCTACCAACGGGATATGACCCGGCTGAACTGGCCAAAGAATTGAACTCCTTAGCAACGCCCTTAATAATAATAAAAGGAAATTGCGATACAGAGGTTGACCAGATGGTGCTGGAATATCCGTTGGAGTCGCCCTATGCCCATCTTTTCCTTGGTAAGCTACGGATCCTGGCACTGCACGGACACGGAGCAAACCCACCAGTCAAAGCGGAAAGCGGATATAACCTGCTCATCTCCGGACATACCCATTTACCGGGAATATACAAAGCAGACGGTCTGATCCACCTGAATCCGGGTAGTCCGTCTCTGCCGAAGAATGAAGAGAAAACCCCCACCATTGCGCTGATTGAAGAGGATCGAATCTCCCTTTTGAATATTGATACCGGAGAAGCACTTGATAGAGTAGCCTTGAAATAACACCCAAATATTCATTGCCACTCTCCATAAACCCCGAATAAGAATATTAGCATAAACTGTAAAAACTTAAGCCGGATTCAGTAAAAAACAGCAACCTACTCTATTTGTTCAATATGTTCCAGATAATCGGAGATCACAGAGAAAACTTCGTGGTTAGGCAGGTAGCACTGGAGATAATACTCTTGGGAGGCCAAAAAACTCTTCCGGCATTCCGTATAGTTTCCAAGTACATAATAACAAAAGCCAAGATGAAAGTAGAGGTTTCCCAAGATCTCGTTGTTTTGCGCATAAACACCGATTAAGTTTTGACATAAATTAATAAACTCCGTTGAATATCCATTACGGCCGTAGGAAGTCATGATGTCATTGAGGATATTAGGTGAAGTGGGTTGCAAAGCAAATAACCGCTCGGCAAGGCGATTGGCTTGAGCCGGCTGGGCATCTTCCAGATAAAGTTCTAAAAGGGGCATCAGGTTGTAATAATTACCGGGAGTCAACTGATCAGCAGTGGTAAAATACTTAATGGCTGCAGAGCGATCTCCGAGTTGACGATGGAGGATCCCGACCATTCTGGCGGCGTCTGCTCGATCGATCGGTTCTTGATAAAGGTGATAGGAGTTCATAGCGTACTGCAGGCCTTTGGCAAAATCCATCCTTTGGAGATAAGCATAGGCCAGATTATAATTGGCCGTAGCATATAGAGGGTGCGTAGTCTCCCCGCATTTCAAAGCCTCTGTCAGAAGAACCGAGGCCTGATCATAATTTTTCTGCAAAATTTGATTTAAGCCCAGAAAAAAAAGGGATTTGAAGTCATAAACCCCATGTTCCCGCGCGATCCGGTAATGCTCATCCGCTAGTTTCAGAACTTCTTCATCGCTCTTCCTCCACCTTCCTCTATAATTCTGAAATACTTCAAAATAGTACTCACCCAGGGCCTTATGGATTCTCCAATCTTCCGGATACTTTTGGAGTAAACTATGCAGAACCTCACTGATGGGAAAGTAGTAGGTGGCATAAGTTCCCTCTCGTCCCCGGAGAGCCGAAATCTTCTCCCCTGCCTCCAGATCTTTAAAACCAAAGGTCTCATGAGCAATGGAGCTGACATAATAATTCAAGGCGATTTCCACTTTTTTCAGCACGATATCTGGGTTTTCCGTCCCCCAAGAGTTATCATTTAAGAGTTTAAAGGCGGTATAATATCGTCCCGCTTCCATCAGTCGCCCGGCTTCTCCCAGAACATCGTCTGCTTCGGCGGAGAATGCCACGGCAGTCACAAAGAAAAAGAGCAAGACGCCGATGAATTTTTTATTCATTATTAAGCCCTCCATCCGGGTATTGGTACCTAATTCCGCTGTTGACTTGTGGACCTTCCACATTCCTCTCAAAATTCCGCTGAACGCACAGTGCGGGGAAAAGAGATTACATCTCTGATATTGGTAATTCCCGTGATATACATAATAAACCGTTCAAAGCCGAGACCAAAGCCGGAGTGCACAGTTCCGCCGTATTTTCTAAGATCAAGATACCACCAGTAATCTTCCTGCTTTAACCCTAATTCGGCCATTCGTTGCTCCAATTTATCCAGTCTCTCTTCGCGTTGGCTACCGCCGATGATTTCCCCCACTCCAGGGACGAGCAGATCCATGGCGGCCACCGTTCTTTGGTCGTCGTTTAACCGCATATAGAAAGCTTTTATCTCTTTGGGGTACCCGGTCACAAAAACCGGTTTTTTGAATACTTTCTCCGTCAAAAAACGCTCGTGTTCGGTCTGGAGATCGCATCCCCACTCTACCGGATACTCAAAACCCGGATTCTCCTTGGCCAGGATCTCTATGGCCTCTGTGTACGTCAACTGACCAAACTCTGAATTCACCACATTATCCAGTTTAGCGAATAAATCCCGGTCAAGGAATTTCTGGAAGAATTCCATCTCTTCAGGAGCGTTCTCCAAGCAATACCGGATCAAGTACTTTATCATATCCTCAGCTAATTCCATATCGTCCTGTAAATCGGCAAAGGCCATCTCCGGCTCGATCATCCAAAACTCCGCGGCATGCCTGGGGGTATTGGAGTTTTCCGCCCGGAAAGTCGGACCAAAGGTATAGACGTTGCGAAAAGCCATGCAGTAAGTTTCTACCGCCAATTGACCACTGACCGTCAGATTAGTCATCCGTCCAAAAAAATCTTTGCTGTAGTCTACCTTACCCTCCTCGTCCCGGGGAAGATTCCCTGGATCCAAGGTTGTCACCTGAAACATCTGGCCCGCGCCTTCACAATCGCTCCCGGTGATAATGGGAGTATGCACATAGACAAAGCCTCTCTCCTGAAAGAAACGGTGGACGGCATAGGCTGCTAATGAGCGAATGCGAAAAACCGCGGAAAAAGTATTTGTTCTAGGTCTCAGGTGGGCAATAGTGCGTAGATACTCAAAAGAATGGCGCTTCTTTTGCAGAGGATAATCAGGTGAAGAGAAACCGGTGATCTCTACCTTTGTAGCTTGAAGCTCAAAGGGTTGCTTAACGCCCGGACTTTTCACCAAGACTCCTTCCACAATAAGGGAACTCCCCACATTTAACTTTACGATCTCGTTGAAATTTCCCAATTTATCTTCTAAGACAATCTGCAAATTCTTGAAGAAAGTCCCGTCATTCAACTCAATAAAAGCAAAGGCTTTTGAATCCCTAAGCGTTCTCACCCATCCGGAGACTCGTAATTCCTTTCCCAGATGCTGTTCTGCTTCTCTAAAAATTTCTTTTACTGTTATGTCCTGCATTCCTCTTGCTCCTTTATCTTTCCGTACCTCATTTATTTAAGTTTGACCTATATTAATTCTAAAAGAATTACCATTTTCCTTCAAAACAATAAGATTATTATTCCTCTGCTGGGTAATAATATCTCTTTCCCACTGGAAACGAAGACTAGGCCGCACGATTAAAATAGGAGCAACCAGCTACAGTCATGGTTGCTCCTATTTTGAAAAACAGCCACCTTCATGGCGGAGGCTGTAGTCCCTTAGTACCGGGGACACGGTGTTTCCGGACAAGGTAGTTCTCGCCCCCGAGATGTTCTTCCCTTAAAGGCATGGTTATGCCCGCAATCATAAGTGGTTTCCCCTTTTATCTGGTGAATGTGACCGCCCGGCGTCGGGATGGCGGGACCGGTTACTCCGCAAAAGTAATGGAGATGACCGCAATCACAGGTTGTTTGTGCTTGAAAAGAGTGAACATGACAGCGCGTATCCGGACTCGACCCTGTTTCCCCCCTGATACAATGGCGATGGCGATCATCACAGGTGGTGGCGAGGGAAAAGGCGTGCGTATGCAGTCCCTCGTCCATGTACCCATAATTCATCTCTCTATCCCCCTTCCTTTGACCTCTGGATGATAAAAAACACCCACATACATTAAACACCGGCTCTAATGGCACAGATGTGGATTTATAACCCGGGTAGCGCTTCCGGCAGCGACCTCTGAAAGCAGCCCTGCCTGTTCTCTTTTATAGTCTATTCTGAAAGAGGGGTTTGTGTTTTTATAAGCAAAAGAATGAAACATTGTCCCATGAATCTCACATAAAACGAATCCCGGGTATTGATTTTGTATTCGAACTGTATTTAGCGAGAGACCTTGACAGCAGAGAAGACTTTATGTTAATTTATCAGTTAAGAAAGCGCGTACTTAACCGCGCTGCTTTTTTTAGATATAAGCTTCCCGGCTGACTTCTAGATTGATCCGATTTGGTAAAATATACTTGATTAGGGTGGGATCGAATTGAAGAGACGCACACCAGTATCATCGAAAAAACGATTGTTATCAGCCTTTTTTATTACCCTGACTCTAGTCGCAGTGGGAGTCCTTCTTTTTTATGGATTTTCCAGACTACAGACTTATATCGTAAAGAACCAGGACGCACTAGAAAAGGAGGCAAATAAATCCGTGGAGACGTTGAAAAATAAAGATTCAATCCAAGTAGAGAAAAAGACCGTTCCGGAAGATAAACCCATTGTGATTCTAGAGACTTCCCTGGGAGAAATCAAAATCCAACTTGATCCTGAAAAAGCTCCGCTTACTGTAGAAAACTTTCTGCAATACGTAAACTCCGGATTTTATGACGGAACCATCTTTCACCGGGTGATCCCGGGTTTTGTCATCCAAGGCGGCGGTCTCACCGAAGAATTAGAGATGAAGAAGGGATTTCCGGCCATCAAAAACGAAGCCAAAAATGGTCTGACTAACCAAAGGGGAACCATTGCGATGGCCAGAACAATGTTTGTACACAGCGCGACTTCTCAATTTTTTATTAATGTAGCAGACAACCCCCATCTCGATTATAAAGATGATACGCCCAGCGGTTACGGGTACTGTGTCTTCGGTAAGGTAATTGATGGTATGGATGTGGTTGACCTGATCGCCAATGTTCCTACGCATAATGTAGAGTATTATTCTGATGTTCCTGTAGATTCCGTCAAGATATATAGAGCCCGTCAAGGAGAATGAATAAAGGCGGTTACACGCAACATTTGTGTAACCGCCTTTTATTTCAAACTAACAAGAGTAATGTGGCGAAGCGCTTATTATCAAAACTGTCCTGTGGACAGTCTTTCGTAACATGCAAACCGAGGAACCGTTACTTCATTTTTTGACACCTATCTCTCGATAGGTGGGTGATCGCATGAACCCTTCTACCTTCCCCTGCCTGAAAAGGACTTACTCTGGGCCCGGTATCGGTAGTTCAGTATAAATCTCCCGACTGGCTAATGTAGGTTCAAAAATTGAAGTTCACGCATAACTCAGTCTTCGCTTCATGTTACATCTTTATTTTACTGATCTTTTCCGATAAAATCAAGAGGAAGGTTTTACAAAAAAATGGTTATCCTTACTGACTCATCCCGCTCCTGACTTTTATGGCAAACACTACAACTACTTTACCTGTTGTCAGTTCGCGTAGATGCTACTCTGTTCGCTCTCGCTTTACCTGTAGACCCGCTTCTAAGTAAGCCTTTATTGCATTGATAAAGGCCGTGCCGTATCTTTCCAGCTTGACCTCGCCCACCCCTTTGATCTTTCGCAGGGAAAGAGAGTCGACCGGGTGGAAACGGGCCATCTCCCGTAAAGTACTGTCCGAAAAGATGATATATGGCGGCACCTTCTCCTGCTCCGCCAGTTCCCGGCGGACATCCCGCAATACCTCAAAAAGACTATCATCAGATGAAACCCGGGGATTAGTATAGACTTTTAGCAACACTCTTTCCTCATTCTTCAGAACTCTAACAGCTTTAGGCAACAACTTCACCACCGGATACTTCCCGTTGGTGAAACGCAGATATTCCTCGGCTACTAATTGATTTAGCAAATCTTTAATCTCAGCCTGGGTGAGTTCACTGAGCGCTCCATAGGTAGTCAGCCTGTCCAACCCCATACGCAGGAGTTTCTTATTCCGTGAACCTTTCAGCACATCCGCAATGATGGTGCTGCCATATTGTTCTCTCATCCGCACAATACAAGAGAAAATCTTCTGCGCCTCGACGGTGATATCCGTGACTTCACTACAGTTATTGCAATTGCCGCAATTTCCGCATTTTGTGGGTGTTTCCCGCTCACCGAAGTATTCCAGGATGAACCCGCGCAAACACTTTCCGGTGTGGGCATAATCCACCATCGTCTGTAGTTTGGCATATTCATGAGCTTTACGCTTTGGTGAGCGGACGCTCTGTTCGATCAGGTACTTTTGGAGGATAATATCCTGGGGAGAAAAGAGTAAGATGCAATCACCGGGATCTCCGTCGCGGCCGGCCCGCCCGGCTTCCTGATAGTATGATTCCATATTCTTCGGCAGATTGTAGTGGATCACAAACCGGACATTGGACTTATCAATACCCATACCAAAGGCGTTGGTCGCCACCATAATCTTGATCTTGTCATAAATGAATAATTCCTGGTTTTCTTGGCGTTCCGCGTCTTTGAGGCCGGCATGATACTTTCCTACCTCATATCCTTTTTCCGCCAGAAAATCATGGATCTTCTCCACTTCTCGGCGGGTAGCCGCATAAATAATCCCCGCTTCCTCCCGTTTAAAAGCCAGGTAATCCAGGAGAAAGTCCTTTTTGTTTCCTCCCCGGACCACGGTGAACTCTAAATTCGGCCGGTCAAACCCGGTAAGATAGATGTTAGGGTCTTGCAAGGATAAAAGCTTGACGATGTCAACCTTCACCTCTTCCGTAGCTGTAGCGGTAAAAGCAGCCACTACCGGTCGGCCGGAGGGTTGCCCGCCTAAAACCCGTTCAATAAAAGGTCCAATCCGCCGATAACTCCGGCGGAAATCATGTCCCCACTGTGAAACACAGTGCGCCTCATCAATAGCTACAAATGATACTGGGAACTTCTTTTCCTGGGTGAGGTGTTGAATGAGGGGAAGGAACGAATCCGACTCCAACCGTTCCGGAGCGATATACAAGATGTCATACTCTCCCTGTCCGGCTTTGTCAATCGTCTCCGCCACCGTCTTCGGACGTAAAGCACTGTTAATGCAGGCCGCTCGAATTCCCAAACTCCTCATAGCGTCCACTTGGTCTTTCATCAGGGAAATCAAGGGAGAAATTACTAGAGTCAAGCCGGAACTCTCTTGCGCAAAGAGGAGGGCGGGGATTTGATAACAAAGGGACTTCCCGGCCCCAGTCGGCATAATGGCAAAGGTATCCTTCTTCTGGAGGATGCTGTCGATAATCCGGTCTTGACCTGGACGGAATTCTTCATATCCGTACACCCGTTCCAGCATCAACCGGGCATTTTCCATGGTTAACAGGGACAAGCCTCTCACCTCATTATAAATCAAACCTCCATTAATTTTATCATAAAACCCTCCTCTTTTTCACGAAAAGAGCATTATTCTTCAAAACTACGGTGAGCTCGCCTTTTGGCTAGATATTTATAGGCGGTCTTGGTCTTCTCCCCACTGGTCTCTGTCAGCTCTGCTCCTTGGTCATAGGCGCGGAGGGAATCCAAGAGCTGTTGCTGCCTTTTCCACCAGCCGGTAAAGGCTGTTTTTGCCATGTTCACTTGACCCAATGAAGTACTGCGATAGGCCAATTCCAGCACAAAGAGGAAGAGTGCGGCCATGAGCAACCATTGACGGAGGGGATAAGGTTCCCAACTCAAAGAAGCAGGGATCTCCGGCTCCTCCTGGGACAATATTTTTCCGCCGGTCACTGTAGTCAAATAACTAAGCACGCCCAGATCCGGTCCGTATGATTGAAACTCATCGCTGGGCGGTAGCCAAACCGCGCCCACTGTCCAACTCTTTCCGGCTAATTCATGAATCTCAAATTCTTGGATTCCCCGCCCGGAAGTGGGTAAAGTAGCCTCGTACCGTCCGGGAGAGGTCTCTTTCAACCTGAACATCTCCGGGGAGTCTCCGCCCATCCTGCCGACCAGTTGCAGTCCTGTGCGCAGATGGCGATCGGGTCCAGTGGCGTCTACCAGCACCCGTACTGCTCCTCCTTCAACTCTAGGGGTTAAATGTAAACCTGTATCAACCCGGGCTTTCATAATTGAACGGGTCACTTGCCCCCAGAACTGATTAAATAAGCGCGACCCGGACCAGGGCGCCAGCCATCTGCGACCAGAATCGGCGGTAAATACCATGACCTGTCCGTTGCCATATCTCCACCCGGCCAAGAGTGGGTCCTTTTCTTCCGACCCCACCTCTAAATAGATGTGGGACATCTTCTTGGGTTTGGTGATCAAATATCCCTGCACCGGAGGGAATGTCCCCAATCCCCTCAAAAAGTGGCTGTCTGTCCGTACTTCCGGTTGGAAATAGCCCTCTTGAATCAGATCCCTGGAGACTCTGATCGTCTCTTTAATGATAATTTGCGGAATCCGCTCATCCTCCGCTCGATAAAACTGTCCCTCTCCCCATTGGGCGACAGAACGTAAAATATCCTCATTGACCTCCCTACCCACGCCGATCGTGGTGATCGTGGCGCCCATCCCGTACAGCCTCCGGCAGAGACTTTCCAGTCTTTCTTCACTGGTAAAACCATCCGTCAGGATCACCACATGACGCCGGAGGGGTCCGGCTCCGCTTAGACCTTGCACTGCTTCTTCCAGGCCGGAGGCTAGATCGGTTCCCCCTCCTCGTCCGGTATGGGAAAGGGCTTGTCTAATCTGATCTAGCTTAGAGGCAGAAGTAAAGGGGAGGACCCAGTCGGCGCGATCCGAGAAGGAAAGAATCCCCACCTCATCTAAGGGGTTGAGTTCTTTGAGCGATTCCGCTATTCCTTGCAAAGCCGCTTTTTCCTTAGAGATCGAACCGACCAGCTCCGCCATGGAACCGGACTGGTCGATGAGATAAAGAATTTTCGCTCTGGTAAATAACAAGCGTTGCCTGGTATCAGTCTGTACGGGGAGGAGTTCCTCCAAACCGGAAGCATAATATTCACCCCGGCCCAAGGAGGAATCACCACCGACCACCAACAAACCACCGCCGCCGCTAACAAAACCCTGCAAGGCATCTTCTTGCCGCTCAGTCAGGTATAAGGCAGGCACATTATCCAAGATTACCGCAGAGTAAGAGGCAAACCCACTTAAACTCTCCGGAAGCCCTGCCACCCCAACTTCCTGCACTTCCATACCCTGTACAGTTAAAGCCCGGGCTAAAGGGGAAGCAACCCTTTCTTCATTTACTACTAAAACTCTGGCCCGGTCGCCAACACGTAATACTCCGCCACAAGTGGCATGGGGAACTGGTACGCCCCGTTCATCACTGATGGCCAATTCCACCACATGGGTTCCAAACTCCGGAGCCTGCACCGTCAGCGGGATTCTTCTTCTGCCCGGTAAGAGAGTAATCTCTTTACTACTCAGTTCTTGTCCGTTCAAGCGTACAGTCACCAGCAGTTTTTGTTCGTATGCGGAGAAGACCTCCCACCCGAGGAGAGTATTCTCTCCCGGACGCGCCAGATCGGGCAGATCCAAACCTAAAGAAACTAAACTGTTGCCCGTCTTCCCGACGGAAAAAGCATAAATCGGAATTTCCCTGCGCGCTCTCATGGATGAAGACTTCATCCAGGCTTCTATAGAGGTTTCACCAGCATTTGGACGGCCGTCAGAGAGGAGTAGAATTCCTTTGTTGCCCCGGACGTCCTTGAACAGTTGAGCAGTGGTGAGGAACGCAGCTTCTAAGTTCGTGTGCTGTGAGTCCTCTGTATGCAGTTCGGTTGTTACCATGACGGCGTTGGCTTCATGAGGAGTCAGGTCGCGCGCCAAAACCTGAGGAGTAGTGGAAAAGATAACTAAATCAACTCGGTCCGCTGGTTCCAGCTTTTGTAAAACCGTTAACACCGCAGCACGGGATCTTTCTCTTTCCGCTGAGGTAATGCTGTCAGAGACATCGATTAACACAGCCAGATGGCGACGGGTGGTCGGCAAAGGAAGGGCTGTTCCGGCCAGCGCCAAGATGGTTAAAGTGAGCGCCGCAATCCTGAGCCTGGTCAGCCGGTGTAAGGTAGAAGCCGGGCTTTTACCGATTGTGCCCGATCCCCCCTGTCTACCATCGATCACCGGCAGTCCACATCTCTGCCGCACCTCCAGTTTCCTCCGGGATTCTTTGCCTAAGGAAAGCAAGGGAAAGACTAAAAGAAACGCTATTAACCACAGAGGTTCTTCCCATAGACTTAATATACTACGTAAACCGGTGCTAATCCACTTCACTGCTTTTTCACCGTCCTTAATGACCAACC
Source organism: Bacillota bacterium (assembly GCA_012838955.1). Taxonomy (GTDB): domain Bacteria; phylum Bacillota; class UBA4882; order UBA10575; family UBA10575; genus DUOH01. The sequence continues at coordinate 45,171 of DUOH01000044.1, read as the reverse complement.
TCCTCGCCAGAAGACCCATTCCAAACATAAAGCCGTCAGCAGGATCAGTAATGACCAGCGCGCCAAGGAAACCCGTTCTTTACTGAGTTTTATACCCAATTGTGTCCCGGAGACTTTGAGCGGAAGCACCCTGGGCACAAGGGAAAGTTCACTTTGATCCAGTGTAATGGCGAACACAATCTCGGAGCCATCGGCTTTTTTCCAGTGATAAACCCCGGGGCGATCCGGAACAATCGTTAAATACCTACCGGTTCTGTCTATTCGAAAGTCGGCTTCCTCCGGCGTCTGCCAGGAACCGGGTTCAGCATAAATTCTCGCTTCACCGGAGACAAGTGTATAGGCCAAAGCATTTCCCATCTGCGGAACACACCACTTCAGCATATTCTGGAGAAAAATCGGAAAAGCCGCCGACAACCCCAGATCAGAATGGAAGAAGGTCACGCTGCAGACGACTACATGCCTGTCCTCTGCTTCCCAGGCGGCAATGACCGGTTCTCCACCTACTGTGGCCAAGATTTGCACATTGCCTTCGGTCAGCAGTAAAGACCGGCCCGCATTTACTCTGGTTCCCCGCCAATCAACGAATCTTAATAGGGGATGCGTGGAGTCCACTTGACTTAACTCTCCCCTGACCTCTGGGCCAAAGGCCACCGGAGAACCTGGAGACAACGCGCCGAAGGTTAATAAGTTGGTCCGTACTCCGGCCGGAATCTCCACGCAGTCGGCGATGACTAAATCCCATTCACTATAGTTACTGTCATCTTCGAGTGCCGGAACTTCCAGCACTTCCAAGCCAGGAGCGCTCAGCGCAGCCTTGAAAAAGGGGTTCCCCCTGCCCGCCAACAAAATACGGACCGCTCGCCCTTGATTTACAGCAAAATAGGTTTTGTCGTCCACGGGAAATATATCGGTATTCTCCTCTAAGACCAGGGAGTAAGCGCCGGGTTTTATTCTGCTGTCGCCCAAGCCTACCGAGGCGGAAGCATTCGCTCCGTCTATGCTCAGCGTGTACAGACTCAGGCCGGGCGGAACTTTCAGAACCTGTCTGGAAAGGGGCTCTCCCTCCCAACTTAAGCAGAGTTTAATCTCTTGCTCAGCCGGATACCCGTTCTCCACTGAGAAACGGTACTGGTTATGAGGTAAGACCCGTAGACCGGTGAGGCCTAAGTTTTCACCATGCGCGCCGACGGTGACCACTTCGAGCAGGCCGTTGAAAACAGCAGAGAGTTTCTTCCCTTGTAAGTCCAGACCACCATCAGTCAGCAGGCACCCTTGCCACGGACGATGCTCTGTCGCTAGCCAGGCCTGTAAGACCTGAGCCGCTTCTTCTTCATCAAAACTGCCATATGTGCATTCAACCGCCTTCAATGCGGAGAGTAGAGCCTGGTGAACAGTGGAGGGGGGGCATAATTGTGTTGTCTCAGCCCCAGCCAGATAGATGACGACCGGGGTATCAGCGGAAAGCTCTCCCACCCTCTCCTCCAGGATTGACTTGGCCTGCGCTAAACGTCCCCCCTCCACATCTTGCGCATTCATACTGGCTGACACATCCAAAATATATACTATACCCGGTTGCTCAAGCCGCTGAGCGACCCACGCCGGACGGGCTAAGGTGACAACACCAGCTGTAGCAGCCAATACCTGAATCAGCAAGAGCAAAACAGACCAGTAGCGTAATTTTCTTCCTCCCCTACTGGTCATCTGTAAGCGAGACCAAATATAAATAGAGGAGACCGGTTGACGGCGAAAACGCATCCGCAAAAAATAAAAAAATATGATGGGGATGATCACTACAGCAAACCAAAAAGCCCTTGGTTCACCCCAACTTAACATAATAACCCCTCCTGCTTCAGGTAAGTATGGAAGGAGCGGGCCAAGGACAAATCTGAGGAGAGTAATACATGGCCCAAACCGCGCCGGTGACACGCGGCCCGCGTTTCATTGAGGAAGGTATTTAACTCTCCCAGATACCAACCGGCTATCTCCTTACTGACGTGCAGAGGAAGATCTCCAGCGCCTTCCAGATCAGCCAGGGTTACCTCGCCCAGATACGGAGGTTCCAATTCCTCTCTGGCCAAGATCTGAAGGACAAAGCCCTCGGAGCCACTGGCCCCCAACCCCCTAATCACTTCTTCCCACCCAGGAAAAAGTAGATCGGAGAGGAGAACGAACATACACTTTCGCCCGTAGCGTGCGGCAAAATGACGGACAGTGGTCACGGAATCAAACTCCTCCACCGGCATGGCTTGGGCAATTGTATTGATCACATCCGTTAATGAAGCGCGGCCGCGCGCCGGCGGTACCAACTCCTGCAAATCCCGGCCCATCGCCAAGACGCCTGCTCTGTTTCCGTCATTCAGGGCGATCCCGGCTAATACTGCAGCAATTTTCTTGGCGAACCACAATTTTTCCACAGCGCCGAATTGCATAGATTTACTGAGATCCATCAGTATAATCAGGGTAAACTCTTTCTCCTCCGCGCATAATTTCACCAATAAACGGCGCAGTCTTAAAAAGACCGTCCAATCAATCCGGCGTACGTCATCCCCGGGTTGATAATCCCGGTAATCGGCAAATTCAATTCCTCCGCTTTGTGTCGGACTCCGTTGCTCCCCTATTAATAAGCCGGTGACCCGTTTCTTCGTAAGCAGACTCAGTGCTTTCATTAATTGGAAATCTTCCGGTTCCAATAGCCTTTCCGTCATCGGCTCAACTCCTTATGGCCGCCGGTTGTTCATAATCCACCGGAATCAGTTCACAAAGGTCTTTAATCAAGGCACCTACCTGAATTCCCTCACTTAACCCATCAAAATTCAAGGCCACCCGGTGTCGAAGGGCGGGAACGGCCAATTCCTTAATATCTTCCAAGCTCACATTGAACCGGCCGTGAGACAAAGCCCGGGCTTTTCCACCCAAGATTAAGGCTTGAGCGCCCCTGGGTCCAGCCCCGTAACGGACAAATTCTCGTACCTTAGCAGGAGCGCTTTCCTGCCCGGGCTGCGTGGCCAAGATCAACCGCACAGCGAAAGCGGAAACCTGTGGGGGAACCACTACTTCTCTGACGGCTTTTTGTAAAATCCGTAAATCGTCTACGTTTAGCGCCGTCTGACAAGTAGGCGTCTCTGCGCCTAAAGTCCGCTCCATAATGGTAATGAGTTCGCGCTCTGAGGGATAGCGCACGATGATTTTAAATAGGAACCGGTCTACTTGAGCCTCGGGTAGCGGATATGTACCCTCCATCTCCAACGGGTTTTGGGTGGCCAAGACCTGGAACGGACGGGGTAGTTCGTAGCGCTCTCCCCGGACGGTTACTGCTTGTTCCTGCATGGCTTCGAGTAAAGCGGATTGCGTTTTCGGTGAAGCCCGGTTAATCTCATCAGCCAACACCAGATTGGCGAAGATAGGACCTTTTTCAAACCGTAAGGTAAAATCACCGGCCTTTTCTTGCATCACAATGCTATTTCCCAACACATCCGCAGGCATCAGATCCGGTGTAAACTGTATTCTGGAAAAACCCAGAGATAAAGCATGGGCCAAAGTACGCACCATCAGGGTCTTTCCCAACCCGGGCACGCCTTCCAGCAACACATGTCCTTCACATAAAAGGGCTAACTGAATCAGGTCGAGTACTTCATCCTGCCCTACTATTACCCGGTGCATCTCTTCCCGTAACTTTTTAAGCTTCTTTACGCTCTCTTCCACATTTTTGCTGTAATCCGCCATCACATTACCTCCTCGCCATGTGTATACACTCATTGTCTTCTTTACTCTCTTAGTTCAGCTGAGATTCTTTCCAGTAAATACAGATAATAGTTTTTGACAAACTCTCCATACTCCACAGGGATTTCCGAATTTTCCAGGGCTGTCTCCGTGGCTTGTTGCTGAACCAAGACAAAATCGATTAACGGAAGGGACGCATCCGCCCCGGGTAAGACATACTCAAAAACCTTTCCGTCCTCTCTCTGCTTAATAATCGCCTGTTTATTCCAGGTAGCGCTTAGTTCTCCCCAATCCCTTTCTTCGCCACTTCCTGTTCCCGGTTTATCATCGGCTTTACGCTTGCCCTCAACAGTCTCCCCTTCTTGCCGCGGGTTTGAAGTAACCTCGGGATTACTAAGCCCTTGTTGCAAAGGTGGATTCTCTGCTCCCTGCTCCAGCCGGAGGTTTGAACTCTCCAGTCTGGTCTTGGACTTCTCTCTTTCGGAATTTCTTCCGTCTTCCGCTCTTTCTCTGCTCTCCTCTCTTCCTTGCTGTTGGCTAGGGCATTTTGACCGTTGTTGGGTAGTACGGTCTTGAGTACGCTCACTTATCCTTTTTTTTTTCGCTCCGTTCTCCCATCCTCTGACTGGCTTCATTCGCCAGTTTGTGTTCTTCCATTAAGGCCTCGCGCTCGGAGTAGATTTGCGCATTATCCAGATCAGCAGCCATCTGGCTCTGAGCATACTCCAGCACTTCACGGAAGGCCCGGGCTTCCCTGGAGTTTAAGGCCTCCACCGCCTGTTCGGCCAGTTCCGGATGGAAGAAAGAGAGCATTTCCAGCAGTTCCTCGGTGGAATAGTCCAAAGGCACTTCCCGGTCTTCGCCTGTTTCTTCCCAGGTTTCCGGTACTTCCTGCTGCAAAGTCAATTCTTGTAAAGAAATGGAGCCGGAATCTTGCGGTTTCCAGTAAACAAATAAAAGAAGGAAGACCATAATGGTAAGGCAAGCCAATCTCATCTGTTTATTCAGGTGTTGGGTAGGCCACTTAATCAATGGCCGTGGATGGTGATTAATCTGACTGGCGCATAACTCTGCCTGCTCTATAATACGTTCATCAAAAGGCCCGGAGCAGCTTCGAGCCAAACACAGGTCAGCTGCGGTCAGAATCTCCGGCAAAGCAAGGTTCTGATCCAACCAGCGGGCGGTCAAGTGATAATCAAGCCGGTCTCTAGCGGCCAGCAAAAGGCCTAAGCCAACGCCGGCCACCAAGGTAAAGAGTAGCCAAAGGCCAAGATAATCAAAGTTTATATCCTTGGTTACCCAACGGATCAGCAGAATTATTAATCCAGAGAATCCCCCGACCCAAGTAAGGGAAGTACAGGTTTTACTGAGCAAAATAATGAAGGACAAATTCTTCCTGCCTTTACAGAGCAGACGGTAGTACTCACTGGTATTGACCATACTTCATCTCCCCCTTTCCGGATCGGTACGGAATCCAGGTGAGCATTAGGACAGTAACCAAGATCAAGATGTTACTAATAATGGCAGAACCAAGACCTTTGGTTGCTCCGAGAGTAAAAACCCGATGGATTTCCACTAAGGGGTTAATGCTCTGCAAGGTCGGGAAGATCGCCGTACAGAGCAGATAAACGCCGATCAGAAATCCTTCAATGAGACTGTCTTTGGCATCTGTAAGCACATTACCGGCGAACGAGGCCAGAGCAGAAGCCAACGTGGAAATGGTTAAAAACAAGGCCAACATCTGAAGAAAAACGTCCCACGTCACCCCGGAAAAGACGGCGTTCAACAGGAGAAGAGGCAAGACAAAAAGCAAGTGCAGAAAGGACAATAAACAGGAGAAGACGGCTTTTCCTGCCACCACTGTTCCTGGTTTCAGAGTAGTGTTATATATGTAGCTCTGCAGGCGAGCACTGCTCCATTTCTCTTTACCGCAATTCAATCCCAGCCACAAGCCTAAGACGGTCAAAACCTGAAAGCTGATCTCAGGGCGCAGATCGGTGATGAATCCAAAGAAAGCCAGCCCGCAGAGGAAAACGGCTAAAGTCCGGGTAGCGGAGGTTACATACCAATCTTTTAAGTCCGACCAGATAATGATGATCATAGCTTCACCCCCTTCGGCGCCGGAGTAACCCAGAATACCTTATTGCATAATCCGGTTTCCAGTTTCAAGTGGAAACCGGGTAAGGACGACCAACCATAAACCCATTTATAATCGGGGAAGAGTTGATGCAATCTTTTGATGAGATCTTTCTTGCTGACCCAAGCGAGCGTATCACTGGTCTGCACCTGCCAACTGGCCTGCCCTGTTTCGTCCAGTTGAAACTGGCGCCATGTTTCTCCGTCGTATACTCCGATATAACCCGTAGACACAATAGAGGAGAGCGCACTCCAAAAATCCCCGCCAAAACTGCTTGACGCCACCGGCAAAACCCCGGTAATCGTCATTGCCCTACCGGAGCTGGTTTGTAATAATCCGGTGTAGGTAGATAAAGTATGTTGCCAGCAACTGTAGCCTTTATACCGGTTGATCTCGCCCTTTTCCGCTGCGTCTAACTGCAGTCGGAGGTTCCAAGCATGAGAATTCTTGGGTAGACCGGTTTTACTGCTGAAGATTACTCCTCCGCCAGCAGGTAAGAGTATAGCTTGAGTCTGGATGGGAGCGCCACGATGCCACAAACCGTTCAGCCAACCGCCTACCGGTATGGAAGAGACTATACTAAACAAAGTAAAGAAGCACAGGGCGTGTAGACGCATCTTTCCCGGCTTCATCAGATAAAGTAGAGTGAAACCCAACACGGACCAGGCCATAATAAGGAACCTCAACTCAAATTTACCTTCTGCTTCAACTTCAACTAGATTAAGTTCGGGTAGGACGTCTTCTGGAAAGATCTGTCCCGCAGTTAAACGCGGAGCTTCTTCAAAGTGGCTCAAGGAGAGTAGATCCCGCCAATACGCGGGCTCCTCACTGTTAACAGGGAGAGATGTTTTAATAATCCGGCCGAAACCGAACCTGATCATTTCCCTCAGTTCCTCTTGGCCTTCTCGGCTCTGGGATGAACTAAACCTCTGCTCAGTATTGGTTTGCTTCAAATAGGTCTGGTTCAACCCATTGGCGGTGGATCCGGTCAGACTGGAAAAGAGTCCATCTTCTCCAGGGCGCGGGTTACAGATGACCAAGATGCCACCTCCGGCCAACCAAGAGCATAAAGCGCCAATCTGAGCTGGATTCAAGATGGGGCCGTCATCAATGAGGAGCAGAGCACTGATTCCGTCGTAATTGAGAGCATGCGTTGGTAAATCGGCAGGGGTAATCGGGACGGTATGCACTGGTTCCCGAGGCAAAAGAATTTTACTGATGGCTTGTTGCGCAGAGGAAGGAAGGCCGCTGGTCAGGACGAGATGACCGGGGAATACCCGCTCCCTGGAGTTGATTTTTTTCGTGGCCACCACCTGTTGATCTGATTTTATGGTGAGCTGAATAATATTTCCGGACTCCACGATGAAGACCGGAATCTGAAGCCGCAAGACTCCTCCAGAGATGTCCAAGTAAAAGAGTTCATAGGATTTTTCTCCTGGTTTGCTCATGGAATCAACCTTGGTTACCTCAATGGTCAACCTCTCTGGCTGCAAAAATTCGCCACCTTTCACTTCAAGGTTGAGCGGCGTCCACCTACCGGGAACCACATACTCCCCAAAGCCCAGGCTGGCGTGGACTTGAATTCCGGCTGCCAGTAATGGCGGATTACAAAAAAAGAGGTAACAGAGGCAGATACCGATCATCCAAACAAGTCGAGGGTATTTAGGTTTTTCCCAAGTACACTTTCCCATCTGCGCGCACTCCTTACAGGTTTTTCACGGCTTTTACCTAAACAACTAAAGATCAAACTCAAAACATCAAAAAAAGCTATAGCGGTGCAAGGGATTCCGGCAAAGATCTGAACTCCCTGTGTTGGTAATGATCCTTATTCCCAAGATCCCCTGGAAAAGATCGAACTTCGTACGTTTGGATCCGTCATTATGCTTTCTCTAGCAAAATTATACATTAATTAAGCAGTTTTCAACAGATGGATTTTTACTAAGTATTAACACATTAACTATTGATCCGAATTTTCAGGATCTTACGGAAAAAACTTCCTCCTGGCACGGATCGGAGCTCCCACCCACAAAAGTAAAGCACCATTCCGTTTCTCCAATCAAATCACCCCTCCCTGATGTTGTTGATAATTCTCAGGCAACAAAAAGTTAACATAATCTTTTCCACTCCCGGCAGGACGTTGCCGGAATTGAGAGTAATTAACAGCAGGAAAGGTATAATTTTCAGAGAAAACCCTTTCTTAACAGGGGATTTCTCTCGCACGTCCGAACTTTTCCGGATTGTATCTGCCAAGATGCTTTGTTTCGCGCAAGCGTGGTGAGAGGAGTCGATCTTCATGGCAAAAAACAAACTAGGTCTGGTGTTATCAGGCGGCGGAGCCTGCGGCGCTTATGAAGCCGGCGTAATCCATACCCTGGCCAAAATGGGGTTCAATCCCAAAGTAATCTCCGGAGCAAGTATTGGAGCGCTGAACGGAGTAATCCTCGCCTCAACCAGGAGTATGAAGAAAGCTGCCAAGAACTTGGAGATCTTATGGCGTGGTTTAGACAGAGAAGAAATCTTATGCTTCAGAAGAAACAGAGGTTATAAAAGACCTCTCTCTCTGGCTTCCCTGCAATTACTGCTCAGTCAGGTGAAGGGTGATTCTCTGCTAGAAGCGGTAAAGTATAACTATGGAGAGGCCTGGGAATCTTTTTCCGAGAAGAATAAGGAATACTTCGCAGTGCTTGATGAGACTCCCATTGAATCCATATTGAAATCAGCTATTAACTTTAGAAAGATCTCCCGCTGGCGAGAATTTTACGTCTCTGTTTTTCCGGGATCCGAGGGTTTGTTGGGAGCAGTGAAAGACATTTTTCATTGGGTGTTCTCCGACCGAAAATCAGAGTTTTTCCGCGTAAACAGTCTTCGTCCGGATGAAGTGATTACTGTGCTAAAGGCCAGCTCCGCTCTGCCTCTTGCCTACCCCGGCCAGGAATTCCAAGGTCAGTTCTACCGGGACGGAGGCTTGGGCGGGAGTACAGGCAATACTCCAATCGAGCCAGTAGTACGTGCCGGTTGCACCCACGTCATCGTCGTCGTCTTGGCAGATGAAGCCCAGATCGACCCTGGAAGTTGGACCGGACTGAAGATGGCGGTAATTAAACCTTCCACCTCCATTTTACGCAAGGGTAACCTCAGAGCTACTTTGGATTTTAGCCAGGAGCGGATCGCGCGTCTACTAGCCTTGGGCAAGGAAGACGCTTGGCGGTGCCGAGAATTGTGGGAGCTCAAAGCCGACTTATTGGCAGGCCGTCCCTTCGCCAAGTTGGTGGATGTTATTCTTCACGGAGGAAACCCGCTGTCTAAAAGCGATTCCTAAAACCTTACGCCAGATCTACCGGCAGAACAAGTCGGCGCCTCTGTCCCCGTCAAGTTGCAACTATATTCAAGAAACCTTAATTTAGGTCCTATTTTAGAATTGTCTTGAGATCAGCTTTTATTGTTACTAAAAAGCTAGTTATCGGTAATAATAAAGTCGTCTGCCCCTCCACACAGCCGCCGCCAAGGGAGCCGTCCCGGACCACACTATAAAAAGGCGAGGCAAACTTCTTAACTCTGTGCAAACTTCATCATCTATATGTAAACAGTCTCCGGGGATGACCAGTCAATGCATGTCACCTATACCAGGCTATGAATGGGGGCAACCACAAATTGGTTCTGAAATGAACCAAATTATCAGATCCATGAAGGAGGGCTTATCTTGGTAAAAAACCAAAACTTACAGAGAATATACGCCATCATCGTCACCTGTCTGCTCATACTGATCTCCTTATCCGGTCGGTCCTACGCCGCGCCCACGGCCGAAGGCGAACTGCGTACCAACTTCTTGATCACTCCCGATGATTCCGGGTTTGACTTTGACGGTTTGACCCTGGACTTTAGTGCCGACTTCAGCGCCGAGGACGGAGTACGAGGAGAATTGAACTATGATGGGAGAAGTGTGGATACCCTCGCCTACTATTATATTGATCATATCTTCGCTGATGACCAAATTAATGTGGGGCGCTTCGCTATTGACTGGGCATCGAAACGTTCCGTAACCTTCAATGGAAGCTTGGCCGAACAGGTGCAAAGGATGGGTGGGGTCGCATGGCCACGTGATTTGGGGTTCGAGAAAGGGATCGGGGTAAAATATAAGATTGACTTTCCATCTTTTGCCTTAGTCGCCTCAGTCTCCAATTATGAATTTGGTGAAGGCACCGACCTGGTCGGACGGGGTGTTTTTAAGATCAATCCAAATTTGCAGATTGGTGCGGGTTTAGCTTCAATTAACAGGGACACCGATGTCAATGACTTTGCTGTCTTAATCGACGCCGGGTTCACTTCCGGACCGGTGAACCTCTTATTTGAGGTGGTAGGTGTAAACAGCGAACATGGCACGGAAGAAGAAACCAACTCCGGGTTTTACGCGGAAGCTGCTTATGAAGCTTCGCAAAGATTTACTGTATACGGCAGCTTCTGCGGGGCGGAGGATCTCACCGAGGAGATGCTGGCCGCCGGGGTCTTAACGAGGATTACTCCCTACGCCACAATCCGGGGCGAACTACAAAACACTAAAGACGATTGGAATTTCCTCCTTGGTCTGAAGGTTAACTTCTAGACTTGTCAATAAGGGCTCCTGAAAACAGCCACCAACGGATGGCTGTTTTTTAATAACCCTGTACACCAGGGAGTAGCCGACCTGGACTAACCAGGGGTTTTTTAGGCATACTATAACTAAATACACTTATTAAGCAGTAGTGTTCAAAGGAGATTTCCGTTCTGTCCAGACAAAACATGGGCAAACCGGTGTTCAAAACAGAAGCCGCACAGGAGGTGCAAAAACGAAGAGAAGCCCACTGGAGACAATGAGGAGAAGAGGAGTAAGGTAATGGCAGAAAAAAAAGTAGCGGACTTTGTCGTTCAACAACTGGCAGCCTGGGGAGTCAAGTCTGTTTACGGGGTGGTCGGTGACGCCCTCTTACCTTTTATTGATGCCGTTAGCAAGCATCCGGACTTAACCTTTTTTAGTGTGAAACATGAGACAACAGCTGCTTTTATGGCTTCAGCCGAAGCCAAACTCCTGGGCAGACTCGGTGTCTGCGCCGCCACCAGCGGACCCGGGATCGCCAACCTCCTGAACGGACTGGCGGACGCCAAGAGTGACCAAGCCCCGGTCCTAGCCATCACCGGACAGGTGGACAGTTTTAATGTTAGCACAAATTATAAACAATACATTAACCAGAGCCGGCTCCTGTCCCCGGTGGTCTCTTTCTCCGGGATAGTGACCTCTCAAGAATCCTGTAATGACGTGTTATCTAAGGCCATGCGCAGCGCGGTCGCGCGGGGCACAGCAGTACATGTGGGTTTTCCCCGTGATGTGTGGTCCATGGTAACAGAAGAGGAGATCCGCCCGCCCGAGCCTTATCTCTCTACGAAACCCATGTCTCCCCCGGATGTGATCGCCAAGGCCGTAGAAATACTCAATGCCGCAGAAAGACCAGGAATTTTAGTGGGAAGAGGAGCGAAAAACCAGGGAGACACCATTTTATCCTTGGCGGAAAAATGGGCGGCAGGCCTCTGCTATACCATGGGCGCCAAAGGCATACTCCCCGGAGATCACCACTTAGTTCTGGGCGGATTAGGCGAGGGAGGTAGCGCCGCCTCAACAACCATGCTCTTCGAGGCGGATACAATCTTAATCGCTGGCGCCACCTGGTGGCCGACCAGTTATACACCGCCTGTCGCCAAAATCATCCAAATAGATGTGGCGCCTGAAAATATTGGCAGAAATATGCCTGTAAACTATGGAGTCGTAGGCGATCTGGCTGTTCTGCTTCAAAAGATTACAGGACGGTTGGCGGAGAAAAAGAGAGAGCAGTGGTTGGATCGCTTACACTCTGTAAAAAAGAACTGGTTGACGACGATCGCTCCTGAGATCTCGGCGGAAGGTTCTCCGGTTCCACCCGGCTACCTCTTGAAGACTCTGGAAGACTTCATCAAGGAGGATGCCATCATTACCTTAGACACAGGTGACCACACCGTCTGGTTCAATCGCCTCTTCTCCGGCTCCAAGCAGGAAGTGCTCTTCTCCGGTAAATGGCGGAGTATGGGTTTTGGCTTACCGGCGGCGCTCAGCGCAAAGATTGCCAAGCCCGACCGGCAAGTGGTGGCGCTTGTCGGTGATGGTGGATTGGCGCAAACGCTTGCTGAATTCTCCACAGCCGTCCGGTATAATCTACCCATCACAGTGGTGGTAATGAACAACGGCTACTTGGCGATGGAAAAGGACCGAATGCAATTGGCTGGAATGAACTATGAAGCCACCTCTTTGACCAATCCCGATTTTGCCAAATATGCCGATCTCTGCGGTGGGAAAGGTTTTCGAGTCGAGTCCACAACAGAACTGGCCGACGCCTTACAGGCCGCCCTGGACGGTTCCGGCCCCACTCTCGTCGATGTGCTCACCGCTGCTCCGCTCTTTCCTGGAATCGTCGATCACTTCCATCGAAAACAAACCCAAATGAATTGACTCTTCTTTCAGTCGGTTCCCCACTAAAAAGACTAAAAGTGCTGCTTCCGCTGGAGTATGCCTCCGTAAGACAGCACTTTTTAGTGTCTTCGATCTGTATTCCCATCTTTTCCTGAATATTTATGAATCCGCCTTAGGCAGGCTATTGAGCTCCTAGGTGATTAGAGCCGCTCCCGGAGAAGTCCCCGTCCCCTTGTTCGTCTCAACCAGCTGACGAAATGAGGAGAGTTTGGACAGAAGACCGCCATTCCTTCTTTTAGCGTCAGCTTTCTGGTTTTATGGTAAAAGGTAAGCCCTTCACCAGCCAAAAGTCGATACTCCACTCCCTTCTTCCCTACTGTGACCTGAAGCAGCCTCCCGCGATAAGTGATTTTAAATCTGTACTCCGCCCATTGCTTGGGCAGGTACGGTGCGAAACTTAAAGTATCCTCATGGGCGACCATTCCGGCAAACCCATAGACCACACACATCCAAGCCCCGGCCATGGAGGCGGCGTGAATTCCGTCTTTTGTATTACCATAAAAATCATCCAAGTCCAACCTGACGGTGGACATAAAATACTCATAGGCCTTTTCGTAGTAACCGACATGACTGGCGACCATACTAAAGATGCAAGGGGAGAGGGAAGAATCATGACAAGTGATCTTCTCGTAGTAGTCATAATTCCTTCTCTTCATACTTTTAGTAAACTTATGCCCTAAAAGCAAGAGCGCTAAAATGAGATCCGGTTGTTTGCAGACTTGGTGCTTATAGATTAAGAGCGGGTGATAATTGAGTAAGAGCGGAAACTTTTCAAGCGGTGTCTTCTCCAGATCCCAGATGGGTTTATCCAAGAAACTATCGTCCTGAGGTAAGATCCGCAGTCTGCGGTCGTATGGGATATACATTCGGTCAGCCGCTTTCTTCCACTCCATAATCTCCTGATCTTCCAGAGCAATTTTCTGCGCGAGTTTCTTATAGACTTCGCCGACTTGATGATCCACAGTTGTTTCCTCTGCTTTACCCGGCCTTTTATACGGACTGCCCACTCCGTCATGCTTCAACCAAACGGCAACCTTATATGCGAACTCCAAGTTCTCCTTGGCCATCAGATTGGTGTAGCAATTATTATTTACAATAGCTGTGTACTCATCCGGCCCGGTCACCCCATAAATGCAAAACTTATTATTCTTTCTTTTATTATATCGTCCCAAGTCCAGCCATAACCTGGCTGTTTCAAAAAGAATCTCCGCTCCGTAATGAATCAAAAAGTCCCGATCCCCGGTGGCGTCATAATAACGTTTAATTGCAAAGGCTATATCAGCATCAATGTGATACTGGGCGGTGCCGGCCGGAAAATAGGTGGAACATTCTTCCCCATCAATCGTCCGCCAAGGAAAGAGTGCCCCTTTTTTATGACCAATCTCCTCTGCTCTCTTTCTGGCCTTATCCAAAGTATTATACCTGAACTCCAAGAGCTTTCTGGCGATTTTCGGGTTGTTGAAGAGAAAGAAGGAGAGAATGTAAGTCTCGGTATCCCAGAAATAGTGACCCTCGTACCCCTCACCAGTCAAACCCTTAGCGCTGATATTAGTCTTACCGTCCCTACCCGTAGACTGTAAAAGATGAAAGCTATTAAAGCGCAGCCCCTGTTGGAGGGCTGGATCTCCCTCAATAACCACATCCGTCCTCTGCCAGAACTCCTTTAGGTAATCCTGTTGTTTCCCGCAAATTTCGGCAAAGCCCACCTTTTCCGCTTTCCTGATCACATCAACGGCTTTGTCAAGTAATTCAGCTTGGGAGACCTCATAATCCCTGGAGGTGACAAAGGAGATATACTTATTTAGTGTAACCTTATCCCCTTTGCTGACTGGAACAACAAAGATATCACCTAACATGGACCTGAAGGACAAGTCTTCGGTTCTTGCCGCAGTCATCTGGTGGGAACTCAGCTGATTCTTCATGGCGCAGACCAATAGGAACTTGGTATTCTTCGTCTCCTGGACAATGGCTTTGAAATCCGCCTCTTCCACCTGAGCCTTGACACTCAAGACTGGCCCCTGTAGGCTGCTGCCCACCCGTGGGTCATTCTGAGAGGTCATATTCTGTACTTTGCCGTCTAAAGCGGAAAGAAATGTGATCTCCCCGTCGAAATTCAAGGGAGTTACCGTATAATTAATGACTGCTAAGTGTTTTTCAGTGAAAGGAATCACCCTGGTAATTTCGATCCTGATCTTTTTTCCTGCCGGGGAGGTCCAGACCAAACTCCGTTTCAAGGTTCCGGCCTTCAGATCCAATACCCTTTTATAGTCGGAGATCTCTCCAGACATCATATTGAACTCTTCATCCTCCAGATATAACTTGATGATCTTACTATTGGTTACATTGAGCATGGTCTGGCTTTTTTCCGCATAACCATAGGCAATCTCAGTGTATTTTATATGCTCACTATCGAAGAAACCGTTCAAATAGGTTCCTTCAACTCCTGTTCCCTCCGGACCGTCATACCCTTCTTCAAAATTACCTCTCATCCCTATATAACCATTGCCAAGGGAAAAAATCGTCTCATTTCTGTAATTATTCTCCACCGTGAACTGTTCCTCTACAACCTGCCATTCATCAAAAGAATAAATTGGTGAAACTTTAATCTTTTTTATTCTCATCGTCATTACTCCCTAGGTAGATGTTTGTTACTATGCCTACTAGAAAGCCCTGGCTTATATACTTTTTACCCAGCCAGTTTACTAAATTCATCTCCATCATAACTTAATTGTTCAGTCTTTAACACCCCTAATCTACAATTATAGTTACTATTATTATAACCAATTTCTGCTAATAAGTTTTTTTTTGGTTATAAATAGAACCATCCTCACAGACAAATACCGAATTTCGCTTCGCCTTTACTAATAAATCATTGTGATTTACGGCACAAACAAGAGATTAGTAAAAACTTCGTAGAAAAAGCCTGCCGGTATCTGGAGGAGGATTTCGCCAACCCGGAATTAAACTTAAGCGCTGTTGCCGACTATGTCTATGTTAGTCCTTGTTACTTAAGTCACCTGTTCAAAAAGTGACCGGAAATAATGTCACCGAATACCTAAACCGCGTCCGTATCCACCAAGCTAAACAGCTTCTGAAAGAAACAAATATGAAGATTTACGAGATCTCAGGACGGGTTGGTTTCCGTGACAGCCACTATTTCGGTATCGTCTTCAAGAAAATAATGGGTTTATCTCCTGGTGAGTATCGAGATAAGGTGCGCGTTGATGATTACCTATAGAAGGCCCCCCCACTTGCGGCCGGTATAAAAAAACTGAAAGACGTCTCACGTTTAGGTACTAACGTCCTCCAGTTATTTGATGTGGGTGGGATCACTTATTTAGCTTGCTATAGACTCCATGAAGCCGTTTCCTTTTGGGTGCAGGCTATTTGGTCATTCCTCCCACTTCACCAGCTTTTGTAATCGCCATTTTAGAAAAGAAGGGGCCGATGATCTCTAGAATTACTACAGAACCCAAGACCACAGTGGTAACTAAATCAGCAATCATCGGTAGATCCTGTTGCAACATTTGAGTAAGACCAATGGCTATCCCCGCTTGGGGAACTAAACCTAAGCCTAGATACTTCTGTACGACAAGCGGGGCCTTTCCGAGTTTTGCCCCTAAAGCTGCGCCAAACATCTTCCCAATCACCCGACTCAGAATATAAACCACGCCAATTATTCCGACTTTTGCCAAAACACTAAGATGCAGATTTGCCCCGGCTGTGACAAAAAACAAAACATAGATAGGGGTATCAATAGATTTAACGATCTTAAACACCCGGTCGGTTTCTCTAGGAAGAAGGTTTATCGCTATGCAACCCATGGCCATACAAGCCAATAATGAAGATAAGTGTAAAAGATCGGAAACACCAGCTAAAACAAAAACCGCGCCTAAGATTAGAACGAGTTTGTCAAATCCCTCCTTGATCCGTTGGGAAATGGCCAAGAAGGCAAGGGCAAATACTCCGCCTAACAGAACCGACCCGAGCAGTTCCCAGATGGGTACGATCAACATCGCTGCCACACTTCCACCCATTTGTCCGACGATCGCTTTCACGCTTGACATGACTATGCCGAAAACAATAAGACAAAGAGCGTCGTCAATGGCAACTACCGCTAGTAGGTTATCCGTCAAAGGCCCTTTAGCCTTGTACTCCCGAAGCACCATAATAGTGGCGGCCGGGGCCGTGGCGGAAGAAATAGCCCCCAAAATCAGAGCGGTAGATACTTTCATCCCCAAAAGAAAATGGAGAATTCCAGTAACAAAGGTTAAGGCGCCCAGCACCTCAAAGATAGCAATTAATATAGCGCTTTTCCCACATCTTTTCAGGAGTTTAAAGGAGAACTCACCGCCGATTAAAAAAGCGATTATACTTAATGCTATAGTATTAATCGGAGCCAATTGCTCAATAGTATCAAAAGAAATCATTCCCATAACAGAAGGCCCTAGCAGCAATCCAACTATTAAATACCCGGTGACAGCCGGTAGTTTAAACAGACTAATCAGTCTACCGCCAGCAAAACCGGTCACTAGAATTAGGCCCAAAAGTAATACAATACTCATTTCATGACTCCTATTTCATATTTCATAATCTTCATTTCCAACCGAATCCCCTAAAAAAGAAGAGACATTCTCAGTCAACGCGCAATCATCAGCTTCCAACCGCAGTAGTAACATTGTGCTATTCGATTGTGTCTTGAGAAAATTTCTGTCCGAAACCGACCGCTTTTAAAACCGGAACCACAAACATCATCCCTGTGCAAGCTCTTTCAAAAGAATGGAACATGTCGGATATTCTTTCAATGGCCTGATCGATCTTGTCCGGGTGTTTAGATAAGGCAAATATAGTCTTATTCCGCTCATGTTCATCTCCGATCAAACTACGTAACCCGAGATAAACGGGTATACGGTTGGAGAGGACCTTTGCCATCCCTTGGGTGTCCAAAATCGTAGCGCCCCTGATTTCACAATCTAATAGAATCTCCAAAACACTCTCGAGTTTGTCGGGTTCGTTAATGATTACAAATAGGGCTTGTAGGTCTTCCTCTTTCAATACATGTAACCCCCCTCTCATAATAAAAAAGTTTTGCAGTCACGCATCTAGACGCACATACAAAACCTTTATAATGATCTATAAGCAAATTTGAACTATAAGAGGATTAGGCCTGAACTATATACACCCGATTACGATTAACAATTGTCTATACAAATGTGGTGTGGTTGAAGCTTGGATAGTAAATGTCTAGTAAGAGATACACTCATCTTTATTTTAACTAATAATTATGTCATTTGCTTTATTTTTTGGTAAATATATTGAAAATCCTTACCAAATGGCCTATCTTCCGCAGACTATGATGAAATTAGGAATCTACTACACCGTTAGCAGTAATAATCAAGGGTCTCTTGCTGCCTTCCTTGGAAAAAGAGTATTTTTAAGCGCAGCTGGCTTTACCCACTTCACCAGCTTTTGTAATCGCTAGCTTAGAGCAGAAGGGTCCAATAATCTCGTATACTACAACAGAGCCTAAGATTACGGTAGTGATCAAACTAGCAATCTCCGGGAAGTCTTGCTGAACCAGTAAGGTAACACCAATAGCCACCCCTGCCTGGGGAATCAAACCAAGTCCCAAGTACTTCCGAACAGTTAGTGGGGCTTTGCCGAGCTTGGCGCCGAAGGATGCGCCTAACATCTTCCCAATTACACGGCTAATGATATAAGCCACCCCAACCAGGCCGACCTTGGCCAAGACTCCAAGGTGCAAGTTGGCGCCAGCGGCAACGAAGAACAAAACATAGATTGGGGTATCAATGGATTTTATAATCCTAAACACCCGGTCGGTTTCCTTAGGCATAAGATTCACCGCCGCACAACCCATGGCCATACAAGCCAATAAAGAAGAAAGGTGGAGAAACTCGGCGATCCCGGCCACAGCAAAGATCATCCCCAAGGTCACTACCAATTTATCATAGTGTTCCCGAAAGCGGCGGGAAACCGTCATCAGCACAATGGCAAAAACCGTACCCAAGAGAAGCGATCCCAGTAATTCCCAGATGGGCGCAGCGATCATGGCAGCCATTCCCCCTGTCACTTTCCTGGAGATTACTTTTGCGACTGCAGTGGCCAGGCCGTAAGCGATTAAACACAAGGCATCGTCAATAGCGACCACCGTCAGGAGAGTATCGGTCAGAGGTCCCTTGGCTTTATATTCCCGAAGCACCATAATGGTAGCAGCCGGGGCTGTAGCAGAGGAAATAGCACCAAAAATCAAGGCTGCATACAGCTCTACGCCAACCAGGAAGTGCAAGGTCAGAGTGACAAAAGTAAAAGCTCCCAGTACCTCAAAGATGGCGATTAGTATTGCACTCTTCCCGCATTTTTTTAATTGTTTGAAGGAAAATTCTCCACCGATTAAGAAGGCGATTATGCTCAAGGCGATGGAGTTAATTGGCGCCAATAACTCCATAGTCTCAGCGGAAACCAAACCCAACAAAGAAGGTCCCACCAATAAACCGATTAACAAATAGCCGGTTACAGCCGGTAGTTTCAGATAGTTAATAAACTTACCAGCGCCAAACCCAGCCAATAGAATAAAACCCAAATAAAATACGATACTCATCTGTAAGACTCCCATTCCATATACAATTCAACAGATTCATGGATAAACCGGTCTGACCCTTAATAATCTGTGTTTTACAAAGATATTTTGCCACAGTGAGAACGTAGCCTGACCATCCAAGAAAACTTCTTTACTCTATAATGTTCTGCGGAAATTTCTGTCCTAGACCGATTGCTTTTACTACCGGTACTACAAACATCATTCCGGTACAGGCCTCCTCAAAACTATGGAACATCTCGGATAATTTGGTAATGGCCTGGTCAATTTTTTCCGGATGTTTCGAGAGAGCAAAGATAGTCTTGTTGATTTCATGTTCATCCTCGAGTAAACCGCGGAGACCGAAGAAGATCGGTATGCGATCAGAAAGCACTTTAGCCATTCCCTGTGTCTCCATAATGGTGGCGCCCCTGATCTCGCAATCCAATAGAACCTGCAAGACATCTCCCAATTTATCCGGATCATTAATTATAATAAATAGGGCTTGAATCTTCTCTTCGTTCATTTTAAAACTCCTCTCATCAAAGACAGTTCGGAAAATGCGTCTGGCATGCAACGTTTATCCTACGGCTTGGATATCCTGATGCAATGTTTATTCGTGTCAACACAATTATATTATAACTGTTTATTATGTCATGGGCTTTGAAGATTTGTAACGAGGCTGAAAAGCATATACTTTTTTGCCGCCGTTCTTTTCCAAAACAGACGCGGTCAAATTAAAAGATTAAAACCGGAACCCTCCCCCCTGCCCTTCTCTTTTCTGGTATGATACTCTATAACCTCAAAAGTTTCAT
The DNA here is from genome assembly GCA_012838955.1 of Bacillota bacterium. GTDB lineage: Bacteria > Bacillota > UBA4882 > UBA10575 > UBA10575 > DUOH01. The sequence goes on along the minus strand of DUOH01000044.1, from coordinate 25,372 downwards.
TGATCCTTTTTACCTGCTTCACATCACAGATAAAGTAATGAACCGTCAGTAATAGACTGAAGAAAGCCAAGACAAACCAGACAATGGTAAAGACTGTGGTCTTCAAAACCACCTGTTCCTGTATGATCTGGGCGTTTTCTGCTCTGACCTGATGGTAAAAACGTGATAATTCCTGTTCTAAACTTTTATAAGCTTCATTAGCCTCAGACCAGGCTAGATGGGCCCTCTCTTCCTCGGCTGAAGGTCTTCTTCTGCTACGCCGTAGTCGATAATCCTCTTCAGCCTGAACATAGTTGAAGTGTCCTTCCTGGTTGGCCTGAATTATCCTGGCGATATCCTCCATCTTATAATGAACCTCCAGAAGACCTTGTTTTTTCTCATCAGTCTCCAAAGCTTTTGCTACCCGTTCTCTAAGCAGCAGCTCATCAACGGCGGGGATGAAGTGAGCTAAAAAAATGGGAGGAGGTATGTTGGCCGGATTCAACGCCGAAGACGCCAAATCAATGTCTGGAGACGTTCCAGTCCCCCCTCTGTCGTTTCTTCCGGTTTCAACAACGGATGAAAGCTGATCGCCTTCCCCGGCGCCGCCCGGCGCTGCATAACCCTCGGCCAGATGGGCACGGTAAAACCACGTATGGCCGGTCCACCGATCGGTTCTGTATACCACCCAATAATCTCCATCTTTATGCAGCGGCCCATCATGCCATCTGAATTGAAAGGCGCCTAACAACAGGATAAAGAAGAGCAAAGGAAATATCCATAAGCGTTTCATTACTGTCACCTCATGTCTATTTTTAACCGAAGAGTTGACCATTCCACCCCCAGTTCTCACCCTTTACTTCCGTAAAAATGACATATGTTTTTTCTGCTGGAATCGATAACTCTTTCTGTAAAAGTCGGCCAAGGGCGGTGGTAATCTCCTGCTTTTGTTGTTGAGACACCCCCCCCAACCAGCTTCACTTCGGCAATTGCTCCTACTGGAACTTGTTCTCCTCGGAAGAATAGCGATTGGTTTGGGTTAATCCTGATATAGAGCCATTGTTCAGACTTGCCCACATATTGACTAAGGATCCTGGCGGTTTCGATTTTTATCTGTTCCCCCTGGGGAGCGGAGATCGCGCCAGCTAATGCGTAATCCACATAAGGCATGATAATCCTGCACCTCCATAAAATATTGGAATCAAGCCCCTTTCCTCCAGATCTTATAGTGTAGGACCTCCTTTTTCAGGTGATTTAAGGCCATGGTCAGAAAGGCGGCGTCATCCGTAAATCCGATGAGCGGCAAAAAATCCGGAAGTAAATCAAAAGTATTCATTAAATAGGCAAGCACACCAGCTAATAGTCCTAAAGTAGCAGGGGTAAAATGATAAGAACCGGAGATCCCATCTTTGAACATTTGAAAAAGGATTATAGTCTCATCCTTGATCTCCGCAAGAGCGGAAGATGCTTTCTTCAATTTTTCCCAAAAATCATCCGGCTTAATCTCCTCCGGTAAATCATGGGTATCCAAAAACCCCATCAACCGATCATACTCTCGCCTCTTCACGCTATCTCCCAGGATGGAGTAGGCTTCATTAATGGCCTTACTCTTTTCCTCAGCCAATTCTCTCCGGCCCGGGTTGGCATCAGGGTGCCATTTACGTATCATTGCCCGGTAGGCCTGCTTAATCTCTGTTGCCGTGGCCAGTTTGTCCACACCCAAGCAATCATAGTAGTTTTCAGCCATTATGTCCTCCTCAAAGCACTAGGGTGATGAATAACTATATTTCAAAATTCGCTCAGTTTCGCGCATAACCCTTTTTCGGGAGTGACATTTTCAGAAAATAAATCATCCTTCTTCTGAATAACCTTCGGATCGAAGAGACTGCTTACACCCGTTAAATACCGATTCACGCAGGCGCCTGGCCTAAGAACTTTCTGACCACTGCTCCCTCAGGGATATCACCTGGGAACCCTTGTTGGTTTCGTCCGCCGTCTATTTTAGCTAGTCCCTTCGCTTCCCGCTCTATTGTGAGCGGCAAATAAACACGATAACCATTATGAGCTTTAGTAATGGGACTTCCTCCCTCATCCGTCATTTTACTTGAGTCCAATAAGAGTGTTGTCTCTGGTAATAATAACTCCAACCGGTCGTCGGCGGTTACCAGGTTACGCGCTCCCAAAAGGAGACGCTCCTCAGTCGGGTCGTACTTCAGAACCGTGCCTGCCAGCCCGTAAGTCTGTTCGTAACCGAAATCCGGATTCGTCTCGGTGACCACCTGATCTTCAGCCAAGTAAAATCCGGTAGTATATCCCCGATTGGATATCTTGCCAAGTTCCGCCCACCAGTCCACCGGTACAGAGTAGTTCTGGCCTTTTATTGCAGCGTTCAACGCCCACCGATAGGTTCTGGTGACCGCGGCTACATAATAAACTGATTTCATCCTGCCTTCGATCTTCAAACTACTAATTCCTGCCGCCAATACCTCGGGCAGATACTTAATCATACACAAGTCTTTGGAACTCAGGATATAACTGTACGGCACAGATCCGTTCAAGTCGGTCTCCAAGCACAGAGGGTGTTCCGGGCGGGACTTCTCCACCAGTAAATATTCCCACCGGCATGGGTGGGTGCACTCCCCTTGGTTTGCGCTTCTGCCGGTGAGTGCGGCCGAGAGAAAACACCGTCCGGAATAGGCCATACACATAGCACCATGAACAAATAGTTCAAACTCCATTTCCGGCACGGCTTGAGTGATCTCAGCCACCTCTTTCAGGTTAAGCTCTCTTGCTAAGACAATACGTTGCACACCTTGCTGGCGCCAAAACCGCACAGCCTCGACGTTAGTAGTATTAGCCTGTGTGCTAAGATGCACCGGAAGACGGTCATTAACCGCTCTGACCATCTGAAAGACTCCGGGATCACTGAGAATTATTCCATCAATTCCAATCTCGGACAGATTCCGCACAGCTTCGGAGACGGCTTTGAGCTGGCTGTTGCGGGCAAAAACATTAAGGGCTGTATAGACCTTTACTCCTTTGGCATGAGCCTCTTTAACTCCTGTGGCCAGATCCGCCAAGCCGAACTCCGCCTGACTCGTCCGCAGACTCAATCCTTCATACCCTGTATAAACCGCATCAGCTCCATATAATACAGCGGTTCGTAACTTCTCCAAGTTACCGGCGGGAACCAATAATTCAGGTAATTTCATGACAACACCTCACTGCACTGAAGAAACCTAACGCCTTTGACCTTCTTATTCTACCAAAAATAAGGAGAATTTACATCTAGGCGCTTTTTTCTAGTCAGTCTTTCTTAAGCTAAAATCCAAAGAAGACTCCCCGTTGAAAAGGGAATACTTTCACTCTCTTTAAAAAAGGAAAGCTTTCCTATATAATAAGTTAGGTATCAGCAGATACCAGTCTTGATCGCCGATTTTTTCAGCGTCAAGGTCCGACCGATATACGAAATGTCAAGAGACGACTAACTAAAACGAGCCTGGAGGTAGATTGATGTACCCAAGCGAACTGGGCTTCATGATGCCTGCGGAATGGGAAAGACATCGGCAAACATTTATGGAATGGCCACTCAAAGAAGCAGAATGGCCCGGACCCTTTCAGGAAATCTTATCCGGTTTCACCAATATTGCCAAGAAAATTGCTGCCTTCGAGCAGGTAACGGTCATTACTAGTCCGGCTTCAACCAAGGAGGCTGCTGTTTATCTGTATGATACTCCAACCCCAAACCCTATACAACTATTGGAAATAGAGCACAATGACTCCTGGATCCGCGATAACGGACCGACCTTTGTGGTCAACCCCCAAAAGGAAATAGCCGGAATCAACTGGAAGTTTAATGCCTGGGGAGGTAAATACCGGTTTACCGAAGACGACCAAGTTGCTCCGGAACTCTTGGCCCATTTGAAAATCCCCAAATTCGACGCGCCCTTGGTCTTGGAAGGCGGCTCCATTCATGTGGACGGAGACGGCACCCTCCTAACCACCGAGGAATGTCTGCTGAATCAGAACCGTAACCCACATTTGAGCAAAACAGAAATAGAAGAGTTGTTACAGGGTTATTTGGGAATTCAGAAAGTCATCTGGTTACCGCGAGGTCTCTACGGAGATGATACGGATGGACACATCGACAATGTAGCCTGTTTTGCCCGGCCGGGTGTGGTCATTATGCAGGATTGTTCGGATCCGCGGGATCCGAATTATCCGATTGCCTGTGAAAACCGGAGAATCCTGGAGTCGGCCACTGACGCCCGGGGCCGGAAATTAGAAGTCATCAGGATTGAGCAGCCACCGCCCATTGAATATAATGGAACTCGCTTAATCTTGAGTTATCTAAATTTTTCCTTTGTCAACTGCGGCCTGATTCTACCGGTCTTTGGCCGAACGCTTCGGACCAAAGACCCGTCTTTACCACGGGACCTCCGCAAGGAAACGCTGAAGACGGATGCAGTGGCGGAAATGACCCTCAAACAGATCTTCCCGCAGCGTCTGGTGGCTACGGTAGACGGTCTGCAGGTAGCCAGGGGCGGAGGAAATGTGCATTGCCTCACTCAACAAATGCCTGCGCCTTAAAGACTAAGCCAGCTAGAGTATGATTCAGGAGGAAGTGTTCAGATGAGACAAATCAAAGTAGCTGCCGTGCAAATGAAGTGTGGACCGCACAGGGAAGAAAATATTGACCGTGCTGTCGAGTTGGTGCGGCAGGCGACGGACCAAGGGGCCAATTTGGTTCTGTTGCCGGAATTATTTGAGACCGTGTATTTTTGTCAAATCAAAAACCCGGAATTCTTTGCTTACGCCACTTCCCTCGAGGAAAATCAAGCGGTACGCCGCTTTTCTTCCTTAGCCAAAGAACTCCATTGTGTTCTCCCCATAAGTTTCTTCGAGAAGAGAGAGGGAAGATACTTCAATTCCGTAGCTATTATTGACGCAAACGGAGATATTCTGGGAGTATATAGAAAAACGCATATCCCGGACGGACCCGGATATGAAGAAAAGTTCTATTTCCAACCGGGCGATACCGGTTTTCGGGTCTGGGATACACGGTACGCCCGTATCGGGGTGGGGATCTGCTGGGATCAATGGTTTCCGGAAGCAGCTAGCAGTATGGCGCTGCTGGGGGCAGAAGTATTACTCTACCCCACAGCCATCGGCTCGGAGCCGGATTTCCCGGAGATTGATTCCAAAAACCACTGGCAAATCTGCATGCAAGGACATGCTGGAGCCAATATCATGCCTGTGGTGGCGGCCAACCGTATCGGGTTGGAAGAAGTCTGCTCCGCCCGGCTCACCTTCTACGGCTCGTCTTTTATTACCAATGAAATCGGTGAGAAGATCGCCGAAGCCGACCGGGACTATGAAGGTGTTCTCCTGGCCGAACTCGACCTGGAGAAGATCGAAGCCTATCGCGAGTACTGGGGAGTTTTTAAGGATCGCCGACCGGAGATGTATACCGGTTTAAGTACAAGTTTAAAATCATCCGGCTCTTAATCCCTTTCTCCCTTTTCTAACTGGCTATAGACCCGATTGGTAAAATCCGTGGCAACTCCGGATTCTTTACCCATTTCTATGATGGCCCCGCCCAAAATCTCCAACTCATTTTGAGGTTTCCCCGCGGCCACATCCAGTTGGAAAGAGGTTCTGGTCTCAAAAGGAAAGCCGGAGGCTTTTTTTAAGGCCAAATCCACGACTTGCTCAGGTAGAGCTATTCCCCGCGCCAAGGCGATCCGGAAAACTTCCTTCATAATCCCCACAGTGATCTCCAACAGCGCCGGGTCGGCCAGGATCTCTCCGATGGTCCGTTCATAGCAGGCAGAAACCAGACTGAAGGCGCTGATAAAAATGTACTTCTCCCAGATGTCGCAGGCAGCGTTCTCCTTCCAGACATAATCAAGCTTTGCCTTGTTAAAGACCTGTAGAAGGGCTTCAGGAACAAAATCCGGATGCTTCGGATCTTTGCCCAGGATAATCCGGCCTGGCGTACTCGTATGATTAACTGTCCCGGCCGCCCCAAGGTGAGCTGATATATATATACAACCGGGCAAAATAATCCCATTGGGAATGACCCTCCGTAGTCTGTCATAGATATCAGCCCCGTTTAGGAGCGGTAAAATAACTGTCTCCTTCTTAACCAAGGGTTTCAGGTCCAACGCCACCTTGGCCAGATCATAACCTTTGACGGTGACAATAAAGACCTCTGCTTGCCATAAATCTCCCAATCGATCGGTGGCTATCCACGGCTTAACATTGATCTTGCCACCAGCAAAATCCCTGGACTGAACAGTCAGTCCGCGTTCTTGAATTGCTTTGAGATGCTCTCCCCGTGCCACAAAGCAGACTGCCAAATCTTTGGAGCCCACCGCGGCCAATTTGGCGCCGATATAGCCTCCGACGCCTCCTACACCGATCACCGCTATCTTCATCGTCTTTCTCCTTTCTTTTGCCAGTCTACGTGGACGCTTGTACTAAAGAATGGGTCCGGCCAGTAATTGCTGATTTTCTAAACTTCACTTCACCAACTATGTTTACAGCCTTCAGTTCAAGATTGACCTTAGCTTTTAGAAGATAAGTCTTATTGTTATCCATTTCCTCTCTGCAGGAAAAATTCCTTCTGCCCAGGCTAAACTGGTAATTAGAAAAGAGATGATTACCGGGATAGCAGAAGACTTGGTGAATAAGCTATAAAGTTCCTATGGAAATTTCTCTGCGTTTAAATAAACGCGCACTGCCGAGTGGCAGTGCGTCACAATCCCTGCTGAATGCATTCTTTCCGATACCCGCTTGTCCTGGCCAAAACAAGGGCTATTATAATGGCGTCAAGCTCTCCATAATCTTCTGCGCTTGTTTCGCCTTATTCATGGTATAAAGATGGATTCCGCGGATACCGTTTTGTAATAAATCGCTAATCTGGTTCACCGCAAAGTCGATGCCGATCTTTTCCGTCTCTTCCGGTGAATCGGCGTAAAGTTCCAGTTTGGAGCTGAATTTTGGCGGAATGGTCGCTCCGCATAACGAAGAGATCCGTTTGATTTGCCGCACATTAAAGATGGGCATGACACCTACTAAAACCGGACAATCAATTCCCGCCTTGGACAAACGTTCCAAGAAAGCATAGAGGTAATTATTGTCAAAAATCATCTGCGTAATCAGGAAATCAACACCTGCTTCCACCTTTTCCTTTAAAAAATCCAATTCTTTCTCCGGTTGAGTGGTCTCCGGATGTCCTTCCGGATAAGCAGCGGCTCCGATGGAAAAATCTCCTTTTGTTTTGAGAAATTCTATTAAATCCAGGGCATAAGAGAATTCTCCGGTCTTTCGCGGTAAGTTTTCCGGATAATCGCCCCTTAATGCCAGGATGTTCTCAATTCCCTCCTCAGATAAAGAGCGGGCAATCCCTTCAATCTCCGCCTTTGAGTGACCAACACAGGTCAGGTGAGCGAGGGCCTCAATTTCATAGTCTTGCTTAACCTTTGCCGCAATCTCTACGGTTCTTTCTCGGTTTCCTCCGCCCGCGCCATAGGTTACACTGATGAAATCCGGATTAAGCTTTTTCAGTTCATCCAGGGTACGGAAGATCGTCTCGATAGGGTAGTCTGGTTTAGGCGGAAAAACCTCTAAGGAGATTGTAGGCTTCTTCATGTTTAACAAGTCTGATATCTTCATCTCTCATACCTCATTTGTTACAAATAGTCGCCCGGTGAGAGTACACATAATTTATACCGGTTCTTCAAAGAGAACCATCATATATTCAGAAATATATTCAGAGCTTGTCACCTGGGAGAATGGCGATGCAGGATTGATAAGAATAAACAAAAACGGGTATTAGTTAATTCGACAAAACCTCTTGTGATCCTTCGGCCAACTCCTCAGGCGCAATCCGTGAAGTGAATATAATATATTCAAGGATTATTTGTTTCTCAAGTGATCTGACTCACAGTAGTGAAGCTATAACCCTCTTTCTTTAAAAACTCGATTATTTTGCCGAGAGCCGCCACGGTTGGGGCAGTAGGATGCATCAAAATGATCGCGCCCGGTTTCGTCTTCTCAGCCACCCGCTTGAAGATAACTTCTGGAGCAGGCAACTTCCAATCTACGGTATCAACCGTCCACATGATAGTCTTAAAGCCGAGACCGCCAACTACAGAGAGGACAAGTTCATTGAATTCTCCATATGGAGGAGCAAAAATATTCGGCGGCTTACTCCCGGTTACCTCTGCCAACAACCGGTCATTTTCCAAAACCAACTTCTTAAGTTCGTCTCTACTCATTTTAGTAGGATGACCGTGATAGAGGCCATGATTGGCTATTTCATGGCCGTCCTTGGCAATCTGCCGAACCAATTCAGGAAACTTCTCCACCCATGTGCCGACAAAAAAGAAGGTGGCCTTGACCCCATGAGCTTTCAGGATGGAGAGGAGCTTGGGGATCTCTTCCTCCCCCCAAGCCACATTTATGGTTAGACATACCTGACGGCGCGAGGGATCTCCCTGAAAAACCGGGCGGAAATAATCCTGGGATACTGCGGCTGGGATGGAATATGTCACTAAGCTAACTTTTTCCCCTGGTGCGGCCGTAAGAATGCGCTTTACCGTCTCCCCAATCTCCACCCCCCGCCCCGGCTTCTCCGGAATAATCTCACCTGTTTCCGCAAAGAAACCGGCGTTACGGGGTTGCAGAGCGTAACCGGCAGCCATCCTCTCTACGATTTCCTCGACTTCCTCGGGTAGAAGTCTACCGACCGGATATCCCTCAAGAGTAACTCCGGCCTTGACCCCATGCAGGTCTCGTTGAAGCTCTGACCATCTGATGGTGATGAAAAATCCCAGCGCAAAGAGGAATAACCCACAAAAAAACCGGAAAATTTTATTTCTCTCCAAAACCAGTATGGTTGACATCTATTTAACCCCCCATTTCCCATTAACCTTCTCTCCGGAGGTGAGATTAAGCTGCTTTGGATAATCCCGAATAGTCGGAGCGATCTGCTTTGGTTTCTGCCGTCCGGTATGATCCGTGAAGGTTTCCCCTTTGAGCAGCAGTTGAGATACGGGGGTGAATTCAAATCCCTGTTTTTTCAAGAGCGGAATAAGGATGGCAATCGCTTGTGGTGTATGCTTCCCGGCGTTGTGACATAGAATAATCGAACCGGGTTGAACACGTTTTGTAATCCTGGTGACCATCTCCGCGGCGGAGAGGTTTCTCCAATCGAGGGAATCAACGTCCCAAATGACTGTGGTATACCCACAGGAATGCGCTGTCTCAATCAGTTTGTTATTATACTCTCCATATGGAGGTCGAAAGACCGTAGGACTCTGTCCGGTCAGTTCTTTGATTAACTGGTGAGTATAGAGTATTTCGTGGGCGATCTCCTCCACGGATAGGCTGTTCATGTGCGGATGGGTATATGAATGATTACCGAGTTCATGTCCTTCCCCGGCAATCGCCTTTACCATCTCCGGATACTTCTCCACCCACAGACCGCATAAGAAGAAAGTGGCTTTTATCTCATTCTCCCGCAGGATCCTCAATAAGTCACTGGTTTGATCCGCGCCCCAGGTCGCATCAAAAGTAATGGAGAGTTTCCGATCCGGTCGCTCTACAGAATAAACCGGAATGATACGTCCTGTTAGCATCATTGCTACCTGGCGCGCGGTATTAACTAATAAGACCGGGTGAGAAAAGTACCAAAAGAAAAAGGCCCCCGCAATTAGCAGAGAAAAAAACCTCAACCGGGTAATGACATATACTCTCACCCTCTCACCCCCATATTCTAATCACTTTAAGAATATGAGCCCGGATCGGGTGATAGAACTCAAAACCTAATCTATCTTGTTTGAGCTTCGGCTACAATTAATTGTGCCGCTCTCTGCATTACCCCGGGGGTCCCTAATTTTTCGCGGACCTTTCCCAATTCATTGGCTATGGTAACCCTGGTGTTATTATAATTATCATACAACTTGAGCATTTCTGCGGTTAAACTCTCTACCGTCAAATCCTCCTGCACTAATTCAGGGATGATCATCTCTCCGGCCACCAGGTTTGGCAGAGCAATCATGACTTGACCATCCTTATATTCACTATTGGCTAATCTACGATAGATAAAAGCAGAAAGTGGCGAGACTCGATAAATCATAATGATGGGCAGTCCCAAGATCGCCGCTTCCAGGGTGGAAGTACCGGAGGTGATCACCCCAAAATCAGCGGCAGCCATTAAGTTATATCCTTGATCACTATCGATCAGTTCCAGATTCTTAGGGAATGAGCTGAGATGTTCCATGATTACTCGCCGGTCAATTGTGGGCGCCACCGGTAAGAAAAACTTCAGACCCTCCCGGTGTTTCTCTAAATAATCGGCGGCTTCCAGCATTATAGGTAAGAGACTCCTCACCTCTTGTAACCTGCTTCCAGGTAACAGAGCGACAACCATCTCCCCCTCTTGCACCCCTTTTTCTTTACGCCAGGTTGCCGGAGGAATACTTGTTTTAACTTTGTCCAACAAAGGATGCCCGATATATGTTACTTTAAGTCCGTATTTCCGGTAAAAGTCGGCCTCAAAAGGCAGTACCGAGACGATATGTGTGACCGACTTGGCCAAACGGGCGGCGCGACTTCTTCCATAAGCCCAGGCTGTAGGGGGGAAGATGCATACTACAGGGATCCCAAAAGCATAGGCTTTTTCCGCCAAGCGGACATTGAATCCGCCAAAATCCACCCAGACGATTACATCCGGACGGTTTTTCCGGAAAAACCCGGAAAACTCCTGGAGATGCTTTTTAAATCTGGAGTAATTCTTGACAGCTTCCCAAAACCCGATGGTGCTGATTTTGGTCGGATCGTACAAAATCTCCGCGCCTTCCCGGGCCATCAAAGGGCCGCCCATCCCCCAAAACCTGGCCTCAGAGTCCAATTCCTTGATGTGTCGAATTACAGCAGCGGCATGCATATCTCCGGAGTGTTCACCGGCGGAAAAGAAGTACTTCATCTTTCATCCCTGCCTTTCATCGTCTGCTCCTTCCAGTTCATCTCCAAAAATCCCTGCCCCAAAAGGAGATCGGAGATCTGTAAAGGCCATGGAAGATGAACCGGGTACTCCCAGGTCAACTCCTGGCGATATTTATCAAACAACTTATCGAAAAGGTCAAGGCCGGCAACGGAGAAACCGGTTGGCGTGAGGCGTAAGATGTTGGCGGCAGCCTGTTCAATCCGGACGGAGGCCTGAAAAGGCACGAAACCCCGGTTCCAGATATTAATCCGTCCCGCCAGTATAATCTCTTCCGGCCTAATCCTTAACTCCGGCTCCCAGTGGGGAAGATCTCTGCTGATCGCCGCAGTCAATTCCTCTTCGGAAAGACGGAAAGATAGATCCGCCCGCTCAAAACGGTCAATCTCCAATCTCCGTTCAAAGAGAAGAACGCCAAGATCCAATTTCATTCCGCTAGCGATAAAACTCAAATCTTCAAAAACCGGCCCGGCTGGAAAGGCCAGACGCGTTGCAGAGAGCGATACGCCCCGGATCTCTCCGGATAAAAGCGGAAAAAATCCTAAGGGCTCCAGAGCGAGCTGTAAGTCTTCCGCCACTCTACTTTCGTTAGTTAATGCCTTATACAGAATATTCTCCATTAAAGTCGAGAGAAGACCCTTGCTGGAGAAGAAACCCAGGCTAAAAAGGAGGATTCCCAAAGTAAAGACCGTTAAAATCATGGTTTTCCGGTCAGTCAACCGCAAACCATCAAGCCCCCTCAGACCACAATACGCGTACTGACGCAAGCCATTTACGGGCAGCAGATAAAGGAACGTGTACGCCCGTGTTAACGTGCATGAATCAACCTCTGTTAAATTCCGATCGCAAGAAAGCCTCGATTAAAAAGTCAATCTCTCCATCCATGACCGCCTCAATGTTACCGGTCTCTGCCTCGGTCCGGTGGTCTTTGACCATGGTATAAGGGCAGAAAACATAGGAGCGGATCTGACTGCCCCAGGCGATCTCCCGTTGCTCTCCTTTAATCTGAGCCACCTTCTCCTCCTGCTCCTGACGGTACCTCTCCGCTAGTTGCGCCTTGAGAAGTTTCATTGCCATCTCCCGGTTCTGATGTTGAGAGCGTTCGTTCTGACAGGAGACGACGATCCCGGTAGGCAGATGGGTCAAGCGGACCGCGGATTCGGTTTTATTGACATGCTGACCGCCGGCCCCCCCGGACCGAAAAGTATCCATCTTGATATCTTCCGGTCTAATGTCTAGGTCAATCTCGTCATTTAACTCCGGCATCACATCCACAGACGAAAACGAGGTATGCCGACGTCCGGAGGCATCAAACGGTGAGATCCGGACCAACCGGTGCACACCCTTTTCTCCCCGAAGATTACCAAAGACATTCTCTCCTTGAATATAAAGGGTGGCACTTTTTATTCCCGCCTCGTCACCAGGCAGCAGATCAATAAGCTCTACTTTGAACTTATGATTCTCCGCCCACCTAGTATACATGCGCAGTAGCATACTGGCCCAATCCTGTGACTCCGTGCCTCCCGCGCCCGGATGAATGGTCAGATAGGCGTTGTTTCGATCAAACTCCCCTTTCAACAGAGTAGTTAATTCCAGGGCATCAACTTCGGGATTCAGTTCTCCGATTGCGGCCTCGATCTCTGCTAAAACATCTTCTTCCTTCTCGGCCACAGCCAGTTCCAGAAGATCCATAAGCTCTGTAACCTGTGTTTCCAAGCCGACAACTTTATTGATTTGATCCCGTAATCTGTTCAATTCCTGAAGTATCTTCTGGGCCTGTTCTTGGTTAGACCAAAAATCGGCAGCTCCGGCCTGCTCCTCCAGCTCCTGAACTTTTTCTAATTTTTGATCAAGGTCAAAGATACTCCCTCATTTTATGCAAACGGGTATCAAGTCCGTTGATGGCGTCTCGTAATTCATATACTTCCATTATTTAATCAGTCCTTTCCCAAAAAAATCTGGTCTAAGCGTGTATTTGGTTAACCGACATACCGTGCTCTTTAATTTTTAAGCGCACGTCCGGTCGGTAGTATCCTTCGTATACTAGCTATGCGTTCATCCCGCAACATTTTTTATATTTTTTCCCACTTCCGCACGGGCAAGGATCGTTACGCCCTACTTTTCGCCCGATCTTTCTTTGTTCCACTTTTACTTCCCCGTCCACTCCCCGGTTAGTGACGATATTCCGTGCGCGCCTCCTCTGTCTGGGGGCTTCCTCGGAGATTTGCATCATAAAGAGAAAACGAACAACTTCTTCTTGGATAGCTTCCATCATCCCCTGGAACATCTGGTACGATTCGATCTTATAAACAATGAGCGGATCTTGTTGAGCATAGGCACGCAACCCGATCCCTTCCCGTAAATCATCCATATTTTGGAGATGTTCCATCCAGAGGTTATCGATGGTCCGCAACATCACAAACCGCTCAAATCCCCGCAGGTTATCGGTGCCGGCCTTTTCTTCTTTTTCTTTGTAGATCGCCAGGGCGGTATCATATAGTATTTTTTTCAGAGTATCGAGATCACCGGAGGCTTTCTCCTCCAGTTCCTCACGGGTAAAGGTCTGTGGAGGAAGAATGATCTGTTCAGCTTGGTCCAGAATACCTTGGAAGTCCCATTCTTCAGGCGTTCTGGCGTCCGTATGAGATAAAACCAGACGCCCAATAACGGACTCCAACATCTCCAAAACCTGGTTGTATACATTCTCGCCCAACAACAACTGGTGTCTCAAACCATAGATGGTCTCTCTTTGCCTGTTTAAAACGTCATCATATTCTAAGACACCCTTACGAATCTCGAAGTTCCTGGCTTCCACTTTCCTTTGGGCATTTTCGATGGCTTTGGCGATCCTTGGGTGCTCAATGGGCATGTCATCTTCCCATCCTAACTTCTCCATCCATTGCACAATCATTTCCCCGCCAAAGAGCCGCATCAAGTCATCATCCATGGCCACAAAGAAGCGGGAAGAACCGGGGTCTCCCTGACGGCCGGAGCGTCCCCGGAGCTGATTATCGATCCTTCGGCTCTCGTGTCGTTCGGTACCGATGATATGCAAACCACCCAAAGCCACGACCTGATCGTGTTCGTGAGCGGTTATGGCCTTCGCCTCTTTCTTCGCTGCTTCCCATTCTTCCGCGGTCGCGGTCTCCGGAGTTAAACCTTTCTCTTCCAAGATGGATTTGGCCAAAAAGTCCGGGTTACCGCCTAAGATAATGTCCGTACCGCGACCTGCCATGTTGGTGGCGATGGTCACCGCTCCTAGCCGACCCGCTTGGGCCACAATTTCCGCCTCTTTCTCGTGATACTTTGCGTTGAGCACTTGATGACGGATCCCACGTTTCTTTAAGAGGTTGGAAAGGTATTCCGATTTTTCAATAGAGATGGTCCCAACCAAGACCGGCCGTCCGGTCCGGTGTACCTCGGCAATCTCATCGGCTACCGCCAGAAATTTAGCGGCTACTGTTTTATAGACTACATCCGGGTGGTCTTCACGGATCATCGGTAAGTTGGTGGGGATGACGACCACTTCGAGACCGTAGATCTTTCTGAACTCCGTCTCCTCTGTCTCTGCTGTCCCGGTCATTCCGGAGAGTTTTTCATACATCCGGAAGTAGTTTTGGAAGGTGATCGTCGCTAAAGTCTGGCTCTCTCTCTCTACCTTCACACCTTCTTTTGCTTCAATGGCCTGATGCAACCCTTCACTGTAGCGTCTGCCGAACATCAGGCGCCCGGTAAACTCGTCAACGATAATTACCTGGCCGTCTTTGACCACATAGTCCCGATCCCTCTTCATAAGCTCTTTTGCTTTTAAAGCCTGGATTAAGTGATGGACCAATTCCGTATTCTCCGGAGCGAAAAGGTTCTCCACCTTCAACATTTCTTCCGCATGGGCGGTTCCTTCTTCGGAGATCGACACAGAACGGGCTTTTTCATCTACCGTATAATCCAGATCCCTTTTTAAACGCGCAGCTACTCTCGTAAATTGGGCATAAAGATTAGTGGATTCGCCGGCCTGCCCGGAGATGATCAACGGGGTCCGGGCTTCATCAATCAAGATGCTGTCCACTTCGTCGACGATAGCATAGTTCAATGCCCTTTGCACCATTTCGTTAGGCTCAATAGCCATGTTGTCCCGGAGATAATCAAAACCGAATTCATTGTTGGTTCCGTAGGTGATGTCAGCCTGATAGGCTTGGCGACGTTCGGCTGCGTTTAAGTGATGCAGAATAACACCGACCGACAAACCGAGGAAGCGAAAGATCTGTCCCATCCACTCACTGTCCCGCTTTGCCAGGTAGTCGTTGACGGTTACCACATGCACCCCTTTACCGGTTAAAGCATTGAGATAGGCAGGGAGGGTGGAGACGAGAGTCTTTCCTTCTCCGGTTTTCATCTCGGCGATCTTTCCTTCATGCAGGATAATTCCGCCCATGAGCTGCACATCATAATGCCGTTGATTGAGGGTTCTCTTTGCCGCCTCGCGTACGGTAGCAAAAGCCTCCGGGAGCAACTCCTCCAAAGTTTCTCCATTATTTAATCTTCCTTTAAACTCTGGAGTTTTCGCCTTTAATTCCTGGTCCGACAGTTTTGCAAAGCCCGGCTCCAATTCGTTAATCCGGGCCACCAGCGGAGCGATCCTCTTCAGCTCGCGTTGATTGGTATCCCACAGGTTCTGGAGAAATTTCCACATTTAAACTCTCCCCCTCAAAATAAAAAACCTCTGTACACAGACGAGAAAAGACTCCAAGATCAGCTTAGTCTGAACATAACACATAGTAGATCATCTTAGTTATTATACCATTTGGTAATCTTGGAGACAACCTCTCGTTGCTCGTCGCCCGTGTTGAGAGTTTTAGGTGGTTTGTTTTGTAGATTAGATGTTGAGGCTGTTGTCTATTCATAAAATACCCTAGCCGCAAATTGCCTAATTGGATATAATAGGTTTTATCCGATTCCCAAACTATTATGGAGATAGCTGGTAAGTGTGAGGTGTCTTCGACCATGGGTAAGAAGAAACAAATCGCCGCTCTGACTGTACACCCGGAGTTAACCGGAAAAAAAGTAATTACCCTCTTACAAGAAGAGCTTAAAATATCGAATCGACAGATCAGAAAGGTCATTTCAACTAAAGGCCTGTTTCTGAATGGCCGTCCCATTCATTCGGAGTCCAAAGTGAAAGCAGGAGACCGGCTGATTGTCAAGTTACCCGTAAATGAAGAGGTGAAAGTCGAACCCGTTCCTATGGATCTGACCGTCATCTATGAGGATGACTGGCTTTTGGCAGTAAATAAAGAAACCGGCTTGAATGTCCATAACACCAAGCCCGAAGAACCGCCGGCTTTAGTCAATGGCGTCGCTTACTATTTTCTAGAGCAAAAAAAGATGATCGCACCCCGCCCGGTGCATCGCATTGACCGCGATACTTCGGGTGTGGTGCTTTTTGCCAAATCAGCTGGGATCCAAAAAGAACTCTCGCAGCAGTGGGGAACAGAACGGGTGAAGAAGAAATACTGGGCACTGGTGGAAGGGGAGGTAAGAAAGGGGGAGGTAATCAAGGTTCCCTTGAATGGTAAAAAAGCGTGCACCACCTTTTCACCTCTGAAGACACATAAGGGCTACACCGAGTTGAACGTGGAGATCCTGACCGGAAGAACTCACCAAATCAGAAAACATCTAAAACTCATCGGCCATCCTATACTGGGAGACAGGCTCTATCATCCATATTCCAAAATTACCGTAGGCAGACTTGCCCTCCACGCCTGGGTCTTGGAGCTCGTTCACCCACGGACCGGCGACAAACTGGTCTTGGAGGCGCCAATCCCGTGGGCTGATTTTACCCTGCCCGGCAAGGAATAACTTCTTCTTCTGTGATTACCATATCCACCTTTAAATCGTGCTCTGCTGTGGGGATGGTCTTCACGATCTGTTCGGAGAAGGCCAACCCGATCTTTAACACCTCCGGAGGCAGCTTAGCCAGATAGCGATCGTAATACCCGCCGCCTCTTCCCAATCTTTCTCCGGTCCGCGAAAAAGCGAGCCCCGGAAGGAGCATGATCTCCAACTCCTCCGGAAAAACAACCTTTCCGTGCTGTGGTTCCAAAATCCCAAACACCCCGGGAACCAACGCTTCCACCTGTTCCACCAGGCGAAAATCCATCTCTCTTCGAGACTGCTGACTAGAGACTACCGGGAGGGCCACCTGATAACCGGCGACCAACAGCCTTCTGATTAAGGCCTCGGTACCTACCTCTTTACCAAAAGAAAAATAGGCGCCAATCATCCTGTACGGACTAGTCTCCAATAAAGCCCAGACCGCTGTGGCAATCCGGGCGCTCTTCTCGTTCACCTCTGTCAAGGATAGGCCCTGGATTTTTTGGTGGCACTCCGCCCGCAATTGCCTTTTTGTGTCGCTAATTTCCAAAGCGTACTCCTCCTTGGATACTTGCAGCCAACAGACCTCAACTCCCGGAGTCCGGCCTGAGTCCGCCTCTGTCCGGGCCGGTGGTGGTAGCCAAAAGCCGGTTCACCACCAACCCGGCCAGTAGTAAACCGGCGATCGACGGAAGAAAACTGATACTACCCGGCGTTTGCTTACTTCGGCCAGGATTTTCTTTGCCTTCTTGGCCGACCCGGGATGGCAGAGGCGGAAGCGTGGAAAAAAGCACCTCCACACCGTGCTCAATTCCGATCTTCCGTAACCCGCTACGCACCGCCCTAGCCAGCGGACAGGTATGGGTCTTGCTGATATCAGAGAAACAAAAACCGGAGGGATCCAAGCGATTGCCCGTACCCATGCACGAAACGATCCTGATCTTTTGCTCCAGGCAATACCGGATTAACCAGATTTTAGAGGAGACCGTGTCAATGGCGTCCACTACATAATCCAGGTCCCTGGTGATGATGGAAGATAAGTTGGCTGCAGTGACAAATTCCGCTCTGGGGTCGATCTTGATCCCGGGATTGATTCGTTGTACACGTTCCCTGACTGCTTCACTCTTTAACATCCCGATGGTATCAACTAAAGCATGTAATTGGCGGTTAAGATTACTGGGGACATAGCGATCGTTATCCACCACCCGCAGGTACCCTACACCCGCCCTGGCCAGAGCTTCAACAGTATAGGATCCCACCCCGCCCAGTCCGATTACTGCCACCCGTGCGTTTTGCAACTTGTCCAAACCGGCCTTTCCGATCAGTAAAGCGGTTCGTTCAAACATCTCCGGGTATTGCTCCATCTGTTCCTCCCATATGTATCCAATTCATAAAAATATAAGAAGGAACCCCGCCGTACCGCTATAGCTGAATGTTACCTGAACCCGCTCTCGCAGGTGGGTGTATGCCCGATTGCTTTATGTGTCCTTTCCGCGAAGGCCTACAAGCCGCAATCAGAGTCATACTCCCTAGGTAATGGTGTTGGTTCATAACTTCAGCTTCATCACGCTTACAGCAGGGTATCCTCAAAATTTACCTTCTACAGAAATCCAGTTAAGTAAGTAATCTCCTTAAAGGTAAAACTTATTTCCATCCTTAAAATTATGATACCATAATCAAGCTTATCGGCGCAAGTCTGCTATTATAGCAATGTTTTCCTGTTGGCGACGGATTTGATATGAACCTCCTGTAACTGTTCGGGGTCGACTTCCGAGGGAGTGCCAGTCATTAAACAGGTAGCGCTGGTCGTCTTCGGGAAAGCAATTACTTCCCGCATATTAGCGGCACCGGTTAAGATCATGACCAACCGATCTAAGCCCAAGGCAATTCCGCCATGAGGGGGCGTGCCGTACTCGAAAGCCTCAAGGAGGAAGCCGAACTTCTCTTTGGCCTCTGCTTCCGTGAGACCCATAATTCGAAAGATCTCTTCTTGGACAGCGCGCAGGTGAATACGGATACTTCCACTCCCTAATTCCATCCCGTTCAAGACTAGATCGTAGGCGTTGGCCCGTACTTTACCCGGTTCTTCCTCCAGCAGCGGGGTGTCCTCCGGTAATGGTGAGGTAAAGGCATGATGGACAGCAACATAGCGCCCGGCTTCCTGATCGAATTCGAAGAGGGGGAAGTTAACTATCCAAAGAAACTTGTATTCTCCCTCCGGAATCAATCCTAATCTAGCGGCCATCTCCTGCCGGAGAGCGCCCAGGGCGGTCCGGGCTACTGTAGGTTCGTCGGCGACGATTAAAACCAAATCCCCTTCTTGGGCCTGAACCTTCTCGGTGATGTGCGCCAATTGTTGCGGCGTGAAGAATTTGGCGATAGGGGACTTAACCTGACCATCCTTTAAGGCCAGATGAGCCAAGCCCTTGGCGCCATACTTCATAGCCAGTTGGGAGAGGCCATCCAATTCTTTCCGCGAATAAGCGCTGCAACCGGGAGCAGTAATCGCCACCACAATACCTTGATTAGCTATAACATTCCGAAAGACGCCAAACTCACTATCCTCCACCTCGCTGGAGATGTCGATTAATTCCATGCCGTAACGCAGATCCGGTTTATCACTTCCGTACCTCTCCATAGCCTCGCCGTACTCCAGGCGGGGGAAAGGGCGTTCGAGCTCTACGCCGAGAATCTCCCGAAAGAGTCGAACCATCATCTCCTCGAGTAAGTTAAAGATGACTTCTTGATCAATAAAAGACATCTCCAAATCGATCTGGGTAAACTCAGGTTGCCGATCCGCCCGGAGATCCTCATCCCGAAAACACTTGGCAATTTGGAAATACTTCTCCAAACCACCTACCATCAAGAGCTGCTTAAACAATTGTGGTGATTGAGGCAGAGCGTAAAACTTGCCTGGATTAACTCTACTCGGCACCAGATAATCCCTGGCCCCCTCCGGCGTGCTCTTCATTAAGATCGGAGTTTCAACCTCGATAAAACCTTTTTCGTCAAGAAAGTTCCGAATCGTTTTTGTAACCCGGTGACGCAGAATCAGGTTCTTTTGCCTGGCCGGCCGACGCAGATCCAGATACCTGTATTTGAGACGAACGGTTTCATCAACATTGGCAGCGCGTTCGTGGGAATCATCCACATAGATTGGGGGGGTTTTCGCTGAATTCAAGATGATCAATTCATCCGCTAAGACTTCAACCTCTCCGGTAGGCAAATCCTTATTGAGTGAACCCTCCGGCCGTCTGCTCACCACCCCTTTGACCATAATCACAAATTCACTGCGCAGGGTTTCGGCGATGGCATATATCTCTTTCTGTTCCGGGTTAACAACGACTTGCACCAAACCGGAACGGTCCCTCAGATCAAGAAAGATCACCCCACCAAGGTTCCGCTGGCGATGCACCCACCCGTTCAGGCAAACCTTCTTCCCGAGATCAGCGGAGCGCAACTCACCGCAGTATTCTGTTCTAATCCAGGACGACAAAGGACACGACCTCCTTCTGATAGCCCATATATTTAGAAGCGTCTTCGCTCTTCAGCTAATTCCCGGCCCAAAACTTGTGGGACTTGGGCCCATTCAACCTGGCACTGAGTGCTGTCGAACATCTTTCGAATAGTGACTTTTTTATTCTGCCATTCCTCTTCCCCAATAATCAGGGTGTAGGCGGCACCTATTTTATCAGCTGTTTTCATCTGTGATTTCAAACTTTTTACCTTAAAGCTGACGATGGTCTGAATCCCCTGGCGGCGTAAGGCGGCGGCCAAGCCATATCCGGCAGTGGAGTATTCTTCATTCAACATTACTAGGTAAACCTGCGGCGCCATAGAAAGCGCAGGGAGGTTCCCTTTCTGTTCCAAAGTGGTCAACAAGCGTTCAAGACCTGAGGCAAAACCTACTCCGGAAGTGGGGGGACCCCCACACTCCTCCACCAAACCATCATAGCGTCCTCCGCCGCAAATAGCGCTCTGTGCGCCCAGGTCCTGATTGATGATCTCAAAAACGGTCTTTGTATAGTAGTCGAAGCCCCGGACCAATCTGGAGTCAATCTGGTATTCTACGCCTACTTCATCAAGGTAACGGCAGACTTTACTGAAGTGTGCGTGGCACTCCGGACAGATATAATCCTGAATGGAAGGGATCTCCTTGGTCAACTCCTGACATTTCGGGTTTTTACAATCCAACACGCGCAATGGATTTCTCTCCAGCCGCCGTTGACAGCTTTTGCATAAACCGCTACTGTCGGCTGATAAGTATTCAAGCAACGCTTGGCGGTACTTACCGCGACACTCCGGGCACCCTAAAGAATTCAAGTGGACCTCCAAGTCGCATAAGCCTAATTCTTTGTATAAATCTACGGCCAAAGTGATTACTTCCGCATCCGCCATAGGTCCTTCTTCCCCCAAAATCTCTACACCGAACTGGTGAAATTGACGAAAGCGTCCGGCCTGTGGGCGTTCTTGTCGAAACATGGGTCCTAAATAAAACAATTTACAAGCGCCCGTTCCGCTTGTGGCAAATAATTTATGTTCAATAAAGGCCCTGACTACCGGGGCGGTTCCTTCCGGGCGCAGAGTAATACTGCGTCCGCCCTTATCGAGCATGGTATACATCTCTTTTTCCACAATATCCGTGGTTTCCCCTATTCCTCTCTGAAACAGCTCTGTATGTTCAAAAATGGGTGTTCGAATCTCCCCATAACCATAGGCACGGAAGACGCTCCTGATCTTCTCTTCAACCCAGGCCCAAAGCAGAGCGTCGTCAGGCAGGAGATCGAAAGTACCTCGGGGTACTGTAGTCTTCATACGTTTACCTCCTATCCGTTGCTGAATTTCAATGGCAAAGCTCGGAGTATAACGAAGGTGAAGGGTTAAAAACCCTTCACCCACTCACTTACGCGCAAGTATGACCCGGGAGACCCCGCGTGTTAAACCCTATTACTGCGCTTCAGTAGACTCATTCTCTGCTTTAATCCTTTCCTGCTCTTGCCGCAACAACTCTTGAAAAGCCTTTTGTTCTTCCGCTCTTTCCGCCTCGATCTGTTTAATCTTTGCCTCTAAAGCTTCGGCTTCTTCCTTATATTCAAATTGATTCATTAAATAAAGGACTTGTTTAAGATTGTTGACATTCTCTCCGCACCTCTCCACCAAAGTGGACAAAGTCTGCTTGGTTGTTTCTTCATCACCTTTACTCTGATAGATTTGGGCTTTAGCAAAGAGCACGGATAATTCGTCAGTAACCTTCTCCGGAATTCTGGTCAAAACCTCCAAGGCTTCATCATACTTTTCCGCCTCTTTATAAGTTTGAGCGGTAGCAATATAGATATCCAAGTTGTTTTTGTATCGCTTATCAGCTAAGGCCTTCTCATAGGCCTGGGCTGCCTCGGTAAACTTATTCTCCGTACGGAGACGAAACGCGCGCAAGGCCGGATCCAAGATTACCACTTCAGCCTCGTCCGCTTGTTTCTGCAACCAGGTGTTAATCTGATCGCTGGCTACGAATTTCTCGGCTAGAATTTCCTTTCTCAAGGCTGGCTTTTGTTTTTCCCATTCTTCGCCGGTTGCCATTTTTTTGTCAAGAACTTTAATAATATGATAACCCGCGCTGGTTTTTACGGGATTGCTGACCTCTCCTACCTTCAACTCCAAAGCGGCGTCGGTAAAACTCTCTCCCAATCCTCTTCGATAATTGGCGACTAAATTGAGACCGATTTGTCCCCCATTATCCTTATTGCTTCTGTCATCCGAGTACTCTTTGGCAAGTTCCGCAAAGTCCGCACCATTCTGTAGTTTCTCATAAACTAACTGAGCTTCTTTCAAGGCCTCACTGTCGGAAGGCGGATTTTCCACCAGTTGTTCATTGGTGGCAATCATGATATGCGCAGCATCAATCTGTTCATATTTCTCCCTGATCTCTTCCTCAGTCACCTCGATCTTATCTTCTTCCGCCAGTTGCGCATAGAGAATCTTCCACTGCAACTGTTTCTCCATGACTTTCTCAAGGCCTTTCATGTTGGCGACTCCCACCTGGGCAAACAAGGACTCCATCTGTTCTTCCGTGGGATAAGCCTTTTTCAGCTCCTTCATGGCGGTCTCCAGCTCTGAACGGGAAATTTTTATCTTCCGTTCTTTGATGGCTTGCGTAATTAATTTTTCATCAATAGCTGTTTTTAAGGCGCTGTCTTTGATCTGATCTTCAGGAAAATATGACCCATAAGTTTGTAGAAGTTGAAGATAGTACTTGTTAAAATCGCCGGCTTTGATCTTCTCTCCGTTCACCGAAGCAGCAGTCCCTTTATAAAGATACTGATTGGAAGCTGATCTTCCTTGTAAACCGGGAACCCCAATAAAAAATAAGCCGATAACCATAGCTAAGATGATAATGATGACAATCGGAGTTAACAAATACTGTGATAACCGGCGAATATGCAACATTCCAGCCAATGAAATTCCCCCTTTAAAAAATAACAATTCCCTATCTAAACTAAAGCTTACATAAGAAAATAACTGTACGCGCCATATGCACATGACTTATTGTACCCAATGGCAGACAAGTTGTCAATTGACATATACCCGGAGCCGTCTGACTTTTTCCTCCACCAATTCCTTAATTCGCCCCCTATAGGTGGCAGGGCATTTGGGATTCGGTATTCTTTCCACTTGCAGAGTCTGCGGGTCAACCCATTTGGTGATCGCGCCGCCTCCCAGACCAAGAATGGTACGGCGCTCTTCCATCATTAGAATATTGTAAATATTTTCCGTTCCAGGTTTACAGTACCCGATATTTTCCTGATTGGCCAGGATCCGGCGCTGTCTGTAAAGGTAATAAGGGCGATAGCCGGAGGTTTTGAGCTCTTGGATGCTCCAGCGCAGCCATTCGGCTAAAAGATGCTCACTGGTCTTGACCCTGACCTCCTGAAAATTCCACGCTGCCGCCCGCTTTGGGGCCAATGTATGCAGGGTGAGGTTCTCCGGGGCCAACTCTTTAATTCCGGCCAAAGTATAATTCCAATCCTGAACATTTTCTCCAGGCAACCCCATAATTAAATCCATATTGAGACAGGGGATCCCTACTTCACGCACTAAAGCAACAGTCTCTAAGACTTGAGCGATGGTGTGTTTTCGTCCAATCAATTTCAGGGTCTGCTCCTTCATGGTTTGCGGGTTAACACTGACCCTATTTACCTTCATCTCTTTTAAAAGTCTTATTTTTTCTCGATCCAAGGTTTCCGGCCGACCGGCTTCTACAGTAAACTCCCGTTCTCCAGAGGCAGGGAAACTATTATTGATTGAACTCAATAAAACTCGTAGTTCTTCCTGATTGAGAACGGTCGGAGTCCCACCGCCAATATAAATAAATTCCGCTTCCAGACCCAGGCTCCGGCACGCTTTACCCAGCTCATACACTTCATATTGCAACGCTTCCAAGAAGCCCGGCAAGAGATGTCCATGACTGTTCAAAGGGTAAGCGGCAAAAGAACAATACTCACACCTGGTTGGACAGAAAGGAATACCTATATATAACCCGATCTTCCCCGGCAGCGCAGAGAAGTAAGGCCTTTGTATCTCACCGATTTCCGCCAGAATACCAGCTTTATCAGAGTCCAGGCAGTAATGGGACTGTAGACGCGCTGTGGCTTCATCCGGTGAAAAACCGGCGTCTCGCAGGTAATGATAGACCTTGACCGGTCGCACTCCGGTCAAAATTCCCCATGGCGTCGTCTGTCCTGTTCGCTTTGTAAAAAGCTGCAAAACGGCTCGCCGAACTAGCTCTTTCTTTCGCAACCGGCGTTCAACAGGTCCGTACGTCTCCTGGGCGATCTCATGATCCGAAAACTGCACACTGACGGTTCCGGTTCCCGCTTCCCGCCACACCCCTTCAATGAGAAACCCGGCGTCCTGCTCCTCCAGGTTAACCTCAATTTCCACAAACGCGCCGGTCCTGGTATTAAGCGCAGACGAATGATCCTCAGTAACGAATCGAGCCTCCGGATCCAAGGCTAATATCATATTCTCCAGGTTTTTTTGGTTATCCAGCAGACTGCACGAGAGTCTATATAAAGCCATCTATTCCTCCTTCAATATACCCTGGAGAAAAGGGTTGACCGTACGCTCAATCCCCATCCGTGTCTCCGGACCGTGTCCGGGAAAGACCCGGGTCTGATCGGAGACAGATAGCAAACTTCTGACGGAATGCAAGAGAACTTTTTCATCCCCGCCGGGTAAATCAGCGCGTCCGATGCTCCCGGCAAATAGAGTATCCCCCGAAAAAAGCAGGTCATCTCCTAGTAAACAGATCCCGCCCGGGGTATGCCCGGGGGTGTGCCTGACGGTCAAGATGAAATTGCCTACACAGAGCGCATCTCCTTCGCTCAGTAAACGATCAGGCTTTAGAATGATTTCCCCGGCAAAAAGTTGCGACAGATTCAGCATAGGGTTGGCCAACATGGCCGCGTCACCGGAATGCACATAGACCGGTGCGTCAATCTTCGATTTCAG
>DUOH01000043.1 GCA_012838955.1 Bacillota bacterium | reverse complement strand
TCCCCCCGCTTACGCAGAGTTCAGATTTGATCCACATTACTTACCTGTCCTGAACTTTCTTACTCATCCGTTCATGGAGTTACACCTTCCATAGAACTTACATATTCATACAAGTTCATGGAATTTATAGAGTAACCTCCTAAACGAACTGTAAGTTCGTTCACTTGCTGTTCAGTTGTCAAGGTCCAGAAGGTTTTTCCTCGCTTCCCAAAACTTTTTGGTTTCAGGCCGCTTAGCTATTATATCATAATTTTCTTTCCATGTCCACACTTTTCTTTAGGGATTTTTTGCTTTTCTGTGGCTTATCCCTTAGGAAACGGAACTTTTATATATTAACATGTCCCGTATCCCATGTCAAGAGAAAAAGTCTCTTTTTTAGAAACTAACCATAGTCGTTAAGATATTTATTCCGTTCCATATAATATATCTCCTTTAATATAATATAAATAAATTATACGATCCTCATTTTATTTAGGAAACTGGCTGAAGATAGAATAAACCCTAGCTGTAAGTGGCACGTTTATACACATTCTTCACCCTACCTTGATCAATTTTAGTGTCAAGGGTATTACTTAGGAAAATTTCGCCACACAATAATCTTCTCCTGTTGAGTAATATTTTCTTCATTTATTTCTATTTCAGGCTCTGGAACGGGTTCCTGATGCGCGTCGGCCTCATCTCCATCTTCTTCGGATCCGCCAATATCTGTGCGTCCGACGCCCGTCATCTGTTGAGGAAGTACCGTATTTTCAGCCCCTCCTGTGGCCTGGAGTTTTGTCTCGTATCCCTGGTCCGGCTCATGATCATGCTCCGGCTCCTCCCCGCCCAGACTCTCTGCTATCTGCTGCCAATTTGAATGAATATCCTCTTCCTCCTGTGGCGGAAGTTCGGCAGCGGTCGGCACTTCATTTTCTGTGCTTTTATTTTCTATAAATGACTCTGTATCCAATGGAACAGCAGGTCTGAATGAGACCGACTTGCTTAATATTTCTTCTCCTTGCTGCTCTGAGAAGTTCATAAAATAGCCAGGTGCATAATTAGCCTCTTGGGAAAAGTGAGCATTCAGTGACTGCCTCTGGTTTCCCGGTGGCTGATTACTTCCGGGGGTAGGCTGCGGCCAAGCCACTAAAGGATAATTTGTCCAGTCACCCCAAGAATCTGGATAGTTCAATCCGTCTGCGTTCAATTTTCCAGAACTATTGACGCCTGGCGGCCAAAAATTCGACCTGCCCCCGCGCGCACGCTGTGCCTGGTTCAGTTGGGAACGGCCGATATATTCCCCGGGAAAACGTTTTCGTCGCATCTTTTCAACCTCCTCCTGTGCTTTCACTTTTAATATCTTATGTTCATACAATATCCCAGGTGACACAGGAAGAGCCTGAAGCGGTTGTAATAAAGCAGGAGGGATCTAAATGTCCAACCGAGATTTTTTATTAGAACAGTTGCTGGACGTCGCTCACCATCCCGTAATTCTTGGGGTGAAAGGAATCCGCCTGGCCGAACAGATGGCGGAAGAGATTATTGATACTCTACAAAACCAAAATAAACTGGGTTTTTTTGGCGCCGAACCTTTTGCGAAAGCCGCAGAGTTATTGGCCGCCGAATTCCGGTCGGGATTAACAATAAAAAGAGGGGACTTACCGGTTGTGTTAATCAATAACCATCGCCCGGCAGGAGACTTCCGGCAAAACCAGGTAGACAGCGCCGACCGTAAAACAGTAGGCGCCCTCAATCTGGATACGATAGACAATACTGGCCGAAGGAAAACTGGTGAAAAGCGACCGGTTCCTTATGGCACAAACGATGTGGACCCAATCGTGGCCAAAATCGATGAGTCGCTAAGCCCGGGAGATTTGTTATTCTTGCTGACTCAAGAGGCGACAAAGAATATTACTCAGCTGATGGCTAGAGCCAGAGAAAAAAAGATCAAAACCCTACTGCTATGTGGATATCCTCTGCCAAAAGGGCTCCACCCGGACCGGCTCTTTTGTATACCATTGAACAACCGCCTACGTTTGGAGGAGGTCTTCATTATTTTCGGGCATTTAGTCGGCATTGTGGTGGAGTCCGTTCTCTTCTCCGGTGAAAACGGTTTCTAGCTACTGCCAGGCCATTGGTGAGTCACTGTTTTTCAGGTAATTATACACCCGGCTCCTGGAGACCAGGTTAAAGAACCACATCAGGGTGGTATGGTTCCTGAAGATCCCCAAACGCTTTAATATGGACCGGTAGGAAAAGAAATGCCGCCACGCCCAGTCCAAGCCTTCCTGCAGCCGATGGGGGGACATTCGTAAAGGCTGGTAAACCACTCGGTTTACCGTATATTTGGACCAGTCACGCTCGATGATTCTATTTGCTGCTTCCAAACGCTGATAAAGCCTGGTCCCGGGGAAAGGGGTCAAGACTCCGAACTGTGCGCCTTCCAAGCGAAGATCTTCCGCAAAATTTAGGGTTCGTTCAAAGACGCTCTCCTCATCGTGATCAAAACCGAAGACAAAAGCACCTTCAATCGCAATCCCATGCTTCTTTATGTTTTTAATTGCTTCTCGCATATTCACCAAGTTTACATTCTTTCCTACACTCTTCAGACACTCCGGAGAAAGGGACTCGAGGCCGATAAACATGCCCAGGCAACCGCTTTTTGCCGCCAGGCTTAACAATTCATCATCACGGGCCATCTGGAGCGAGCCTTGGCTGACCCAATATTTTTTCAAGGGAATCAATTGGGTGAAGAGTTCTTTGGCA
Source organism: Bacillota bacterium (assembly GCA_012838955.1). GTDB lineage: Bacteria > Bacillota > UBA4882 > UBA10575 > UBA10575 > DUOH01. The sequence goes on along the minus strand of DUOH01000043.1, from coordinate 35,061 downwards.
TACCTGGGATTTCCGACGATATTATCATCGACAAAGACAATAATCTTTCCGGGAAGGCTCTTTACCTCCTGAATCACTTCGGCCACCGGACGCAGGCGATAGGTCTTGCCAAAAAAATTCGAGACCGCGCAGAAATCACAGGAAAAAGGACATCCCCTGGTAGTCTGGACAGTTTGCGGCAAATAGTAATCGTTTGCCCGCCAAAGATCACGGCGGGGGATAGGAGCGCCTGCTAATGATGGATAATGCTCAGAACGATAGCTCTGCTTTAACCTGCCCTCCTCAGCATCCTTAATCAATTGCGGCCAAATCTTCTCCACTTCCCCAATGACAATACTATCGGCATGCGCTTGCGCCTCCTCTGGTAAGGCGGAGGGGTGCATCCCCCCTAAGACTACAGGAATTCCTCTCTTACGGTAGGCCTCCGCCAATCGATAGGCTCTGGGCGCGAAGGCTGTCATCACGGTAATCCCTACTAAGTCTACATTTGCTTCCAAATCTACCTCGGAAATATGCTCGTCACTAATTTCCACCTCATGCTCCTTTGGCGTACAAGCGGCCACAACCCCTAAATTCAGTGGCGGGAATAGACCCTTCATTCTCTTGTGTCTATGGGCTTTTCTTTCGTTTCCGGGATTGATTAATAAAATCTTCATCTTTAACCGATGCTCCTTCATTTTAATACTGTTCATGAAGAGATTGGCTGTTAAAGCCCAGACCAGTCGCATAACACAACCTGCTATCGACCGGCTTAAAGCTGCATTATTATGATATTCCTTCTTAAACATCGAAATATCGGAATACCAGAGATTAGTATTGGGGGAAAACAGACTTCCGCCCAAACTCAAGTGTCCACTTATATTTCCCGAACGAAAATAGGTTTATGCACGACGGATATGCGCGGTAAGACTCTTCCACAGGTATCCGTCTATACCGGCTGGTAAATACAAAGGAGAGACTGACTCTTCCTCTTTTCAGCCAAGTATCGCCTACCAAGGAAAGCATTTTATAGACAAAAAATCGGCCAACGGCCGATCTTCTACTTCCGACTTTAAACTAATGAACCGTGCGCCCTCTCTAAAATTCGTAAGCCGTATGGCGGCAGCTCCACTATGCCCCGAGTCGTCTCCTGGGTGAGGAGATCAGTGAACTCTTCCTCCAGTAAGTCAATTCTCCGCTCCTCGGTAGTGAAATTCAGCAAGAAAACAAAATCCCGCTCCCCGTCCGTTCTCATTTGCGCAGTTACTCCCGGCGGTAACTGTCCTTTCACTACTGGATGCAGTCCTATTCTTTCTATGACGGACCGGTAAAAGTCATCCAAAAACCGGTCTTCGTTACGGGAAGCTATATAATATGCCTCGCCTGCCCCGTACTTGTTGACAGTAACCGCTGGACGACCTGTATAAAAGTCTTCTTTATAGACTGCCACTGCCTGGGCAGTTTCCAAATGAATTAAGTCGCACAACTCCGTGACTGCGTATTGAGCCCGCAAGCCCAGAACATTACCGGGCAGCATTGCGACGTGGTTTACCTCATCATCGTACAAAGCGTCGTTCTCCTCCACCCAAATCCCCAATACCTTCCGTAAGGGACCGGGGAAACCTCCCAAAAAGCATAAGTCATTTTCGTCTACTGTTCCCGACAAGTAAGTGGTAACAAGGGTTCCTCCGGTGGCAACAAATTCAGTAATCCGTTCCCCCACCCCTTTTCTCACCATATACAGCATGGGCGCGATCAACAGCCGGTAACGGGAGAAATCACTGTCTTCATTGATGATGTCAACCGGAATTCCTCGTTTCCAAAACGGGAGATAATGCCGCTGACAAGTCTCCTCATACTTCTTCTCTCTGATGAAACCACAGGCGTCCTCCAACGCCCACCGGTTCTCCCAGTCAAAAACTATGGCAACTTCCGGGTGAACAGTGGCGCCAAGCACCGGATCCAATTTCTTCAGCACCTCCCCCACTTGTGTCACATCCCGAAACACTCTGGTGTGTTCATGCCCGACATGGCCCACCACCGCCCCGTGGAACTTCTCTACTCCTCCTCTGCCCTTTCTCCATTGGAAATACTGGACAGTATCAGCGCCATGGGCTACCGCTTGGATGGAGGAGAGCAGATGCATACCGGGTCTTTTATTCTTCGCCACCTCCATCCAATTCGTCATACTGGGAGTGCTTTCCATCAGCATAAACGGTTTTCCGTTCTTCAGCGACCGGTTGAGATCATGTACAAAAGCCACTTCTGAAGCCAGGCGCCAGTCCTCCTCCTTCCCATGCCAGCGTGGGTAATTATCCCACGATACTACATCCACGGCAGGGGCAAATTTCCAGTAATCAAGGCCGGGATAGGTCCCCATAAAATTTGTGGTCACCGGTATGTCCGGGGTGATCGCCGCAAGCGGCTTACATTCGTGTTGGAAGAAATCAATCGTCTGCTGGGTCACAAATCTCTTCCAATCAAGATTAAGACCGTGAATAGAGCTCTCTCCGTGCGGCGCTGGGGATTCAATCTGTGACCAGTCCGTATAAGTATGACTCCAAAACGCAGTCCACCAGGCTTGATTCAACGCATCAAGGGTTTGATACCGCTGTTGCAACCATTGTCTAAATTTTTCCTGACACAATGCGCAGTGGCATTCCCCGCCGTACTCATTTGAGACATGCCAAACCAGTAAAGCAGGATGCTCTTTGTATCTCTCCGCCAGTTTAGTATTGATCAGCTCTACCTTTTCCCGGTAAACGGGTGAAGAATAACAGTGATTATGCCGGTTACCATGGAGAATCCTTTTCCGATCCGCGCCCACCCGTAAGACTTCTGGATACTTTTGGCTAAGCCAAGCCGGCCTGGCCCCGCTGGGAGTAGCTAAGACCGCATATACCCCGTTCTCCGCCATCCTGTCCAAGACCCGGTCCAACCAAGCAAAATCAAATTTTCCCTCTTCCGGCTCTAAGGCCGCCCACGCAAAAATCCCCACAGACATTACATTACAGTTGGCCAGTTTCATTAGCCTGAGATCTTCCTCGAGGATATGCGAATCCTGTAGCCATTGATCGGGGTTGTAATCCGCTCCGTGCCAAAAATGAGGAGCCTTTGCGTTAATCGGTTTGTATCTTTCCATCCTCTTTCCTTCCCTTTCTCTTATTTAATAGAAGCCGTAATCCCCTCAGCAAAGTTCTTCTGGAGAATCAGAAAAAGTAGAATCGTCGGTAAGATGCTGATGGTCACCGCTAACATCACCATACCGTAATCAGTAACATAGCCCGCTATTAAATCAGAAATCAACAAAGGCATGGTTTTACTTTCCGCTTTTTGCATAATAATCACCGGCCACAGATAACTGTTCCACGCATTCATAAAAGTAATGACCGCTGCAGCCGCGTAAGTTGAACGCATAATCGGAACATACATTCTGAAGAATATGCCTAACTCTCCCAAACCCTCTAGTCTAGCGGATTCAATCACTTCTTGCGGAAAAGTTCTGGTACTCTGCCTGAACAAGAAGATGAGAAAAGCCGTAGATATTGTCGGCAAAACAAAACCGGCCGTAGTATTCAATAAATTTGCTTTTCCGAACATCATAAACAAGGGAATCATGATGGCGGCAAAAGGAACCATCACTGATAACAATAACACACTCATTAAGAAGTCTTTACCCCGGTCATGGTAGATCTCAAATCCATACCCAGCTATAGAGCAAACAATCAGACTGGCGATGGTGGCAACTGAAGCATTGCGGAGAGAATTCCAGAGAGCGCTGAAGATATCAGTTCTTTCTACCAGAGTTCTAAAGTTCTCCACCAGATGCGCGCCTGGTAATAAACTTCCGGCTATCACATCCACACTTTTATTTGTCGCCGAAATCAACATCCAAAGGAGTGGAAATACTGATAAGAACGCGGCCACAGAGAGGACTGAATATTTTACCAGAGTAATCAGTTTCCTTTTTATCATCGCTCATCACCTACCTTGAGCTGTATAAAGGCTAGAATCGCCACGATAATGAAGACAACAAAAGAAATGGCAGCCGCATACCCAAAGCGGGGTGAATAAACAAAAGACAGCTTATATATATACTGGGAGATGGAGAGGGTGGAGTTTGCCGGTCCGCCATTGGTTAAGTTCATTGTTTCATCAAATATTTGCAGGGTTCCATTGGTCGACATAATCGTGGTCAACAGAATAATGGGTTTTAGAAGAGGAATGGTAATCCGAAAAAAACTGGAAAATGCATTGGCGCCATCGATTTTTGCCGCTTCATAAATAGAAAAGTTTATATTCTGCAAACCGGCCAAGTAAAAGATCATGTTATATCCGGTCCATCTCCAGGTGAGGGCGATTACAATCAGAATCCGCGCTGTCCATGGATGACCAATCCAATTAATCGGCCTGCTTATAATGGAAAGATTCATTAAAAGTGCATTGACGAATCCATCCAGGGCGAACAAGGAACGAAAGATAATGGCGTAAGAGACTAACGAAGTAGCGCAAGGCAGAAATAGAGCTGTGCGGAAGAGGCCCCTGCCTCTCAGCTTCTCATCATTAACCAGACTGGCCAGGATTAAAGCTAAAAAAAGCATCATTGGCACCTGGAGGACTAAATAAATAAAGACATTACTGAGGGAAGTTTTGAATAAGGGGTCCAGGAAGATTCTTTTATAATTAGCCAGTCCGGCAAAGCGAATATTGGCTCCCACCCCTGTTTGAAAAGACAGAATAAAAGCCCGGAATATTGGATAAAAATAGAAGGTAAAGATAAGGAGGGCCGCAGGCAAAACAAACCCCCACCCAATCATATTCTGCTTTACCTTAAGTTTCATCACGTTAGTCGGTTTTTCGTTCATCAACATTTTTTCCAGTTTCTGTTTATCCGGTGTTAATTCCCTTTCCATTATTATCCCTCCTTCTTGTGTGGTGGTTTGCCGTTCCTGACCCCACAGTTATTACGAATCAAAAAGGCATAAAAAAGGCGCTATCTGGAAGCCTATTGGAGAAATCAAGCAGGTGGGCATGGCTTAACTCCACCCGTGTTACTCATCGCTTCAATATTAATCAGTTAGACCTGACAATATCCGTGAACAGACCTACTCTTTTTTCAGGCTCCTTCTCCTTTTGAAGCATTACGTTTCCATATACCCACCTGCTCAAAGAAGATATGTTTATAGATCAAATATTGTAACCTGATTAGTAAATAGCGCTGATGACTTATGCTTCACAGATATCTCCCTTTATTCCGCTACCATTAGGAACTTCACTGCTTCTTCGGCTTCCCGTAAAGCGGAATCAATATCCATTCCGGAAAGGATCCGTGTAATGGCGGTTCCTACAGCTTCTCTTGCTTCGTAATTATAAACACCATATTTCACCTGTGGCACCTTAGCCGCATACTCTGTAATGTTAGCATAGATTGCCTGCCCGCCAAAGAATTCATGAGGTTCATTATAAACAGGGCTATCTCCGGCCGGAAGATAAGTAGCCAGCGCCCCTGAAGAAGGCAGGATTGTTTCGTATAATTCAACACTTCCGGCAAAAGTATGGGTTAGGAAATCTATGGCCACATCCGCATTTTTTGAAGTGGCCAATACCATCCAGCTGGAGCCGCCTTGGTTGCTATAGTTAGTAGCTTTGGCCGCCTCCGGCAGCCTGGGAATATTTGTAATTCTCCACAAACCTTTATGCTCTGTTTGAGCAGTAATTGAGCCAATAATCCAGCACCCATTAATGGTACCCGCCACTGTACCTGTAGTAAATGAACTGATATATTGTTCCCAATCGTTTACTTGAACCAGTACGCCACTTTTGACCATATCAATATAGACGTCAATTACTTCCCGTAAGACATCATTCTTGGCGATGTATACTTCGCCATTCTCATCAAAAAGCCATGATCCTGCGCTCTGAAGCATGATCATCAACAGATCCGGGCTCTCGGCCACACATGACAGTATAGGTTTTCCGGTCTTGGCCAGTACATCCCGGCCCATTTTTATGTATTCGGTCCATGTAATATCGGTGAAATCTTCTACAGTATAGCCAGCCTCCTGTAAGACATCGGCCCGTAGGACATTAATTGCCGTCCCATTATCAAACGGTACCGCATAGTTTCTACCATTGACCTTAGTCAAGGCTACCTTGTAATCGGCAAATTTCGAGAAGTCAATCTCTGAATCAGTTAAATCAACAAAGGTCCCCGGATAATTGATGACGTTTTTGGTCAGGGCATTATCTTGCATTAGTAAGATGTCAGGTAGGGTGGAGGTCTGCCCTGAAAGGACCGCTGTGGTTAATTTAGTCTGAACATCAGCCCAGGGTGTTTCCACCACATCAATATTTACCTGAGGTTCCTTCTGCTTATAGATTTTTGCCGCTTCTTCCATGGCGTAAATATTGAAGGCAGGATCCCAACACCAGACCGTGATGGTTCTTTCTCTCTCCTCCCGCGCGGGAAGCATCTGCGATCCGATGAGTACTAGCAGAACCAGCAACACAACTACCAGAATCGACAAGACCAAACTTCTTTTCACCTTGTTTCCTCCTTCGTCCAAATAATTCCCAGCGAATAAATAAAGACGAAACTTTATTGTCGGCACCACCTCGCTAATATTTACTTCGCACCCACCCGGGCACGAGCCGTAGTCAATACTGCCCCTAATCATCCATGCTTTTCTGTACATAAACCTTTCTTTAACGTGAGGAAGATACAGTTCACCGTGTTATAAACGGAATAAATTGAAAATAAATATAAGTATTAATTCTATAGAATACTTTCATTTCCTTCTTTTTATAAACATTTTTTACCTTCAGTCAAAGTTGAAAAGATTAGGAAGTAAGAAAAAAACCCCCTGAATGTAAGGAGATTTCCTTACGTTCAGGGGGTTCAGCTACAAAGACCAGATATTTACTTTATCGCTTACTATTCGGCTTTTGCAGCGGCGATTACCTCTTCGGCAATATTACCCGGAACTTCTTCGTAGTGGTCAAAGGTTAAAGTAAAATCACCCCGCCCTTGGGTCATGGAACGCAGGTCAATTGAGTACTGGAAAACCTCGGCCAAAGGAACATGAGCCCGAATAATCTGCATACCGTCCTGGGGTTCCATCCCGAGGATCCGGCCTCGCTTCTTATTCAAGTCTCCCATGATATCACCCATGAATTCTTCAGGCACGGTCACTTCAATCAGCATCACAGGTTCCAACAGAATGGGCTTAGCGTCCATAAACCCTTTTTTCAAGGCCATGGAGGCGGCGATTTTAAAGGCCATTTCAGAGGAGTCTACGCTATGGTAGGAACCATCATATAAAGTCGCGCGTATATCCACCACAGGATACCCGGCCAGAATGCCTTCTTCCATTGTCTCCCGTAGTCCTTTTTCCACAGCAGGAATATATTGTTTTGGAACGGCGCCGCCGAAAATTTTGTCCACAAATTCAAAGCCGTTCCCAGTTGGTAAAGGTTCAAGCTCCAGCCAAACATGGCCATATTGACCGCGGCCCCCGGATTGCTTCTTATGCTTGCCCTCTACCTTTACCGTTCCCTTAATCGTTTCTTTATAAGGAACCTTCGGTGTCTTTAATTCCACCTCTACACCGAATTTTTTCTGTAGTTTGCTGGTGATCACTTCCAGATGAAGGTCACCCAAGCCGGAGAGGATTAATTCGTGGGTAGTGGTATCCTTCTCTACTTTAATCGAAGGATCCTCCTCCCTTAACCTGGCCAAGCCGGATCCGATCTTCTCCTCATCTCCTTTGCCTTTAGGCACAACGGCCATGGAAAGTTTAGGCTGGGGGAAGTCGATGGGAGGGATTATAACCTGGTTTTCCTTGAGGCAGAGTGTATCTCCGGTCTCGGTGTACTGCAGTTTCGCCACGGCGCCGATATCTCCGGCGGTGATTTGGGAGACAGGTTCTTGGTTCTTTCCTTTTATGACAAAAAGTTGCCCTACTCTCTCGTCTTGATTCCGGGTGACGTTCCAGATATGGGAGTCGGATTTCAACACACCGGAATAGACCCGAAAGAGAGTTAGTTTTCCGACAAACGGGTCGGCCATGGTCTTAAAGACCAACGCAGCTGTGGCGCCATCGGCCCCCGGAGACAATTCTGTTTCTTCATCGCTTAATCCTTTGCGGACTTTAATAGCCTCAACGTCCAGCGGAGACGGGAAGAACTCCGTGATATCCAATAAAAATCGGTCAATACCTTTATTCTGTAACGCGGAACCACAAAATACCGGAAAAATCAGTCGAGCGGCTATGCCTTTTTTAAAACCCGTCATGACCTCCGCAGGAGTTAATTCTTCTCCCTCCAGATATTTGCCTAACAGGTCATCGTCTGCTTCAGCGGCTGCTTCCACCAACTGATGATAGTACTCCTTAGCCTCACTCTCCAACTCAGCGGGGATTTCTCCTTCTTTACCGTTAATATAAGCTTTTCCTCTAATCAGATCCACAATTCCTTGAAAGTTTTCCGCTTCGCCGATTGGCAGATAAACAGGGACCACCCGTGATCCGAATTTATCTTGTAAAGCAGCTAAAACTTTACGGAAATTTGCATTTTCCCGGTCCATTTTGTTGATATAGAAGACTCTGGCTACATCATTCTCCTCCAAGAAACGCCAGCCTTTCTCGGTGCCAACCTCTACGCCGCTGACTGCACAGGCGACAATCACACCGGTATCAGCTACTTTTACCGCGCTTTTTACTTCGCCGATAAAGTCGAAGAACCCGGGGGTATCCAGGATATTGATTTTACAAGAATTGTACTCACAAGGCGCTACTACCGTATTTATTGAAATTTTTCTTTTGGTCTCCTCAGGATCATAATCCAACACGGAAGTGCCTTCATCAACCTTTCCCAAACGGTCAGTAGCTTTTGCCGTAAAAAGCATCGCATCGGCCAACATGGTTTTACCGCACCCACCATGCCCGACTAAAACAAGGTTTCTTAACTGATTGGAACTGTAATTCTTCACCCAACACCCTCCTCAAAATAGAAAAATAGAAACTGAAAAGAGTTGCCCCACCTTCGCTTCAATCAATTATTAACTGTTCCAGACTCCGAAGGCCTGGCAGTAAGAGTAAGCGGTTGTAGAAGCTTTCAACTCTTCTGCAGATGCCCGCGTCCGCGCGCGAAACCCGTCGCTTGCTCCCGCCTGTTCAGGCAGGAGCCTAAAATTTAACCATTTTACAACGCTTCCTAAACCATTAAGTAACATTTAATAATTATTCTACTGTCTTTATTGTTTTCCTCCCTAGGCCAATCTTTTTTTAAACCTCTTTCCGAGGCGAAACCCTTCTATTTCTTACCAGGTCCTTATTAGACCACACCTATATACAGGAGAATCCCATATCTATAGTGATAGTTTGCTAAAAATTTCTAGTAATAATGCGTTTAGGTCTCAAAAATTTGGTTAACATAAAGAAGGCAAGTGACCCGGCTGAACGAAGACTGAATCTGGTCCCTGGTAAAGCTGTAGTTTACCACCGGCTGGAGGAGGTCGGGCAAAGGTCGAGGTGGATATGGTGTAAGTTTATCCATATCGAACTCGGCCGGAGCGAAGGTTCCACTGATTTGTCTATGGGATGCGACAGAGGTTGTGTTGTGTAGATGAGTCACTGGAGCTGAGTCAAGAGCTTTATGCTTCTCTTGCGTACTGTCAGTATTCCATCCAGTGCAAAAAGGGAGGTCTATGGTTCGGGTAAAGGTTATGAGAGGTTCTGAAATAACTACAGCGAAGGATCGATAGCTGCAGTAGTCGGTCCGGTAGGAATCTCTCTTAGCCGGCACGCAGGTCGGGATCACGGCCCGTTGTGGTCAAAGCACGGCTGTTTCCTGCTTTGATCTTCTAGGGGGCTGATCACCCCCTAGAAATATTTACGCTCCCCCTCTGTCCAGACGATGAGGTAGTGAGTGATCAGGTAGTGGGTCTGGACGAGTGACGATGAGGTAAAGTGATGAGACAGTAGGTCTGGACGAGTTATGAACTAAAAAATATACCGCGCGTGCTTTAGCGTCCGCGATTCTCCACAGCCAATTCCGAATAACCCTCGAGGATAAGTAGTTTTTCTTCTGTCTCCCGATAGGGGACTCCGGTTTTTAAGTCCAACACTTCATTTTCAGGCAACCCCGTTACCCTAATCCCGGTCACTTCCTTAACCGGACCCGGGCAATCCGGGGTTCCATGATAAACCGCCACATAATCTTGGTAAATCCCCAAATGCTCTTGATGCTGACAATTCTCACAGAGTGTGTTCAGTCTCTTGGTAAGAATCCTTTCTTCCGCGACTCCTCTGGCTTCCCAGTCACAGGTTAACTCCGAGAGAAAGCTGTGATAATCTTCTTCCCGGATGGTGAGAACTTTTACCGTATTATGGTGGCACCTGCGGTAATAGTCGATGACACGGACCTGTATTTGCTCTTGCGCGCGCGCTTCTTCTGGCGCGATCGGACCCCCTTTCTGGACACGGTCTCCTCTCTTCAGCGGAAAATCAGAAGCTGAATAAAAGAAACCTATGGCAAAAACGATGATTAATCCGATAATTACTCCGATTATGTAAGGGAGATGCCGACGGTAAATTGTCATTAAAGATCCCCTCCAACCTGATTTATTACCGTTAGCATTCCCAATTTAAGGCAGAAATTATTAGTTATTATCAAACCGGGATGAAGACTGAATTACCACCAATACTCCTGGCCTTTTCTGTCACATAGTCTTTAATTCTTCATCATCGATTTCAAAATTGGCATAAACATTTTGCACATCATCATGCTCTTCCAAGGCTTCAAAGAGTCTAACCACCGTCTGGGCATCCTCTCCGGTGACAGTAACCGTATTTTGGGGAATATAGGTAAGTTCTGCCCGTTCCACCGGCGCCTGTTCTTCGATCTTCCGGCGAATGGAGTCCAGGTTAGCGGGAGCGCCGGTAATTACGTAGTATTCGTCCTCTTGCTCCAAATCATCGGCTCCTGCTTCTATGGCTAATTCAAAAAGGTCTTCTTCGGAGATCTTGGCTTCTTTCTTTAAAATTTGAATTTGGCTCTTCTGCTCAAACAACCAGGAAACACAGCCAGTTTCTCCCAGGTTGCCACCGTTTCTGGAAAAGATGTACCGTATTTCACTTGCCGTCCGGTTACGGTTATCGGATAAAGCCTCCACAAAAAAGGCTACACCCGCCGGTCCATAACCCTCATAGATTATTTCTTCATATTGCTCGCTCTCACTGGCCCCCAGTCCTCGCTTAATGGCACGGGCAATATTATCATTAGGCATGTTAACCTCTTTAGCCTTTTGGATAGCCATTCTCAGCTTGAAGTTGGCCTCCTGATCACCTCCTCCCGCTTTGGTTGCCACAATGATTTCTCTGGTGATCTTAGTGAAGGCTTTGGCCTTCTGGGCGTCGGTCTTTTCTTTCTTCCTTTTTATCGTTGACCATTTGGAATGACCTGCCATGATACCACCTCTTTTATTAGGGAATATTAATGCGCAAAAACACGCAAATAACTTGCGTGCGCTTGTAATAAAAGTATACCCTTTAAGTCTGTAACAATCAACCTTTTTCCGGGCGAAAGGGTGAGGCGGAAACAGTTCTATGGATTTCCCTCAGTAAAAGATAGAGTAAGGCGCCAGCGAGTAGAAAGGCACTCCAGGAAAGGAAGGAAACGCCCGTGAGTAACAGAAAATCATACAACCCGTGAAAAAAGAGGGCCACCCACCAACCACCCAAAAAACGCCGGAACCGGGAAGCCCGGTCAGACCGGGTCAAAAGCCGGCCCCCCCAACCGGTAAAGGCGGCATGAGCCAAAGAGGTAACCACGGCTCTCCATAAGCCTACCTGAATTCCGAGAGCCTGAGTATACAGAAGATTCTCCAAAGCGGCAAAACCCAAGCCAACAGTGATCCCATAGATCATCCCATCAACCGGCTCATCCAATTCCCCGAAGGGTCTCAGCACAACTCCTAATACTAGAAACTTTAAACCCTCCTCAATCAAGCCGATTAAAAAGAGAGAATAAAAGAAGAGCAGAAAAAGATCCCCGGACTCCCGGGCGAACGCCAACCCGGCCCGGCCGAATCCCTCTAAATACCCGGCCGGGAAGACCATCAACATACCGCCGAGGAAGACTTGTCCTATAAGCTTTTTGGGCTCCGGTTCATGAAGGTCCTTTCGATAAAAGTAAAAAAGCCAGAGAATTCCCGGAAGGATGGAGACTAAAAAAACCGATGCCAACAGCAAAAGCTCCTTTCCAAGATAAACACGTCCTACGCCCCTTGTGTGCGTAATGTTCTATTTACGACCTTTATATTCTGCTCCCCGGTGTCTCCGGATTATGCCTTACTCTTCTGGAAACTAGTTCCGTAATACTACAGATCCCCCAGCGCCTGCTTTGTCCAAGATTGAAAAAAACCGCTCCCCTCCGGTGGACGCCGGTGGACCGGTAACCTTAGTATTTTTTATAGACCTTCCTTAGCGCCGCCAAGGAAGGTCTATAAAAGCTTCCCTTCACAACCATTGAAAATATTACTTTCTATTAAGTGCGGCTTTAGTATAAGTGCATAAAGCGATGAAAGAGACGAAAAAGCCCAAGCCAATACAGGCGATACCAACGGTTTCCAGCCAGAAATAAAGGAAGAACCCGGTAAAGAATAGAAAAGTTCCTGCTTTGCCCCATAAGTTACTAGATTGGATCTCCGCCCTTTTATAATAGAGATAAGCACCGCCAAAAATCTGAAGCGCTTCTTTAATGAAGTAGATAATGGCTACCCAAAAGGGAAAGTCCTTCCAGATCGCTAGTCCAAGCAGGGAAAAGCCTACAGTCAATTTGTCGGCAATCGGATCAAGGATCTTCCCAAGCATGCTGATTTGATTAAATTTCCTGGCTACCCATCCGTCCAGAAAATCAGTGAGCGCGGCCATGGAAAGAATCAGGATCACGATCCACCGATCAGAAGTGGAAAAAGCCCATAACAATATGGGCGCCAATAAAAGACGAATAATAGTAAACAGATTAGCTATAGTCATACACCCTCAACCTTTACTATACTTATTATACTATATTAAGCACTTTTCGCGAAACCTCATTTAACTCCTGCATCTGTGTAGAAAGTTGATCTGTAAATTTTTTGATGTTCAGTAACAGGTGATCATTGACTTTTACTACCTGGTCTAGTTGGGCATAGAGAGAATGCAAAGCGAGTTTGTTGCGATCAAAATCTTCCTTGATCCGTCCGGAGATCGACTTAATCTGTAAAAGTTCCTGCTTAACCTGATCAGAATTATGCTCCTGCTGTCCTATGGTTTTCTCCATATCCGTTGAGACTTTAATAATTTCCTGGCATAATTCTTCCACCCTCCCACATAGAGTATGGAAATCTTGCGTACGTCCAGGAAGTAAACTAACCTCTGCTTCCACTGAAGTGAATACCCCGTTCAAACCGGAAGTGGCCTGGCGGATCGCGTCAGTGATGTTCTTAATCTCCTCGGCTGCTTCCTTAGTCTCCTCAGCCAGCTTCCCGATTTGATCGGCCACTATGGCGAAGCTGCGACCAGAATCTCCAGCCCTTGCCGCCTCGATAGCCGCATTGAGTGATAATAGGTTCGTCTGTTCATTGATGCGGAGGATCGTTTCCAACACCGAATCAATCTTGTTGATCTCCTCTTCCAAACGAAAGAACCGGTCCGTCATGCCGGAAAACCTGCGCACATTCTCGATAACCACCGATAGAGTGGAGCTTACTTCTTCAAAGCCGGCTCTCAGCTCATTTGAAGTGCAGTTTGCTACCTCCGTCACCTTACGCGCGTAATCAGCAATCTTCCCGGACCATTGTTGAAAATTCAAGAATACCTTACTAATCTGCGAAATAACACCATTAATTGAATCAGTAGAATCCGCTTGCTCCTGATCCGCCTTCTTCAACTGCTCTATAGTGGCTACGGTCTGTGTAAAAGCCTCCCTCAACTCGGTCAAAACTCTGTTCAATTCTTGTGAAGTCTCTTCAAGCGTTTCAGAGTTAACCGCCTTTTTTACTGAGAGAAAGGCGGTTTCTTCCACCTCAGACAAGAAGTTATTTACCGACAGTTTCAAAAAAGACCGGATATACAGGAAGATTAAGAATACAGCGACAAATAGGGCTATGATTCCGTATAGTGATTTTATAAACAAAAGGGTGAACAATCCGGCCAAAAAAACCAGCACAAAAAAGTCTAAGAGGATTGTCATCTGTTCTTTGAGAGGTTTTAACCATAATTCATACAAGGGACCGGGAGTTAACAACTTTACTAATAGTGTATCTTTGGGTGTTTTCTGCTGATGAGACATGGATGAATGTTCCCCTCTCTATGATCTAAAATAATTAATGGATGAATAACTTAAGATAATTTTCGTCTTTTTGCGGTAAAATCCTTTTTTTTTCATGAAAATCATCCCAACTTTTTCATCTCTTTCTGCAATTTTCTAATAATTCTCTTTTCCAGTCTGGAAATATATGACTGAGAAATCCCTAAAAAATCAGCCACCTCTTTTTGGGTCTTTTCAATCCCGTCCTTCAAGCCGAAACGCAGTTCAACAATGGACTTTTCCCGCCCGGACAGGCTGGACATGGCAGTCAGCAAAAGATTTTTATCGACTTCCTCCTCTAAATGCTTATAGGCTGAATCATTCTCCGTTCCCAATACATCGGAGAGGAGTAATTCATTACCGTCCCAATCTATATTAAGCGGTTCGTCAAAGGATACTTCAGAACGGGTTTTATTATTACGCCGTAAATACATGAGAATTTCATTTTCAATGCACCGTGAAGCGTAAGTGGCTAGTTTGATCTTTTTTTCCGGATCAAAAGTATTGACCGCTTTAATTAAACCGATCGTCCCAATGGACACTAAATCTTCAATTCCAATCCCGGTATTCTCAAATTTTCTGGCAATATAGACCACTAAGCGCAGATTGTGTTCGATCAATAAGCCCCGTACCGCCCGATCGCCGGTTCTCAACTTCTCCAGCAGGTACCCTTCTTCATCAGCGCTTAAAGGAGGCGGTAAAGCTTCGCTCCCCCCGATATAGAATATTTTGTCCGGATATAACGATAATCTTTGTAAGATGCGAACCACCAGCAACTGCAAGTTGAGCTTGATTCTAATCCAAATTTTTCTCATCATGAATCATACCCCCTCCAGGATCTTCCCAATAGCCAGAAAAACGAGGCGTTCAACACAGAACACAGCGTATAACTTATGTTATACGCTGTAACACACTTTATTCCGCAGCCAATAGTATTCCAGGTAATAACGCCTGATAATTCCGGTCTTCTACTGAATCCATATGATAAAGACCGATGATCACCTGAGCCTGTTTTCCGGTACTCTGTCCTCCAATTCTCACCTCATCCGGCCTAATGCCCAGCAAGAAACCTTTCTCCCTTCCTACGCTCTTAAAGGATAAAAACCTGACCCGCACCAGCCAGTCCAGTGGTAAATCAAGTTCTTCCTCATTAGGTAGATCCCCCTGTAAAATAGTATGTGATAACCTCCTGATTTTTTCCGGCAGAAGATCCTCAATGGAATGGACTTCTACCATTACCACTGGATTCTTGGTAATCGGATCAACGAGCAAATTTCCTGTATCAAGCAGAGCCGGAAGCTCTACGGTCCGGTCGGCGATGGTAATCTTCAACGGTACCAGACAACTCTTCTCCCAGATAGTCTCATGAACCAGTCCCCATCCCAGCTCGGTCAAGACCAATAAAGAGAAGACGTTGACAATTACGATCTCCCATCCCCGTAAAACCCGGTGAAAATAGAACTGATATAAGTAATAGACGAGCGAAGTAATACCCACGGTCATAATAGCCAGCACAAAGAAGAGCCCGGTGGTTTTGATTAACTCAATAATCCATTGTCTCTTACGCAGCTGTGTAAAGGCTATGGCATTCATGACAATCCCGGTACCGATAAAAAAGAGGAGTTCTTCTTGGCCCAACAATCCAATCTCCCAGCGGTAACAAAAATAAAAGAAGTAAGCGCCTCCAAAGAATCCTGCAAGTACTAATCGCCAGGTCTTGGCTTTTTGCTGAGCTTGTTTCCGAAAAAAGATCCTTCCTGTCGCCCATAATAAAAGAGCATTCATCACCCAACTGATCATTGCGCCAATCAACCATTCATCAATAAAAACCTCTCTGACCATCACAACTCCCCTTTGTTAGATGATACCATTGGTAGATAGCATATCCTTTATAAAATATGGTTTATTTTCATCAGCCATAATAGAAGCCATCCGTGCGTATGTACGGCTGGATGTCAAAATCGACGAAAAACCCAATATCTTATGATAAAAGCCCGGATTTTGACGGAGGTTCCTAAAACGAAAGAAAATGGCGAAACGCCATTTTCAGACAGCATAAAGGATAACCATCCTCATCCGCTACATATATCATTTAGATAGGTGCGGGATAGCGCACGTATCATATAGTCCAGCCAACGCAGGCGCTCAGCCTTTTTTACGCAGAAAAGCTGGAACTTCAAGCTCTCCGGTGTCGGTAAATGACTTAATCTCTAAATCATCCAAGCCCAAACGTTCGGCTTTCCGTTGGTTAAAACCAGTGGCGATCACAGTAACCCGGATTTCATCTCCCATCTCTTCATCGATCACAGCGCCAAAAATAATATTAGCGTCCGGATCAGCAGCCTCAGTAACGATGGCGGCTGCCTCGTTAATCTCAAAGAGACCCAGATTGGAACTACCGGTAATATTTAAAAGAACTCCTTTTGCTCCTTCAATGGAGGTTTCCAATAATGGTGATGAAACAGCGGTTTTGGCCGCTTCAGAAGCTCTGTTATCTCCTTTGGCCAAGCCAATACCCATCAAGGCTGATCCGGCATTGCTCATGATTGTCTTCACATCGGCAAAATCCACATTGATCAATCCGGTAATGGTGATTAAATCGGAGATCCCCTGCACACCTTGGAGTAATACATCATCGGCAATGCGAAAAGCGTCGACAATAGAAGTTTTTTTATCGACAATCTGTAACAAGCGCTCATTGGGAATGGTGATCAAGGTGTCCACGCGATCTTTTAAAGATTTGACTCCCTCTTCCGCCTGGGTTTTTCGGACCTTTCCCTCAAAACTAAAGGGTTTGGTAACCACACCGACCGTTAGGGCGCCCATCTCTTTGGCTATATCGGCAATAACCGGAGCGGCCCCAGTGCCTGTTCCCCCGCCCATCCCGGCAGTGACAAAAATCATATCCGCATCCTGTAATACCTTGACAATCTCATCTCTGCTCTCTTCAGCGGCTTGCCGTCCAATCTCCGGATTAGCGCCCGCTCCTAAACCTTTAGTCAACTGGTCCCCAATGCGTAGTCTGATGTCGGCGTTCGAGCGCAGAAGAGCCTGTCCGTCAGTGTTAATGGCAATAAACTCCACACCTTGCAAACCCGCTTCAATCATCCGGTTTACCGCATTACTGCCGCCACCCCCGACACCGATCACTTTGATCGAAGCAAACTGTTGGTTGGTCACTTCAAATTGAAGCATAAATGCTCCTCCTATTCCGTATATCAAGTTAAGACCAGTTACAAGAGACTGTTATATCGTTGAACACTCGGTATTATCCACAAAACAAATGACAAGAGTAATATATTTCCTTCAATATACTTTACAATTCATCCGGATAAATATATTCTTATTAAATTTCCACAAAAGAAGACGGAACCCTTTTGTGGGAGCGAAAATTATCCAGCCGGTATGTTAATTTTTGATAACTCCAAGTTTTCGGGGTAATCTCGCCTTCCTCTGTAACAAAAAAATTCTATTTTTTGGAATACAGATCGATGATCAACTGCACCTCTCCCTGGCCCATCCCCACTTGTCTGGCGATTTCTTTGATCGGGGCCCCTTCATTGCTCAAGTCAATGATCATCTGGCGCTTATTTGCGCTGGGATTGATCGGTTCTGGGGCGATAAAGCTACTGCCGGAAGGATCTTTCTTCGCATCTAACGGCTGTGTTTGAGCCTTCTTCCGATTTTCTGCTTTTTTTCGCTGCTGAACTGTTTCTTCCGCTCGCTGTGGGCTACCGGCTTTTTCCTGCTGTTCGGTTCCGGCATGCCTCTTCGGCGCAGGTTTTCGCTTACGCGTGGTTGAGCCGGGCGAAGATTTACTGCCCCCTTTACTCTTCGCTGAAGTACCAGTGGTTGAACCTTTCGACGTTTCCTCTACCGCCGTTTTTGGCAGGGAGAATTTCTGATCCTCAACTGCCTCCGGTTCGATCCGGCCTCCTGTCTCCGCAGGTGTGGAGCCAACCGGTTCTCCTTCTGATGGTGGCCCCTCTGCTGTCCGCTCCTCGAATAAAAAAGAACCGCCCCCAACGTCTTGCGCCTTAGTTCTAGGGACAGGTTCTTGCTGTTTATCCCCTGCTTCTGCTATAACGGGTTGTTTTGCGGGCTCGTACGCGGAATCCTCTTTCCTTTCCACCGGTGAATCAGTAGATTTCTCCTGTTCCTTCTTTTCCTTGGAAATCAGCGCCGCTTCTTCTTCAAAGGGTTCGATGAGCCCACACATCTCCAACAATAACTCTTCAACCTGTTCCAACCTGGTAATAGTCGCTTTGAGTCTCTTATTCAGCTTTCGTTTTTCCCAGAGAAAATAGAAGAAAAACATTACCACAGCAAACCAAGACATTTTTGATCCCCCTTAGTGGGTTAAGCCTGAATATCAATGATGCGTCCCCTAAAATCTGCTTTCTGTGACTGTGCGTCATTCTTTTCCGGTAATGTCTGGGCTTTCTCCTCTACGGGCGTTCGTTTCTGTTTAAAGTTCCTCTCTCCTCTGCTTCTTTGCTGACGTTGATCGATTCGCCCATCCACCATCTGCTCCTTCCGGTGAACTTGCCTTTCCTGCCTTTGAATCTCTTGCTCCAAGCGAATCTGAGCCCTTTCTCTTTCATCCTGAGGTTGACGGAGAGCGGCGCCTTGCGTTTTCTGGATTTCCATGGTGCGATTGGTTAACACCTGTACATCCAGAGGCCCCAACATACTAACACCCCCTTACCGGTAAGACTGTACTACTACCTCCCCTTCGTGGTAGGTCAGGATGGAATAACGCACCTCGTCTTGGAAGATCCGGACCGCCTTGCCGATTATTACTCTGACACCAGGAAAGATAATTCTTTGTACCTTAATCCGTCCCCGATCCACACTCCTCTGGGTCATCTCTTCCAGGATTTCGTCTCTTCTGGCTTCCAGTTTTCGCTTTTCACCTTTCATCACAAAACTAGTCCGCGTAATCCTGGCCTTCATTTCAGCTTTTTCCGGTGGAAGATTAAAGCCCTGCTTATTCAAGATTACCAAAGCCTTCTCTACTTTGTCCATTTCTTTTTCCAGTTCGGCCAGGCGTTTTTCGATGTCGTTCAATTCTAAACGTGAGGCCGGATCCGTCCCCACCTCTACTTCAGTAATAGTGCCCATCCTGGAACCAAGCACCTGTGCGCTGATTTCTTCTTTAGCCCGGACTACTCCACCCATAATTAATCCCTTTTGCGTACCCAAAGAGATTTTACCGCCGGAATTCACATGACTATGAATAATTGTGTCGCGCACTTGAATGTTGCCTAACACATCAACTTTAGAACGTTCGATGTGCCGGGCATAAAGATCCCCTTTACACTGAACTATAGTTTTATCTTGACCGATGATCCCGCCGTTCACCGTGATGTTCCCGTCCGCATAAAGAAAACCTCCGTCTACATTCCCATAAATAAAAATATCACCGGCTGCCTTCACAGTAAAACCATTTTCTACATCACCCCGGACCTGCACGCTACCGGTAAAATCTATATTTCCAGTACCATAGCCGACATTACCGGCCACCCGGTGTAGATCTTGCACGGAAACCTTCCGCCCGACCAAGCTGGGTTCACCATCAATTGTGGCGGTCAGGATCGTCTTCTCCTCATTCCAAGCGGCATTCTTCCCGGCAATAACCTGCATATCCTTACCTGGCCTGGCTTTTAACTCCTTACCTGTAACGGTTTGACCGGGGATTCCGGGAGTCGGTGGTCTTCGCTCAACTAGTTTATCGCCTTTTTTTACATTATGAATCAGTGAAAGTTCTCTATGGTCAACCCGTCCGTTCTCAAGTTCCTTGGGAATAAGCTTCATCCGGTTAGTCTCGAATAAATATTTGATTTGCGCATCTTCCCCGCGGACAGGATCCTGTCCTTCGGCGATCAATACCGGAGAAGTAATCTTCTCCTCCACTACCCGCTTGACTACCAGATCCTTCAAGCCAAAGACGATCCCATACTCATTAATCTTCGCCATCACCTCTTCATAAGTAGGCCATTCTTCGTTGCTACCAGGTTTTTCCAGATGAAGGTAAGCCTTCATCTCATCCTGAGATACCTCAAGCACAATTAAATCCGGCTTCATTATATCCTGTAGAATTTTATCCGGATTAAGTTTATCTTTATTTACCTCGCTCATGATCCATCTCCCCCCAGACTAAAAAATCGCCGCAGCCGAACGCCATCTACTTAATCTCCCTTGTAATCTGAAAATGGCTTTAGTATGGATCTGCGACACACGAGATTCGGAGATCTCCAGGATCTTCCCGATCTCTTTCAAAGTCAAGCCCTCATAATAATATAAAGTAATAACCATGCGTTCTCTCTCTGAGAGATTATCGATGGCTTGAAAAAGCGCGCTTTTTAATTCTTCGATCTCAACTTGGATCTCCGGGTCCGAACTTCCTTCATTCTCAACCAGGTCCAAGACCCGTACATTGTCATCATCCGGTTTCCTGGTAATCCAAAGTTCATCCAATGAACCCAAGGTCGTACAACTCACTTCGCTTAACATTTGATAAAACTCGGGTAAGGTAATATGTAAAGCCTCAGAAATCTCTTGATCCGTGGCATAACGTCCCAAACGGTTTTCCAACTCTAGGGTGACCCGTTCTAAATCTTTGGCTTTTTGCCGCACAGACCTGGGAATCCAGTCATTACTGCGTAAGCTGTCCAAGATCGAGCCTCTAATTCTGGCAATGGCGTAAGTCTCAAATTTTATCCCCCGCTCCGGATCGAACTTGTCGATGGCATCCATTAAGCCAAATATTCCGCTACTGACCAGATCATCAAATTCCACATTAGGCGGTAACCCAATGGCAATCCTGCCGGCAACATATTTCACAAGTGGAGCATACTCAAGGATCAGGGCTTCCCGGGCAGTTTCAGATTTGCTTTCTGTAAATTCCCGCCAAAGCCGTTCTTCCCGCCCTTGACTCATTATATACCCCCCTACCTATCCGTTGTAATATTCTGATAATAATAATTTCTACGTTTTCGGGTAAACTCCTCTCATAAAATGATATCCGCTGAGTTCAACATCTTGACGGTTACCTCTCCGGTCGCCAAATCAAACAAGATTGAGCGGCCCACATTTCCACCGACATTCTTGGCGGATAGCTTAACCTTTTGCTGAGCCAAGGCGTTCTCCACTGCCGCCACGTTCCTGGGACCAATCAGCAGTTTATCATCCTTTCCCATAAAAGCAAACATCTGGGAACCTCCGGCAATCTTAGCTACCATGCGGGGGACTAATGCTCCCATCTGTGTTAATTCGGCTATTAGATCGGCGATAGAAGTGTCGGCAAATTTGCCCCTATTCGCCACTGTCTTGGATAAACTACTATCAGGCAACATTACGTGGGCCATCCCCCCGATCTTCAGCAGGGGATCATAAACACAAACCCCTACGCAAGAGCCTAAGCCATAAGTGGCTAACACATCCGGCGAACGGGAGCAGGCTATTTCCGACATCCCGACCCGGATGAGTTCTGACATTCGCCATTCACTCCTAACGTTTTCAAGATTACGCCCAAGGAATCCGAATCCGGTACTAAAAAGAAATGTCCATCAATACTGGAATCACTTGTGGTTAACTTGGTCTCAATAATCAGGGCATAATCGCCTACCTCACCCAGATCAGCCAAGACTGTATTTACAATCGCTCCAACCATATCAAAGGCCAGGGCCGGTACTGATGAGATCATATTAAGCTTTGTAAAGTTGGAAAAAGCGTTGACATAAGCGCCGGTCAGAATGTTACCGATCTCCTTTAAAGCGGAAACCTCCATCTCTCCGAGGATGTTTCGGACTTTGTACGTCTCTCCCAGGAGCAGCCCGGCTAAGAACAACGCCTGCTCCTTTGGATAAAGATACAGTATTTTACTGGGAGCGTCACCAAATACTCTAAGATAGACGCCGACCATAGGCATTTCCGGAACTCCAATAAATTCCGCCGCCTCAGTCAGTGGGGTAACGCTAACCCGAGGCACAGACATTTGAACCTTTTGCTTGAGCAATTGTGAAAGAACCGTTGCCGCGTGCGCGGCGCCGATGTTACCCACTTCTCTCATGGCATCAAGCTGTATTGAACTAAGATCCGCAAATTGCGTCATCACCTATCACCCCAATTCAGCCTTTGATAACTCCTCGGCCTCCTCCGGACTTAACGCCCGTTCTAAGTTGAGTAAGACAATCAGCCGTTCTTCAATCTTGGCCACACCGGCCAAATAATACGAATTAACTCCTTTGGTAATGGATGGAGCGGATTCAATGGCGGAGACAGGAACCCGTAAAACTTCGACCACGGCGTCGACCAGCATGCCTACGGCCTCCTCCCCGACCTCCACAATAATCACCCTGGAATCCAAGCCCAAAGGCGGCAGGGTCAACCCAAACCTTTTCCGTAGATCAACAATGGGGATGATTTCACCCCGCAAATTAATAACACCCTCGACAAAATGGGGAGCTTTTGGCACTCTGGTCAAGCCCTGATCTAGTTTTTCAATTTCACGTACTTGGAGAATATTGACTCCGAACTCTTCCTCTCCCAATTTGAAGACTACCAACTGCGTAGTCTCTTCTCTTACTTCTTCTTTCTTCAAGTTTCTCCCCCCTAAGACTTTTTTCAGAATCAGGCTACGTCTCTCAGATCGAGAATCAAGGCTACTCTTCCGTCACCCAAGATAGTAGCGCCGGCAATCCCGGGGATATCTCCCAAGAAACCGCCTAAAGATTTGATGACCACGTCCTGTTGACGAAGGAGACTGTCTACCACACATCCCACCCGCTTCTCGCCGCTTTTAAAGACCACCACATCCAACTCATCCAGGTCGGAATTTTTAGCGCCCTGAATTCCCAAATAATCCTGTAATCGCAAGAGCGGGATAACCTCCCCGCGCAAGAGGGTCACCTCCTGATGACGGAGGATTTTTATATCTTTCCTACTTACACTGATTGTTTGATCAACAAAGCTGGTAGGGATGGCATAAACCTCTTCGCCCAGTTGAATCATTAATGTTTGGATGATCGCCAGGGTTAAGGGCAATTGGATAGTAAATTTGGTTCCCTCGCCCGGTACCGAACTAATACTTACTACACCACCCAAAGCAGAGATCTTGTTTTTGACCGCATCCATCCCCACACCCCGTCCGGATACATCACTGACTTCTTTTGCCGTCGAGAATCCGGGCAAAAAGATCAAGTTAATCTTCTCCTGATCGGAGAGATCGTTCAGCGCATCCTTGGTGATAAACCCTTTCTCAACCGCAGAAGCGCCGATTTTCTCCGGATCCATACCCTTTCCATCATCTGCGACAGTGATGATCACACTGTTTCCTGTTTGGTAAGCATCCAACGCCACCACACCGGTTCTGGGTTTACCAGCGGCTTCCCGCTCCTCCGGTTTTTCAATCCCATGATCGACGCAGTTACGAATGATATGAACCAGGGGATCCCCAATTTCATCAATTACCGTCCGATCCAGCTCAGTATCGACTCCACTGAGCCGCAATTCCACCTCTTTTTGGGTGCCTTTGGCCAGATCCCTGATCAACCTTGGAAAACGTGAAAAGACTTGATCGATCGAGACCATCCTGGTCTTAAGAACCTGATCACGCAGATCAATTGTTAACCTGTTTAAGTGCTCTACTGTCTCCTCCAACCGTTGATCTCTAATTTCGGAACTCAATTGTTCAATCTGTGAACGATTGATGACAAGTTCCGCAATGAGATTCATCAGAGTATCGAGTTTTCGAATATCCACCCTGACAGTGGGATAGATATTAGGACCGGTGTGAACTGGGGAAGAAGATTTTTTGGCTGGTTCATCTTTCTTCTGTTCAGCACTATCCGGAGTTTCTATCTTTGCAGCGGCGGTCTCCACATACTGCGGTTTACTTTCTCTTCGTTCGATTAGAATCTCTTCCGCCTTCACACTCTCGCTTTTCACTTCTTGGACATCGGTTACCCTCTTTACGAGCTTGACGATTTTTTCAATCGGTTCTTTACTACACAAACCGATGATGAACTCTAGGTCGAACTGCTCATCCTCGAGTTCTTTCGCGGTCGGAATCGTACGTATAATTGTTCCTACGGATTCCAGTTCACGCAGGATCATAAAAGCCCGGGCGCCTTTTAAGAGACAATCCTTCTTCAACTGAATATCCAGGTGATAGAGGAAGCTCCCGCTCTCCAGCAATTTGAAGATATTCTCTTTTTCCTCCGTAGTATAACGCAGTTGAAGCTTCTTCCGCCGATCATTGCTATCGGCCGGTGTTACCTCTTCCTCCGATTGCTGGGAATACTTTTTCAAGCGTTGCAAGATCCCGGCCACTTCAATGTCTTCTTCTCTTCCTTCGGTAATTCCCTTCGCTAAAGCTTCTAACAGATCCAAAGCATCAAAGAGCAGGTTAATAATCTCCGGGTCGATCTGAAGCTCCTGTTTGCGCAAGAGCCCCAGTACATCTTCCATGGCATGTGTGACATTGGCCATTTTATTAAAGCCCATAGTGGCGGATGCGCCCTTCAAAGTATGAGCTGAACGGAAGATCGCATGTAATATATCTATGTTCTCCGGGTCCTTCTCCAAATCCAAGAGAGACTGATTTAAGATTTGTAAATGTTCCTGGCACTCATCCATAAATACATTTAGATATTGTGACGTATCCACAGCAATTCACCTCCGGGATATATAAATAATTTAGACTTTTCCACCGGGAATTCCTTTATATTTATCATAAACCGGTCCATCTTTGAGCATAAAATAACCGGCTTATTCTCCTAGATGCCTCATCTTCACCAACCGGCGCCAGAAGGAAATGAAACCGCCGGCGGGAACTTCTGGGAGAGACAAGATTCTGTGGGCCAAGTTTTGTACATTCTTGGCGGCTTTACAATGCGGATCCATTAAGGAGAAGGGTTGCTGCAGTTTTACCGCTTGGGTGACAACGGGGTCATAAAAGACCATCCCTAAGGGCTCCACCGGGAAATCAAGAAACTTCTCCGCCACCATGACCAAACGATTCATCACTTGCTGTCCTTCGTCTTCCTTATGCACCATATTAACGACTAAATAAACTTTGGAGGCTGAATTCTCCCTGGCCAGCACCTTGATTACGCCATATGCGTCGGCGATTGCCGTAGGCTCCGGAGTGGTCACGACCATCACCTCTTTGGCCGCAACCACAAAGCGCAATACCTTATTGGAGATCCCCGCGCCCGTATCAAAGAGTATTATATCGGAATTCTTTTCCAAGCTATAAAATTGTTGCAAACACTTATCCAGCTGCCATTCACTGATATCAGCCAACTCTTGAAAACCCGATCCGCCGGCTATAATTCTTAGTCCACCCGGTCCTTCCATAACAATCTGAGAAAGACTACGCTCCCCGGAGAAGAAATGTCCCAGATGATACTCGGGGGTTATCCCAAGAATCAGATCTATATTGGCTAAACCCAAATCCGTATCGATCAAGGTAATCTTCTGGCCCAGCGTGGATAGGTAAATCGCCAGATTAACAGCGAGATTGGACTTCCCGACTCCTCCCTTACCGCTGGTCACCGCGATCACTCTGGTCCCCGAGGTTTTCTGCTTATTATTGGCATGTTCATTCACTAGTTCTCTTAGCTTTTCTGCTTGGTCACGCATGGCTATACTCCCTATCTATAAACCGCTTAAAAACTTCAGATACCGCCACTTCTATGTCTTCGGGAACACTCTGACCGGTTGTCACATAGGAAATGGGAATATTAATCTTATCTAAAAATTCGATAATATTATCTAATTCATTGGTCTCATCAAGTTTGGTAATGATCAGACGGTTATAAGAGACCGCTTGAAAAGCCTCGGCCGTCTCCAACAAGTCATCCAGCTTGGTGTTGGCGCTTAAGACCAAATGTGTTTCATCGGGATTACGACCTGCTAAAAACTGCTTTAATTCTTTGATATGATGTTTGTTTTTTTGACTACGTCCCGCCGTATCCACCAAGATCAGATCTTTGTCTCCCAATTTACTAAGGGCTTTCTTAAACTCACCGACTGTATACACTACTTCTATCGGCAGATTGATAATCTCAGCATAGGTCTTTAATTGTTCAACCGCGGCGATCCGGTAGGTGTCAATGGTGATTAAACCTACGGATTTACCTTCAAAGAGGGCAAAGTTAGCCGCCAGTTTGGCGATGGTTGTCGTCTTACCCACCCCGGTCGGCCCAATCAACACAACCACTGTGGGCCTACTGTTTATTTTTATTGGCGCAGGCGCCGGAAGAGTTAGTCGCCGCTTCTGTACGGTAGTGTTCTGCTTTGTCTCGTGTGTACGAGACGTCTCCGGCTCCAACTGGCGCTTTAGGGATTCTTGAGGCGCCAAGGAGGATTCGTCTCGTTCCGCCTGAACCCGTTTTGAGACTTCCTCCACCGCCTGCCTCAATTCCTCCAATTCTTTACGCAGCAGTTGAATCTCAGGGATGATACTGCTCTTCTCCGGCTTTGCTTCGGACTTTACTACGGAGTTTACCTGAGGGTTAACCTGATGGTTTACCTGATGGTTTACCTGAGTCATCGGCGCTGAGTCCTTCTTGGCAACGACGGAGAAGTGAGAGTTAACACGGGCGCGCTCTATATTTTCATCAACCGCCGCCAACACCTCAAAACGCTTTTTCCCAAAAAGGCCCAAAAAACCCCCTTCTTTAAAAGGTCTTGAGTGCAAAATCAAGGCGTCTTTTCCTAGATCTTGTTTTACTTGAATAATTGCCTTTTGCGCCGTATCCGCCACATATCTCTTGATCCTCAATCTCCTGCACCTACCATTCCTAATGAGTGAACATCAGTCTCCGAGGTGATCTCCTGAAAGGATACAACGGGAATTTTCGGATAGAGTCTTTCCACCAAACTCTTGGTAAATCTCCTAATCGCCGGCGAAACCATGATCACCGGATTATATCCGTTTTCCATCACCTTCTTAACTTCCTTGCTCAAAGATTGGTCAAACTGGTTGATCCAGGCGGGTTCCAGGGGTTGACCTTCGTTCTGCGCTTGCTGAATTCTTTGTTCGATTTTTGGCGCCACCGTCAAGACGTATAAGATATTTTCCTCGCCCACCAGTAATTTCGTAATCTGCCGGGCTAAAGTCGCCCGCACATACTCAGTGAGCAACCCGGTGTCTTTGGTCATCGGGGCATAATCTGCCAGTGTTTCCAGGATCGAAACCAGATTTCTGATGGGAATACCCTCTTTTAGAAGTTGTGCTAAGACCTTTTGCACCTCTCCGACGGACATCAAGTTCGGAATCAGCTCTTCCACGACCACTGGGTAATCTTCTTTAATATGATCCAGCATGGTCTGAGTCTCTTGTCTGCCCAGTAATTCATGGGCATAGTTCCGGATAATCTCAGTAAGGTGAGTAACCAGGACCGAGGGAGCGTCGACCACAGTGTAACCGTTAAGCTCCGCCTTTTCCCTTTGCTTTTCCGTGATCCAGATGGCCGGTAAACCGAAAGCCGGTTCTCTGGTGGGAATTCCGTCGATCTCTTCAGTAACGGCGCCGGCGTCCATCGCCAGATAATAATTGGTCAGTAATTCTCCTTGCGCCACGTCAACACCTTTAATTTTGATCAGATATTGACCGGGAGAAAGCTGCATATTATCTCTAATCCGGATGGGCGGCAAGATAATTCCCAGCTCCAAAGCAACCTGTCTCCGAATTAAACTAACCCGTTCAAACAAGTCTCCACCTTGGGATTTATCAACCAAAGGAATCAGACTGTAGCCAATCTCCAGTTCCATCGGATCTACGGTCAGTAAGGTTAAAACATTCTCCGGACGTTGTGTCTCCAACTCCGCTGTGGCTGCCTTCTCTTCTGTTTCCACCTCAGCCATTTTCTCCTCTTTTCTAATTAAATAGCGGCTCAAGACTGCCAAGACGATAGCGACCATTAAGAATGGGATGGTCGGCATACCTCTGACCAAACCAAAGAGAGCGATGACTCCGGACCCCAGCGCAATAATTTTCGGATAAAACGTAAGCTGTCTGCTGAGATCGGAACCTAGGTCATCCTCTGAAGCGGATCTGGTCACCAAGATACCGGTGGCGGTGGAGATCAGCAACGCCGGCACCTGTGAAACCAGACCGTCTCCAACCGTTAAGAGCGCGTAAGTTTGGGCCGCGCCTGCCAAATCCTGTCCTCTTTGGAGGATACCGATGGCCAGTCCGCCGAGTAAGTTAATGATCGTAATGATAATCCCGGCAATGGCGTCACCCTTCACGAATTTGCTGGCCCCGTCCATCGCCCCATAAAAATCCGCTTCCCTTTCAATCTCTCTTCTTCTGGCCCGGGCTTGCTCTTCATTGATGAGCCCGGCATTCAAATCCGCGTCAATACTCATTTGTTTACCGGGCATGGCGTCCAGGGTAAATCTGGCCGCCACTTCAGCTACGCGTTCCGAGCCTTTAGTAATCACCATGAAATTAATGATCGTTAAGATAATAAAGATCACAAAGCCAACCACCGGATTGCTTCCGGCTACAAAATCCCCGAAGGCTTGGATGACCTGTCCGGCATAACCGTGAAGCAGAATTAGTCGGGTGGACGAGACATTCAAGGCCAACCGGAGAAGAGTTGTGACCAAAAGCAAGGAAGGAAAGACCGAAAACTCCAGCGTCTTGCGGACATTCATGGTTAATAACAATATTAAAAAGGAGAGCGAAATATTAATCGACAAGAAGAAATCTAAGATAAATGAAGGCAGGGGGATAAAGAACATCCCTAAAATTATGATAATAATCCCCACCGCGATCAATTCGCCGCTTCCGCCAATTCTGGATAGATATGATCTTCGACTTATATTTTGCGCCATGTTTTCACCAATTCCCACTACAGATCTGTAGCCGTCCCTTCCGGGTCAGGGATATCTCCTGCCGGATCAGACGACTGATCGTTCTAAACACTACTCCGCCTCTTGCGTAGGTTATAAACAAAGGCCAAGACTTCCGCCACTGCTTGATACAGATTAGGCGGTATAAAATCACCGATTTCCACCGTTTTATAGATCATCCTGGCTAACGGCTTATTCTCAACCACGGGAATTCGGTTCTCCTTAGCCAGTTCTTTTATTTTATTTGCTATGAACCCTTCCCCTTTAGCCAATACTTGGGGAGCGGTCATTTTTTCTTCGTCATACAAAAGGGCGATGGCCAAGTGGGTCGGGTTGGTAATCACCACGTCCGCTTTTGGCACCTGTTGCATCATTCTTCTCATCGCCAGCTGCCGTTGTTTCTGCTTGATTCTACCCTTGACTTGCGGGTCCCCTTCCGCCTGTTTAAATTCTTCTTTCACTTCTTTTTTGGTCATTCGCAGACTACGACGGTATTCATAGCGCTGGTACATGTAATCAAATATCGCTAAGACCAGCAGAATCAGGCAGATTCTGATAATCATATTTATTATCATCCGCCAGATTCGGGTGACTGCTTGCAGCGAAGGGGTGAGCAAAGACAACTCGGCCAAAGGCAGCGCTTGCTTACGGTAGGTCCCCATGATTACCCAGCCCACAATAACCAATTTAAAGACGGACTTCACTAACTGCACCAGACTCTTTGGTGAGAAAATCCGCTTGAATCCGGCAATCGGATTGAGTTTATCAAACTTAAACTTCAAGGTCTCCGTAGTAAAGAGCCAACCGGTCTGGAGAAGATTCACGGCCACTCCGCCGAGTAAAACAAAGATCCCAATTGGAAGAAAACAAGTTATAATAAACAATAGATTGGTGGTAAAGATATTATGCACCGCGAGATCCGTCAGGTTATAATTAAGGACACGTGTGGAAAAACTATATTTCATATACTCATAAAGGCGGGTGATAAAACCACTGCTAAAAGCATTAAGTGCTAAAACACCAACTAACAGCGTACACACTGTGCTTAATTCGACACTCTTGGGAACCTGCCCTTTTTCCCTCGCTTCTCTCTTCTTCTTTGGCGTTGCTTCTTCCGTTTTTTCTTCATCCGCAAAGAATTGAAGATCAAAAGCAGAATCTATATAAAGCTTCTCCCCTTCCCTGACTTCCAGCACAGTAACTCGCTCCCCATCATTTCATCGGCCAGATCCATAACCCCGATTACATCCCGGTTAATTTTCAGACCAGACAAAGTTCCTTATGGGCCAGCCAGACTCTTGATAATGCTGACGGCCTCCGGCCAATATTTGCCGATGGAAGAAAAGAACTGAGCCAGCCACCTGACAAAAACCGGTAAAGAAAGGAGAATCAGAACCAGTCCCAAGGAGATTTTTACTGGAAAACTGATCACAAACACATTAATCTGCGGAATCAGCCTGGACAGCACCCCTAGGCCCAGGTCGGTCAGGAAAAGCACTCCCATAATAGGAATGGCAATTTGCAGCCCGAGCCAGAAGATTCCGCTAAAGGCTTGCAGGATCATGGTAGCGCCATTACTGATATTGAGCACTTCACCGACTGGCAGTAGCCTATAGGTCATCAAGAGAAAGTCAAAGAGTAAATGATGGGCGTTGACCAGCAAGAACAGCCATAAGGCGATGAGTTGAAAAAGCTGACCAATAATGGGAATTTGTCCTCCATACTGCGGATCAATCACATTAACCATGCCTAAGCCCATCGGTGTCTCAATAAATGATCCGGCTAACTGTATTCCGGCAAAAGCCAGGTTCAATATGTAACCAATAGTCAAACCGATGATTAACTCTCCGCAGACTAACAGAAGAAAACTTCCGATATTAGGCAGACTAATATCTGTCATGCTTGCCAGCGGCGGAAAGATCACTAACGAAACAAAGAGCGCCAATCCGGAACGGAGAAACCCCGAGATACCCTTATTCTGGAAGACCGGTGCGGTTTGCAAGAGGCCGAAGACTCTGGAGTATACCAAGAGATAAAAGACGAATTGTAGTTCAGTCCATTCTGCCAGGTTCAACCTTACTTACCTCACCATCTGTGAATCTGTTCCAAATAAAGGAAGATCTCGCTGGTAAAGTCCAACAGCGTTCGCAAGATCCATGGCCCGCAGATTGCCAGCATCAAAAAGATTACTATTATCTTCGGGATAAAAGAGAGTGTCTGTTCTTGGATCTGGGTTGTGGCTTGGAAGACACTAACGAGCAACCCGACCAGCAGACCCGAGCCTAACATCGGCCCGGCAACCAGTAGAATAGTGGTCAGAGCATGGCGTATAATACTGACGACCATGACATCATCCATTTTTTTGCCACCACCGTTTAACTAGATAAGATTACTGCAGTGTGCTTATCCGCTATTTTTTCAGCCTATTAATTAACGAAAACCAGCCAGAACCGAACTGACCACCAAGTTCCACCCGTCAACCATTACAAAAAGGAGAATCTTAAACGGCATGGAGATCATGACCGGGGGCAACATTAACATCCCCATAGACATCAGGGTGCTGGCCACGATCATGTCAATTACTAAAAATGGAACATATAACAGAAAACCCATCATAAAAGCGGTCCGTAGTTCACTGATGATAAATGCCGGAATTAACGTATGCAGCGGTATGTCTTCCAAGCTTTGTGGCCGATCAATCCGGCCGTGTTTCAAAAAGAGTCGTAAATCCTTGGGTCTGGTTTGTTTGTACATGAACTCCTTCACCGGTCCTACCGCCCGGTCAAAAGCCTCTTCCGGAGTAATTGTTCCCTCCAAAAAAGGAGTAAGGGCTTGGGTTTGCACTTTCGCCCAGGTAGGCGCCATTACAAAAAAAGTGATAAACAAAGCCAAGCCAATTAATACTTGGTTTGGCGGAGATTGTTGCAGAGCCATCGCATTCCTGGTAAAAGATAAGACTACCACTATTCTGATGAAAGCTGTAGTCATCATTAAGATGGACGGGGCCAGAGAAATAATAGTAATTAGGGCAAGAATCTGTATGCTGGACGCCACTTGCTGCGGATTTTCCGCCGGACCTACCCCAATCTGGATGCTGGGAAACACTGGCTGCGCAGAGCATAGGCTCGGACAAGAGAAGACTGATCCCAATCCCAACAGAAGTTTTATGCATAGGTAGAAACGTTTTAAACGCGAATTATACATCGTCTTCTCCTTAATCCCCGTAATTATCTATCCCGGAAGCCTTTAAATTTGGTTAACTCATCCTGCACACGGGAGCTACCGGAAGTATCCGGTTTATTATTCTTCATTCGTAAAATCCGCTGCAAATAAAAGGAAAAATCCTTATATGATGGAATCCCGTCCTTTTGTTGAGCGGCTGAAGCTTCCCTTTCCGCTTCAGCGATCACCTCCGGGGCAGTAATCTCCGCTAATAATTCCATATGCCGATCAGCCATCCCGATTAAGAAGACGCGATTGGCGACACGGATCATATGTACACCCCGGTTCGGACCCAGATATAAACTTTCCATCAATTTCAAATAGCGTCCTCCGATCCGCCCCGTCTTCCCAGCCATCCACCTAATACCTAAGACCACTAAGGACAGAACAACAAGGAACGACAGTAAATACCAGATTAGATTGGCGCCACTGTTATGCAGCCCGATTTCTGCGGTTCGCGCCAGATCCGGATTCTCTTCAAAGGCACTCTCAAAAGCTGTTATGGAATTGTTGGCCGTTAAGGCAAAGGCGAAAGACTGTAGCCAGCTCATGACAGTACCTTACGAATGGCCTCTAAAACACGATCCGGTTGAAACGGTTTGACTACAAAGTCTTTGGCTCCCGCTTGAATCGCGTCGATCACCATTGCTTGCTGCCCCATGGCGCTACACATTACAATCACGGCATTAGGGTCTATTTTACGGATTTCTTTAACTGCGGCAATCCCGTCCATCTCGGGCATGGTTATATCCATAGTCACTAAATCCGGCTTTAACTCTTTATATTTTTCCACGGCTTTCAGCCCGTCCTCCGCCTCGCCGACTACTTCAAAACCACCCTTTTTTAGAATGTCTTTAATCATCATTCTCATAAAAGCCGCGTCATCCACCACAAGCACCCGATTACCCATGGTTATCCCCCCTCTACTTACTGAAGATTATTTACTCTTTCTAATGGACTGACTATATCGGTAATCTTCACTCCAAAATTTTCATCTATTACTACAACTTCTCCTTTAGCTATGAGTTTACCGTTGACCAAAATATCAACAGGTTCGCCGGCTAAGCGATCCAATTCAATGACGGATCCGATCCCCAGATCGAGTATTTCTTTAATCTTCATTCTGGTATTCCCTAGTTCGACACTGACTTGCAAAGGAACGTCCAAAAGTAAATTAAGATTACCACCGCCACGTGGAACCGGAGAAGGAGTAATCGGCCCAAATTGTACAGGTTGAACTGTCTGCGGTCCGCCCCCGCCCGGCATGGACCCGGCTGTCTCCGGCATACTTGTGGCAGCAACCTGTGCCTGTCGCAGGGCCTCTTCATCCCGTCCGTCAGAACCTTTTTTAATCAAATTCAACGCCATCTCCCGGGCAAAACCATAAGGGATAATCAACATTATCTTACTATTGACCAATCCTTCGATGATCAGGCGGAAATGAATACGCACGATCTTACTATCTTCTGAAAAGTGCTCATTAACTTGCTCAGCGTCATTCAAGTCCAAGATCGACGTTTTAGGGGGCGCAATCTCTACCCTCATATCAAACATGGAAGACATTGCGGTGGAGGCTTTACCAATCATTTGGTTCATCGCCTCTCCAATCGCGCTTAACTCCATCTCCCCCAATTTCATCTTCGGGTCGATTCCGTCTCCACCTAGCATTAAATCGGCGATGATCGCGGCGTCTGGAATCTCCACCAGAAGAAGGTTTGATCCTTTCAGCCCCGTCAGATAATCGACTTCCGCGCACACACACAGAGTTGGATGATCAGCGATTAACTGTTTCATGTTGGTCACATCAACAGTAGGGGTATTAAGCTCCACTCTACGGTTTAGCAAAAGAGACAGTGCGGTAGAACCGGAACCAAATGCAATGTTTCCGATTTCACCAAGAGCGTCTTCTTCCGCTGGAGTTATTTCAGTGGAATCATCCTTTAATAAAGCGTCAATCTCTTCTTGAGAAAGCATCTCACTGGCCATCGTCTTCACCGCCTTTAATTTTCTTCCCATATAGCTGAACAGCGACTTTATTCTTAACTATCCCTGGGAACCCGAGGTATTTTTCCTCCTGTCCCACGCTAACCGTTAAAGGGCTTTTGACCGGTTGGTTCAAGCGTATGACATCATTTTTAGCTAAGTTCAGCATCTCCCTGATCGTAATCGTCGTCTTGCCAAGACTAACGCTAACCGGAACCACCGCCTCTTTCAGCTTTTTCTGGAGGTTCTTCATATCCTCAGGAGAAAAATTCTTACGTGAGCTGGCAAACCAATACTGAGAGCTCAATCGGCTAAGCACCGGTTCTAAGACCATATATGGATAACATAAGTTCATCAGTCCACTAATCTCTGCAATCTTTAAATCCAAAGTAACCAAGATCACCATCTCGGTCGGCGGAATAACCTGAGTAAATAAGGGATTTGTCTCCATATTCTCATATTCAGGTTCTAAATCATAAACATTCATCCAGGCATCGTGGATATTACCGAAGATCCTCATGACTACCCGTTTGATGACTTGTTGCTCAATCTCGGTTAATTCCCGGATCCCGCCGGTGTATGAACCGGTCCCTCCCAATAAACGGTCGATAAAGGCAAAGGCCAGGTTGGGAGCAAATTCCAAGATGATAT
>DUOH01000042.1 GCA_012838955.1 Bacillota bacterium | reverse complement strand
TCCCGCCAGAAGGGATGAGCGCAGAGGCGATTATCTGTCGTAATCTTTGATAGTATCCTGTTAAACAATTTTATCCCTCTTATTATCCTATATGCAGCGTGAGCACGCATTGCGACTATTCTAAGCTCTTGCTTTCCTGGCCACGTTCTGTTCTACCTTCGAACAACTAAACACTCGCTCAGCATTGAAAAGTTTTGGCCAATTCGAACTCCTCTTGGATCTCTGCTGAGGGTTCTTTTGACAGCAGAGAGACGACTACGATGGCCAGACAAGACAGGAGAAAAGCCGGGAATAGTTCATAGATATCAAAAGCGCCCCCCAGCGGCCTAATCAGCATATTCCAGATGAAGACCATACCTCCTCCAGTCAACATCCCGGCGATCGCCCCGGAGCGGGTGACTCTCTTCCAAAACAAAGAGAAGAGCATAATCGGTCCGAAAGTCGCGCCAAAACCCGCCCAGGCGAAAGAGACCAACTTAAAAATGATACTCTTTT
This sequence comes from Bacillota bacterium, assembly GCA_012838955.1. Classification (GTDB taxonomy): domain Bacteria; phylum Bacillota; class UBA4882; order UBA10575; family UBA10575; genus DUOH01. Next base: position 27,390 of record DUOH01000042.1, on the reverse strand, counting down.
CATCTAAAGCGAGCACCATGGCAAATACTGCAATCACCAGAAGAGTAATTCTTGATACATTAAGAACCTGCTGATCTGTAGCCTCTCTTCTCAAAATTCCATGATAAATGCTTTTAGAAAGCGCAGAAGCGGCGATGAGCAGATATGAATCGGAGGAACTGATGGTCGCCGCCAAAATGCCGGCCATCACAAACCCGGCGAGTAAGGGGAAGAAGAAGGTTTTAGACAAGAGAATAAATATATTCTCTGCAGAACTTTGGGTAAGATATGCGGTAGGAAATATTGCTCTACCAATAATCCCAATGGCAACCGCAGCGGTCAGAGAAATGGCGCACCAGATGGTAGCGATCCTCCTGGAGAGAGTAAGTTCACTTGTTTTCCTAATCGCCATAAACTTGAGCAAGACTTGGGGCATACCAAAGTAGCCAAGGCCCCACGAGAGTGTGGAGATGATCGTTAACAAGCCGTAGCGTCCGGCTGTTCCGAACAAAGGCTCACCTGTGGCCCCTACTTGTTGCACACCCCCGACCAAGACGGGTTGGGCGATACCGAAGAACTCAAGAAAACCCGGGATCTTCCGGAGATTGGCGGCCATACCGCCAATACCACCGGCGTGGAATACTCCTGTAATTAAGACAATGACTAGCGCAAAAAACATTACAGTACCTTGCATAAAATCCGAAGCGCTTTCCGCCAAAAATCCGCCGAGAAACGTGTAAAAGATCACGAATAAAGCTCCGGCCATCATCATGTATTGATATTTCAGTTGAAACAATGTACTAAAAAGCTTGCCTACTGTGACGAAACAGCTCGAGGCATAAACAGTAAAGAAGACCAGCACAAAGAGGGAGGCAATCGCCGCGATCACCTTCTTCTCTTCTTTGAACCTATTACTAAAGAAATCCGGGATGGTGATGGAGTCGTCGGCAATGGCCGAGTATGCGCGGAGTCTTTTGGAGACAAACAACCAATTAAGGTAGGTGCCGATCAGCAAGCCAAGGGCGGTCCAGAAGGCGTCACTCAACCCATACCAATATGCCACCCCAGGTAGTCCCATTAAAAGCCAGCCGCTCATATCCGAGGCCTCGGCGCCCATTGCGGTTACCCACGGACCAATCTTTCTACCCCCAATTAGAAAATTGTCACTACTGGCATTGGCTCGCTTCGCATAGTACATACCAATCCCGATCACGAACGCCATATACAGACACATGGCAATGATGATTTGTATATCTCTTCCATCCATTTGCTTTCCCCCTTAAATAAAAAACATAGCCGTGTTATTGTATCAAATTAAAACAGTTTTTTCAAATTCAATACCGTGAAAATTGCTAAACAGAGGGCTTTTCGAATTACTACCTAAAGCAGTCCCACCTCCGGTCATTCATGAGAGGACCAGTGGCGCAGTCAAACCTGGGGTAAAGTTTTTCATAGGCGGAGATAATCCGGTCAATCCTCTGGTTATGCCGTTCATTTACTACGCATCGTTGCGGATTCGCTTCAAACCACTCCACCGCCATCCGCACACCTTGCGCAAAAGAGACGGTTGCCTCGAAACCGGGTACCGTTTCTTTAATCTTGCTGTTATCAAAGACCATACTGTGGGCTTTGTCGCCCAGTAAACCAGCGCCGATCTCCTGATCAAAGTGGTTTATTACTTTCGAAGGGATATAAATAAGGTTTGGTTCAACGCCCACCGCATTTCCGATTATTTGATAAATCTGGTTCCAGGTCAAAACCTCATCAGAAGTGATGTGATAACTCTCGCCTATGGCTTTCTCCTTCCCCAACAAGCTGATAAACCCCTTGGCAAAATCGGTATTATGCGTTAATGTCCACAGGGAAGTACCGTCGCCGGGGACAATGATCTTCTTCCCTTTTTTATAACGGTCAATAAGCGTATAATCACTACCTCCCGTGGCGCAGGGGATCTTTTTTCGGCCATAGGTATAAGAAGGACGGACAATAGTCACCGGGAATCCAGCCTCTCGATACGCCCTCATCAACCTTTCTTCACAGGCGATTTTATTCCTGGAATATTCCCAAAACGGGTTACATAAAGGAGTATCCTCCGTAATCCGGTAATGATTCGGCGGTTTCTGGTAGGCCGAGGCAGAACTGATAAAGACGTACTGCTGGACTCGACCTTGAAATAATGCTAAATCTGTTTCTATGTGCTCAGGGGTGAAGGCGATCCAATCAACCACCACATCAAAGTTTAGACCGGACAATATTTTTGCCGCTTCAGATCTGTTCCTGATATCGCCTGTTATAACCGGAACTTCTTGAGGAATCTCCGCTTCGGTCAGGCCGCGGTTAAATAAATAAAGATCGATTCCTTTTTCTACCGCGAGCTTAGTGCAAGCTTCGCTGATGACACCGGTGCCACCGATAAACAAGACCTTCATCGCATTCACCTCTGAAGCTAAATATTGACGATTCGAGATGAGGATAAAAATCCATCCAGCATAGTATTCTCCAGTTTTATCTCTTATTCCTTTTAAAAACAAATGAACGGCTGCAAACAGCAGGCAGAACCTGAGATTACGGCATTATTTATGATATAATCAGTTTACTATAAGATTTGAGGAAAAAACCTTCTTCACTTGTGTTTAAAGGAGGAGTTAACTGTGAATGACAAAGAATTCTATGTAAAACGAGCCCTGGAATTAGGGGCGGACCATGCTGTAGCCTTTACCATGGAAGATATTGTCTTTGACTGTCGTACTCTCCTCAAGTGTATGTTCGGCTGTGCGGACTGGGGAAAGGGGCCTACCTGTCCCTCCCGTCCCGGCTCCTTAAAGCCATGGGAATATCGGAGAGTCCTGGAAGAATATAAATGGGGAATTATTATCCACTCCACTAATAAAAAAAGTGCTCAACACATATCGTTTTCTATAGAAAGAGAAGCCTTCCTGGATGGTTATTACTTCGCCTTTTCCCTCAGCGATTGCTCCCTCTGTGAAGAATGCGCCGGATTAAAGGGGGCCTCATGCGTAAATCAAAAAAAAGCCCGTCCGGCTTTTCACAGTGTAGGCATTGATGTCTTTAAAACTGTTCAAAAATTTGGGCTGCCCCTCGAGACCCTTAAAGATCATAACCAAACCCAAAACTGGTATTCTGCGGTATTCATCGCCTAACTTACATTGCTCTTTTCAAATTAGTATAGCAGCTCAAGCAATTGCCTCGCTTAACAAAGGGTTTTTTGTTTATTCTAATTCAGACACTAAAAACCTTACAATAAACGAGAGGGCCAACAAGCCCTCTCGTGAAAGCATCAACAGAGGCGCGCTCTCCGGATGCCTTTTCACGGTGACAGTAGGCAACCTAATTCCCGTGAAATAAAAAAGCTTTCATGCGCTTTCTTTTCAAATTCGAGGTTATCCTCATCAGGAACTAAGCCCGGCGCCAGACCGTCTGTCACCGTTGGTCTATTCTTATGTAGACCCTCTGCGCTTTAGAACATTTAAACGCTCCCTAAAAAAAATTTTTATTTTTTTATGTATAAATGTATTTCTCCCGCGCATACTATTAACGCAGCAGGTTGGTGATGGCGCCTGGTTTGTTTAGGGCCCTATATACTTGAAGGATCTGCGCAGAGAGCGCTTCCTCTATTTCCGTGGAAAACAAACCTCTATCCAACCTGCGACTAAAAAAAGGCGTTGGAGTGTGCACCTACGTAAATCGCCTTTTTTCGAGAGAACTGTTCCCCAGTTCTCTCGTTTTTTTATCCCGTTTTACACTATATCCACTGAGGCCAAATTCACCGCTTTATCATGGCCCTTGGTTTATTCTATCAGATCGCCCGCTTGACCCCGTCTTATAGTCTATTTAACTTCATATCCCTGGTCTTCGATGGTGTTTTTGATGGTCTCCGGATCGATTAGTCCGGAATCGTAATCCACTGTTACTTGTTTTCCTCTAAGATTAACTCGTGCTCGACTGACTCCTGGCAGAGCGCTGACGGCTTTTTCAATACTGATGACACAATGTTGGCAGGCCATTCCTTCAACATTCAGCGTGATAACTTCGTTACTCATTATCCCGCGCTAATGCGCTTCACCTCTTTCTTATTCTTTTTATATGCAGGGACGATTTTTAAAATCCGACTTCTTCTTTCCATTCCTTTGGCAACGTTCATTTTATTTAACGTTAAACCGCTTCAAACTCAAAGAGTTGGTCACTACAGAGACCGAGCTAAAAGCCATAGCCCCGCCAGCGACCATCGGGTTCAATAATCCCAGGGCGGCAATGGGAATCCCGATGATGTTGTAGAAAAATGCCCAAAACAGGTTTTGTCTGATCTTACTCATGGTTTTTTTCGCCAGTTTGAGAGCATAAACGATCCCCATCAAGTCACCGGTCATCAAAGTAAGATCAGCAGCCTCCATGGCTACATCCGTACCGGTACCGATGGCTATGCCCAAATCAGCGGCGACTAAAGCCGGGGCGTCATTTATTCCGTCCCCCACCATCGCTACGGTGCGCCCGGCTTGTTTCAACCTCTCCACTTCTTCCGCTTTATGTTCCGGCAAAACCTCGGCCAACACTTCATCGATCCCCACCTGTGTGGCGATGGCTGTGGCCGTTCTTTTATTATCCCCAGTCATCATATAGACACTGATCCCGATTTTTCTCAATTCTTCTATTACTTGAACGGAATTTTCTTTCACTACATCAGCGACACCAATTACACCGGCAGCTACTCCATCCACCGCTATAATCATCCCGGTCTTTCCCGCCTTTTCCAAGTCGCCTAAGATCTCCTCGGCATTAATAAGCTCAATCCCTTTCTCTCGGAGGAGTCTCCTGGTACCGATATAGATCTGCCGGTTCTCCACTATTGCCTCTACGCCCCGTCCCGGAAGGGCGGTAAATTCTTCAGCTTCCGGAACTTCGCCGCATTCCTTCTTCCCCTGATTAAAGACGGCAACTCCCAGTGGATGCTCTGATCTTTGCTCAGCGCTGGCGGCCAGGCGTAGAAGAGCCGCTCTGGACAGATCCGCCAATTCATAAATATCGGTCACTTCGGGCTGGCCTTTAGTGATGGTGCCAGTCTTATCCAAGACTACCGTATCAATCCTCTGCCCCATCTCCAGGTGTTCCCCGCCTTTGATTAAGATGCCATGCTCCGCTCCTTTACCGGTTCCCACCATGATGGCGGTAGGTGTAGCCAAGCCTAAAGCGCAAGGACAGGCGATTACTAAGACTGATACAGCGCTGATCACTGCTTTACCGGTTTCCCCGGTAAACAAGAGCCACCCTACTAAAGTGAGGAAGGCAATAGCCAAGACCGTCGGCACAAAGAACCCGGAGACCCGGTCGGCAATCTGCTGAATCGGCGCTTTGGAGCCTTGAGCCTCTTCAACCACCTTGATAATCTGGGCCAGCGCTGTTTCCGCCCCCACCTTGGTGGCTCTGAATTTAAAACTACCGAATTTGTTAATGGTGGCGCCGATCACCTCGTCACCGGCTTTCTTCTCCACTGGCAGGCTCTCCCCGGTTAACATAGACTCATCAACTGCGGAGTTACCTTCCACCACCACCCCATCGACTGGGATCTTCTCTCCGGGACGTACCAGCACAATATCACCCTTGGCCACTTCATCCACGGGGATCTCCAACTCCTGATTACCCCTGATTACCCGGGCGGTTTTCGCCTGTAAGCCAATTAGCTTCTTAATGGCCTCCGACGTTTTGCCCTTTGCCACCGCTTCCAAATATTTTCCCAGTAAAACTAGGGTAATGATCACGACCGACGCCTCAAAATATAGATCCTTCATGAGCATGCCAGGCGCCAATTCTTGGAATAAGCCATTATAAACACTGTAAAAATAGGCAGCTGTAGTACCCATCGCTACCAGAACGTCCATATTCGGGCTTTTAGCCTTTAAAGCATAATAGGCATGACGGTAAAACCTGAAACCAATAATGAACTGAACCGGTGTGGCCACTCCAATCTGAAATCGCCAATCGTGCAGAAAAGCTAGATCAATCCGGAAGATCGTAAGCACCATGGCCAAAATGAGCGGGGAACCCAAAACCGCTGAGATAATAAACTCTCTGCGTAAACGCTGTATCTCCTCTTCCCTGGCCTCCCTCTCCCGATCCCTGCCAGATTCATCGACTGTTTCCGCTTCATACCCCAAACCTCTAATAATTTCGATGATCTGAGCTGTCTTTATCCTCTGCGGAAAGAACTCTACAATAGCTTGTTCCATGCCCAGACTAACCGTAGCTGCGCTAATACCGTTAACTTTGTTTAACTCTCGTTCAATCTTGACAGCACAAGCCGCACAAGTCATCCCGGAAATCCCCAATTTCACCCTCACCCCGGCGCAGTCTTCACTGTTATGCCCAGGTGTGACTATTTCATACCCCAGACTTTTCACGGCCTCCTCCAACTTTTCCCGACTGATCTGCGCTTCATCATAATCGACTGTCGCTCTTTCCGTACCATAATTAACAGTGGCTTCAATCACCCCCTGGAGCTTACGTAGGTTTTTCTCAATTCTAAGGGCACAAACTGAACATGACATTCCTGCGATCTGAATCTGCTCTTTCTTTCTCATCTCTCCTCACCCCGGTTATGTATTCTGCTCCGATGCTGATTTCTAAGGTATTATAGGTAGTATAACCATTTCATCACCAGCGTTGAAGAGCTTAATAAACTGATCCCGTCAGCAAAAATCTTCACCCATCTCCAATGGTTGTTATTCTTCATTAGTCTCCGTGTATACGTGCGTGTATGCGATATGTACGGGAAAAACTGACGCTTGCCTATCAAACGCGCCTGCCTCACTGTAATTCCTATATATTTAGTAGGATATTAAATTATTTTATCCCTATTTGGCTAATAAATCAAGTGATTTTATACTTGCTGCCTTCTGTTCACTGATTTAATATTCCCTTACCACTTAGTCAAGATTTCTTAAGGGCTAAATAGGCATGGTTCTCCATAGAAACGAATAAAGCCGGCCCAGCGGCCGACTCTAAGAAAACTGAACATTCCGTAGTTATCTACTTCTTTTTCTTGGAAATGAAACGAACTACTCTAAAATGCTCCGAATTTAAAAGTTAAGTTAGCGGTAGCGCTGGAGAGATCCTTCGCCTTGGTTCCCTCTAATTTGACTCCATCTATATACAGATAACTCACGCCTAAATTAATGCGGAAAGAAGATGAAACGTTTAGCTCCAGACCAATTCCGGGCTCTAAGACAAAGATCGTGTCATCAGCATAATCTACCTTTGACTTTTCACTATCATATCCTACACTACCTATCCCAATTAAAGTACCTACCGTATAATGGAGAAGTTTATGGGAGTTGTTAATGTATTCTATAACCAGCCCCGCATAACCCAGATCATAGTACAACTTCTCACTGGTGATTGGCGCCGCAATCTCACTAGTTAACCCAAAAGCGCCTCCTCCTATTAAGAGAGTATGATTTATAAGCCAGCCACCGTAACCACCCCATAAAACCGCTGTTTCCCCACGTATTTTTGAAAATTTAACTACCGGCCCGGCATAACCTCCGTTTTCTATATCATCTCCTATTAACACTTCATCCACTGCCAAAGCTTGACCGGCACTTAGAAAAATCAATAGCGCAATTGCTAAAAATCTCGAAAAAGACTTCATTGCAACTCCTCCAACTATGTAGTATTCCAAGTCATTTATAAATATGAACCAGTATCTATTTCGTCTTCGCTAAGGAAGATCCTTTTTTCTTCCTTGTATAAATATGTCAACTGCGTACGCTCGGAGGAGAGGCGACCACTCTAGGCCTGGTTGGGTCAGAATCTGGTTCGCTCACCTCAGAGACTTGGGCCAGTTTTATTAGGTAATAGCACCCTTCTCTGTCCATGTGGTCCGTGACCAACGGGGAAAAGGTTGCTAAAACCGTATTTTCCACTCTAGCCGTGGTTAGATAGGTAAGAAAACTTCGAAAAGCAATGACTGCTTCTTCCGCTTCATGGTTAAACCGGCTTACAGCCGGGAATTGTGTTAAAGAAGCGCGCATATAGCTATTGATCTCGATGGCTTTTTGATACAAATCACTAAAGAGGTTGGTAAAATCCCGGGCCCTTTCTATTAACTGATACTCTACACTATCGAACCCGCTATTCAGCGTGTGGGCATGACCTTGAGCATCAGAGAGCCACAATAGATGATAATAGTTGGGATGACATAAGGGCGAAATCTCGCCTACGGATAACGAACCTAATATCCTCAGGTAATCTTCTGCTTCGTTGACCATGTGATTGATAAAGGTTGGAGTGAGATTAATGCTGATCTCTGCTGTCAACTGGCGCCGCTGGATCTCCATTTTAAAAACACGCAAAGCTTGCGTGACCTCATAAGCGCGTTGAGTTAGATCACCCAATTCAACCCGGGTCAACGGCTGACGGCTTTCTGACAGCAAGTGATCGAAAAGATTCATAAAATCTTTAGCTCGCTGGATCTCTTCCTTTTCTTCAGGAGATAAGGAAGTCATAATAAACCGGGTATGATCCCCCAAGATTTGTAGCCAAAAACGATGTTCAAAGAAGGCCACTTCTTCATAGTTACCTGACACCAAAACTCTCCTCCCTCTTCAGAAAGACAAACCCTGCTTTACTAGTTATCTCCAGTCAATGCTTATGAAGAAGAGGAGGATTACTTGCCAGTCCTTGACTGATCTCATCAACAAATTCCACCTTAATGACGCTCCATAAAAAGATGGAATTTTATGTCGATTAAAGGAATTTATTTCATCTATGTATAATTATAGCAACAGAAAGGAGTGTTATATATGCGCAAAAACACACTGGTTTTAGCCTGTTTTATCCTTATCTTTACCGCGCCCGCGGCTCTTGCCTGGCATACCTGGTATGAAGAATATAATCTCCAGGGGGTGCGGAACTTTCTTTCCGACATGGAGAAGGCTTATGAAAGAGAAGATATCAACTTGTTTTTAAGTCTATTCGCCCCTTTTTCTTCTACCACGGATCTGGTGAGAAACACCGATCTTATTTATACAAAAGACTTGATCCGTTCGGAACTGGAATTAAGTTTTGCCAGCGTGAGCGGACTGCAAGTTGATTTCTTGGAAACAGAAATTTTAATCGAAGGTAATATGGGGATGGTTCGAACATTACGGACCTTAAAAGCTGAAGAAACTCCCCTCATTAATGTGAGAATAGTATATACACTACAGAAAACAAGCCATGGCTGTGACTATGGATGGGGGCATGGCTGGCCTAAGCAAAAGTGGGAGATTATTGGCCAAGTACTTCTGGATGAATGGTATGACATTACTTTCAGAGATCCAGGCAGAGATCCAGGAATAGCTAACAAGCTCTACCCGGCTGAAAACACCAACAGCAAAACAGATGTTGAATACCGAAGAAATCCATTGCTATTTTAGAGCTTTCGGCAGAGAAATGGCCTATGCTTACTTAATAGTATAGGCCATCTCTCCTTTCTGAGCGAAGCCGCTTTCACTTGAAACCTGATTACCGGATTTCTGCCCTCACCATTAATCTCTCTGATCATCTTCCCATCTACAGTTACAGCCATGGTCCAGGCATCTCCGTAAAGCTGTAATATACTTTACGTTATAGCCTCCTCCTTTGATCAAGGATCTATCCGCCATCAGTCCTTCCGAAGCTCTTGAAGGAGCTCTTCAACTTTCCTTCTTCGCTGCGCAGTCTGTTTCCTATCAATTTTCAGAGTAATTACATCTCCCTCTCTCGCCTCGGGTGGCAGAATCTCCCTGGGGATCTGAAGAAACTTCCCTTTTTCCAATTCAATAATGGCAAATTTGCCCTCAAACCTGTCTATAATCATCATATTAACCGCTCCCAATGATCAAACATTAAAACTGCATTCAACGTATTAAATTTCTCATGTATACTTTATTACTCTTCTATTGTCTGTCTGAAAATCCTTTGGCGCCTCTGTCTTTCTCAACGCCACCGCAACATACTAGTTTACCCTGATACTATTATAAAACCCGCTTTTGCGGCGGTTTTTATCTAATGAAAGCAAGGTAGATTTCATTAATAAAGCCGGGATAAATCCCGGCTCGTCTTCTCATTACTTATTCATCATAACTAATGGATATAACTTTATAATGCAAATTTCCCATCGGCACGGAAACAGAAATTTCATCACCAACCTTCTTCAAAAGCAGCTTCCGGCCAACCGGAGAAACACAAGAAACATCTCCGGCGTCATATTCTTTACTAAAGGGCGAGACAATTCTATATTCAACCGAGTCGCCGCTGCCCACTTCTTCCATGCGTACCCGGCAACCAATAATCACCGCTGGGAATTGCGTATAATTAATCTGTTCCTTATTTCTGATTATCTCCTCTACTCCTTGGATATAGGTCTTCATTAATTCGGATAATTCCGTTCTTTCTTCTATTGATGAGGAAAGAGAATCAACCAAATCTTCGATGCTTTCTTCTACCTCCAATAAATGCTTAACAATGCTCTCGAATTGGCTACTATTCGTCATCACCTTTTCCTCCATCTTTCTTTATATGTAATTTAATGGTAAATAAAGTAAAAACAGATAAGAGACACCTCGTCCGTGAAGACAAGGCGTCTCCTTTATGTATATAGATTACCATAATAGTTAATGATTGTCAATGATGGAGGTGGTTTCCATTTAATAGGTGTCCTAATACTTTTTGGATAATTCCCCTTTTAATAACAATCTCCATAACAAAAAAAGCTCTGCGAGGTTGCAAAGCTTTTAACCTTCATTTGGTGGACCCAAGGGGAGTCGAACCCCTGACCTCTTGAATGCCATTCAAGCGCTCTCCCAACTGAGCTATGGGCCCCTAGTGATGTCACTTTTATATAATAACCTAGATTACTAGGAAAGTCAATAACAATTTTTTAGTTTTCCGGTTTTCCGATCGCGCTCTGTTAATAATAATTATAGCTCGCTCTTTCTCAGATCATAAACGCGTTTCGTCTTTTTCTCACTTCGTCTCAGAGCGCCGATTTCCGTCACTATACATTGGGCGCTAATGCCAATTTTGGTCTTAATATTCCGCGCTAAACTTGTTCCTAAATGTTCCCATACTTCAGGACCCTCTGTAGACTCTACTTTTATGATTAGGCTGTCCCGGCCTTCCTTTCGGGTGATTGTGATCTCATATTCACTGCTCAAACCGGATGTAATCTGCAGAACATGTTCGAGTTGACCGGGATAGATGTTAACCCCATGAATCTTGATCATATCGTCTGTTCGCGCAAAGATCCGGTCAATCTGCGGATATGGGCTACCGCATGGACAAGGCTCAGTGATGATTCTAGTCAGGTCTCTTGTCCTATAGCGAAGCAGGGGCATTCCTTGCTTAGTCAAAGTGGTGACTACCAACTCACCTTGAACCCCATCCGGCACCACTTTACCGGTGACCGGGTCAATCACTTCAAAGAAAAGGTGATCATCCCAGTAGTGCAGACCATGATGATATGGACAATCAATAGCAATCCCGGGACCGTAGATTTCAGTCAAACCATAGATGTCAAAGGTATCAATGGCAAAGATCTCCTCAATGCGCGCTCTCATCCGTTCGCCCCACCGTTCCGAACCGAAAATCCCAATGCGCAAGCGAATACGATCCAAAACTCCCCGCTTACTGCATTCTTCAGCCAATAACAAACCGTAAGAACTGGTCCCAATCAGCACGGTAGTCCCTAAATCACTCATCATCTCCAATTGTTTCTCAGTATTTCCCGGGCCGGTCGGGATCGTCATCGCCCCCAACCGTTCCACCCCAGCCTGAAATCCGATACCGGCCGTCCACAAACCATATCCGGGGGTCACTTGTACCCGATCCAACCGGTTAACTCCGGTCATCTTCAAACAACGGGCCATCATTTCTGCCCAGGTGTCGACATCATATTGAGTATAAGGAATGATCACCGGTTTTCCGGTGGTTCCCGATGAGGAATGGACCCTGACCACCTCATCATCAGGAGCGGCCTGCGCCTGCAGAGGATAGGCCAGTCGCAACTCTTCTTTGGTAGTAAAAGGCAGACTCTGTAGATCCTCGAAAGTTTTGATTCCGGCCGGATCAATACCGGCCTCCGTCAATTTTCGCCGATAAAAGGGAGAGTTTTTTGCTGCATACTTCACCACTCTGCTCATCTTCTCCGCTCTTTCCCTTTGAAACTGTTTTTCTTCTCTCTCACTCCCCGTAAATATCAAGTTCTCTCTACTCAGCTCGGCTTGGTTAACAGCCATCTCTCTCACCCTCCGAATTACTATTTAATTAGTATTAATACATTGACCTCCCCTGTCCGCTAAGCGTAGGTTAATTTCTTCATATCCCAAGTTAAATGCCTTCTTATTCATTTCCGCCGTGCGTGGAGGAACCATATGGAGCAATGTCTCTAAAACCACTCCCTGCGTCATAGGTAGCAACCCTATACCGCAAACCGCGCCCAGCATCACTGAGTTTAAGGTTTTTTCGCTCCCCGCCTCCCTGGCCAATTTTGAACCATCAATTAGGAGCAGGCGTTCTTCTTTAGTGTCTTTCCCGACATAGGCCGCCAAGTATGCCTTGATCTTGTCGTCATTATACTTAGAGAGTCCGGCAGAGACAGTAACTGGGATCACTGCTTCCGTATTAACCAATAGCCATCCGGAATGGTGCAGAAAAGCAAGGTTACGAACGGCTTCCGCCGGTTCTAAACTAACCAACAAGTTGGCCTGACCTTGAGAGATTAAAGGACTATAAACCTGTGTGCCGATACGCACGTGACTGGTGACTGAACCCTCGCGTTGAGCCATCCCCATCGTCTCAGAGGTCTTCGTCGCCAAGCCTGCTTTGAGCGCGGCTGCTGCTAACACTCTGGAGGCGAGCACCACGCCCTGTCCGCCCACGCCGGCCAGGAGAATGTCAAAGCGGCTTTGCAGAGTTCTCATCCTGTTTCCACCTCCTTAATGGCCCCGCAGGGGCAAACCAAGGTGCATAAACCGCAGCCGCGACAGGTATGACCAATTGACGGTTTTGCGGTCCCTCCCTGCTCCGTTCCTCTTTTACTCCTGGCTATAGCAGGGCAGCCGATTTTACCCAGACAGAGACCGCAATTTCTGCAAAATCCTTGGTCAATATAGTATTTCCTCCGGCTTTTGCTCACGGCAACGCAGGGGGCTTTGGCCACCACCACAGCCGGTCCGGGAAACTCCATGGCTTCCAGAGCCGTCTTTTTGAAATCTTCAAAGTCAAAAGGTGACACCTGCCGCACATACTTCACACCCAAAGCAGTACAGACGGTGGCGATATCAATGGCAGGCGCTTCTGCACCGGTCGCGCTGATCCCCAAACCCGGATGCGGCTGATGCCCGGTCATCGCCGTAGTAGAATTATCCAATACCACCAGGGTGATCTTGGTTTGGTTGTAGACCGCATTAACCAACCCGGTCAGGCAGGAATGAAAGAAAGTGGAATCTCCGACAAAACCCACATGTGGCCGATTGGGTTCAACCTTAGCCAACCCCAAAGCGATGGTCACCCCCGCGCCCATACACAGACAGGTATCCAAAGCGGATAGGGGCGGCGCATTCCCCAGAGTATAACAACCGATGTCTCCGGTGAAGACGGCGTCTCTCCCTTTAGCGGCTTCTTTAAACAAGTAAAAAGAGGCCCGGTGGGGACAGCCGGCGCAAAAAACCGGTGGTCTGACCGGAATTTCCGCTGTTTCCGCTTTACCTAAGGAAGCTGCGGTCTCTGTTACTCTCTTCTGTCCGGACAGCGCACTCAACTCCCACGCGGCGCCGCTGGTGCTTAACCTATATATGGTTTTGAACAATAAATCTGGTGAATACTCTCCGGCGTATGGTAAATCTCCGGTTTCTTTCCCTAGAACCTTGTTGCTTCTTCCTGCTAGCTGGAGCAGATTGCGGACAGCCTCTTCCAAGTAAGGATCTTGTTCCTCCACTACCAGGATACGGTCGACATCGGCGGCAAAGTCCAAGATTAAGTCGGCTGGTAAAGGATGAGTAGTGCCGATCTTCAAGACAGCATAGTTTCGGAGAGCAGTTCCTTCACGGCTCGCCTCTTCTGCCGGGATCAGGCGTTCCAAAGCTTCCATTGCATAGCAGTGGGCTACTCCGGAAGTGATCAGCCCCAGCTTTTCTAGGTGGCCGCGCCTGCATGCAGAATCTTGATGTCCCCATGCCAAACTGATTACTTCATTAAACGGTGAGGCGGAAAAGTCATGAGCTAACTTCTTCTCCTGCGCCACCAGCCACTGATGCCGTTCGTAAGATAGTCTAGGAAAGATAATCCACTTTGGATCACGTTCAAATCGGTATTCTTTCTTTACCCCGTTTTTCTTCAGTTTTTCTTCATCTATAGTCACACTGGCGCAACCATGACAGACCCGGGTGGTCGGTCTAACCAGTACAGGCATTCCCTCCGCTTCAGAGAGGGTAAAAGCCGCGATCACCATCTCCTTTGCTTCCTGAGGAGTCGTAGGGTTGAAGACTGGTATCTTTGCAAACTTTCCGAAGACTCTGGTGTCCTGCTCAGTCTGGGAACTGTGTGGTCCGGGGTCATCAGCCACCACAAGAACCAAACCGCCTTTGACCCCGATATAGGCGAGACTCATCAAGGCGTCACTGGCTACATTCAGGCCAACCTGTTTCATGGCTACCAGACTTCTGGCCCCAGCATAAGAGGCGCCAGCCGCAACTTCCAAGGCCACCTTTTCGTTGGTAGACCACTCAACATAAAAACCGTATTCCGGCGCCATCTTCGCCAAAGTCCCGACAATTTCCGAGGATGGAGTGCCTGGATAGGCTGTGACTACTTCCACTCCTGCTTCAACCGCTCCTAAGGCTATTGCCTCGTTGCCCATGATTAACCGCTTCACTACTTAGCCTCCTGTCCTACTTTCCTACTTCAATGCTGAACAAGGAAAAAATAAAAAACTCCTTGCGTGTTGGCAAGGAGTAGGGGTTTTACTACGGGTATTACCATTTCAGACTGTTACATCTTCTCATGTAGTAATACGCGGCAAATATAAAACGCCCGACTGACAAATAGCCTGGCGTTAGTTTAACCTTTCAAGCGAAGCCAGCGTCTACTCCTCAGCTCATCTCGGCTTTTCATTTCTCTGCTAACTATACTATACTCTCCGGCCCGGCGGCCGTTCTCCGACGCCTCACGTGGCACAAACCACACTCATTCTCTTACTGAATACTAGTATCCTAAATCGTAGCAGTCTTTTAAAATCAGACTGTAAATACTTTACTTATTTTAATTCTACCTGATCTGAGAGCCGGTGTCAATAGGCTATCCCACCGCGATCCGGTAATATTTGTTTCCACCGATGCAAACATCGCTTTACATATAGCCGGATTGCCAAGCAATATACTGCTTTTCGGTCTACATAAATTTCGAAAAATACAGTTTCACACACTTATCTCTATTCTCTTTCCACTACAGCAGGATTAACCGTTACTCATGGTGAATCATTCTCCATAGTAATTGAGGAAGAAATCCGCACAGAAAAGCAGTAAAATCATTATACTTGGAGGTGCCCTAATGATACGTCAACTGGCGCATATTTGTTTTTTCACGGATCAACTGGACCAAATGATTGACTTTTACACGAAACAACTAGGTTTAGAGGTGAAGTTTATACTCTATAACAAAGAGGAAAAGCCCTTTGGCTACTACTTCGCCTGTGGCCAATCCACCTTCCTGGAAGTCTTCGACCAAACCTTAGCTGTGCAAGAATGGGGAGGTACAATTGAGAACCTTACAGGTAAACGCGGTCACTACCAGCACCTTTGCTTCGAAGTAGTCGATCTGGAGAACTTCAGAGCAGAACTACTGGCCAAAGGGATACAGGTCACTGAAATCACTATCGGGCTGGAACATTCCAAACAAGCCTGGATCAAGGACCCGGACGGGAACGCCATTGAACTCATGGAATACACCACCAACAGCCTACAACTGAGAGGAAGATAAAAGCATTTTATAACCACAGTGACTCTACGAAAGCCTCTTTTTTCAAACCCTTCTTCAAGATCAATAGAGTATAAGCATCTGACCTTCCTCTTCTGTCTTAAAGGGCAGTAAAGGAAGGTCTTTTTGAAATATGCGGCGAGCGCTATAGTAAAGGCCCGCGCATCGCACCGGCCAGACTGGATCCGAACGCTAAATTCTCGGCTCAGCAAGGACAAAGCACAAGTTGATCATAACGCTTATAAACTAAATTAGCCAGATTTGTTACGAATAAACTAATACGAAAAATTATCGCCTAAATTTTTCTGTTTAGTCAGGTCATTGTCATCCTCTTCCGTAACAGGCGCATCCTGACCGTCTATAATTCCTTGTTCATCCGGGTCCACAAACATCCCGGTTCTAATGACATTGCTCAGTTTTAGATCTCCCCTAATCAAACCAGATGGCGCCCGGTAATAAAAGAGAACAACAATTTCGTTGTTGTCCAAATCGACTACAGTTAGGCACAAGCCCTCCGCCATACATGATTGGGCAATAACCTCCACCCTCGTAGGGATTTTATCTCCCCGGGCGGCAAACGCCCCGGCTCCAGTTGATAGAATGAGAATTAAACAAATAATACAAAGAAGCATAGTTTTTTTCATCAATACCACTTCCTTTATATTCATGCTTAAACCGGGCCAAGCAAATTACACTTCCCTGGTTTCTCCATTTCATATGTCCAAACATCCTGGAATATATCGAATATCTCACAGAGTCATTAGACTAACAACTAAATTAGTACCTGTGATAATACTCAATATAAAGTAAAAAATTCCTTTAAATGCATACTATTTCTTTATAAAAATTATATTAATCACTTATATACTGCTATCGCCCTAAGGTAAACGCGCCCCGTGACGTAGTTTACCCGGGATAAAAATAAAAACTCAATCCTAATGATAGGGAACCGGGTCGCAAATAATAAACCTGTCACCCAACCAGGTAGGCATAAGTATCTCTAATCCCCTTATTGTTGCGTTCCTTCTCAAAAAAGGCAGCGAACACTCTGTCACTGAGTTCATTCCTTTCCACTAATTCCAGAATAACCTGAGGATTACATACCCAAAGATACTCCAAGATGATCAGCATCTTCTTAACCTCCTTCAACAATAAAGAACAGTTGATAATTCCCTTAAACTGCCCCATTTGATGAATGTTTAGATCTGTCGCGCTAAACCGACTATAGCAACCTCCTTTCTATTTTTTCTATTCAGTTGTTACCTGTATCGATGTTTTAGTTACAATAATAAAAAGCGCTGCAGCTGAGCTGAGCGCTTTTTATTAGTAATACACCAAAAAAACCATATTTACGCCAATACCATGGGTTTTTCCATTTTTTATATAACATCAAGATTTGGTAAGCCATATTTTTCTTTTAAAACACCAAGTATGGTTGGGTTTAATCTTTGCGGTATAACTTATTTACTAAAAGATCTTGGCTAGCAAATATTTGCTGTAACATGCAGGCTAAAGTTATAACTCTTCCAGGTGCTCCAGGGCTTTGACTAAAAAATCCGGAGTGCCAAAACTTCCTGATTTTAAGACCACTAACAACTCATTCCTTCCCCGTGAAAGCCCGGATGGTAGTCCGGGCTGAATCTCTTTTAACACCAAATTGCCGATAATTCCTAAAGAACGGCAGACATCATTGGAGGTTTCGCCACCGGCGACCACCAAGCGTTTTACCTTATTCGCCTCGATAATTCTCCGGCTAATCTCACCTAATGTACAGGAAACCAAGCGATTGGCCTCGATTTTAGTAAAGCCGGCACGGTCGGCGGCCTCCAGGGTCTCCTCAATATCTTTGGGTTGGTGCCTCCCATATACTAAAGCGGGCCTACCGGAATTGACTATTGCGGAAGCCCAGGAAACTGCCTTCTCGATCTCTTCTGCTCTCTCCTTCGACACAAACAGACGCCTGGTATCCACCGCCATCACCGGAAAGCCCTGCTCGCGCAGGTATCCAACTTGACTCTTTGTTTGCGGGGTCACACTTCCGGCGACCACCAATGTACCCACGGAACTTCTAGGCAAGCCGCTCAAGGTGAGCCCAATCGGTGGCGGGCCCCAGAAATTCGGCAATTCTTCAGCCAGAGCCGAGCTACCAAAGATGAGAGGTTCCTCTGCCAAAGCTCGGGCAAGGGTCTTCAAATCATCTTGGCTGGTCGAATCGACAATCAAATAACCTCCCCTAGACCGGTATTTTTCCACTTCATTCCGGACAGCAGTCACCCCTTTGGCTACTACCCGATAATCCAGTAAAGAGACAGGACGTCTGGATTGTAAGGCGACAATCTCCCGTAGATCATCTTTGGTCATCGGATGGATGGGATCATGCGCAAACTCACTTTCCGACAGAATTTTGCCATGAACGTAATGGATACCCTCTTTTGTAATGCGGCCGTTCTTTGGAAAAGCCGCAATCACAACGGCGAAATCTTTTTCCGCCGCATCCAACATGGCATCGAACTCGATCCCAACATTACCGCGAAAAACAGAACACGTCTTCTTCGTTAACAGCCTGCAGTTAAGGGGGAGTAGTTTTCTAGTGGCCTCCGCTACTTTCTCATAAGCCACAGCCGGTTCGTCAGTCCGGCTGTTAGTATCTAATACAATCACATCAGCCTGAGTAGACCGGAGATCAAGCTCTTGATAAACACTGAAAACTTCGACTTTATAGCCATGTTTGGCGTACATTAGTCCGATATCATTTGCGCCTGTTACATCATCTGCGACAATTCCAATCACAATACTCAGCCCTTTCCAGTCAGTAAACTCTAAGCTAAACCAGGTATTTATACTTTTTCTAGCTGTTCCGTTGAAAGTCCTCCTCTAGGGCAACTTTTGATTTCATTTCCCTCTCTGTCTCCTTGTTAGTCAGCGGAGTTATGATTTTGCCCCAATTTCAGCTGTGACCTTAGATTTTAACATATCCCTTGGTTTCCTGCGCTTTGTTTAGTTTTTGTTTATAATCGTTCTTTATAATTATTCATAGTAGCCTTTTTTAATAAAAAAAATGGAGGTATGACTAAAATATTGCGACGAAAGGGTCTATTCAGTTATGTGCTGACATTAGTGGTATTTGCACTAATCATCTCAGGCTGTGGCGGTTCAAGCGGGGGCGGTGGCGGAAGCAACGGAGGAAACAACGGTAATAATGCAGGTGGTGACTTAAGCGGTTATATAGGGGTATGGAAGAGCGTGGACAGTGAATATGATGTTGAAGTTACTGTCGGGAATCAGATTGATTGAGGGTGGCGAAGGGTATAGATATTTTACAGGGAAGGTAACCTGCGATGCTTTTCGGTATGGAGGCTTAGATATCACTGGACCTGATTTTTATGATGACAAATACATAGTAGTAAACATATTCGACTTCAACGGGCAGATAATGACCAGTTTTCATGTTAGGGCAAGAGAAGAATATGACGATGAATTTGGAACCACTGTTGTCAATGAGTTTGAATTGGATGGAACCTTGGGGGATGCTAATACTCTACAAGTACACAGATTACGTATTTTCAGTCAAAAAAATAAAACAGAGTATAATTTTGAGCCCGAAGACGATCGCTATCTAACCTTTAAAAAATAGTAAGTGTTGAGTGTATTTGGGTTATAGTCAAAACTTAGCTAAAAAAGGGGCTACTCCTGGTCAATCTTGTGGGGCAGCCCCTTTTTGCTCCTGGATCAGTCGGACATAAAGGAGCAACTCTTTACGGGAGGTGACATTCAGCTTGGCATAGATCCGTTTGTTATGGGTTTTAATGGTGTTGATGGAGAGGCACAAGATTTCAGTTATCTCCTGCGCTGTGTACCCTTTCATATAAAGGTCGAATACGGAGCGCTCGGCGGGGGAAAGGGTCTCAATGTTTTTGACAAAATTTTGGAAGAGGGCAGAGTTTATTGTCACTTCGCCCGTCTCCAGCGAAGGACTGTCGGGCGTGTCTTGCGAGGCTAAAAAGGCAATCAGATCATCGATCTCTTGAATATTGGTTTTTTGGCATGTTGATACTTGGCCCTTTTTCACCATCTGCAGGGCGTCTACCACCGGCGCCATTTGGCGACGACTGATTAATGAGGCCGCGCCCACGCTAAAGATGAGCAGCATAAAAAGTAAAATTAGAAAGCGTCGATTATATTCCCTTATATTGGCCTTCAAATCTTGTTCCGGTATTAGAATCGCCAGTACCCATTCTTCCCGGGAAAAAGCGGCATTCTTCGGGTAAATGCTTATTTTTTGATGGAGGCCTGCGTACGCAGCGCCGTTCGACCCTGAATAATTTGATATACCATTTTCCAGCGCTTTGATGGACAAAGGGCCACTGTTTTGTAAGGAAATAACACTGTAATCTCCAGCGTACATAGCTTTTGACGCGTCCAGGGTATTACCTCGCACCGGTGCGAGCATGGCGAAGGCCCGGGTATAGGTAGAACTGGCAGGCGTATTTTGCAGTTTAAACAACATGGCGCTGACCTCGAATCCACAAACGCCGACAACAAAACCATCGGAAGTAATGAGCGGTACACACAAGAACATCGCTTTTTCGTAATTGTCAGCCAACGCGTAACTGGGGTTCAAGTAATATAAGCGTGACAGTGGAAGCTCACTACCGGTCGCCGCGTTAATGGTTGTGAAAAAAAAGTCGCCCGGCTCCACCTGGAATTCCATTTGCCATTGGGGCATTAAATTAAGGCGTTTTTGCCGGGCAATGGAAGCGGGGCCCCGTAAAAAACGGATCGCCGGGAAAGCGAGGTTAATGACGTTTGGTTCCATGTTTTTTAAAAAAAGACCAGCGCGAGAAGTTTCTGCAGTAGCCAGCGCTGGATTGACCGTAGCATCCAAAATCAGGAACACACCGCTACTCTTATTCTTTTCCAAAGCTGTGACCAGCAGCTCAAGGGATTCACTGAGGATCGGCTCTAAAAGATGGGGGTATTTTTTTAGCTGGGATGGGCTTAAACCCTCTGCTTGCAGTCGGCTTTCAATTTTCTCAGTCAAGCGGCTCGCCAGGGAGACTCCTTCTATCGAGAGGACGCCAAAATCCCGTGCCACATCCCCGGCGATATGTTTAAGTTCGTTCCGTAAAAAGACGTGGCACTCTTTGAACCCAACAGAAAAAACCCCGGTGGAGAAGAGGATCAATAATAACCCCAACATAACGGCGGATAAAAAAAGGATAAAAAAGGTAAATGAGTGTCGTTGCAGAGAAAGCCCGTTCTTTCCAAGGAAGTGAGTTGACTTGAGCATCTTTCGCGCACCTTCCATCGGATTCTTCAAGGATTGACAAAGTCTTGATAAAGTTCTTCGCTAACAATGGATAAAGCTTTGTTATCCTGCAGAACGCGCTTCCTTCCTTCTAGCATGATCTGTTCCAGCTTTATCTCATATTCTTTACTTAACCTGTCTAATTGCTCATAGTTTGGCGGAACCAGAAAAGTGTATTCCTTGTACATATAAGCGGCGGTCTCCAACAACTTCTTTAGATTATGGTTCTTCGCCGTTTTGATCTCCTGTTTCATATTGTTTTCAAAGGCTTCTTTAGTTACGGGCAAATAACCTGTGGAATAAACAAAGCGCATATTCTGCTCAGGTTGGGTAAACCATTTTAAAAACAGGGCGGCGGCATATTCCTTTTTGGGTGAAGAGCGCTTGACGCACATCCCTCCACCGCGCTGTAAGGCCAATTTTGCCCCACCCTTAAAAGTGGGGTATGGCAAGACGGTATAAGTAACAGCCTCAATAGTATTATCCGGATAAGTAATAGTGTCACCATAAAAAAGGATTCCCGCTGTGGATCCGATTGAGCAGACGATCTCACCGGTCCTGGATAGATCGGAGGAATAACCGTCAGTGACCGCATAACCGCCGGCCAGGGCGGGAAGAACACTAAAATTCCAAATCGGCCTGAACAGGTCCGAAGTGATATTCAGATGATCGGAATTTATAAACTCGTCACCTAATTGAGCCATACCAACCTGAGCAATATTAAACCAGGAGTCGGCGGTGAAGAATGTCTTACCGTCATTGGCCTGATGGGGTGTGAATGAATCCGTCCATTCATAATATTTAGCCGCAGCTTCCGCAATCCCCTCGAAAGTGGCGAGGCTAGCCAGTTGAACACCGGTTGCTGCGGAAAAACGATTAAATAGTGTATGATTGACAAATAAGACCTCGGTAGATTTGGCGATGGGAAAAACATAAAGTCGGCCGTCGGCTAATCTACCTTCCTCGATAAATTGTGGTAGATAAGCATCAAGCTCTTTAGTGGAGAATTGTTGGTCCAAAGGGGCCAATAGTCCTTGGGCACACAGGATGAGGGCGGTTTTGGGGTAAGTTGTTACCAGATCGGGCATCTCCGGAGCGCCGGGGTCGCCCGCAGCAATCATGAAGAGCTTTTCTTGGATCTCTTTGGAAGCCGAAATAGAGGTCACACTGATAATGACGCCTTTTTTCCGCCCGATTGTGCTGTTAAACTCGTCAATCAGTTCGTCCATGGCGCTTTGCATCTGACCGCCATAGTTGTGCCACATAGTGATCGTCACCGGCTTTTTTGGATCCAGTTTTACACTGTCGCACCCAATGAAGAAGAAAGCTATAAAAATACAGATGAGCAGCGGGGTGATCCTTTTCTTCAATTGGACCCTCCTCCATTATTTAGTGCCGCAGTTCCCCTTTGACCTCCTCAAGTTGCTACGCCATACTCCCCAAATGTTATTTTGTTTTCCACCTATAACCTATAAACTAAGGTTGATAGGTATTCAAGCTAAATCAATCAAGTGTCTGAAGAAAAATCACCCCAAAAATCACCCCACTTTTGTTGCTCTAATCACCCCTGGGGTGATTATTAATTATGAATTATGTTGTATAGTTAAGGCGAAAAAAACGCAAAAAAATTCCGCGTATTAAGGTAAGAGAGAAATTCCTTACTTTTATTCTACCAATAAAAGCAGCTAAGTCAATAATTATGGTGTATGATTCTATCATTTAAAGGAGGAAAAGACAGAAATGAGTCTCTGTCAAAATTCGGAACCAAGATTGAAAAATAATAACATAGCTTATTTGGGGAATATGAAGCTTTTTGACAACTCATTACCTACGCATCACCGCCTCGCTAATATCCGGGATAACCATAGCGCTCTTGATTTAGCCGAACACTATTTTCGGCGTGGAATTGAAGTTTTTAAACAAGCTGGAAACGAGGGGTTCTTTAATACTCTGAACCATTCCCTTTTGGCGTTGATCTATGCAAAGAAAGGAGAATGCGATCAGGCGTTAAATATTGCGGAGAAAGCCTTGAGTGATGCCTTAACGCAAGGAGGAACAATTGCGCCCATCTGTGAGATAATCTTAAGTTCAATCCTATTGGAGAGCGGAGATCACACGCAAGCCAGGAGACGTTTGGCAAACTCAGTAAAGTTATTAAAAAAAATGGAGGTTGAAACGTCAGAAAAAGACTCTTATCTCTTTAGAATACAAATGTTTGGGCCAATCCGGGTCTTCCATGGTGAACACGAGATTAATGTGGCCATGTGGCGAACTGTTAAATCCCGCCATCTCTTGGCGTACCTTGCCCATCAGAACAAGCCGATAAGTACGGATCAAATCATGGAGGATCTATGGCCGTATGTTGATCCGGATAGAGCCCTAGCTCTGTTTCACACTACCCTTTATTATTTGCGCCGACTTTTACAACAGTTTACGAATAAAGAAGTGATCATTCGCGGTTCCAGACGTTATCAGCTCCGACCCGGAAGTATCTTAATCGACCGCTTTCAATTTGAAGAAACAGCACATCTAGCTTTGAAAAAAGAGACGACCGCAGCCTTGGCTGAGCAGTTGGAAGCAGCAGTATCACTTTATCGAGGGGACTATCTTGAGGACCTCGACTATCAATGGATCGCGCCAATTCAAGAAGAATTGAAGAATTTAAATATGGAATTAAGACAGAAGTTAGCAGTCTATTATCTGCAGAATAAAATACCTTCCAAAGCTTTGCTTCATTTGCATCACTTGATGGCGCTGAACCCGTACTCAGAAAAAATATTAAAACTATTGTTAATAGCCTATGCTGAAAAGGGCGATCAAGCAGCTGTTAAAAAATACTATGCGGCCTTTGCCAGAAATATTTCGGAAGAATTGGGCTTACAACCGTCATCCGAGATGGAGAAGTTCTTTGCGAACTTATCAAAATAAAGTAAAAAGCCGCTTAAAAAGCGGCTTTTTACTTTATAAAATGTATTGGATACGTTTTCAACTCTATTCTTATTTCTGCTCTATTACATCCCCAACTGCCGTTGTCAGGTCGCTACTTAATTTCTTCAAAACCGTGCAGGTAGCGGATTTATCCTTGACCTCGGTCACCTTAACCTCAGCCACCGCTTCAGTCACTTCATCGAGGACCTCACCGGTAATCGGATCTTTTACAACCTCAAGCACCCGGTGGACGATGAAAACCATATCTCGTTTGACACCTGAGGATGAACCGATATTGATGATTACTCTATTTCCCGAAGCATAAGCAACAACGCCCTTTAGTTTCACGGATGGGGACGGTCCCCGGCCACTGCTGTACGCCTGATCGGCTAATTGTTTAGCCGCTGAAGTCACCGCCTCACGCATGGCTATCCCCAAATTGGTTGTCCGGAATTCATCGCTACCGAAGGCGATCGCCTCCCAGTCCACTGAGACTGATAAGTTGGTATTGCGTTTATCACCTCTACCTGTGACACTGGCAATAATCTCGGCAGTATTGGCATCAACCAGGCGGGCGTCGATGGCAACGATCGCATTGGTACTCTTGACTCCCAGCCCAACACCTTTTTTGAAACTTAAGCCACTTACTCCGGTTGATTTCAGACTGAATTCGGTGACTCTGCCCATCACTAGGAAGTCAACGCCTAAGATCTTACCGATGCTCGCGGCTGTTTTTGCATCAACCCTTCCGCTCTGGCCAAAGTCTTGTTCTGCAAGGACCTGATCGATCTGTTCCCGCTCGATCAGTCTGAACCTGTTGGTCTTCAAAAACTCGGTGACGAATTCATCGGAGATCCCCTTGCCTACATCCCAATGACCCTCATCCCACCAGCGATCTTGGATCGAACCGTCATCAAAGGGGAGGACAGCAATTTTATAGAGTTGCTCGGCGCCCGAGGCTTGTAGAGTCAGAGCGCTTAAAGTGAAGAACAACAACCATAAGAAAAGTCTACGTTTCATCTGACAACCTCCAAACATTTCTTATTTTCATTATACTATTCGGTAGTGATTCCGATTAAGATGTCACACTGGGATTCTCCGGGATTAATCGTGATTACACCGGAGCGTTTGCCTTTTTGAAAACTGATCATCTTTATCTCGCCCAGGTCTTGGGGAGTAATACTCCAGCCTTTATCTTCCAGGCTTTTTAGGTAATAATCATAAATCTTAACCGCTGAATCCTTAGAAGTCAGGGTAGTAGTGGAGCCCGACAATTCATCGTCTTTGCCACTGATAAAACCATCCACTTCAGCATGGGGATAAATAGGAATATCTTTCGGAAAATTCTCCGGAAGGCCGGAACCGAAACTCAGATTCCCAATCTTAAATCTACTACCCTTTTGGTCAATCTCAATATTTTGCCCGGTGATCCCGCTCAGAATTTTGGAAGTAAGTCCAGTGCTTCTGGCAGAGGAAGAATTCCTCCCGAAACCAAACATTAGACAAACAACTCCAATAACCAGTAATGCCGTTAGGGCAATCCCGGCTTTTTGCAGCATTTGTTTTTCCGGTTTAAAGCGCGGGGGTTCTTTTTCGGAAAGCTCTTGATAGATTAGAACCATTCCCATCATTCCCAAAGGAATGGTCAGAATAACGCCGACACCGAAGATGATTGAACCGATTCCGCTGATGAACATCATAACCAAACTATAAAGCCAAAGTTGTGCCCATTCAGTGGCAAGGCAGTCTATGCCACGTTTAATCGCTTGGATCGGTTGTAATTTCTGTTCTACGATGAACCCGATGGCTAAAAAATACAGCATAAATAAGACCGGGCTAGCGACGAGGTTGGTTATCCAGCCGATCAGTGGGATGCTTCCGATAATAAAAAACACTATACCGGCTCCCCATAACAAAAATGTAGCCATCAAGGTAGGGAGAAACTGATCAAAGTGGGCAAAGATTTCACTTAATTCTCCTTTTTCACCTCGGATCAGCTTTATTCCAAGCACCAAAATGCCGCCGAGCATTGGACCGGCGAGAATACCCAAGGAAACAAGGGTTATTATCCCTGCGATTAAAGAAGCCAACACCAGCAGGGCGAAGTTCTTTTGGTATAAACTGAAACTTTGTTGCATATTTTTACTTAGATTCATTTTATCTCCTCCTTAAATCTTTTTAGCCATTACAATATCCTTCACCCACACCTCCTTAGGGTGGAACAGATTAAAATATCCTGCTTTGTTTTGAAATATAGACTTTGGTTGGTAGTTATTGTAGACTATCTGCCGAGTCAGGAACGAACAAAAGCTGGATCAATTATAACTCAGTAGCTCTAAACAAATTCTAAACAAATCAGTTCAAGCGCTGACCGGATGGGTAAACCACTCTGATTACGTATAATATTTTTCGCATAATTAAATAGAGAGACCTCAAATGGTAAAGGTAAGGTATGAAAACTTACCAAAACCAGATGAGGTCTGTCTATGAGGAATACTATAAATAGTACTTTACATTATACAGCTTAATGAAGACGTAATAAAGGATAAATTGAATGAGCCGACACGTGTAAGTGCCGAGGAAAGCGCCCAAGAGGGGTGTCTGTCGGTTAAACCCTTCTCTCACGTAGACGCGACTATGCATCGCCGTTTATAAATGTGCGAGAAACTATTGACACTACCTAATTGGAGTCAGATACTTCTGCAACTCTATTTTCTTCCCGGATAAAGATGAGCCCTATTTACGCTAAACCATAAGTCCAAAAGCACAAAATTCTTGACAGACTCAGCTCTTACGGTTGAGTTTTTTATCATCAATTCCTTTCTGAAAAACCAGCTTCATAAAAATATATATATTTATTATTGGAATTAATAACAAAATTATATTATCCCCTGACAAACCTATATCATGGAACCTTTTTATGGTTATACAAATAAATAAATACAGTAATAAACAGAATATTATCATCAGAAAAACTCTAGTTAAATTATGTGTGTTCACTTCGGATATTGAATCAATAACAGAAAAGATAGTCCATATTATATAATGCTCCCATAGGTTGAGACACAAAAAAGAAAAATTAAGTTATAATGAGGACATGAAAAAGAGAAACCAATACACACCAGAATTCAAAACCAAAGTTGTCTTAGAAGTCCTTCGAGAAGAAG
>DUOH01000041.1 GCA_012838955.1 Bacillota bacterium | reverse complement strand
CTTGATCGGGCAGCGGATTTGTATCCCGGCTGTGGTTCCACCGCCACCTCCACCGTGTCCCGGAGGATTTTTCCACACAGTACAGGCTGGAGAGACGTTATTCTCCATAGCGGCCAGATATAATACAACAGTAGGCGCGTTACTAAGAGCGAATCCTGGAATTGATCCGGACCGGCTCTTGATCGGGCAGCGGATTTGTATCCCGGCTGTGGTTCCACCGCCACCTCCACCGTGTCCCGGAGGATTTTTCCACACAGTACAGGCTGGAGAGACGCTATTCTCCATAGCGGCCAGATATAATACAACAGTAGGCGCGTTACTAAGAGCGAATCCTGGAATTGATCCGGACCGGCTCTTGATCGGGCAGCAGATTTGTATCCCGGTAGTGACTTCGCCACCGCCACCGGTGTGTCCTGGCGGGTTCTTCTACACAGTACAGACCGGAGATACCCTATTTGCCATCGCGACCCGGTTTAATGTGTCCGTAGAGGCAATTATCAGGGCTAATCCGGGAATCGATCCTAGCCGGATCTTTGTGGGACAACGGTTATGTATTCCGGCTGCCGCGCCACCCGCTTGTCCCGGTTTTCTCTATACCGTACAGACCGGGGATAATCTATTCCGCATTGCTCAGCGGTTTAACACGACAGTGGAGGCTATTTTACAGGTAAATCCGGGGTTGGATCCCAACCGGATCTTTATCGGGCAACAGATCTGTATACCCAGCGCTCCCGGCCCGGCCTGTCCCGGCTTCTTCTATACGGTGGTCGCAGGCGATACTCTCTTCAGTATCTCCCGTCGGTTTAATACCACTATAGAAGCGATTCTTCGGGTAAACCCCGGACTAGATCCAGACCGGTTATTTATCGGGCAGCGGATCTGTATCCCCACCACGGACTAGCATGAATCATGAATTGGCCTCATACTCATTATTACTAAGTTCCAGGTTGAGATGGAAATTACAGCGTAAAGAGGTTCTTGAGGGAACCTCTTTCTTATCATACACTGCAGCCCGTTTCCTCAGACGATAATAATTTCACAATAGGAGGAGGCATAAATGGTCGCAGTAAAATATGAGAAAACGACGGGATTCACGAAAAAAAATACCTGTAAACAGTCGTCAGTTTTGCGGGCGGTCAAGACTTGGCAGATAGTCTTTACGGTGAAAGCCACTACTAATGGAAAGCATATAATCTTTGTTCTTGAGCAGGCGGCTGTTGATAGTGGCCGCGTATATTCCTGGCCGTTAATGCAGGGAATTATTTATGAAGGAGGAATATTAGGAAGAGGAGTATAACCGACAATCCATAACTTGATTGACGAATCATTGATTTCACGAGGAACAGATGACTATAATAAAATCAAGCGGAGTTTTGGAAATACCGATTTCAACGCTGCCGACAGGAGAGGATTTGGAAGGTCATAAAAACAATGGAGGATGGGGAGTAGGTTGCGATGAAAAGAGATGAGCTGGAAGCCCTAAAAAGCAAACTGCCGTCCATTCCGAGTATTAACGGGAAGGATGAATACTATAATTCTGTTGTCTTGGTCTTGTTAACCTTGCTCAATGATGAATATCATATTGTCTTTGAAAAACGGTGTAAAGACATTAGACAGGGCGGAGAGATCTGCCTGCCCGGAGGGATGTATGAAAAGGAGCAGGACGCTTCCTTGGAGATGACCGCTTTGCGGGAGACCCGGGAAGAACTGGGGATATCTGCGGATAAAATCGAAATAATCGGTAGATTGGATACTGTGGTAGCGTTAATGGGGACAACGGTAGATGCTTTTGTCGGCGTCACCGGAGTGCGGCCTGAAGAGATGAAGATCAACCCGGAAGAGGTGGAGAGGGTCTTTACCTTGCCGGTCTCCTATTTTCAACAGACGAAGCCGGAAAAATATCAGGTGATGACGAAGATCCACCCTTCTTATATCGATGTTGAGACCAGGCAGGAGGTCGTCCTTTTGCCGGCCGCCAAATTAGGTCTGCCGGAAAGATACAGGAAACCCTGGGGCGGCTTCAGACATAAGGTACTGGTCTATCAGACAGTTGAGGGCGTCATTTGGGGAATCACCGCCCGAATCATTTATGACCTGGTCAGTAGAGCGCAGGGCAGTAAAGAGTAGGAGTGGTTATAGTTTTAAGACTAAAGTGGTTCCATCGGATAGAGCAGACTTATAATCTGGGGTTGAGGTTCGAAAACATAAAATCTTAAGAAACAGCCGGTTTAGTCCGAATATCCCAGCTGTGGGGAGGCGCGATTTTGGAAAAAGCGATTTTAGCCAAAGCTAAAATCGCTTTTCTCATCAGTCAGTGACCAATCTGGGGCTTTACTTTAGCAGACGTCCGCCATCGACCACAATCAACTCGCCGGTGATGTAGTCCGCTGCCGGCGAGGCCAGGAAGACAGCAACCTTGGCAATGTCGTCCGGTTCGCCCGCTCTGCCCAGTGGAATCATGTTGATGAATTCAGTGCTATAAAGTCTGTCTCCACCACCGGTTGATCATTGAGAATATGTTGAGAATAGTATCGGAAAAGGCCATGCTGCTCAATAAAAAGGTGGAATACTTAACCATCAAGAGCATGCGAGGCAAGATCGCCGCTTTTCTCCTGGATTACTACAGAAAGACCGGTCAGGCCATTTTTACCTTGCCGCTGAACCGGAACGCCATGGCGGAGTTTTTGAATGTCTCCCGGCCGTCCATGTCACGGGAGATGGGACGGATGAAGGAAGAGGGGATCATTGATTATCACTTGTCCACGATCCGGATTAAAGATCCGGACGTTCTGAAGAAAGCGGCGGGGTAAATCTTCCCCGCCGATATATGGGTAATCAGCTATTATCTTGTCAGTAAATTTATAAAAATATTATACCATGAACCAAGATGAGTCGCAAAGTTTGAAGTATTATTGAAGTTTTCCAGAGAGGCGGCTTCAGTAAATTTCTGCACTATGTCATAGCCATCACTAATAATGGTTTTCTACAGCAGGGATTGTTTATATACCGCCCTAAACTGCAGTTTCCAGTAAAATTATAATTCATAGATCTCACTTTCCTTCCCTGACTAGCCAGGTCCAATCACTCCGACGCCTGGCTTCTCTTCATTTTCGTACTCTACTACGTCTGGCCCAAGCCAAAGAGAAAAAGCGGGTTGCCTGAAGTAAATTCTCTGCTCACCCGAAAGTAGAGGGGAAGCGGGTCTTTTTTTACTGCCCCAGTGTTCAACTGTTTTAAATTATAAAAATATTATACCATAATCACCTGGGAATCACCTGGGGCCCAAAAGTTTGCAGTTTTCAAAGCTTGCAGAAGAATTATACTCGTTCAAGACCACATCTGGGTCGCCCTAGGCCAATTAATGCTTGGTACGAAGACGCCTGCAGGACTAGTAGATATCTACATACTAAATACTGATAGGAAATTTTTTTAGCTTATATTGACATTAATATAAATTTGTATTAAAATCAAAATAACAATAAATACATAATGAAAGGATGAAGAGAATGGAAAACAGAATACCGTTGATTGGCGAGGAGTTTCCCCAGATTACCGTTAAGACTACTCACGGAGTGAAAAATTACCCTGACGATCTGAAAGGGAAATGGTTCGTCTTCTTTAGCCACCCAGCGGATTTTACGCCCGTTTGCACTACGGAGTTTGTGGCTTTCGCCCGGCGGGCTGATGAATTCCGTAAACTCGGCGCCGAATTGGTCGGGCTCAGTATCGATCAGGTCTTCTCTCATATTAAGTGGGTGGAGTGGATCAAGGAAAACTTGGAGACTACAATCTCCTTCCCGGTAGTGGCCGATGATACCGGAGAGGTCGCCAAGAAGCTCGGTTTGATCCATCCGGGACAAGGCACTAATACAGTGCGGGCGGTCTTCATTGTTGATCCGGAGGGGACCATCCGGGCCATCCTTTACTACCCGCAAGAACTGGGGAGAAATGTGGGTGAGATCTTACGCATGGTTAAAGGGTTGCAGGTTGCCACCGCCAATAATGTGGCACTGCCTGCCAATTGGCCGGATAATGAATTAATTAAAGACCGGGTGATTATTCCACCGGCCACTGACGAGCAAACGGCCAAAGAACGGCAGGCTACTCATGACTGTTACGACTGGTGGTTTTGCCATAAGGAGCTTTCGTAGCTTGCCACATAAGCCAGATTTGTTTGTTTCTCCGGCCGAATGCGACGGAGAGAGGGGGCGGCGGATTTGGCTGGTCCCTCTCTTTTCTTTTCTGGGGACCGGGAGATGCTGGTTTGTGGTGGTTAATACGGGCGATACTTGAGACCCGGCTGGGCCTGTGTTAAGATAGAAATACAATCCGGTATACAATAGACACGGGGGAGTAGGGCCGTCTAATATGCCTATAGGTCCGAAATGAGGGGAAGAAGAATGAAGATGAGTAGAGATTCTATAAGAGGGATCTGTGATGCTCTGGAGCAAGCCGGAATACGCCCAACGCACCAGAGGATATTGATTATGAAGTATTTGGCGGAGTACAGGGTACATCCAACCGCAGAGATGATCTATTCCAAACTGAAAGAGGAGATCCCCACCTTTTCCAAGACCACGGTTTATAACACCCTGAAACTGCTGGATGAGAAGGGGCTCATCTCCGCGTTAGCCACTGATGAGGACCAGGTACGGTATGAAGCGAATATGACCCCCCATGGGCATTTTAAGTGTATACAGTGCGGAGCCCTCTTTGACCTTGACTTGGCATGCTCACTTCCTCCGGAGAAAGAGGTCGGCGGTCATTTGGTCTTGGAGTATCAGGTGATGGCTAAAGGAATTTGCCGGTCATGCCGGGGTGGTTAGGACGGCCCGACTCTCTAGCAGGTAAGCGGCGCCCGGTGATGAGCGGCCTGTTTCTGGCTTGGATAATTGTATTATGAGAGAGTATTAGTAAGAGGGAGTGTTGCAGTTAGTTGTGACAATCCCTTTTCAATTTACGTATTTGTCGCGTAGTTTTTTCATTCAATACATGAAGTATGCCTTTCTTGGTAATCACAAGTGCGGATCAACTCTTGCCCGGCCATAATATGGCAGGGGAATCCGGTATGAAGAAGAATAATTGTAAACAAGAGATCCGGGCGTACGGATCTTCACTTCAATATATCTGTATGTAATGAAAGAAGGGGAAGTGGTTTATACTTCAGAAGACAGTGAAAGCGGTATTTCATAAGTAATGTTCACAACAGCTGATTTAATCACCGGAAAGGAGAAGAATTAATGGAAAGAGAGATTACGCGGGAAGAAGCCTTGAAGCTATTGAAAGAGTACAACCAGGATGAGAGCTTAATCCGGCACGCGCTGTCCGTGGAGGCGGTGATGAGACACTTTGCCATGCTCTTTGGCGAGGACGTGGAAAAGTGGGGGATTATCGGTTTGATTCATGACTTGGATTACGAGCGGTATCCGGAGGAACACTGTGTGAAGGTGAAAGAGATCTTGACGGAGCGGGAGTGGCCGAAGGAGTATATTCATGCCGTACAGAGTCATGGTTGGGGAATCTGTTCTGAAGTGGAGCCGGTTCATCGGATGGAAAAGGTCCTCTATACCATCGATGAATTAACCGGGTTGATTACAGCCGCCGCATTGGTCAGGCCAAGCAGGAGTCTGCTTGACTTGGAGGTTAAATCAGTAAAGAAAAAGTGGAAGGACAAGGCCTTCGCCGCCGGAGTAAACCGGGAGATCATTCAGAAAGGCGCGGAATTGTTGGGTATGGAGTTGAGTGAGATCATCAAGGAAACGATTGCGGGTATGCGAAGTATCGCCGCAGAACTCGGGCTGAAGGGTAACCTATAATGTAATTCGCCGACCCTGGGCGGATAGTTCTCTCTCTATTTCATTATTTCCAAAAAAGAGAAACAATCTTTGTTAAGAATAGAGGAGTATGATTTAAAGGATAGATCAGATTATGGTCTTGACTGCAGCGCGCTGTAGTTTTATATATTACCGGATTTTGACCGTTCTTCGGCGCTGGTTACTTCAAGTCAAAGCAGGAGGGGATAAAATGCAGAAAGCTATTGAATTAGTAGTAAAAGG
>DUOH01000040.1 GCA_012838955.1 Bacillota bacterium | reverse complement strand
CCGGATACAGTTCTCCGTCCTGTATAGCACCGGGCTTCCATTGCCGTGACTACTTCCTCGGCATAAAGAAACGCCTGACTAAGAAAAGGGTAAACAAGACAAGACAACCTTTTAACCGGATTTTTCCGTTTCTGCACACATCTTGCCTTTTGGGCCTCTGCGATCTCCACTGCTCGATCCAGAAGGAGAGGAATAAAAGACAAGACCAGACTGAACATGGTTGCTATTTTCTCCTCAGGAACAAAGGGGACAGGGCGCAGGATGGACTGAATTCCCTCCCGTAAGGCAGATAGAGTGGTGGTAGCAGTCAAAATTGCGCTTAGCAGGAGCAGAAGTATTATTCTCCAGCCATAGAACAAGCCTGAAAACATCCCTTCCCGTGTGAAAAACCTTCCACCTGCCCACAGTGGCAAAGGTTCCCCGGGAACACGTAAAGCATGAATTAGCATAATACATAATATAAACAAAAGAAAAATACGTATTTCTGCCATTATTTTAGTAACCGGCAGTTTAGCCACGTACAACAGGGCTATAACCATCATGGTCAATATGGTCAAAGCCGGCGCCGTATCGGCCAACCCCCCGGTAATACTCAGTATCAGCAGGCAAACGAGTTTTATCCTCGGATCCATTCGGTGAAGAAAGGTTTCTTGCGGCCAGTAATGAAAGATGTTTAAGTCAGCCAAGTCATCGTCTCCACCCTTCTCCCTTTTCCATAGGGCTTCTTAATGCCGAACCGCTCAACTTCATCAATGATTGCCTCAGGTTTACCATCGCGGACAATCCTTCCTTCATTCATGATCAGTAAACGGTCGGCATGGGCCAGTACCTTCTCCAAATCATGAGTGACTACCAGGATGGTGTGTCCTCTTTGGTGCAGATCCACTATCTGTTTTAACACCTGAATGACGCCGGGATAATCTAAGCCGGTAAATGGTTCATCAAAGACAATGATCTGCGGAGCCATGGCTAAAATTCCGGCCACGGCCAGCCTGCGTTTTTGCCCTCCGGAGAGGGTATGAGGACGGACATGCCCAAGCTCACTCAGACCGACAGCCTGTAAGGCGCGATCAACTCTTTCTCTAATCTCCTCCCTGGGCAAACAGAGGTTTTCCGGGCCAAAGGCTACATCCTCCGTTACGGTCTGCCCGACGATCTGACTATCTGCGTCCTGAAAAATCAAGCCAATCTTCTGGCGGGCTAAGAGCAGATTTTTAGTAATCGGCTCCCCCGCCAAGAGCACCCTACCTTTTGTCGGCTGTAACAGCCCATTAAAGTGTTTAATCAAGACAGTCTTCCCGGAACCATTAGGCCCGGCCAATACCACAAACTCCCCTTTCCCCAATTGCAAATTTACTGCTTTAACCGCAGTAACTCCGTTCGCAAAGGTATGGGTCAACTCCTCAATCTGTAGAATGGTAGTCAATATTTACCCCTTCTCACTGGAAATAATCTTATATTACCTATCCGCGCCATCATTTACAACCTTATTTTCTCCGGTTGCTTTAATTTCGTCCACCCCTATTAATCTTACTTACTATTCGCCTCTCCGTCTGATCTTTTAACTCATTTACCTCAACCTGTTGATGCCAGGGCGTAGTATTCTGGCCAAAGCAACGGCGGTAATCATCTTGATCACCATTCCGCCGATGAACGGTAACAAACCAAAGGCTATGGCCTGTTCCCATGATAGCTTCGCCACAAACTTCAACCAAGGCACCCCCAAAGCATATAAGAGAGCATTTCCACAAACCAGAGCGGCCAAATCCTTAATTATACCAGGAGTTCCTTTATTTGCTATCCAACCCGCCACGGAGGCGCAAGCCAAATAACCAAAGATAAATCCTCCGGTCGGGCCATAATAGACGGCGATTCCAGCCCCTCCTCCGGCGAGCACCGGCAAACCAATTAAGCTCAAGAAGATTAACAAGCCGACACTGGCGGCGCCGGCTCTTCCCCCCAAGAGTAACCCGGAGAGCATGACAAAAAAATCCGCTAACACAATTGGCACAGGGCTTAAAGGCAGCGGCAGACTTAAATACCCACCTACAATAATCAGAGAAGTAAATAGGGAAATATTAACTAATCTTCGTAAATCAATCAACTTTTCATTCTCCACTTGAATCAACCAATCCTTCCTCATAACCGGGTCTTATCCACCCTTAGTAACGCTTGATTATAGGCTTAATGTTTACCACAAAATTTCAATTGTATTTTATTACAGGACAAACCCTTTGTCAACCTGTTAAATTATTCTGGTTTACAACTCTTCCCCAGCTCATGCCGGTATCTTTTCAACTCCTCTTCTATTTGTCTATAATACTGCTTAAT
>DUOH01000039.1 GCA_012838955.1 Bacillota bacterium | reverse complement strand
TTAATACCAGCATCACCGGGTATCAGGAGATTTTGACGGATCCCTCTTATAGTGGACAAATTATCACTATGACTTATCCGCTCATCGGTAATTACGGCATTAACCCCGATGATTTTGAAGGCGAGCGTCCTTATGCCAGGGGTCTGATTGTGCGGGAATTTTGTACCCAGCCCAGCAACTGGCGGAGCAGAGAGACCTTGGATGCGTTCATGAAAAAATACGGTTTGATGGGTTTGGCCTCCATTGATACCCGAGCCTTAACCCGTAAACTCCGTGCTTCCGGCAGCATGAAGGGTTTATTGACCACCTCCGTCGTTGCCCTTCCGGAGCTGGTAGAAAAGGTAAGGGCCTTACCTGGTCTCGGGGAGGAGGATCATGTCCAGAAAACCTCCATCAAGCAGATTTCTGTGCTGCCGGGCAATGGGCCGAGTGTAGCCATATTGGATTTAGGTGCCATGAATAAGATCGGTAAACTTCTGCAAGAAACCGGTTGTGCGGTAACGATCTATCCAGCCTCCACCCGGGCGGAAGAGATCCTCTCCGCAAAACACCGAGGACTGCTCATTTCCAATGGCCCCGGAGACCCGAAGCGAGTGCCTTATGTGGTGGAAACCGTAAGGCAACTCCTGGGTAAACTCCCCCTCTTCGGAATCGGCCTTGGTCATGAAGTGGTGGGACTGGCCTTGGGTGGCGACACCTATAAACTGAAATTCGGACATCACGGCGCCAATTATCCCGTACGGGATCTGACCACCGGCAGAATTCATATTACCTGTCAAAACCACACCTTCGCCATTAGAGAAGAGTCTTTAAACAAAGACATGGTAAAAGTGACACATAGAAACGTCAACGATGGCACGGTAGAAGGCTTGCGCCATAAAGAACTGCCGGTCTTTACCATACAATACCGTGCGGAAGCCGCTCCCGCTTTTGATTCCTTGCCTTTATTCACAGACTTTTTGAGTTTATTATAAGACAGGCTTTCCGTGGAATAGTACGAAGGAGAATCACAGATGGTAAAATTCCAGGCCCTGGTCATCAACCAGACTTGTCTGGGGGAAGAATTCTTCCACTTAAAACTCTCGACCCCCGTCGTCCAAAGCAGTCCGGCTCTTCCCGGCCAATTTATCCATATCTACTGCAGGGAAAGCGGGACCGATCCCTTATTACCCCGTCCGCTCAGCCTCTTCAGAATTTATCCCCGGACAACAGCAGCGGATTCGGAAGTTGGTGCACGTGAAATCTGGGAGGTCCTCTACAAGAAAGTGGGCAAAGGCACCGCCTGGCTTAGCCGGAGAAAGGCCAATGATGCCTTGGAGGTGCTTGGCCCTTTGGGCCGTGGCTTCTCCCTCCCCCAGGAGACAGCGGGCAAACCTGGACGGATACTGTTAATCGCCGGAGGAATCGGGATGCCTCCCTTATTTGCCCTGGGAGAAGAGTTGTCCAAGCGAGGAAGGGAGGTCATCCTCTTCTATGGTGGCCGCAGCAAACAAGATCTACTCTTTCTCCAGGAGTGGCGTGATCTGGCAAGCCAGGTGTACTTGGTGACGGAAGACGGGAGTATTGGCCGTTCCGGACTGGTCACTGATTTGCTGCGGGAAAAGGTCCAACCCCAAAGCGCCGACTTCTACTACGCCTGTGGTCCCCGGCCCATGCTGCAAGCAGTGCAAGACTTAATGAACAGACTGGCCATCCCGGGAGAATTGTCCCTGGAAGAAAGGATGGCCTGTG
Source organism: Bacillota bacterium (assembly GCA_012838955.1). Taxonomy (GTDB): domain Bacteria; phylum Bacillota; class UBA4882; order UBA10575; family UBA10575; genus DUOH01. Next base: position 46,965 of record DUOH01000039.1, on the reverse strand, counting down.
GCGTTGGGGCCTGTCTGGGTTGTGTAACCAGAACAACCCATGGCTATAAACGGGTATGCCGGGAAGGACCGGTCTTTCCCGCAGATGAGGTGATCTTAGATGAATAACCACCTATCGGTGCGGATCGGTGAGGTAACACTGAAAAATCCACTCCTGACCGCCTCCGGCACCTTTGGTTTTGCCCGCGAATACAGCGAATTATTTGATGTTTCACTCCTCGGTGGAATTGTGGTGAAGGGAATAACCTTACAGCCGAAGGAAGGGAACCCGCCGCCCAGGATAGCCGAGACCCCTTCCGGTCTGCTAAACGCTATCGGTCTGCAGAACCCCGGCGTACGCCGGTTTGTCACCGAAGAGTTGCCGGTCCTACGCAGAATTGACACTACAGTCATTGCCAATATCGCCGGTTCCACTCTGGAAGAATTTGCGGAGATCGCCAAGATTTTGCAGGCGGAAACAGGGATCGCCGCTTTAGAGTTAAACATCTCCTGTCCCAATGTCCGGCAGGGCGGAATGGCCTTTGGTGTGCATCCGGAAAGCGCGGCCAAGGTCACGGAGGTTGTCAAGAAGCATACCACCTTGCCGGTATGGGTGAAGTTATCACCCAATGTCACTGATATTACAGAAATTGCCAAGGCGGTGGAGGAGGCCGGCGCCGACGCGATTACCCTGATCAATACCTTACTGGGGATGGCCATTGACCTCGAGAAACGCCGTCCGGTTTTGGGCAATATCTTCGGCGGCTTATCCGGCCCGGCCGTGAAACCGGTGGCGTTGAGAATGGTCTGGCAGGTATATGAGGCGGTCAAGATTCCCATCATCGGAATGGGCGGAGTAACCTCTGCCCGGGATGTCTTAGAGTTCATCATGGCCGGGGCCTCCGCCGTGGCGATCGGCACCGGGCTCTTCACTCAGCCGCTGGCTCCTGTCGGGATCCTGCAAGAACTGGAAGAGTTCCTGGTTAAGGAAGACGTTGCTCAGATTACCGAGTTAACAGGAGTGGCGCACAATTTTTCAGCGAGGTGATCTCATGACAAAAGCCAACCATATCGACGCGCGGGAGCGTATCATCGTAGCCTTGGATGTAAGCACACGCCGGGATTTGGAAAAGTGGACCGCTTTATTGAAATCCCATGTAAAATGGGTCAAAGTGGGAATGGAACTCTTTTATGCTCAAGGTCCGGAAGTAATCACCTTCTTGCGGGAAGAAGGGTTTAACATTTTTCTCGATCTGAAGCTGCATGATATCCCCAATACAGTACAGAAGGCAGCGGTCGTCCTGGCCCGGCTGGGTGTGGGCCTCATTAACCTGCACACCCTGGGTGGAGTGGAAATGATGAAACGCACGGCCGCCGCAATAAAGAAGATGGCTGCTACTGAGCGAATCAGCCCACCCCGGGTCATTGGGGTAACGGTCTTAACCAGTCACAGCCCTGAAGTTCTGCACGATGAATTACGAATTTCCCTGCCACTGGAAGAAGCAACGCTTCATCTGGCCGGAATGGCCAAAAGCTCCGAGTTGGACGGAGTGGTCTGCTCTCCATGGGAAGTTGAGCAGATAAAAAAATGCTACGGAGCAGATTTTCTCACTGTAGTGCCTGGGATTCGCCCGTCGTGGGCGGCCCCCGGTGATCAAGCCCGCTATAAAACACCGGGACAAGCCGTAGCCGAAGGCGCGGATTTTCTGGTGATCGGCCGTCCGATTTTAGACGCTCCCGATCCGGTGGCCGCCCTCAACTCCATCGTTCAGGAGATGCAGGACTGAAGACGCTTAAAAAAGAGGTGTAGAAGAGAGGAGGAATAAAGATGCTCTCCGCCGAGAAGATCCTTGATATTTTTCGAGAAACCCACGTTTTACAAGAAGGACATTTTCTCTTAACCTCCGGAAAGCACAGTAATCAGTATATGCAATGCGCCAAAGTTCTTCAGCACCCCCGCTTTACGGAAATCCTCTGTCGCGAATTGGCTTCCAGGTTCAAAGGAGATGAGATTGATGTAGTGGCCGCTCCGGCCATTGGCGGAATTTTAATTGCGTATGAAGTAGCCAGGATCCTCGGGACCAGGATGGTCTTTGCCGAACGGGAAAACGGAAAAATGACTTTCAGACGGGGATTTGAGATTGAGCCGGACGAAAAGGTGTTGGTCGTAGAAGATGTCATCACCACCGGCGGTTCTGTACGGGAAGTAATCGAAGCAGTTACGGAAAAAGGCGCCAAAATCGGGGGGGTTGGGGTTTTTGTGGACCGTAGCAACGGCCGGGTCAAATTCCAGGCCAAAACAGAGGCATTATTGAGTATGGAGATTAAACCCTACGAACCTGCGGAATGTCCCTGGTGCAAACAAGGGCTTCCCATCATCAAACCGGGAAGCAGAAAAAGCCGGTGTTTGGAGGATGAATAAGAAGATGAAACCACTAATCGGTATCATTATGGGCAGTGACTCCGACTTGCCGGTCATGGCAAAAGCTGCAGAAGTCCTGGAAGAATACGGGGTAGAATACTCTATGAAAATCCTTTCCGCCCATCGCACCCCAGAGGAAACCATGGAATTTGCCAAAACAGCAGAGGAGAACGGCTATAAAGTACTTATTGCCGGCGCTGGAATGGCTGCGCATTTACCGGGGGTCTTGGCCTCCCACACTATCCTTCCGGTGATTGGCGTGCCCATCAGCGGTTCGGCGCTTGCCGGGCAAGACGCCTTGCTTTCCATGGTGCAAATGCCCCCGGGTATTCCCGTGGCCACTGTGGCGATGAACGGGGCGAAAAACGCCGCTATTTTAAGCCTACAGATTCTGGCCTTAACTGAATCCAACCTCAAAACAGAGTTGAAGAACGCCCGACAAAAAATGAAGAAAGACCTCTCTGCCAAGAACAAGGATTTGGCAAAATCCGGGTATCAGAAGTATTTGCATGAGAAACTAGGTCGACGCGGAGTTTGAAACTTACATAAGATTAGGAACTGGAAGCCATTCAGCCATATTTAACAACATATCCATTGACAGTAAATCTTAGCTTCTGATACAATCTAGAGTGATCTTAAGTTTAGTTGACAAAATTGTCTATTCATAAACGTATACCTATTATGAAAGAAAGTGCGCCTAGGGTTCCGCCGGATCCGGGTCTGGACCAAGTGGCGCAGGTACTTTAGGGTTCTAGAGTACTACACCGTAGAGGGATAAAAGCCCGGGCGGATAGGTTTCTAGTTTAACCTATCCGCCTTTTAATTTCTCTTAATTATTCTTCCAGAATGTGTTAGACTACATATGAACCTCAATGCACAGTCCGTAAATCAGCTGTGCAATAAGAGCTCTGGCGGTATGGTGGTCACTAAAACAAAAGAAAATACAGAATAAGAAAGGGGTAGCCAGATGTTTGATTTGAGTGAAATTTCAAAAGTCGACCCGGAAGTGGCAAAAGGGATCCAGATGGAAATTGACAGGCAGCGCAGGAAGATCGAGTTGATTGCCTCTGAGAATTTTGTCAGTCCAGCTGTCATCCAAGCTTTAGGAACTCCGCTCACCAATAAATACGCCGAAGGGTATCCCGGTAAGCGATACTATGGGGGCTGCGAGTATGTGGACATCGTGGAAAACCTCGCTATCGAACGGGCGAAGGCTTTATTCGAAGCTGAACACGCTAATGTACAGCCGCATTCCGGCGCCCAGGCCAACACTGCCGTTTATTTTGCAGTTTTGCAACCTGGAGATACTATTTTAGGGATGAACCTCTCCCACGGTGGCCACTTAACCCATGGGAGTCCCGTCAATATATCAGGCAAATATTTTCAGATTATCCCCTATGGAGTAGATCCGGAGACGCAACACATCAACTATGATGAAGTAAGAAGACTGGCTATTGAGCATAAACCCAAGATGATTGTGGCGGGAGCTAGCGCCTACCCGAGGATCATCGATTATAAAAAATTCAGAGAGATCGCGGACGAAGTCGGCGCTTATTTTATGGTAGATATGGCCCATATCGCCGGATTGGTGGCTGCTGGATTGCATCCCAGTCCAGTACCGTACGCCCACTTTGTCACCACCACCACTCATAAGACCTTGAGAGGTCCGCGAGGCGGGCTGATCTTGTGTAAACAAGAATTGGCCAAAGCGGTTGATAAGGCCATCTTCCCGGGAACACAGGGCGGCCCACTCATGCATGTGATTGCCGCTAAAGCGATCTGCTTTAAGGAGGCAATGGCGCCTGAGTTTAAAAATTATCAGAAACAGACTATCGCCAACGCCACGGCTCTGGCCGGAGAATTACGAAAAAAGGGGTTTACTTTGGTTTCCGGCGGAACGGACAACCATCTGATCTTGATCGACCTGAGGAATAAAGGACTTACCGGTAAAGTGGCTGAAAAAATGCTGGACGAGATCGGTATTACCGCAAATAAGAATACTATTCCCTTCGATCCGGAAAGCCCCTTTGTTACCAGTGGCCTCAGAATCGGAACCCCGGCCGTCACCACCCGGGGAATGCGGGAAGAAGATATGGCGGAGATCGCGGATTTGATCAACTTGACCCTTACCGATTTGGAGAACTCAAGGGCTGAAATTATAGCCAGAGTAGAAAAGTTGTGTTCTGAATACCCGCTATATGAATAAGTTCGTTTATTATTATAAACGCCTTATTGTATAATCGCCTATAAACGACTCATTACATGAGCGACGAATAAATTAGGGTGGAGGTTGACATGGAGAAGGATATCTTTGCAAGCATCAGCCCGTTGGATCATAGATATTACCTTTCTTACCAAGAACTCTTCGACCAACTGGCTGAGTATTTTTCGGAGAACGCCTTAATCAAAACCCAATTGGAGGTGGAGGCGGCCTTAACCAGAATTCTGGCCCGCCGGGGCATCTGCCCGGAGAGTGTTAGCCGGGAAGTAGATGAGGCCTGTCAGAGCATCAGACCGGAGGAGGTCTATGCGGAAGAAGAAAAGACCAAGCATAACATCAGGGCAATGGTCAATTGTATTCAACGCTGTGTCTCTGTGGAGGCCAGACCCTTTGTGCATTTCACCTCAACCTCTATGGATATTGTGGACACCGCGAATGCTCTGCGTTTTTTCAGGGCCACCAACGAAGTGGTACTCCCCGGATTAAAAAGGCTCTTGGAAACCTTGATTAAAATTGCCCGCCGGGAAAAGGATGTCCTGCAAATGGGAAGAACCCACGGTCAACATGCCGTCCCCATTACCTTCGGCTTTGCCGTAGCGGAATATGTCAGCCGGTTGGGCAACAGGTATCTTAAGATTAAAGAAGCAGCGGAAAATCTGCGGGGGAAGATCGCCGGAGCGGTAGGCGCCTACAACGCGAGTTCTATTTTCTTCTCTGATCCCGAAGTTTTTGAAGCAGAGGTCCTCGCGGAGTTGGGGATCAAACCCTCCCCTTATTCCACCCAAATAGTGGAACCAGAGTTCCTCACCGACTATCTGCACGCCATTGTCTCCGCTTATGGAGTCCTAGCCAACCTGGCCGATGACTTCCGGCATCTGCAAAGGACGGAAATCTCTGAGATTGGGGAAGAATTCGCCACCACACAGGTTGGTTCCTCGACCATGCCTCATAAGCGCAACCCCTGGAATTTTGAGCATGTGAAGAGCATGTGGAAGGCTTTTATGCCTAGGATGATCACGGTTTACCTGGATCAGATCTCCGAGCACCAAAGGGACTTGAGCAACTCGGCCTCCAGCCGCTTTAACCCGGAGATTGTGGTCTCTTTTGCGGCCGCGGTGGAAAGGCTAAACCGGGTCTTAAGCAAATTAAGGGTAGATAAAGAGCGAATGATGAAGAATGTAGAGCTGACCCAGGAATATGTCATCGCTGAACCCCTCTATATTCTCTTGGCTTCCTTCGGTCACCCGGACGCGCACGAAGCCGTCCGTCGGCTGACCATAAAATCTCAGGAGACCGGAAAGACCGTTCGTCAATTGATCACCACCGATCGTGAGCATGTAGATCCTGAACTCTTAACCTATCTCGAGAAACTCTCCGAACAGCAGTGGGAGATCTTGAATAATCCCCAAGCCTATATCGGGCTATCCGTCCGTAAAACCGAGCTGATCTGTGACCGGTGGGAAGAGTGCTTGCGTTCCCAGTAGTGAGCGTCAATACAGATGTAAAGAAGATTGGCAAGTATACCCCGGAAGGTGGTTAATCATGTATTTTGATGATCAGTACCCCACGGAAAGTCTCGAGGATAAGCAGGAGGAGGCCTGTGGCGTTTTTGGTATCCACAGCCCGCTTCAGGAGACGAACGTCTCCGAAGTGATCTATCTGGGTCTTTATGCCCTACAACACCGGGGTCAAGAAAGCGCTGGAATGGTACTCTCCGACGGTCACCGCATGGTGGCTCATAAGGACATGGGGCTGGTCTCCAAGGTGTTTTCTCCGGAAACCCTTCATCACCTGAAAGGAAGGATCGGGATTGGGCACGTCCGGTATTCGACTACCGGATCCAACTATTTGGCTAACGCCCAACCCTTAATGGGTCGTTGTTCCAAAGGAATATTGGCGGTTGCCCATAACGGTAATCTGGTGAACACCAAAGAGCTCCAAACCAAGTTAGAGGAGGCCGGATCGGTCTTTCAAACTTCCACCGACACTGAGGTGATCATGAACCTGATCGCCCGGTACAGCAAGGAAACTCTGGAAGAAGCGATGGTTAAGGCTGTCGGCTGCTTGGAAGGTTCATATTCCCTGGTTATGATGTCCCGTGATACCTTGATCGGAATCAGAGACCCCTATGGAAACAGGCCACTCTGCTTGGGTCAACTGGGTAATTCTTATATCATCTCCTCGGAAAGCTGCGCTTTTTCCACCTTGGGCGCGAAGTTTATTCGGGATTTGGCTCCGGGTGAGATGGTAATTATCAACAATGACGGATACAGAATTCGGCGCATCGGAGAAGCAAAGTCAAAGGCTCTATGTGTTTTTGAATATATCTATTTTGCCCGTCCCGATAGTAATATCGATGGAGTCAACGTGCATCTGACCAGGAAAAAAATGGGCTACGAACTTGCCAAGGAGTTTAAGCACTCCGCAGATGTGGTGATCCCTGTGCCTAATACCGGAGTCTCAACCGCGCTCGGGTTCTCCGAGGCTTCAGGGATTCCTTATGACAATGGTCTTATTAAAAACACCTATGTCGGCCGGACTTTTATCCAGCCTCGGCAGGAATTACGGGATCTTGGCGTTCGGATTAAGCTGAATCCGGTGGAAGCGGTGATCAAAGATCGCCGGGTCGTAATTATTGACGACACTATTGTGCGGGGAACGACCAGCGGCAAAATTATCAATCTACTAAGGGAGGCGGGCGCCAGGGAAGTGCATATGTGTATCAGCGCTCCACCCATTGCTCACCCCTGTTTTTATGGGATTGATACAGCGACCCGTAAGGAGTTGATCGCCTCCAACCATACAGTGGAGGAGATCCGGGAACACCTGGGCGCTGATTCCCTCACCTATCTCTCCTTGGAGGGACTGCTTAGAGCCGTGGGAGACGCCGGTCATTGCCTCGCCTGTTTTACGGGAAGATACCCTATTCCAATAGAAAGAAAGATTTCGGGGAGAAAATGTCTGGAAGAGGAGGAGTTGGGCGATGGGATTAAACTATAAGGATTCCGGAGTGAACATTGATGCCGGAAATGAAGCGGTCCGCCGCATGAAGGCTCATGTGCGCGCCACCTATACGCCTTTGGTCAGAGGAGATTTGGGTAGCTTCGGCGGATTGTTTTCTTTCCCAACTGCGGAATACAAGAAACCCATCTTGGTGGCGAGCACCGACGGAGTAGGCACCAAACTGAAAATTGCCGTGGCTATGGGTAAACACGACACCATCGGGTATGATCTGGTTAGTCATTGTATCAACGACATTCTGGTGCAAGGGGCCACACCCTTGTTTTTCCTGGATTATATAGGCCTTGGCAAACTTGACCCGGAGGTAGTGGAGGAGATCGTCTCAGGCTTGGCAGCCGGTTGCCGTGAGGGGGGATGCGCCCTGATCGGCGGAGAAACCGCGGAGATGCCCGGAATTTATGCACCCGGCGATTATGATCTGGTGGGAACGATCATCGGGGTAGTGGAAGAGGAAGACCTGCTGCCCAAAGCAACGATTGCCCCGGGTGACCTCCTTTATGGACTGGCTTCCGTCGGATTACATACGAACGGATATACACTGGCCAGGAAGATCTTTTTTGACCTGTACCGAGGCACAGTCGATACATACCTGCCTGAATTAGGAAGAACAATCGGGGAAGAATTGTTGGCGCCTCACCGCTGCTACGCCCCGCTGTTGAAGCAAGCTTTAGCGAGAGGCCTGGTGAAAGGATTAGCCCACTTAACAGGCGGAAGTTTTATAGAAAACATCCCCCGGATCCTTCCGGCAAATTGCCGGGCTGAGATTAATAAAGGTTCATGGCCGGTGCTTCCTGTCTTTAAACTCCTGGCCGGGATCGGCGATGTTCCTGAAGATGAAATGTACCGGACCTTCAACATGGGAATCGGCATGGTCTGTGTGGTTGCGCCGGAGGACCAAGCGGAGTTTGAAGCAGCCCTGACCACCGCCGGAGAAAAAATCTACCGGATCGGCCGGATCACAGCGGGTGAAACCGGGGTTAGTCTGGTATAGGGTTGGGGCAGAGTGATGAAGAAGAAAGACCTGAAGAAAGTAGCTGTACTCGTCTCCGGCGGCGGCTCAAACCTCCAGGCTCTGCTGGACGCGACCAGGAGCGGTGAAATTCCGGCCGAAATTACGCTGGTGATCAGTAATAAACCAGAAGTATACGCCATAAAACGCGCAGAGGATTCCGGTATACCAGCAATCGTCCTTGATCACCGTGATTTTGCTTCTGCCGAGGAATTCTCCAGGGCTATCCTGAAACGTCTACAGGAGACCGAAGTTGATCTGGTTTGTCTGGCAGGGTTTCTACGCATCCTGGCGCCTTGTGTACCGGAGGCCTATCCCAACCGGATCCTGAATATCCATCCTGCCCTACTTCCGGCCTTTGGTGGTAAAGGCCTGTACGGGATGAGGGTTCATCAGGCAGTTTTGGCATCCGGTGTGAAATACTCCGGCGCCACCGTGCATATTGTCACGGCCGAGCCGGATCAGGGACCTATTGTTTGCCAGGAAGTGGTTCCGGTGAAGGATGATGATACTCCCCAGAGTCTGGCCGATCGCGTGCTCCAGGTGGAACATAGGATTTATCCGGAGGCTTTAAGATTGTTGGCTGAAGAGTTGATAGAGGTTGACGGGTTGAGAACCCGTCTAAAAACTAAACCTAACTGAGATTAAGAGAAAAGCGGTTAAACTCATAAATTTTGATGAGTCCCAGTAAAACAGAGCCCAAGGCACACTGACTTAAGTATATTTCGTAATTCAAGACCACTCTGGAAAATACTAGCATAGTCCCGGACCGCAGAGCGTTAGGGTACAAACCGGAACTAATGAAGGGGGTAAAATGATGTTCAAGATCAGACAGGCTTTGATTAGTGTATCCGATAAAACCGGCCTGACTGAACTGGTTAAAGGACTGGAAAAGTATGAGATCAACCTGATCTCTACCGGAGGAACGTATAACTATATTAAGGAAGCGGGTGTTCCGGTTCGTTATATTTCGGAAGTAACCGGCTTCCCCGAAATCCTCGACGGTAGAGTGAAAACACTCCATCCAAAGGTGCATGGCGGGATCCTTGCCCTGCGCACCGAAGCTCATCACCAAGAGTTAGCCAAGGCGGGGATCGACCCCATTGATCTGGTGGTCGTGAACTTATATCCCTTTGCGCAAACCATTGCCAAGCCTGGCGTCACCTGGGAAGAAGCCATTGAGAATATTGACATCGGCGGTCCGACCATGATCCGCGCCGCCGCAAAAAACCATAAATACGTAGCAGTGGTGGTGGATCCGACCGATTACGATTTATTGTTACAGGAGTTAGCCGCCAATGATGGCGCGGTCTCTACCGATTTTGCCTTGCGCCTGGCCGGAAAGGCTTTTGAGCATACCGCCGCTTATGATCTGATGATTCAAGATTATTTCCGAAAGCGCCTCAACCCGGCCGGAGAATTTCCCCAGAAATTCCTGTTTGCCCTCGATAAAGTACAGGACCTGCGTTATGGGGAAAACCCTCATCAACGGGCAGCTTTTTACCGGGAGATCACGCCTGCGGAAGACGACGCCATTAGCTTAATCCAAGCCGAACAGCTGCAAGGAAAGGAATTATCTTTTAACAATATTAATGACGGTAACGCCGCTCTAGAGGCAGTATTGGAGTTTAGCGAACCGGCAGTGGTCGCTCTCAAACACACCAACCCTTGTGGCGTTGGGATCGGGGAGACCCTCTTTGCCGCATACCAAAAGGCCTATGAGAGTGATCCCATCTCCATCTTTGGCGGAATCATCGCCGTCAATCGCGAGATTGATGAAGAAACTGCGAAAGCCATGAGTAAGCTCTTCTTAGAAGTAATTATCGCCCCGGGTTTCTCCGCCGCCGCTCTGGAGATCTTCGCTCAAAAAAAGAACCTGCGCCTCTTGAAACTGCCGATTAAGCCGAGGAATTCCGGAGAAAAGTTGTTGGACTTCAAGAAGGTCCGCGGAGGACTGCTGGTGCAGGAGTATGATACTTTGGAACTAAACAACGCCGATTTGGAAGTAGTGACCGAGGTGAAGCCGACCGCGGAGGACCTGGAAGAGCTCTGCTTCGCCTGGAAGATAGTAAAACATGTCAAGTCCAATGCCATTGTTGTGACGAAAAACTTTGGTACCGTAGGAATCGGCGCCGGACAAATGAATAGAGTAGGCGCGGCCAAGATCGCTCTGGAACAAGCAGGGGCTAAAGCCGCCGGTTCTTATCTGGCTTCGGACGCCTTTTTTCCCATGCCCGATACGGTTGAAGTAGCCGCGCAAGCTGGAATCCGCGCTATTATCCAGCCCGGAGGCTCAATTCGTGACAAAGACTCCATTGATGCGGCGAACAAGGCGGGAATTTCCATGGTCTTCACACATATCCGTCACTTCAAGCATTAAAAAAGGAGGAGGGTAACCTTGCTGGACATCAATGGGATCAAAAAGGTGCTGCCGCACCGTTACCCGTTTTTATTAATCGACCGCATCCTGGAGTTAAATGAAGGACGCGTAGTAGCGATTAAGAACATTACTGTGAATGAGCCTTTTTCTCAGGAATACTTCGGCGGCCTCTACCCCATGCAAGGTGTTTTACAGGTAGAAGCGATGGCGCAAACCGCGGCCTTTTTAATCCTGGATCTCTCCGGGGAAGAGGGGAAACTGGCCTACTTTTCCGGGATTGAAAAAGTCCGGTTCAGAAAACCGGCTTTAGCCGGTGACCAGTTACGCATTGAGGTCTCTCTGGTAAAACTGCGAGCCAGAGCCGGCAAGTTCAAAGGAACATGCTACATCGGTGATGAGGTGTCTTGCGAAGGTACCTTCACCTGCATGCTAGCGCCGGATCAGACCGAACCCCTAAAGTAAGACCCCGTCCGCTTCTGAGCAGTCGGCGTAATTGCATTCCCGTACTCTAGCGCGGGAGGGAAGAAAGTTGGGCGAAAGAGTGTTTTCGCTGTTAATCTCCGGTATTGAACTTAACCTATGAGGCATAACCGTGTGTCAGGTTGATGACAGGAGGATGAGATAATTGGCAAACGCGGTAGTTCACACCGATCTTCGGGAATTTCCTGTGCGCCGGGGTAAAGTCCGTGATGTGTATGACCTCGGCCGGGAATTATTAATTGTCGCCACCGATCGTTTATCCGCTTTTGATGTAATATTAGCCGAACCGATTCCGGACAAAGGCAAGATCTTAACGGCCCTCTCCGCCTTTTGGTTTAGGCTGACTGCTGCGGACTTTCCCAACCACTTGATCTCTACGGATATTTCCGCTTTCCCTCATGAACTGCAGAAACACCGACAGGTCCTAGAAGGTAGATCCATGTTGGTTAAAAAAGGCCGGGTGCTCCCGGTGGAATGCATAGTCCGCGGTTATCTGACCGGCTCCGGATGGAAAGAATACCAAAGATCAGAGACTGTAAACGGAATCAAACTGTCGGCAGGGTTGGAGGAAAGCGCAAAATTACCCGAACCGATCTTCACGCCCACTACCAAAGCGGAGGAAGGCCATGATCTACCTATAACCTACAAAGAACTGGAGAATACAGTCGGCGTGGAGTTGGCGGAGGAGTTGCGCCGGACTTCCTTGGCCCTCTTTAAAGTAGGCGCCCAAAAAGCCGAAGAATCAGGGATCATTATTGCGGACACCAAATTTGAATTTGCCATCCTGGACGGAGAATTAATCGTGGTGGACGAGATCTTTACGCCCGACTCGTCAAGGTTCTGGCCACTGGCGCAGTATACTCCGGGCAAGAGCCAACCCAGTTTCGATAAACAATATGTCCGGGATTATTTGACCGGGGTTAATTGGGATTACACCCCACCGGCCCCATCCTTGCCTGCCCAGGTAATTGCCGACACCCGACAGAAATACCTGGAAGCGTATCACCTGCTCACCGGAGAAAAACTTCCTGGAGTGGATGAAGACTGAGGAAACTATACTGAGCTAAACAAGACTGGCTTTGAACAAGAATAAGCCTAGACCAGATTATACTTGAACCAAACTAAGCTTGTACTAGACCGAGCTTGGAGAAGACCTTGTCATGACAAGAGTCCTTGGAGGTGAAGTAATGCGTGTTTTAATCATTGGCTCCGGTGGCCGTGAACATGCCTTGGCCTGGAAGATTAAACAAAGTCCTAAAGTAGAGCATATATATGTTGCACCGGGTAGTGACGGCCTGCGCGAGTTGGCGGAGCCGGTGGCAGTTGACGGCAATAGTATGGAAGCCTTGGCCGATTGGGCGGAGCAGCAACGGATCGACCTGACCATTGTCGGCCCGGAAATGTATCTTGCTTTGGGGATCACCGATCTCTTTGCGAAACGGGGATTACCGGTCTTTGGTCCCTCCAAGGGCGCAGCTCAGTTGGAAGCGAGTAAAGTCCGGGCCAAAGAGGTGATGGCTAAATACCAGATTCCAACCGCCGGTTTTCAGGTCTTCACCGACCCGCAAGCCGCCTTATCGTATGTACGGTCTCAAACAGGGCCGCTAGTGGTTAAAGCCGACGGATTGGCCGCCGGAAAAGGAGTGACAGTGGCTGACAACCCGGCTGAGGCGGAGAAGGCGATCAAAGATTTAATGGTGGAAAAGATCTATGGCGACGCCGGAAAACAAGTGGTTATTGAGGAGACTCTCTATGGAGAAGAGGTATCGCTCTTGGCGGTGACCGATGGAACCACCATCTTGCCGCTGCTACCGGCCCAAGACCATAAAAGAGCCTTCGCCGGAGATCAAGGGCCGAATACCGGCGGAATGGGCGCTTATGCACCTGCCTCCCTGCTGACTCCGGAATTATTGACGGAGGTTCGCCAAACGATCCTGGAACCCACAATCGAGGGAATGGCGAAAGAAGGGCATCCTTATTCCGGCCTGCTCTATGTGGGCTTAATGATTACGGATGATGGTCCCAAAGTGGTTGAGTTCAATGTCCGCTTTGGTGACCCGGAAGCCCAGGTTATCTTGCCTTTATTGGAAAATGACCTACTTGACATCTGCTTGGCGGTGATTGAGCGCCGCCTGGATCAAGTTGAACTCAAATGGAAAGAGGCCTCTGCCGCTTGTGTGGTCCTGGCCTCCGCTGGATACCCCGGCTCCTATGAAGTAGGCCAAAGGATCACCGGCCTTTCCGAAGCAGCAAAAATCCAAGATCTCCTGGTCTTTCACGCTGGCACCAAAAAAGAGAAGGATTGCTGGCAAACCGCTGGGGGTAGAGTCTTGAATCTGGTCGGGATCGGACGTGATCTTCCCCAGGCTTTGGCCAAGGCCTACCAAGGAGCGGAGATCATTGACTTTCCCGGCTGTCAATACAGAAAAGACATTGGGTGGCGGGAACTGAACCGTCAATAGGCCACAAGTTATTGTTAAGATAAGGTTACTTACAGCTTTTCCCTCCCTGATCTTTTCCGATTCCGGGAGGATTTTTTCTTCCACCATCGAAATCTAGAGAAGATTAGAAATCCCGGTATTTCCATGTTTATGGATTTTTTGACAGTATTCAGAGTATTATAGAATACAAAACGGGTGAAAATTCTGACGGAGAGGGGAATATCTTAATGCGGCAGTTAATTCAGAGCGGCGGACCTGTTATGTATCCACTAATATTATGTTCGGTCATTGTGGTTACCGTTACCATCGAACGTCTCTGGTTCTTCCTTTCGCAACGGGCGGACTTGGAGGACGTCAAACGCGTAGTACTTAGACTATTGGAAAAAGAAGCCCCTTTAGACGCCATTCAGTACTTACAGAGGATTAATCATCCGGTGACTAGAATGCTTCAATCCGGCATGATTTACTTTGGGAAAGAGCGAGATGTTTTAGAACGTAACTTAAAAGAAGCCGGAGAGATGGAGATTAAACGAATGGAAAGAGGTCTCGGTTTACTTGATGTAGTAGTAACCGCTTCGCCGCTCTTGGGGTTACTTGGTACTGTGAATGGGATTATTCAAAGTTTTAACATCTTTTCCGCAGCTCAAGGACTACCCTCTGCCACCGCTTTAGGCCAAGGGATCGCCGAAGCCTTGCTCACCACTGCCGCCGGTCTGATGATCGCCATTCCGTCCCTCTTCATCATACATTGGTTAAATAGTATGATTGAACGACGCGTGCAACAGATGAATTTATTCAGCAAAGACTTTCTGGATAATTATGGAAACAGAGGTGTTTCCGATGATGTTTAAGCGTACGATCCGCAAGCCTAACGTAGATATCATCCCCATGCTAGATATCTCTCTTTTTTTATTATTCTTCTTCTTATTTACTACTACCTTCAGGACCGCGGCCTCCGGGATCCCGCTGGAGTTACCCAGCTCCAGCCAGGGAACGGCCATAGAGAACAGGGTGGTAGTGAGCATAGACAAGAACGGACGCATCTATTATGGGTCGGAACCCGTCTCTTTGCATAGATTAATTACTACTTTACAACCTTTGGTTGCGGATGATCCTAATCTGCTGGTGGTCATCAATGCCGATACCAAAGTAACCTATGGCAAACTCATCGAAGTAATGGACGCTATTTCCTCAGCGGGAGTGACCATGCCTGCTTTAGGTGTGGAAAAAGCCAAGAAGCGCTTGCAGGCGGATGCGGGAGGTTAATTAATCATGAGATATCTCCGCCAAAAAGATAACTTCAGATCTGTCACCTCTTTCTTGATCGCTCTTCTCCTTCATGCCCTATTGCTGTTATTGCCAAACGGCGCTTGGGGTCAGCGCAGTAAGGAGCTTCAAGTGATCAGAGTTTATTCCCGTTTGGTGGAGGTAGAAAACACCCGGAGTATTGAGCGGAAACCAACGTCAACGCCAAAGGTGGAGGAGAGAGCGGCCACAACCGACCTTTCCAATAATGCTACAGAAAAAACCATCTCCTCGAAGGCAAAAATCGAAGAAGAAAGTCGGCCCACTGAGGTTACTCAGAAAAAACCCGCTCCCCGTCAGGCTCCACCGGCCGAGCAGAAAGAACCGGCCGTTTCCCCACAAGAAGCGGTCAAGCCGGAGCCGGAAGCCGCGTCCGCCGAGGTGGAGGAGGAGGCTTCTGCTAAACCGGCTCCGCCGCCCCTGCCGCCGTTGGGGAACGGCCGTGGGATGTTGATGGTCAATCATACCTCCTATCCGAAAGATCTGTTGAATAAAGGAATCGAAGGAGTAGTCAGAATAAGAATTTTCATAAATGAGGAAGGAACTCTCGCCAAAGAGCCGGAGCTGATCATGTCTTCCGGCCACATAAAACTCGACGAGCATTGTCTGCTGACCATCAAAAGATTGTGGAAGTTCAAACCTGCTCCCAAACCATACCAATTATCCGTAGAACTGAGTTTTACCAATGATGAGGTAGAGGGTCCGCGTTTTCTGGAAGAGACCACCTATCTTTCACCAGAGGAAGGAGGAACCTCAGAATGATCCCAAGAGTCCTTACGCGCGCGCATACACACAGGTACGCGGTAATATTCTTTATCTTAATCTTGGCCGTAGTTACAGCCGACTCAAATTTACCGAGCGTTTTGGCTGAAAACAACCTGTCTGCGAAGAAGAGTCTCACTCAAGAAAAATCCGGAAATACCGCTGTTATTACGATGAACACCCCGGAACCTACTGCGGAGAAAGCCCCGGAGACCATAGTTCCCCAGGTTTTTCCGGACCGCGTGGTGATTAGTAATGATTACATTGCCGTTGCCGTAAACAACTCCAACGACGCTACCGGGCGTTTCGGCGTGAAGGTTACAGGAGGAGACCCTTACCGCATAGGTGATGAGGAACAACCTTTAATCTATGGCTTTGAGAAGCCTTGGACCTCCTATACTACCGTTCGGATAGATGGCGCGGATTACATATTTGGTGGACAAACCAAAAAGCGCTCCGGTGTTAAAGGACTCTATGGCGAACTGGTCACCCCTCCCACCATAAATCCTGAAACCAAGGCGATCTTTACTACCTATCGCTTTGGCGCCATAGAAGTCACTCAGGAGATCTCCATTGTAGAAAGTACCACCACCGGCCTTTCTGATACAGCCAAAATCAAGTATTCTGTAGTGAACAAGAGTGAACTACCCCACGAAATCGGGATCAGAGCGGTGATCGATACCATGCTTGGCCAGAATGACGGCGCGCCTTTTCGCATTGCGGAGACCTCTATTCTCACGGATACAGTCTTTAAACGAGAAGAGCTGCCCGAATTCTGGCAGGCTTTTGATACACTAAGGGAACCCCGGGTGATTGCCCAAGGAACCTTACAGGGTAGAGAGGCTACTCCCCCTGACGTTTTGTATTTTACGAATTGGGGCAGTGTGGCCGATTCCCACTGGGATGTCCCGCTAGTCCCGAACCGTGATTTTACCCGAATCGGTGAGTTTGACCTGGACAGCGCGGCGGTTTATATGTGGAATCCGGTTACTGTGGCGCCCCTGGACACCAGGACCTATGTCTTCTACTATGGACTGGGCGGTGTAACCGTGGTGCCTGGCGATTTACAATTAGGTGTTACTTCACCTGCTGAGATCTCCCTGGGGGAGACTGATAAGACTTACTCGATCATGGCTTATATTGAGAATACCGGTGAAGGCCCGGCGGTCAGCGCCAGAGTTCGCCTTCAGCTTCCTTCCGGATTGGAACTGGTTGGGAAACGCCCGGCCGAGACGGTCATTGGTAATCTGAAGCCCGGAGAGATGACCCAGGTGTACTGGGAGGTAAAACCGACCGGGAAGATTATTGGTTTATTCCAATTTGAGATCGTAGCTTCCGCCATCAATCTCCCGGAAAATAGAGTACGCAGGAGTATCAGAGTGGTCGGACCGCCCAAATTGACACTGAGCGTAGTCCCTCCGCCGCCGTTGAAAGTAGTTGATGAAAAGGTTACACCCATGCCTTATCCGATTGAGGCCATTATTAAAAACAACGGAGAATCAATTGCGTATGGTGTAACCGGCAGTCTACAAATCGGCCAAGGCCTGAAACCTGCCCCCAATGAAATAATTCAAAAGTATATTGGGAACCTTAAACCGGGAGAGGAGTATAAATTAACCTGGCACTTGATCCCGGACGGAGTGGGGATCCGTAGTTACTTGGGAGTGCGCTTTGCATCTAGCTCCACAAAACCCGTGCTCTATATCACCGGCATTCGTCTGCCGGTCTTGACGCCCAAGATCAGGCTGTTGCCATTGGCTGATGACGTGAAACCCGGAGAATTTCTTGCTGTGGAAGTGAGAGCGGAGCATTTTTCGGCTCTGCAAAGCGCCAGGTTTAACATAAATTTCAACCCCAAAGTCATGGATGTTGTACGCGTCTCCAGAGGCCTCTTCTTTATCGAAGACCGCTCCTTTACTGCCTGGAACCCGGGTGTGATTAAACCTGAAGCAGGACAGGTCAGAGGAGTAGGCGGGGAACGAAATTCCCCGGCGCCCACCGGGATTAGTCTAGCCACTATCCATTTGCAATTGAGCAAAGATCCTGGAGAAGGATTATTAACGGTGGAAAATTTGAGTCTCTGGAGTGAGGAAAGCAGTATTCCAGTTTACATCATCGAGGGTTTGCGCATAAGAATTACGAACAAAGGAGGAGTGGAGATTGTCCCGGTTAAAATCGACCAATAACATGCTTACCAGCATGTTAAAGGGCATACCAGTCCCTGTTTTCCTGGTTCTACTCTGTGTTTTTCTGTTTTCCTCCCCGTCTTTTGCCAAAACTACAGAGATTAAAGATGTGCCCCCCAACCATTGGGCATATCAAGCGGTTCATCAATTAGTAGAAGAGGGATATCTGGGTCTCTACGAGGATGGCTCCTTTAAGGGCGACTCCCCGGTCAACCGGTACACTTTGGCCATGGTGGTCTCGAAAATTCTCGTTGAGGTAGGGGAAGGAACCACGACGACCAATCCTCAAGACGTAGAATTAATCAGAAAACTTTCTAATGAATTTCGGAACGAACTTGTCCTATTGACGATGGAACAAAAAACGCTGGAGGAAAGGTTAAAAAAGATCGAGGAATCCAAGTTGATCTTGGCCGAAGATCAGACCCAAGCCACCTCAAATATCCGGTTGCTCTCAGGAGAGGCTAAGAAGCTCCAAGCCGAAGTGGCGAAGATTGCGGCAGAGATCCTAAAAGACAAGGCCAGAATCACCGTGCTGGAAGAGAAGTATGAAACACAAGCCCGCCTCCTGGAAGAGCAAAGTCAGGAGATTGAGGCTCTTCAGGAAGAAGTGAGTAATAACCGCTTATACATGATCTTAATTGGCTTGGCCGGGATTTTAGTTGGGATCAGTATATAAGTCGTACTGCCCGGATTGTTGATGTAGATTAGCCCGGAAATTCTTTCGGACTTCTTCTTCTATTTCCCGGGCTAAAAAGTCTTGAGCGGCTTGGACCATGACCTGGGTCATCCGCCCACCCAGTTTACCTAAGTCATACGGGGAGTTGAATAACTTTCCGCTTCCGTCACGGACATTCTTAAGCTGTAGCCGTTTGTGTCCAGAAACATACTTCATCTTCATTCTCCTTTTCGATCTCAGGTCTATTGAAGATTTTTTATCAAAGACTAAAAAAATATGTGGTCCGGCTCGAAAAAAGATAAGAAAAATTGACAAAGTATTACTCCTCGTTTATAATACAGAGGTGACTAGTAGATGCCTTTAGAGTTTAAGATTGATATCTCACCGATTAAAGAGCAAGTCGGTCAAACCCTGCAACAAACAACAGAGCTGAAACTCCCGGACTATAGCGGAGTTAAGTTTCCAGAACCCTGGGTAATTAATATCGGGGTTAGCCATACTTATGATGGTTATTATGTCACAGGGCAAGCCGAGGGTCCGTTCACTACCTGCTGTGATCGGTGTCTAGAACCTTATACCGGTCGTCTTACCGCTGAGTTTAGCCAGATCTTCGCCTCTCAGCAGGATTTGTCCAAGGACAATGCGTTAGCCTTGCCTAAGGTATCGTTCAAGAATCATCGGGCCAATGGTGACTTGACAGCGAAAGATACGGTGGAAGATGAAAAAATTCAGTATTTTTCCGGTGATGTGCTTGATTTGGCGGAAACGCTTTGGGACTCGGTAGTCTTGACCTTACCAATGAAATATCTTTGCGCCGAAGAGTGTAAAGGCCTTTGCGCTCAATGCGGCGCCAATTTAAATATTACTACCTGTGACTGTGAGAGCGATTATCCGGATCCACGCTTGGCCAAACTGGGTGAATTGTTCAATTTTGCCACAGACGAGGACCTCGCAGTGAACAAGAATGAAGGAGGTGGTTCGGATGGCCAACCCAAAAAATAAAAATTCTCGTACCAGACGGAATATGCGTCGTTCCCACTGGAAACTACGGTTGCAGACTCTCTCTGTATGTTCCCATTGTCATGAACCCAAGTTGGCTCACAGGGTCTGCCCAAGCTGTGGATACTATGATGGGAGACAGGTAATGGAGACTGTCGAAGCCAAATAAAGAAATAAACATCGAGAAAAGGTCTAGAAACGACCTTTTTTCTTTATGCCTGCTACAACAGGACAAAGCCTGATCTTTTTCCCGCGCCGGACGTGCTTGACGCCAGAATACGGGGTGATTTTGAGGTTCTTTTCTTTTTCTTTACTTTTTTATGTTTTTTTGCTATATTTTTATGTGAAAATGATGGGGGTGTTATACTGTGAGAATTGCCGTCGACGCCATGGGTGGAGACTATGCCCCACATGAGGCCGTTCTAGGCGCTGTAGAAGCCGCCAAAGAATGGAGTGTCCCTGTTATACTGGTCGGTCGGGAGGAAGAGCTGAAAAGAGAATTAGCTTCTCTCGAATATCCATCCGACTTAATTTCCATAGTAAACGCAGAAGAAACAATCGGTATGAATGAGCCTCCGGCTACTGCCGTGCGGAAAAAACGCAACTCCTCGATTGTAGTGGCCAACCGCCTAGTTAAAGACGGCGAGGCTGATGCGATCGTCTCTGCGGGAAATACCGGCGCCGCCATGGCCGCCTCCCTACTCACCCTTGGACGGATCCCGGGAGTCTCCAGGCCTGCCATTGCCATCCCCATGCCTACGGTGAAAGGAGTCACGGTTCTGCTGGATGCCGGCGCTAATGCCGATTGTGACCCCGAGGATCTGTTACAATTCGCCATCATGGGTTCGATCTATGCGGAAGCCGTTTTGAAGATTACCGGGCCGAAAGTGGGCCTCCTCAATATCGGAGAAGAAGAAGAGAAGGGTAACCGGCTGACGTTGGCCACCTACGGTCGGCTAAAAGAGAGTTCCCTGCATTTCATCGGTAATATTGAAGGTAGAGATATCCCCTTTGGCGCCTGTGATGTGTTAGTCTGTGATGGTTTTGTCGGAAATACCATTCTAAAATTTACGGAGGGGTTTGCCACAGCGCTCTTTTGCTTGATGAAAGAGGCCTTGCTCAGTACAACACGGACGAAACTTGGGGCTTTACTGATCAAACCCGGGCTAAAATCCTTAAAAGCCAGAATGGATTATTCAGAATACGGCGGAGCTCCTCTGCTCGGCGTCCGTGGCGTCAGTATCATCAGCCATGGCAGTTCTAATGCCAAAGCTTTCAAGAACGCCATTCTCTCCGGGATAAACGCCATCAACGAAGATGTGACCGGAAAAATCCACAAGCTCATTGCGGCAGATCAAAAGAAATCCTGAAGATTGATGCTACTTGCCATGAGCATTTACTAGTGAGGAGGAGTTTTTCATAGAAAAGAAAATAGCTATGCTCTTTCCAGGTCAAGGAAGTCAATTTGTGGGAATGGGCCGCTCACTATATGAAGCCTCTGCAACAGCAAAAAACCTCTTTCATCAGGCTGAAGAGGTTTTGGCCATGCCTCTTTGCCGCTTATGTTTTGACGGACCCAGCGCAGACTTGACTGATACCAGAATCGCTCAACCTGCTATCTTAACAGTCAGTTACATAATCTTTCAACTTCTCAAAGAAAACGGAGTAACTCCCACCTGGGTGGCAGGTCATAGTCTGGGTGAGTATACCGCCCTGGTGGCTGCAGATGCCCTTGATTTTGAGGATGCTTTACGACTCGTCAAGCGCAGAGCGGAACTAATGTCCTCTGTTCCGGGGGAAGGAGGAATGGTTGCCGTCTTAAATTTCCCCATCGTCGATTTACAAGAGGAGGTAGGGAAACTCAAAAAAGAAGGCGTTCTCGAGTTAGCCAACCATAATTCTCCCGCGCAGATTGTAGTCTCCGGCGAAAAACCCCTCGTTCGGAAACTGGCTGATACCGTCAAGGAAAGTAAAAAAGGAAGAGCCATCATGCTGGAGGTAAGCGGCGCTTTCCATTCACCGTTGATGCTTCCTGCCGCCAAGCAACTCCGGGTGGAATTGGACAGGACTGCTTTTCATCCGCTCACCGTCCCCCTGGTGGCCAATGTCACCGCCGAGCTGGTGACTTCTACAGAAGAACTCCCATCTTTACTGGAGAAACAAGTATATTCCCCAGTACTATGGGAAGAATCTTTGAGGAAACTCTCGAGCTTGGGTTGTGATTTTTATCTGGAGGCAGGGGCAAAGGTCCTCACCGGTCTGGTCAAAAAGACAATCAAGGGTGTTACCACCCATCACGTCATAGAAGCGGATGACCTCAAAAAAGTTCTTGCATTTTTAAAGGAGGTTTAGTAATATGAAATTATCTCAGCAGGTAGCTTTGGTAACGGGCGCAGCTCGTGGTATTGGCCGAGAAATCGCTTACCAATTAGCGAGCAACGGAGCAAAAGTGGTTCTCTCCGACATTCTGCCGGAGGTTCATGAGACCATGGCCCATTTTAAAGCCGAAGGTTTTGAAGTATCCGCTGTCACCGGTGACGTTTCGAAGATGGAGGATGCCAAAGCAACCGTTGAATATGTGCTGAATGAATTTGGCAGATTGGACATTCTAGTGAATAACGCCGGTATTACCAGGGATAACCTTTTACTGAGAATGCCGGAAGAAGATTGGGATAAAGTTATTGCCATTAACCTCAAAGGTACCTTCAATCTTACCAAGTCTTCCATTAAAACCATGATCAAACAGCGCTCCGGGAAGATTGTAAAT
This sequence comes from Bacillota bacterium, assembly GCA_012838955.1. Taxonomy (GTDB): domain Bacteria; phylum Bacillota; class UBA4882; order UBA10575; family UBA10575; genus DUOH01. The sequence continues at coordinate 24,318 of DUOH01000039.1, read as the reverse complement.
ATTGCTTCTGTAATCGGTCAAATTGGAAATAGCGGGCAAGCAAATTATTCCGCTTCAAAAGCTGGAGTCATCGCATTTACCAAATCTATAGCGAAAGAACTGGGGTCCAGAGGAATACGGGTAAATGCTGTTGCTCCCGGTTTTATTCAATCAAAAATGACTGAAGTCTTACCTGAAGAGGCAAGAAAGAATCTTCTAGGACAGATTCCCCTGGGCCGATTCGGTTTGCCGGAGCATGTGGCCAAAGCCGTTCTTTTTCTTGTTTCTGATGACGCCGACTACATAACCGGCCAAGTGTTGAATGTCGACGGCGGAATGGTCATGGGAGGTTAAGAAGAAAAATTCGCGTAATTTCCTTTCTAACCAGGGGACGAATCATTGGAAGGAGGTGAGGTGGTGGATAATTTGTTCGAAAAAGTAAAAGAAATAGTCGTTGATCAGCTGGGCGTCGAGGAGGAAGAAGTCTCCGAAAGTTCATCTTTTGTGGATGATCTAGGCGCTGATTCCCTTGATCTTGTGGAACTTATTATGGCCCTTGAAGAGGAGTTTGATATGGAAATCCCCGATGAGGATGCTGAGAAGATCTCCACTGTAGGAGATGCTATTAAGTACATTAAGGAAAATGCTCAGTAAATCCGATGCTAAGTGGCGCGCGAGTCCCGGGGTTTTACTCGGGACTCTATTAATATCAGCCATATTACACTCTACCCCGCTTCCTGTGGGGAAACTTATGATGCATATTTTGTGAGGTGGCAAGATGAGTAGACGAGTTGTCGTAACCGGACTAGGCGTCATATCTGCCCTGGGTTTGGAGTACGAAACATTCTGGTCTTCCCTGATTAATGGAGAATCCGGTGTCTCTTTAGTAACCTCCTTTGATACTACGGAATTCCCCTCAAAAATCGGCGCTGAGGTAAAAGACTTCGATCCATCGCAGTATCTGGAGAAGAAAGAAATCCGCAGAATGGATCGGTTTGCTCAGTTTGCTGTAGCAGCCTCCAAACAAGCTTTAGAGGATTCCGGCTTAAAAATCACAGAAGAAAATGCGCACCGAATCGGAGTTTTAATCGGTTCCGGAATCGGCGGAATGAAGACCTTTGAAGACCAGACCAGAGTATTGTTGGAAAAAGGTCCCAACCGCGTCAGCCCTTTTTTTATTCCGATGATGATTGCTGATATGGCCTCCGGTCAGGTTTCCATTCATACAGGCGCCCGCGGACCGAATCTGGCGGCTGTAACTGCCTGTGCTTCCAGCACACACGCGATTGGTGAAGCATATAGAATTATCAAATATGGAGATGCCGATGTAATGATTACCGGGGGAGCGGAGGCAGCGATCACCGCACTCTCCTACGCCGGATTTTCCGCCGCCGGGGCACTCTCTAAACGTAATGATGATCCCACCAAAGCCAGTAGACCTTTTGACCGGGAACGCGACGGTTTTGTCATGGGTGAAGGTGCGGCCACCATTATCCTGGAGGAACTGGAAGCGGCCAAGGCCAGGGGAGCAAAGATCTATGGGGAAATCGTCGGATACGGCTTGACCGGTGACGCCTATCATATTACCTCTCCGCATCCTGAGGGGATCGGAGCTGCCGAAGCGATGCGACAGGCGATCAAGGATGCCGGATGGCAGCCGGAAGAGGTGGATTACATTAACGCCCACGGTACCTCTACAGAAGCCAATGATCGATTAGAAACCATCGCCATCAAGAAAGCCCTTGGGGAACATGCCTATCAAGTAGCCATCAGCTCCACGAAATCCATGACCGGGCACCTTTTGGGAGCAGCCGGCGCAATTGAGGCCGTTGCCGTGCTACTTGCCTTGCAAAGGGGCATCATTCCGCCTACTATAAACTATGAACATGAAGATCCCGCTTGTGATCTGGACTATGTGCCGAACAAAGCCAGAAAGCAAGAGATTACTCGAGCTCTCTCCAACTCCCTCGGCTTTGGCGGTCACAACGGAACCTTGGCTCTTCAAAAATATCAACCTGAGTGAGTAGTATTGCCAGTAAGTAGTTTTGTCGTATGATCAGGCTACTCAAGAATTATAAGATTTATCGCAGGGCTTTACGGCATAAAAGACGGGCCAGAAGAGGAAGTTTATACTCAGTCAGACGCCGGCGCCAAGCAGTCACAACAAGAAAAGAAAGAACTGTGATAAATCTTTTTTCTTCAATACCAGAACGCATTGGGCAGGGTCTGCGCGTGTCCAGGAGAGTCTATACTCCGAAATCTTTGGGTCGATAGGGTTTCGCAATATAGACTTTTGCCACAAGACAGGATGTAAAATCCGCCGGATATACCGAATATAAATGCAGTACAGCCTTTAGGGGTGTCTAAAAAGTGAAGAAAAAACGATCCTTACCTAAACATCTAGACGAAGATGGAACCTCTGCCAAGAACCTCTCCGCCTTGGCGAAGAAAGCAGGAATCACAGAAAAAGACCTGCCTTTACTGGAGCAATCCTTGACGCACCGTTCATATATTCATGAAGCAGGCGGAGAATCCAACGAACGCTTGGAATTCCTGGGAGATTCAGTATTGTCCTTGGTGATCAGTGAATATTTATATACCAGATTCCCTCAGAAAACTGAGGGTGAATTATCCAAATGGCGCTCATCCCTGGTGAACTCCAGGACTCTGGCTCAGATCGCCGCCTCCTTAAAACTGGGAGAATTACTCTATCTGGGTACAGGAGAGGAAAAAACAGGCGGGCGAAGAAGGGCATCTCTCCTCGCCGATGCAATGGAGGCAATCATCGCCGTTACTTATCTCGCCAAAGGGTTACAAAACGCCAGAAATTTTATTATTTCCCTCTGGCAACCGTATATAGAAGCTTTACTCACCGAGGAGAACCCCCTGGATCCCAAGACAATGTTACAAGAAGTTTTACAACAAAAGCATGGGGAACTTCCCACTTATAAACTGATGAATGTGGAAGGTCCAGATCATAAACGCCTTTATACCATGGCTGTTTACAGTAAAGACCGGAAAATTGGCGTCGGCCGGGGAACGAGCAAAAAGGAAGCGGCCAAAAAAGCGGCAGAGCAAGGACTGCTCAGTCTAGAAAAAACCTGATTTTCTTACTTTACTTAAAAATAAGAAAAATTAAGGAGGAATCTATCTTCAATTGTGGAATTATTTACATATTATTAACACCAAAACACCGAACCCGGGCATAGGTTAGATTTGAATGAAATTTCTTCTCTTTATACTTAGAATTAGAACCGGATATAAAGGGGGTCTTGTTTTTGGAAGTACTTAAAGTTTCTGCAACTTCCAATCCCAAGTCAGTAGCAGGAGCCTTAGCTGCGGTAGTTAGAGAAAAAAGCTGTGCTGAAATCCAATCGGTTGGCGCAGGAGCAGTAAATCAAGCTATAAAAGCAATCGCGATTGCCAGAGGATTTGTTGCTCCTAATGGAATTAACCTCGTCTGTATTCCCGCCTTTTCTGAAGTACAAATTGACGGGGAGGAAAGAACGGCGATTAAATTCATTATTGAACCCAGATAAACTTCGGGCTGTCCCTTGGGGACAGCTTTTTTTATTTTCTCTATTATAATTATAAGATAATTATGAGATCCCCTTCTCACCAGCGCTGGCTTTGACGGTACGGAGCATGCTATCTCAGAAGTAATCATATTCTGGACAACCTGGCCATATACTTTACTATGCATGGGTCAAGGGGGCGCTGCGTAGATGAGCATTGTCAACCAGAACGAAGACTTACTTTTGCTAAAGCAGATCAGAGAAGAAGACGATCCACAGGCCAAAGACGAATTGGTGCGCAAATATATACCAATGGTCAAGCACATTGTGAAGAACCAAAACTGCTATTATCTTGAATATGAAGATCTGATCCAAGAAGGCCTCATCGGTTTATTAAAAGCCATCAATGAATTCAATGGGGAATTTGAAATAAAGTTTAGCACTTTCGCCTACATTTGCATCCTACGCAAGATCTATAATGTCCTCAAACGGCACTCCGCAAAGAGACGTAGACTATACAGAGAAGCCTCGTCGCTCTTCTCCTATGTTAATTCCGAAGAATCCCGCATTCTACTTGACAACCTAAACGATGATTCCTGTAACCCGGAAGAGTTGGTTGTAGAGAAATTTGCCCTCCATCGCCTCCAGGAAGTGCTAAAAGCTCATCTCACCGAGGTTGAATACAACGTAACCTTACTATACTTAAAGGGCCTTACTTTTACTGAAATCCAAAAGCAACTACTGCTAAAGGCCAAAGTAGTTGATAATGCTAAGACCAGGGCCCGTTTGAAACTACAAAAAATCATCAAAGAATATGGGTCGCTTCTGCACCCTGAGATCCCTTTAAACACCAGAAAGAGAACGGACCTTTCGCTAAAACTTAAAGTAATCTAAAGTCAGCCAAATTCGCACCACAAAACAGCATAAGCGCCTCTGCTTTCCAGAGGTGTTTTTTTATATGAATTTTTATATGAATTATGGTACAATAATATAAGTTATCATCAGTATTTGATCCGGATTTAAGCGCCGGTTGCTAACGCGGCCAAAGGCTAACTTTGTTTGCAAGTGGCGTCATCCGATGATCGAAATAGCTTAATAGACCGTAACATACTTCAACACAGTATTCTTTTGGTACGTCCGTATCATCTTCTCCCGGTAAAGCCGGGCGATATTCCACGCCAGTTTCGATCCCCAATGACATAAAAACTTGCACACCAACGGTGTGGCTGACGCGACGGTGAATAGGAGGGACTTATTTGTTTCTGAAACGTCTGGAAATTCACGGGTTTAAATCATTTGCCGACCGGACGGTCCTTACTTTTCAGCCAGGAATTACGGCGATTGTTGGTCCAAACGGTAGTGGGAAAAGTAATATCGTAGATAGCCTCCGCTGGGTGATGGGGGAGCATAACCTAAGAAACCTGCGAGGCGTTAAACTGGAAGATATCATTTTTGCCGGGAGCGAAGACAGAAAACCCTTGGGTATGGCCGACGTTACCCTGGTTCTGGATAATTCCGACCATACTTTCCCCTTGGACTTTACAGAAATAGCAATCTCTAGACGTTTTTACCGCTCTGGTGAGAGTGAATTCCTAATCAACAAGACTCCTGTCCGGCTCCGGGACATCCAGGAGTTGTTCTATGACACAGGTCTTGGTAAGGAATCCTACTCCATCATCAGTCAAGGCAAGATCGATTCCCTGCTCTCCTTAAAACCGGAAGAACGCCGGTTTGTTTTTGAGGAAGCCGCCGGGATCATGAAATACAAAAATAAAAAGGATATTACCATTAAAAAATTGACGGATACAGAAAATAGCCTGCTCCGGATCGAAGATATCTTGCAGGAATTGCGTACCCAGATGCTTCCCCTTTCCCGCCAGGCGGAAGAAGCCAAGGTTTACTTGAGAATTCAAAAAGAACTCAAAGGACTGGAAGTTAATTATTACCATACCGAGCTGACCCGGATTGCAGAAGCCTTGTCCGGATTGGAGCAGGAAAAGCAAGAAACCGAAGAGAAATTAACCGGCCTGCAGAGGGAAGAAGAGAAGATCGAAGCGGAAGTAATTACCTTAAAACAACAAATCGGCGCCTTGGAAGAAGAAACAGAGGCCAAACAAAAACTCTTGCTGAGTCAGGCTACACAGAAAGAACGGGCTCTGGGCGAGCTGAAACTCTATAACGAAAGAGACCGTTTCCTCAAAGAGCGCAAAAAAGAGACAGAGGAGTTCCTGGCTCAACAGAGAACACGCTTTTTGGAATTGGAGAATAAAAAAGCGGAATTACGTCGACAAGCGGGAGAAATCAATGAACAAAAAGAACGTTTTTCCACAGAAATCCGGGCTTTGGAAGAAAAAATCTCCGCTTTTGAGACTCGCTTGGCGGAGATCCGTCTCCATCTGGCTGAAGAAAAAGCCGGTCTTGCCCAGGAGCTGGAGAGACTCTCTACTCTGAAACAAGGGGTAAATGAAAGTAACCTCCAGAATGACTACAAGAAAGAGCGGGCTCTCGAATTAGAGGACCAGTTGGATCTCTGCCAAAAAGAATTAACGGAAGTAAAAGCAAATGCCGAAAAAATTAAGTCTGAGATTACCGCCATCAACGATCACCTCTCCGCCCTGGCGAGACAAGAAGCAGAGGTTACGGACGAACTGCAAAAGAACCGTGCCTATCTGGCCAATCAAGAAGAGAAGAACCAAGAGATCCGCAATCGATTACGGGGAGTAGAGTCAAAAATTGCCCTCCTGGAAGAACTGGAGAAGAACCATGGAGGCTATTTTCAAGGTGTTAAAGCTCTGCTCAAAGCCACCAGGGAGCCCTTTCATGAGGAGATCCATGGGGTGGTCGCCGACTTGATCCAGGTTGAATACGGCAAGGAAATCGCGCTCGAAACTGCCTTGGGCTCAGCTCTGCAAAACCTGGTTATCTCCCACGACCGGTACGCCCGCGCGGCGATTGATTTTTTAAAACGACATTCTCAAGGGAGAGCCACTTTCTTACCTTTAAACCTAATTGAGCAGCCCCCGGATCGCCTCGACGGGGTGCGGAACATATTAGCGCAGCATGGCTGCAAACCAGCAACGGACGCTGTTCGTTACGACCGGAAGTACCAAGCTGTCGTCTATCATCTACTAGGTAATACGATCATCGCTCCGGATTTATCAGCCGCCGTTGCGGTCACCCAAAAAACGGGGAAAAGATTTCGCCTGGTCACCCTCGACGGTGATCTGGTCTCTCCGGGTGGGGCCATTACCGGTGGAAAGACGGAGCGTAAACAGAGCGGTCCTCTAGTCAGAAAGAGGGACATCAGCGAATTACAGAAAAAAAAGCAAGATCTCCTGGCCTTTATGGATCGGGGCCTACAGGAAGAAAAGAAGCTACAGGAGAAATTGTCCGCTTTAACCACGACTTTGGAGCAGATCAAAGCCGAGCGGCAAGAGGCTGGTTTTGCCGTTAACTCACTCCGTAAGGAGGCAGAGCTGATCAAGAACAACGAGGAGCGGCTTCTCGCCCAACAAAAGCAGTTTGCAGACGGGCTGGAGAAGATAAAAAGCGAGATCTTGGCGCAACAGACCAGCATCAGTGATCTAAAAGAGCTGCTTGCCCAAGCGGAAGCAGCCATCGATCTCCGGAATATTGGCCTCAAAGATTTGGAAGCGGAAGAAAATAACCTCCTCACGGAGAAAGAGAAACACCTGCGGGAACTCTCCACCCTATCCTCTAAACTAGCAGGAATCCAGCAGGAATGGATGGGGAAAGCGGAGTATCTCAAAGACCAGGATCTGATTCAACTGAATCTAACCAAGGAAACAGAGAAACGCCAAAACGAACTGGCCCAGATCGAAGCAGAGATCTCTCGTTTGCAGGCGGAAAAAACAACTTTGCAGCAGACCATTGAGGTGAGTGAGGCCAAAAAGACGGACTTGGAGAAAGAATTGGAAACAGTGAAGGAAAAATGGCAGGCGCACCTGAACGAATCTGCTGAGCAAGAAGAGAAACTAAGGAATATCCGGCGCCTGAGCGGAACCCGCACTGCCGAACTCCACCGTCTCGAATTACAAACCAACAGGCTCCGTGCAGAACAGGAAAAGATCGAGGCCCACTTAGTCGAGGTGTACGGGGAAACTTGGCAAACAGGGGTTTACCCGGATTATCCACTGCCCGACAACGCCAAGAAAGAAATAGAACAATTAAAACGCAGGCTCAAGGAGATGGAACCCGTCAACCTCCAGGCCATAGAGGACTATGAAAAGCAAAAAGAGAGAGAGTCCTTCCTTAGTAAGCAATATGATGATCTAGTCTCCGCCAAGGCCTCTTTGGAGAAAGTAATCATGGAGATTGAAAAGACCATCAAAAAGCGGTTTGTTGAAACCTTCGAGGAGATAAGGAAAGAATTCATCACCCTCTTCGAGCAGCTTTTCTCCGGCGGAAAGGCCGATATCAAACTTCTGGATGAAGATAACCCGTTGGAATCCGGAATTGAGATTTTGGCGCAACCGCCCGGAAAGCGTCTGCAGACTCTTTCATTGCTCTCCGGGGGGGAAAGAGCGATGACCGCCATCTCACTCTTATTTGCCATCCTCAAGGTAAAGCCGGCCCCCTTCTGCCTGCTGGACGAGATCGACGCTACCCTGGATGACGCTAATGTCAAACGGTTCTCCGATCTACTGCAGATGTTCAGTAACGAACTGCAATTCATAGTAATTACACACAGAAGGGGAACAATGGAGATGGTCGGGACGTTATATGGAGTGACCATGGAGGAAAAAGGTGTTTCCAAATTGATTTCTCTTGATCTGAAAAAAGCGGTAAGCTAAGACTTAATGGAGGTAGTAATGGGAGCAGGAATTTTCAGCAGACTAAAAGCCGGGCTGGCCAAGACGAAAGAGAGGTTCATCGGTAGTCTGGAAGATGTGCTTTCTTTTCATCAACAAATCAGTCCGGAGTTATATGAAGAATTGGAAGAAGTATTAGTCTCGGCGGATGTAGGAATCGACACGGCAACTCTACTCATTGAGAAGTTACAAGAGCGGGTCAAGAAGGAAAAGCCTCAATCCACAGCGGGTATTATGGAATACTTGAAAGAGATCATCATTGAAATCCTCTCCGTTCCGCCTCCCGCAGCATTAAAAGAGGCTCCTTTGGCAATTTTGGTTGTTGGCGTCAATGGAGTGGGGAAGACCACTTCCATTGCTAAACTAGCTGATTTCTATCAACAAGAAGGTAAGTCCGGTCTTTTAGTGGCGGGAGATACCTTCCGCGCCGGCGCCATTGACCAGTTGAAAGTCTGGGGGGAGAGATTGCAGATCGATGTGATCCACCACCAAGAGGGGGCCGATCCCGGGGCAGTAGTCTTTGACGGCATGGCGGCGGCGAACGCCCGCCGCACGGATGTGGTAATCATCGATACGGCTGGACGATTACACACCAAAGTAAACTTGATGTCCGAATTGAAAAAAGTCCATCGGATCGTCCACCAAAACCTTGGTAGCAGAAACCTCGTAAACCTACTGGTTCTGGATGCCACTACCGGTCAGAACGCCCTGGCGCAAGCAAAAACCTTCCAGGAAGCGGTCGGAGTGGACGGTATTATCCTGACGAAACTGGATGGAACAGCCAAGGGCGGTATCACTCTGGCCATCAGCGCCCAACTGGGTTTGCCCCTTGTTTGGGTGGGCGTTGGCGAAGGGCTGGGGGACCTCAGACCTTTTGTAGCGGAAGAATTTGTCGAGGCGCTCTTCTCTTAGGCCTTTGACATCAGGAGCCACTACATTATACCTTCACTGCTGTCCACTTTGAAAATGCTGTAAATGAGGTGTCTTTCCAGGTGAATTGCAGAAAGCACACGCGCACAGAGAAGTATTTTATTCAAACTTTCGGTTGTCAAATGAATGTTCATGATTCCGAGGTTATGTCCGGGCTTTTAGAGCAGAGCGGCTATGAACGGGCCTCCGCTCCGGAAGAGGCTGATCTCATCCTCCTCAACACCTGTTGTGTACGGGAGAATGCGGAAAATCGCCTCTACGGGCACTTGGGAAATTTAAAGCCCATCAAAGATCAGCGGCCGGAGACCATCATCGGCGTCTGCGGGTGTATGGCGCAACAAGCTGAGCAACAGGAACGGATCCGGGATAAATTCCCCTATATAGACCTGGTCTTCGGTACACATAATCTACATCGGCTCCCGGAGCTGATTCAAGAGATCAAGCAGACTGGAGTAGGACGTCTCTTTGAGGTTTGGGCAGAAGGAGAAAGAGCCGAAGACCTGCCGGCCAGAAGAGACAACCCCTATCAAGCCTGGGTTAACATTATCTATGGTTGTAATAACTTTTGTACATACTGTATAGTCCCTTATGTCCGGGGCAGGGAGAAGAGTCGACGACCGGAAAAAATCCTGGCTGAGGTCGAGCGTCTGGCGAAAGAAGGAGTAAAAGAAGTCACACTTCTTGGACAAAATGTCAACAGTTACGGACTAGACTTTCCGCCCGCGAAAAGCATGGACTTCCCCGATCTGCTGGCCAAAATTAACAAAATTGACGGTATATCGAGGATTCGTTTTCAAACCTCTCATCCGAAAGACCTATCGGATAAGCTCATCCAAGAAATGGCGGAGGGAGAGAAGATCTGTGAGCATATCCACCTTCCTGTTCAGGCAGGCAGCGACAAGATCCTGACCGCCATGAACAGGAAATACACACGTGAGCATTACCTAAATCTGATCCGGAAATTACGAGCGGCCATCCCGGAAATCATAATCACCACCGATTTGATTGTTGGGTTTCCCGGGGAAGAAGAAGCAGACTTTATGGACACCCTCAGCCTGGTGCAGGAGGTGGGTTACGACGGCGCCTTCACTTTCGCTTATTCCCCCCGGGCCGGAACCAAAGCCGCCTCTTTACCCGGTCAAGTAGAGGAAGAAGTGAAGATGGAACGCTTACATAGGTTGATTGAAGTGACTAACAGCCTAGCCAAGGCTTCCAACCTTCGCCAGGTAGGTAAAGTAGAAAAGATCTTGGTGGAAGGCGCCAGCGAAAAGCGGCCGGAGATTTACAGCGGCCGTACCCGTGGCAACAAACTGGTGCTCTTTGACCCAACAACCCACTCACGGATCAAGCGGGCGGAGGACTTAATCGGTAAAGAAATCACCGTATACATCAAAGAAGGACTCACCTATACGCTCAAAGGAAGGATAGTGGAATAGCCTGTTTTAAAAAAGTTCCGAATTACTCGTGAACATACCGGTACGGAATGGTCTATGTCCGCTAAGTAAAGTTGCAGTTGGAAAAGGAGAATACCCTCCGGCTGGCAATAAACGGATAAAAATTCAAATATTTGTGTAAAATATTGGCGGTGAAGACCTTGAAGCAAGAAACTCCCATGCTTCGGCAGTATAAAACAATTAAAGACCAATATAAGGAAGAAATCCTCTTATTTCGCTTGGGTGATTTCTATGAAATGTTTCTGGAGGACGCGAAGATCGCCTCGGAAGTATTGGAGATCGTCTTGACCTCGAGAGAAGCTGGAAAAGGTGAACGGATTCCTATGTGCGGGATACCGGCGCACTCCGCCGATTCGTATATCTCCCGGTTGATTAATAAAGGATACAAGGTAGCCATCTGCGAACAGGTTGAGGATCCGGCCAAAGCCAAAGGCTTAGTGAAACGGGAAGTGATCAAAGTAATCACCCCCGGCACCCTAATCGACGAACAAATGTTGGAGGAGAAGGATAATAACTACCTTTTGTCAGTCTCCTTACTAGATGGCGCTTTCGGTTTGGCCGTCTCGGATCTCTCCACCGGTGAATTCACAGTAACGCAATTTCCAGCCCACACCGAGACCATACTCGTTAATGAAATATACCATTGGCAGCCTAAAGAATTATTAGTACCGGAGTGCTTGAACACGAGATTGTCCTGGATTCATGATCGATTCTTCATCCCCATTACCACCCGGCCGGACCGGGATTTTTCCCCGGAAAGGGCCAGACAAGTCTTGCTCGATCATTACCAGGTCACGTCCTTAGAAGGCTTCGGGTGTCAACATTTGGAAGCAGCGGTTAGCGCCGCCGGAGCGCTTTTGGAGTATTTCAACCAGACCCAAAAGAGTCAATTGCCGCATATCACCACTCTCTCCACCTACCACCTGGGGGATTATATGAACCTTGATCTGTTCACCCGCAGGAATCTGGAACTAGTCCGTACCCTACGGGATAACAAAGCATATGGTTCGCTCTTGTGGGTGCTGGATGCCACAGTTACCGCCATGGGAGGCAGACTGCTGAAGAAGAGAATCGAACAACCTCTACGACGACTGACCGAGATTGAGGAGCGGCAGAAGAAAGTGAACGCCTTCTTCGTTGACCATCAGTTACGAACCGCCTGCCGACAACTGCTGAAGAAGACCTGTGATTTGCAGAGATTATTGGCCAGATTATCCTGCGGTTCCGTCAATCCCCGGGAGCTGTTGACCTTAGGTAGAACCTTACAACTCCTACCGGAGATAAAAGATCTGCTCAGCAAGGATGACTGCGCTGAACTGGCTGACCTGGCAGGTGCGATCCATACCTTACCGGAGCTTTGTACTTTATTACTAAGAGCAATCCAAGATGATGCCCCCGTCACCATCAAAGAAGGTAATATTTTCCGTGAAGGATACCACCAGGAACTGGATCAACTGATTACAGTGGCCAGGGAAGGTAAGAATTACCTAGCCGAGCTGGAACAGAAGGAGAGGGAAGCCACAGGAATCAAATCTTTAAAAATCGGGTTCAATCAGGTCTTCGGTTATTACCTGGAAGTAACCAAAGCTAACCTAAGCGCAGTGCCTGCTTCATACATCAGAAAACAGACTCTGGCCAATGCGGAACGGTATATTACTCCGGAATTAAAAGAGTATGAAGAACGAATTCTGGGCGCGGAAGAAAAGCGTACGGCCTTGGAATATCAATTGTTTATAGAACTGCGTGAGCAGGTTTTAGATAAACTACCGGAGATGACTAAAACTGCAGAAGTCTTGGCGGAGCTTGATTTCTTCTCAAGCTTAGCCGAGGTGGCGGTGAAAAACCGCTATGTCCGCCCCCGGCTCACCACAAAGGCGGATAAGACAATCAAGATTATTGCCGGACGGCACCCGGTGGTGGAAAAGGTATTGCCGCCCGGAGAATTCGTGCCGAATGACAGTTTTATTGATGCACAAAATCATCGTTTACAGATCATCACCGGTCCCAATATGGCCGGTAAATCCACTTACATGCGGCAACTGGCCCTCATCGTCCTGATGGCTCAGATCGGCTCCTTTGTTCCTGCTGATCAGGCTGAGATTGCCTTGGTCGATCGGATCTTTACCCGGGTGGGGGCAGCGGATGACCTGGCCGGGGGGCAGAGCACTTTCATGGTGGAGATGAATGAGCTCTCCAACATTTTGAACCACGCGACCAATGATAGTCTGTTAATCCTGGATGAAATAGGAAGAGGCACCAGTACCTTTGACGGTCTGAGCATAGCCTGGGCTGTCTTGGAGTATCTCTGGAATCCTGAGAAGATCGGCGCCCGGACCCTTTTTGCCACACACTATCATGAACTAACCGTCTTGGAAGAACACTTGCCAGGCGTGGAAAACCTGAACATCGCAGTGGCCCGGGACGGAGACCGTATCATTTTTTTACGAAAAATTATTGCCGGCGGCAGTGACGAAAGTTACGGGATTGAAGTCGCCCGCCTGGCCGGACTACCGGAAGAGGTATTACAAAGAGCAAATGAAATCCTTCGTGAGTTGGAGGAGAAAGGATTGAAAGAACGCTCTAAACGAGCGGCGGAGAAGAGAAACAGACTGGTCCAGCTGCCTCTCTTTCTATCAGAAGAAGAATCCCTCTACAAGAAGTTTTTAAACTTAAAATTGGACGAAATGACTCCCAGGGAAGCCTTGGACTTGTTATACAGATGGCAGGAGAAGATCAAGAAGCTTTCCTGCGATCAAGCGCAAAAAGAAGCATAAACGGAGGAACTTACTTTGGGAAAAGTACGGCTCTTAGACGAGTTAACCGTCAATCAAATCGCCGCCGGTGAAGTCATTGAACGCCCGGCCTCAGTCATCAAGGAACTGGTGGAAAACGCCATTGACGCCGGAGCCAAAAAGATCGAGATTTACTTGACCAATGGCGGCCGATCGAAGATCCAAGTGATTGATGACGGGGAGGGCATGGAGAAGGACGATGCCTTGCTGGCCCTGGAACCCCATGCTACCAGCAAGATCAGGAACTATGAAGACCTCTCCGCCATCAGGACCTTGGGTTTCCGAGGAGAGGCTCTGCCCAGTATTGCCGCAGTTTCCCGTCTGACTCTTAAAACCTCCACCTCAACGGAGAAACCCGGAACCAAGATTACGGTCACCGGCGGAGAGGTGAAATCCGTCAAACGGGAAGGTATGCCCAGAGGCACTAATATTCTGGTGGAAGAGATCTTCTTCAATACACCAGCCCGCTCCAAATTTCTCAAGACCATCCCTTCCGAGGTGAACCAAGCCAAGGAGGTCGTCACCAGTCAGGTTCTTGGACATCCAGAGATCTCCTTCCGGCTCTGTCATCAAGATATGGAGTTGATTAATACCATCGGTGGACAGAATCTTCATGCTGCGGTTTGTCAGATCTTCAACCCCACGATCACCAAAGAACTCATTCCGGTGGAGGGCGAATACGGGCCGCTGCGGATCAGTGGTTTTGTGGGTCGCCCGACCATCGCTAAATCAAACCGGATTCATCAGTACTTTTATTTAAACGGACGCTATTTTCGTTCCAGACTAATCTCTTCGGCTGCGGAAAAAGCATACGGTACTTTACTTCCTGTGGCCAGGTTTCCCTTTCTCCTGCTCAAATTGGAATTAACTCCGAACTTGGTGGACGTGAATGTGCATCCCAGCAAACTTGAGGTGAAGTTTAGAGAAGAAAAAGAGATTTACCGGGGAGTGCTCCACATCATCAGCGATCAATTACAGAATAAACTGATTAATACACCTTGGGTTACCAGATTCGAGCCGGGCTCCGGTTCCAGAATAAGCCACACCATCCAACCTAAAATACATCCGGAGATGCCGCTCTGGGTTGAAGGCACGGTCGCCAGGGAAAGAAGCTTTGATCTGACGGGACTGATCCGGGAAGAAACGAAAACCCGCGAAGTTACGGAATTACCCGCAGGTTATTTGGACCATATGACCTTGACTCATGTCTCCGACACCACCGGCCTTAGCCCAAACAGAGGGCAATCTGGGGAAGAACAAGTTGTTTCCCCAGGCTTACCGCAGGAGGAGATCAGTCAACAGAAAGTATTCAATCTATTTCGTACCTACCTCTTGCTGGAAGAAGAAGACGGACTATTAATCATTGATCAACATGCCGCCCATGAACGGGTGCTCTATGATCAACTACGTGAAGGAAAACACAATTCCGCTCAATTACTCTTAACCCCTATCACACTGGAATTCTCAGCCGACCAGTGCGCGATGGCTCTAGAGAACAAAGAGCTCCTGGCGGAACTCGGCTTTGAAATAGAAGAATTCGGAGCACAGACTTTACTCCTGCGTTCCGTACCGCAAGGGATGCCCGCTTCTAAAGGGCAAGAGATCCTGACCGATTTTATTTTAGAATGGACCGCAACGGGAAAAGCCAAGAAGAGTATTCCCCGGGAAGAGGCCTTAATGATGATCGCCTGCAAGCAGGCGATCAAAGCCGGTGACGCCATTACTGCTGAAGAAGCAATGGCCTTACTTACTGCTTTATGGCAGAGTGAGGTGCCGCAGACTTGTCCCCACGGGCGCCCAACCATGGTCTCCCTAAGCAAGGAAGAGATCGAGCGGATCTTTAAACGGAGGTGACCCCTTTGCCGCCCCTGATTATCCTGGTTGGCCCCACGGCTGTGGGCAAGACCGACCTGGCGGTACGGTTGGCTCTCGAATTGAATGGAGAAATTCTCTCTGCCGACTCAATGCAGATTTACAAGGGAATGGATATTGGCACCGCCAAACCTTCCTTTGACGAACGGAAAGGCATCCCTCATCACCTGATTGACCTGGTGAGTCCGGATGAAGCCTTTACCGTAGCGGACTTTCAGACCCACTACCAAAGGAAACTGTCTGAACTGCAAGAAAAAAACTTGACGGCGCTTTTATCCGGTGGCACCGGCTTATATGTGAGAGCAGTCACCCGTGGTTTTGACTTTCCGGACCCGCCGGGCGATCCGCATCTCCGTGACGAACTGCGCCAAAAAGCGGCGGCTGAGGGAAACCAAGCCCTCCACCAATGGTTGGCTAAGGTTGATCCGATCAGCGCGGAAAAGATACACCCCAACGACTTAAAAAGGGTGCTGCGCGCCTTGGAAGTTTACATCAAGACAGGTATTCCTTTTTCCCACCAGCAAAAGACGAGGACCTCAGAATTGCCCGCTAATACCATTTATATTGGTATAACCAGAGAACGGGAGGAATTATATAAACGGATCGAACTCCGGGTCGACAAAATGCTCACTGCTGGGTTGTTGGAGGAAGTCCAAGGATTGCTGGAAAAAGGATATGGGCCCGAACTGCAATCCATGCAAGGATTAGGGTATAAAGAACTTATCCCGGTGTTGACCGGAGACTCCAGCTTGGAAGATGCCGTGGCACTTTTAAAGAAAAGAACACGCCATTATGCCAAGAGACAACTGACTTGGTTCCGGAGAGAACCGGTTGAGCAATGGTTCCTTCTGCAAAAAGGAGGGGAGGAAGAGACTTTCCAAAAAATCTTAAAATATCTTGAAGGTAGAATCCACCAAGTGTCGAATAAGGAAATAGAGAAAAAGTCTCGGAATTTTTCCCAATCATAATTATGGAGGTGAAACACTTTGAACAAACCAGTAATAAATCTACAGGACGGCTTTTTGAACCAAGTTCGAAAAGAGAGTGTTCCGGTGACTTTATATTTAGTAAACGGTTTTCAAATACGCGGTCTTGTCAAAGGATTTGACAATTTCACCGTTATTATTGATGCTGATGGAAAACCGGAATTAGTTTATAAACATGCCATTTCAACGATTATCCCTGCCCGTCCGCTCAGGGAGTTCAGTGGGGAGCCTACTACGAAAGATACTCGAGTTGACCAATTTTAATAAAGAACGGGCCTGCCACCGGCCCGTTTTTAAATCCTCACCCGAACCAAACACACATCATGTTCCAACCTTAACTAAAAAGGAAGGCGCAGTCCTTCTTTTTTCATACAACACATAAACCCAAAAGGCAGGATCGAGTATCCCTTCTCCTGCCCAAAAGGGAGGATCAGTAGTGAAGATTGTCACCTTAGGTCCAAAAGGCACTTATTCGGAAGAAGCCGCCCTGTTATACCAGGAACAAATTACCGGCCAAGCCAGACCGGAAGAAATAAAGTTCTTCAATATTCACCAATGCTTGTTGGAGGTGGAATCATTCCGGGCTGATCGCGCGGTCTTACCCGCTGAGAACATGGTGGACGGAATTATCGGCTTAACCTTTGATACCCTCATCGAATACCATGACTTTGTCAAAGTCTGCGATGAGGTGCATGTCGAGATCAATCACGTACTGGCCAGTAAGACCGGAGATCCTGCCAAAATCCGGAAGATTCTGTCCCATCCATCCGCTTTGAACCAGTGCGCCCGTCAATTGGCCACGGAGTTTCCGGAGATCCCCCAGATCCATGTTTTATCGACTGCGGAGGCGGCTCGGTATGCTACTGAGGATGAAGAAGGCGCGGCGATTTGTTCACCCCACACCGCTGCAGAATACGGTCTTCAGCTTATCAAGGCTAATTTCGCGGATTATCCTAATAATGTCACCCGTTTTTTTGTCTGCGCCTTAACTGACAGCCCTCCTACAGGCAACGACCGGACTCTCCTGGCCGTTAGATTTGGTGAAAACCGCCCCGGCCAGTTGCATAAGATCACCGGCATTCTGGCGGAAGAAGATATTGATCTGACCTTTATTCAATCACGTCCCTATAAGATCCGGCCGCAACAATACGTATTGATCTTCGAGATGATCGGCCATAAATCCGATCCCGGCCTAAAAAAGGCCTTTCTCCAGATTGAACAGGTAGTCAGAGAAACGGAAGGCTGGAAAAAAGTCTTAGGTAGTTATCCCCACAGGGAAAGGAAGTTATAACAACCATGTACGCAGAGATTGATGCTGATTGCCGTAGAATAATTGAAGAAGCGGAAGCCGCTGTCTCCGGAACCTTCCGGCAAATCGAAGAGATCGGTCTGCTTAACCAAGCTAAAGTGCTTTCCGCCTTTAAAGAAGCGAGAGTGGGAACCCATCATTTTACAACCTCCACCGGATATGGTTACAACGATCTGGGCAGGGAAACCTTGGAACAGGTCTTCGCCACAGTATTTGACGGAGAAAGCGCGCTGGTCAGACAGCAGATTGCCTCCGGCACGCACGCCATCAACTGTTGCCTGTCGGGAATCCTCCGTCCCGGTGATGAAGTTTTATTTGCCACCGGTCTGCCCTATGATACCCTCCGTACCATTGTAGGGTTGGAAGGAGCGGCTCGGGGAAACCTGAGCGAGTTTGGGATCGAAGCATCATTCACTCCTCTTCAAAAAGACGGGCGGATTGATCTAACCTCTCTAATTCAGAAGATCACTCCGCGTACAAAAATCGTGGCCTTTCAGCGTTCCTGCGGTTATGAAACGCGCCCGGCCATCAGTATTTCTCAGCTCGCTCAGGCCTTTTCCGCTATCAAACAGGAAATCCCCGCCACACACCGGCCTGTGCTTTTCGTTGATAACTGTTACGGAGAATTCACCGAAGCGGAAGAACCTACCACTGTCGGCGCTGATCTGATCGCAGGTTCTTTAATAAAAAATCCCGGTGGAGGAGTGGCGCCCGCTGGCGGATACATAGTGGGTAGAAAAGACTTGGTTGATCTGGTCGCCGCTCGGCTATACGCTCCCGGGTTAGGTGGCGAAGTAGGGCCTTCCCTGACCAACCTCCGCTTGTTTTTCCAAGGACTCTTTGATGCGCCCCACCGGGTCACGGAGATGGTAAAGGCAGCCGTCTTGTTCGCCCGAGTTTTTCAGGAATATGGTTTTCCGGTGCTCCCCGCTCCCACGGACCAAAGATCCGATGTTATTCAACGGATTGATCTTGCCGATCCAGAACGGTTAATCTCCTTATGCCGGATCATTCAGGAAGTGTCTCCCGTAGAGAGTTATCTACAGCCTGAACCCGGAGACATGCCCGGCTACAGTAGTAAAGTAATCATGGCGGCCGGTACCTTTATCGCTGGCGCTACAAGCGAACTGAGCGCGGACGCCCCATTGAAGCCGCCCTATAGCCTATTTATCCAGGGCGCTCTCTCGTACCTCCACGCTAAATTGGCGTTGGGGATCATCCTGACTAAGCTGAAGAATGAAAGTCTACTCCCACGCGTATAGCAAAAAAAGGTTCAGAGTCGATGACGATGACAATGAATATAAAGGGAAACAAATGAATATATAAGCAAGTAACACGCATACTCTTGCCATAACAGAATATTTCAGCCTAAACTGACTAGGAAGAGTTGCCGAGCATTGACGGCAAACTGAAATATAGCTTCATACCTAATATGATGGGTATACCAAACAAAGGAGTTGAAGATATGAATCCCAATCTGATAAACTTAATCATCAACTTAGTCTTAGCAGTTGTTACAGGCTTTTTTATCTACAAAGACGCTCGAGCGAGAGATTTTAACTGGTTAATGTGGACAATTCTACCGGCCACGGTCTTTTTTGGATCCGGTATAGTCAGCAGTCTCTTAATCCTCCTCCTCCTGATGGGAGTCTATTTGTTTTCCCGCCCCAAAGGACCCTTAACTGCCTGTCCGCACTGTAAGAAACGGATCCATTCCATCTTGGCTTTCTGTCCATTCTGCCGTAACTCAGTGAAGCGGGAGTGTCTAAGGTGTCATGAAACTGTTGATTGGGAAGCCACCAGATGTCCCCATTGCCGTTCAACCAACTTAACAGACTCCTAGAGAGCAGCGCTTCTCATCAACAAACACTGGAGAAGACTTTTTTATCTCCTTTTTCCGGTTACCATTTTTGCATATGAAAAATAAAATTTAGTATGAATACAATTTAGTTCAAGCATTAAGACAACTTGGCTACTTAAAGTAAATAGTGAATTGTAAAGGGTGATCATCATAATTGAGCTAATTCTAGTAGGCAGGCTTGTTTTAGCCGCTTTAATGGGCGCTTTTATCGGGCTGGAAAGAGAATCCCATGGCCGGCCGGCGGGATTAAGAACTCACACCCTAGTGGCCTTGGGATCATGTTTGATTATGTTGATTTCCATCTACGCCTTTCCTGGTTCGTCAGCGCGGGATCCGGCGCGGTTGGCGGCTCAAGTGGTCAGTGGAATCGGGTTTTTAGGGGCAGGCACCATCCTGCGGGAGGGGGTGTCCATTCGCGGTTTAACCACAGCCGCCACTCTATGGGTAGTAGCGGGAATCGGTTTGGCCATCGGTAGCGGTTTTTATTTGGGAGGGATAGCCACCACCATAGTCTCTGTTTTTACCCTGGTCTTCCTGAATAATGTAGAAAAGAAATATATCGACACCAAGTACACAAAAGTACGGGCCATCATGGAAGATAGACCCGGCCAATTGGCGGCTTTCTGTAAAGTCTTTGCGGAAAGAGGCATAAACGTCAAGGATGTAGATTTAAATATTGACGAAAAAACTGAAAAAGCTTTGATTACTGTGTATCTTAAAGGACATAATATTCCTAAAGAAAAGATTTTAGAAGAATTAACATCACTACCGGGTATGATCAATGTCAAGTGGCGTTGAGGGGTAAAACGGATTCGAGGATTCAAAGAGGAGGAGTTGAGTTGGGTAAAGTCATACCTTTCCCCGGCAAAAAAAAGGTTGTCCCCACCCCCGAAGGCTCCGGAGAATTAACGGATGCCTTAATTAGAGAGAAGATCCTGGCCGGTGAAGCGGAACTGGTCGGTGAGTTTAACGAGGAAGGTTACCCCTGTACCTGCTATAGATTGAAATTTGACAACCAGACGTATTATATATTCGACTTGTCATCTTTTCGGAATGAGTCCTAAGTCAGCAGACTTGAATAAAGAAAACCATTGGAGAACATGGCCTTTTCCCCTTAATCTTATTTTCGTAGCCTAATAACCTGTCTCCATCTGCATGAAGATAGTTTTTTGGCAGACAACAGAAGAAAGAAAAAAGAGGAGGTGAGGATTTTTTACCGAATATTAATATATAATTAACATTAAGGAGGAATGCGCCATGGTACAGGTAAACAGTGAAGACCTGATTAAGGCCTTAAAGAGGTTTAAAGGCCTAGCGAAGCAGGATCTTCTATCAAGTGAATTAACTCCTGACCCCGCTTTTTGGCGAACGCACGCAGAGGCGCGCCGGACCGAGTATAAAAGGTTGATTGAGATCATCAAGGACTCCGGCGTGGAAAATGCGTGCGTTTATGCTTTTCACACATATGAAAGCCTTCCTACCATAGATGAGACAATGAATCTGCCTGAGTATAAAGGACGAGAGCAAGCTCTTGAATTATTCTTTCAGATCCTGGGGGTGGGCCCCATCCAATTACGATCCGCCCGTTCCGGACATTCGGCATTAAACTTCGCCACCGAACTCTCTCAGCAAAGAATGTAAGTATGTGAATTCTAGCAAGACGGGTGACCACAGAAGAAAATTACCGCCTGCGCTTAGTGGCAGGCGGTTTCTCTCTTAAAAAGCTTGTAGAAAGCTTCTACCCCTCGAAACCGGACTAAAACTTTCTCACCAAACCGATTACTTCACCGAGAATTGAAATCTGTGTAGGATAGATTGGTTGAAAGGCCGGATTTTCCGGTTGCAGACGAACCCTACCATCGGCCTCACGATAGAAGCGTTTCACCGTAGCCTCACCCTCATCCAGTAAGGCTACGACAATGTCACCATTCTTGGCAAAGGGCGTTTTATGAACAATGACCATATCTCCGTCGAAGATCCCGGCTTCAATCATACTGTCACCCTTTACTCTTAACATATATAAATCCTCATACGAAGTAAAATCTCTGGGTAAAGGGAAATAGTCATCAATATTTTCTACAGCCAGAATCGGTTCGCCTGCCGTCACCCTGCCGACTATTGGGATCGGAGTAATGTTCAGGTTGAAACTATTCTCCGTTGTCGGTCGTAGTACCTCGATGGTCCTTGGTTTGGTAGGATCCCGTCTGATGTAGCCCAGTTCTTGTAATTTTTCCAAATGTGCGTGCACCGTGGAACTGGAACTTAGGCCTACCGCCTCGCCAATCTCCCGAACGGATGGGGGGTACCCCTTCTTTTGAATTTCCTCACAGATGAAGTTGAGAATTTCCCGTTGCCTGTTTGTGAGGTCGTCCATACTGCGACGCCTCCTTATCTTTTTATTTTTAAATAATCCGGGGCCAACTATAACTCAATGTGCGCCACAAAAATCGTCATCAGTCATAGTTTATAAGTTCAGCGCATATATACATATATATAATATAATTCTTTTACTCTTTTCCTAACTGAGCGGTCAAAATCCATAGCTGGAAAAGAGTAACATAACAGAAGGCAAAGAAGGGTCTATCTTACTCCTACTTGAGCAAGATATAGATTTTAAATAAAGTATACCACAGTATACCAACTTTTGCAAACAGTTGTTCGATTTGCTATTGACAACAAACATTTGTTCGTATATAATATGAGCGAACGAATGTTTGGAGTTTAAACAAGCGAGGTGGACAAGGATGACCTTTATGATTGGAAAAACCAGAATTAAATGGAATCCACTACAGTCCTTACTGACCATCACGATCTTGTTCTATCTATCCATTTTGCTTTACATATTACTAACAATCTCAGCTTTCCCGTGCCAGAGTGGAGGAGAATACTATAAGCAAGTGACAGTTGCCGAAGGCGATACTCTATGGACCATTGCTTGCCGTTACTTACCAAACCAAGATCCCCGGCTAACCGTGGCTCAGCTTAGAGAAGTCAATCAGCTTACGGACCCGACAATTTATCCAGGTCAGATCCTGGCGGTCCCAAAATAATATTTTACTTAATCAATGATTAGCCGTTTTTTGTGAATCAACCACCAGTAGGTGGTTGTTTTTTATTATAAATTATTAAGACTATAAATAAGATGTCTCTAATAATTATGCCAATCATATGTAAGTCTTCATAATCAGTAACATTTTATTCATAATGCAGGTTACCGTCTTAAAACAAAGCAATAAAATACAATTAGGTAAACTCCAAGGGGGGATTAATGTTGATCGTGACCGATAACTCTATGGCTTACAGTGAGTGTATTCCAGTCCAAAAACAGAAGATTAATGCTTTGAAAGTGATTGGTGAAGGTACCGGTCAGGCCGTTATTGAGAATTCCACTTGTATTAATGCGATAAAGATTGACCGTATTAAGGCAAAACTATTAAACTCAACTGATCATCTTTTCCGCAATAAGGTTATAAAGAAAGGCATTATTCGAAAGGAAATCTTTTATGTTGATCCCAAAAATAGACTACGCCATCTGGAAGAAGACGTGCCATTCACTTTGATCCTGAAAACACCCGGTCTTGAACCCACACCCCGGACAAAGATCCATAATGAACTAGTCCATATTGATGTCGACTATGCCTTGACTCCAACCAATAAATGTATCCCCGGTTGCCTACGGCAAATCATCAACGTGCAGATCCAAATAAAAATTGTAAAATGGACACAAATAGAGGTTATCACAAATGCCGGCTACTATCCAACTGTCCGCACCTCTAGGGTAATTAAGGCCAATTTGCACTCTAATTGCTGCTGAATGGGGAATAAGACTTCTACAACCAAAATGCAAGTCCGTCTCTTTTAAAAGTTGTCAAATCCCAAATTCAAATCTGGCGCTTACTAAAGGGCTGTTACACCAGACAGCCCTTTTCTTTTATATCTTTGATCACAACAGAATAGATAGTTACTAAAATGTCTTTTGCCGTATCTCGTTTTTACCGTAGCCTCAATATAATAAATCCGTAAGGGAGGTGGATATTTGTGAATTTTGACTCACCGAAAACTCCTGATCTGGATGGGCTCTTACGAAAACTTCGTGAGTTAATATTAGAAGCAAAAATACCAAAAGATTTGCAAGATGTTCTATTACGTGATATAAACTTGGCCAAAGAATGTCTGGAGAAAGGCAATATCTTATGCGTCCTCAATGTATTGGGAGTAATCTTTGATAAACTGGTCGCTCAATTATTGAACTGCCCAGATCTATGTCATGAAATTATTCCTATCTTATTATTCATCAATCGGATTCAGCAAATCCTACTGAGAATCCCCATTAGGGTGGTAGGCCCCACCGGAGCAACAGGACCGACCGGTCCGACCGGACCACAAGGTGCTACCGGGGTCACGGGCGCTACCGGACCTACCGGACCCCGTGGGGCAACCGGAGCAACCGGAGCAACAGGGCCGCAGGGTGCTACTGGGGCTACCGGACCACAGGGACCGCAAGGCGCTACTGGTGCCACCGGAGCTACTGGGGCTACCGGACCACAAGGACCGCAAGGCGCTACTGGGCCACAAGGGCCGCAGGGTGCTACCGGCGCTACCGGACCACAAGGACCACAAGGCGCTACTGGTGCCACCGGAGCCACTGGTCCGCAGGGACCACAAGGCGCTACTGGTGCCACCGGAGCCACTGGTCCGCAGGGACCGCAAGGCGTTACTGGTGCCACCGGAGCCACTGGTCCGCAGGGACCGCAAGGCGCTACTGGGCCACAAGGGCCGCAGGGTGCT
>DUOH01000038.1 GCA_012838955.1 Bacillota bacterium | reverse complement strand
GTAAACAAGAAGTAATCGTCGCCGGAGAAGAGAGTGGTGGCTTGAGTATAGGCGGTCATATTCCGGAGAAAGACGGTATCTTGGCATGTGCCTTACTGACGGAACTCCGGGTAATGGCCGGAAAACCATTATCAGCTGTCTTACAAGACATTTGGCAGAAAGTAGGGAGTTACTATTCACAGCGCCTGGATCTGTATTTAACAGAGGAAAAAAAGGAGAGAACTCTTCGAGCCTTGCAGAAAAACCCAGTAGAAAAGGTTGCCGGGAAAAAGGTGGTTGAAGTAAGAAAGGTGGATGGAATTAAGTTCATCCTGGAGGACGGTAGCTGGTGCTTGATTCGGCCTTCCGGTACAGAGAGCCTGATTCGGGTGTATATGGAAGCCCATTCCCAAGCGGATTTGGGCAAATTAAGTGAAAACGCGCGGGAGATCTTCGATCGTATGTAAAGTAGTGAATAATCTCTTTAATGAAGGAAGAGTTATGCTTATATAGATGAATACCACCCCATAGAAAGTGACGAACATGGAGAGATGCGGAGATTATTGTCGAAGGGATTTGGTGGGTAAGTAATAGAGTGAAAAGATGGGCGCGTAGACGGTAACCTGCCAAGGGAGGTAGTCGAATGCGGGACTATAAAGGAAATTCCTTATCGCGCAGTGGATTGTTTAGTCTCTTGATTATTGCAGCTTTTTTAGGAGGATTCCTGGTTTTGTTGGCAGTCAGATTCACCGGTTTGGGGCAAGCCTTAGTGATCACCCCCCCCGCTCCGGAGGAAGTACTGCCTCCACCTGAAGAAAAAAAGACTGAAAACGAGCTCGGCTATGAAAGATCCACCATTGAGGTAGTAGAGAAGGTAGGCCCGGCGGTAGTCATGATCACCACCACCAAACTGGTGGAAGTGAATGACTTCTTCTTTGGCCTGGTTGGGTATAGAGAGGTTCAGGGTTTGGGATCCGGAGTGATCTTTAGGAAAGATGGTTATATTTTAACTAATAACCATGTAATCAGTAAAGCCGAGAAAATAATTGTAATTCTATCTGATGGACGTTCCTTCGCTGCCCAGGTGGTAGGAGCCGATCCCTTAACTGACCTGGCAGTGATAAAAATCAGTGGGGAGAACCTGCCCACCGCGGAGTTCGGAAATTCGGACCGTCTAAAAGTAGGGCAGATCGCTATTGCCATCGGTAACCCGATTGGTGAAAGCTTAAACAACACTGTAACTGTAGGAGTGATCAGCGCGCTAGGGCGGTCTTTGGAAATAGAAAAGGGTGTTACTTTGGCAAATTTAATTCAGACGGATGCTTCAATTAATCCGGGAAATTCCGGAGGACCCCTCCTAGATAGCCAGGGAAAGATCATCGGTATCAATACGGCCATCATTCAAGAAGCCCAGGGGATCGGCTTTGCCATTCCCATAAATAAGGCGGCGGAGATTTCCAGTCTCTTAATTAAAGAGGGCCGGGTGCGCCGGGGTGGAATAGGAATCCGTTATATCCCCTATGATCAATCCAGTAAAAAGCTGGCGGAAACCAGATTCGGGATCAGGTTACCAACGGATGAAGGCTTCCTGGTTACCTCGGTGCAAAGGGGAGGTCCGGCCGATAAAGCAGGTTTAAGAGCAGGCGATGTAATTATCGCTATTAATGGACAGAGCATCAAAGATGGAGTTGATTTCCAAGGGCTTGATCTCCGAGTGGGGGACAAAGTCACCATGGTGGTGTATCGGAACAAAAGAAAGATAACACTTACGATTATTGCGGCAGAGATTAGGGGTTTCTAGTTTCCCACAGGGGAACTTAGAATAGCTTATGGCGTAAAAGAGAGACTTTGCTTTTTAAGAGGTTATCCTCAAGAAAGAGGATAACCTCATTTTTACGTAAATACCGAAAAAATCTGCTCATCTCCAAAATCTCCAAAGAAAACGTTAAAGGCTCCCTCTCCAGACAGGTTTTCTTTAGAACCGGATAGACACATATACATATTCTAGATACTCTGTAACTAGTAAAAGAGGTGTACATGATTATGATTATTAAACACCATGTTAGACGCAGGTTTATAATAGTTCGACACTTCTTAGAAACTCTTTAATCTGCCGGGCGGTGGGAGGACAACCCTTCAGGTATGGGGTATAGCCTTTGGTGCAATTGCCGATTCCAGGCCCTTTTCCACCTTCTCCTTTATAGCCCTGACCGATCTTAATACTCTTGGCCGGGATGCCGTTCAGGCTTCCCTCTTCCTCTAAGCGGTGTAGGGCATGGATCAGACTGCCATAACAAGCGGAGCAGGATTGCCTTTCATCGACTTTAAGAGACAGGGTACGGCTGCGGTGTGATAACCTGAAGCCTGAACCTTTTCTGTCGTCCGGGTTAGTCTCAATAAATTCAGCGCCAGCTAAGTCAATCTCTCCAACCCCCAAATGATGGGCGATGGAAATATAAGGAATATCCGTTGCTTTCAAACCGATCAGATCAGCAGCATAAGCATCGAGCAAGACAGGATCACTCCCGGCGATTAAGCGTCCCATGGGAACAGGGTTACCTCCCTCTTCAAAGGTTAAATCACCGCAAAGAGCATCGACGATGGTAAGATGGGGAGTTATGGCGGCGGAGAGAGCGGCGATGGGTTTGTGCAACCCCATGCTATGGAAGCGGCGTTTTTCCCGGTCGGGGATGCAGCCTTTTAAATTCTTTAAGGCGCAGGTAAGCTCAGTTTGACAGTGGGCTTTGAGCACCGGCAGGTTGATTAAGAAGTCTACCTTTTTTACTTGGGAACAGATCTCTAGAGAAAGGCCTCCTGATTCTACTTTGATCGTTTGATCCCCTTTTAAATCAATCAATTCTACATTATACTTCTCCGCCAACCTTTGATAACCACAGATGGCAAAAGCCCGTTTGGTATCATCACCTATCCAGGAGCCTTCCATAATAACAATTTTCTTAAAACCTTTCGCCAATAAGTAGGTGATAATTCCTTCCACAATTTCCGGATGGGTGGTGGCGCCGCTATCCGCCGGTTTACCTACCACCAGGTTTGGTTTGAGACCGATGGATCCGCCCGGCTTAATCATCTCCTCCAGTTTGACCGCAGCAAGAAGCTGTTCTATCATCAGCCGGGG
Organism: Bacillota bacterium; assembly: GCA_012838955.1. GTDB lineage: Bacteria > Bacillota > UBA4882 > UBA10575 > UBA10575 > DUOH01. The sequence continues at coordinate 103,398 of DUOH01000038.1, read as the reverse complement.
GTCCTCACCGTAGGTGATGAATATCTGGTTTTTCTTCATCTTCTTCTCCTCCTTGGTGTAGAATACTTATGCAGTGAAGATGATACTGGACTCTGCTTAATTATTCCCCTAAGTTCCTCTATAAGCGGAAGACTCAAGCAAAAAAGCTGAACAGTTAATATATCTTCTAAAATCAGCCTTCTTTCTCCTGCATAAGAAAGTAATTTTATGAGGGGAAGACTAAACGGCTGAAGGAACTATCGCCTTACTAAGCAAATAATTGATGATCGGTGGTGAGGCTAAACACGGGGGTACAGGAATTAACTCTTACTAAAGCACTACCGCCCAAAGGGTAAAACATAAGACACATCTCTAATATAGCGGATTGGAAGTGAGAATCATGTTGCATGTGACTGTTTTGGCTGTGGGGAAGGTCAAAGAGAAGTTTTTAAGAGAGGGTATAGCCGAATATGCGAAGCGCTTACGTTCTTATGTGAGGTTGAAGATTATAGAGTTACCAGACGAAGCATTAAGGCAGGATCAGAAGAAGGCTAAGGAAACCGAGGGAGAAAAGATCCTCAAAGAAGTAAAAGACGGCGCTTATATGGTGGTATTGGATCCAAAAGGTAAACAAATATCCTCAGAAGAGTTAGGGCAATGGTTCGGCGCTCGGGAAATGTCCGGACAAGAGGTGGTCTTGGTTATCGGTGGCGCCTCAGGGCTCGCGGATAAAGTAAAAAACCGGGCTGATGAAGCCCTCTCCTTCTCCCGCCTCACTTTTCCCCATCAATTATTCAGACTAATTCTCATGGAACAAATGTACCGGGCTTATAAGATCCTGCGAGGAGAACCGTACCATTTGTAAATTTTGCAGCGACTATAATCAACGAAGAAAGTGAATTTTTTGTTGTGAAAATCAAGGCTGGCGGGGGTCGTTCCAGTTATTCTTCCCATTCGGGTTGGGCCTGCATATCATAAAGAAAGTGCTCTCGCCCTGTTCCTAGAGGGTCTCCGGTTTCATATGATAAGATTGAAAAACATCCTTTATGGATGGAGTGAAAGGAGGCCATATAATGGGAAGCGTCAGTGGTGGCGGCTATGACAGCTATTATCCGTTTCTGATCTTTTTAATCCTTATCCTCTTAATCTTGGGTGGGATTGGCCTTAAATACTAGTTCCCGTAGGCGTGCTATCCTGGACAGGTGATACCTATATCCGATTCACCAGGCAAAGCTGAAAGTGGAGGATAATAATAACTGATCTGCATAGGCTGCTCATCAAAGGGGCGGCCTTTTTGCAGCAAAAAAGGAAGCTCTTTATTGGTAGCGGCTAGAATAGAAGAAGAGTGGAAGTCACGGGTTTTCAATCCTTCCTCAGCGGCCTCCACTCTTCTCTCAATTATACCAGGACAGGCTCTGCTGTTTGGGCGGCTTCTGTAAACTCTCTCATCAAGGTGGCCATCAATTCTTTAACCGGAAGGATCCGATCAACCCGGTGGGCGTTTTTGCCGGCAAAAGCAAACCCCTTATTTAACCTGCCCTTTTGGGCGTTAATGAGGGCTTGAGCAATGCAATAAGGACTTTTTCTAAAGTCACAGGTTTTGATGCAATGATAGACGCAGTTAAAAGGAGTAGCTTCTCCCGCGGAGACCCGTTCCAAAAAGTTGTTTCTGATTGCTCTACCAGGTAATCCCACCGGACTTTTAATTATAACTATGTCTTCAGCTTGCGCTTTCAGGTAAGCTGCTTTAAATTCTTCCGATGCATCACATTCTACAGTAGCAACAAACCTGGTGCCCATTTGTACTCCATCGGCTCCCAGCTGTAGAAACCGGTAAATATCTTGTCCTGTATAGATTCCCCCGGCGGCGATGACCGGGATCTTATGCTCCGCTGTTTCTTCCTTTTTTATCTCGGCAAGTACCGCAGGCAACAGGTTTTCCAACTTGAAGTGGTCATCTTCAAGCTCTTCGTCTTTAAAGCCTAAGTGTCCGCCGGCTAGTGGTCCTTCAACCACTATAGCATCGGGTAGGCGGGAATACTTGTTTTTCCAACGGTTAATGATTACCCGGGCGCTTCTGACGGACGAGACGATCGGCGCCAATTTTGTTTTGGCATTACCCACTAAGTGGGGAAGGTTCAAAGGTAAACCGGCTCCGGAGAAGATTAAATCTACTCCTTCTTCTACGGCTGTCTTTACCATATCGGCATAATTAGACAAGGCCACCATAATATTGACACCTAAAATACCTTCCGTACTCTCTCTGGCTTTGCGAAGCTCTTTCTTCAAGGCTCGAATATTCGCTGCTCTGTAATTGCGCAGAAAATCCGGTTCATTCATACCAATGGCTGGAGTAGCAATTACTCCAATGCCACCGGCGTTGGCCACAGCAGAGGCCAGACCGGAAAGAGAGATCCCCACCCCCATTCCTCCCTGAATAATTGGGATTTTCGCTGTCAGGTTACCTATTCGTAATTCTTTTTCTAAGGGTAGCTGTCGCATCCTTTGCCTCCTTTTAGTGTGTTTCCTTACTTGAACTTGTCAAAGCATAATAAAGATTGTTCAAATCTTTATTCAACAATACTTTAGACTGAAAAACAAGTGAAAAGTGTCACTGGTTTTTTATTATGAGCTAATAACCAGAGGATAATTTATCTGTAATAAAAAAAAGCGGGTATTCCTTGTTCAGCCGCTTGGCTGCGATAATCATTGACAGGAGACGAGATCTATAATAAAATACGATTAAACAATTGCTTAATTGTATAGGGGATGATTCGAATTTCTCTTCGCCAAAAGGTGATCAACGAAAAACAGAATGATCTATGTGAAGTTTTTTGTCCAGGGAGTCAGATTGAGAAGTTAAAGGAGAAAGCCTCGGAAGTGGAGGGGTTATCGGAACTCTTTAGAGTTCTAGGAGATGGGACCCGTACCAAGATCCTATACCTACTGGCTCAGGAAAAACTCTGTGTCTGTGATCTGGCGATGATTCTGGAGATGACTTTACCTGCGGTTTCTCATCATCTTCGTTTACTCAAAGCCTTAAGGCTCGTTAGGTACCAGCGGGAAGGGAAGATGGTCTATTATTCCCTTGACGATGAGCACATTCTGAATTTGATCCGGGAAGCGCAGGAACATTTTGCCGAAGGGAAGTAATTTCCGCTTATAAGAATAGCATTTTTTAAAAAGAAGCTTTGGCGTGTTGTGATTGATGAATTAATTCTGAAAGAAGGATTAGTCGAGATGCGTTGCATAGTAGAAGGACTTGACTGCCCGAACTGTGCCAGCAAGATCGAGAGAGCGCTCCAAACAATTCCCGGGATGGAAGGGGTTAAACTCAATTTTGCGACGAAGAGTCTAAACCTTCCCCAGGATAAGCTGGAGATCGCGCAAGAGGTGATTAATCGGATAGAACCGAGAATAAAACTGGTTACGGTCAGCCATCGATCTGCTGATCAAGGAGAAAAAAGGAGTCTTTTTATAATTTTTATAACTGGGATCTTATTCGTAATTGGGCTCGTCTTTAATGAGTTCCTCCATCAGACCCCGTATTCTTGGGCGGAGTATGCCGTGTTAATCCCGGCCTATTTGCTGATTGGCTGGCCGGTAATTCGGAAGGCGCTGACCAGAATCTTTCGGGGTGAATTGTTTGATGAGAATTTTTTGATGACGGTGGCTACTACCGGGGCGATTATCATTCATCAATTGCCGGAGGCCGTTGGAGTTATGCTTTTTTATGCTGTGGGAGAGTACTTCGAGGAACAAGCGATCAACCGTTCCCGGCGTTCCATCAAGGCGCTTCTGGATATTCAGCCGAACTATGTCAATTTATATGAGAACGGAGTCACCGTGCGGGTCTCTCCCGGGCAGGTGGGGGTCGGGCAGATAATCATCGTGAAGCCCGGAGAGAAGGTGCCGTTAGACGGGGAGGTCATCTCCGGCTGTTCTCACGTGGATACATCGGCTTTGACCGGAGAATCCGTGCCTAGGGAGGTGGAGACCGGAGCAGTGGTGTTAGCCGGGATGATTAATGGAGAGGGGTTACTATCCATCCGGGTGGAAAAACCCTACGCCGAATCATCGGTGGCGCGCATTTTGAATCTGGTGGAGAAAGCCGCGGAGAGGAAAGCCCCAGTTGAACACTTTATAACGACTTTTGCCCGCTATTACACACCGGCGGTGGTTGGGTTGGCAGCGCTGATCGCTCTTGTACCGCCATTAATTCTGCGGGAAGCCACTTTTAGCCTGTGGCTCTATCGGGCTCTGGTGCTCTTGGCCATCTCTTGTCCCTGCGCGTTGATGGTTTCGATCCCCCTGGGATACTTCGGAGGAATTGGGGCCGCCTCTCGCCATGGCATCTTGGTCAAAGGCGCCAATTATCTGGATTATTTGGCTCAACTTCATACTGTGGTCTTTGATAAGACCGGTACGCTGACGGAGGGCGTTTTTAAAGTAAGCAAGGTTGCGCCGAAAGAGGGCTTTAGCGGGGAAGAATTACTTTCTATGGCTGCCGCGGCGGAGGCCCACTCCAACCATCCGATTGCTCGCTCAATTGTGCAAGCTTACACAGAGGTGTTCGGAGCGGATCCGCCAGGGCGAGTCGCCGAGTACCGGGAGATTCCGGCCCATGGGATCAGCGCGGTGGTCGACGGTCATCAGGTGCTGGCCGGAAATGACCGCCTTATGCACAGGGAAGGCATTGACCATGAAGATTGTAATCTGGAAGGAACAAGTATCTATATAGCGATTGACCGTCGTTACGCCGGATACATCATCATCTCAGATCAGCTGAAGAGCCAGGCCGAACAGGCTGTGACAGGCTTAAGGGCATTGGGCGTCAAAAAGTTAGTTCTTTTGACCGGGGATGAACAGAGCGTGGCCCGGCGGGTGGCGGAGGATTTAGGGATGGACGAATACTTCGCCCAATTACTGCCTGAGGATAAAGTAAGCTTAGTTGAAAAACTGGAAAAGGAGATCCCCCATGGAAAACGGCAGAAACTGGCTTTCATCGGTGACGGTGTCAACGATGCCCCGGTGATTACCAGAGCCGATGTGGGAGTGGCCTTGGGCGGATTGGGACGGGACGCTGCCATGGAAGCTGCTGATGTGGTTCTGATGGAAGACGATCCAGGGAAGCTCGTTAAAGCAGTGGAGCTTGGACGCCGTACCCGCCGGATTGTGAGAGAAAACATCTTTTTAGCCTTAGGAGTTAAAGCCTTCTTTATCGTTCTCGGAACGATCGGAGTGGCCGGTATCTGGGAAGCTGTCTTCGCTGATGTGGGCGTAACTGTATTAGCAGTATTAAATGCCATCAGAACTATGCGGGTCAAGTAAGGATCATTCTGTGCTGTACAGCACAGAAGAATCACCGGAGAACTGTTCTGACTCTATTAAGTAGATTTAGTAGAGAAGTAAAGATTATAGCACCAAGGTCTGATTCCAGTATTCGATCGGAGTCAGACCTTTTGTTTCTCTGAAGCCATTCAGGTTTAGGGGGAATCTAAGTCTGCAGGATCAAGAGGTTTCCATGGAGTATATTAACGCGAGCGGCTCTTAAAGGCCATCAAACCAGGTTTTGCAGTTTCTCTGCAAACATGGCCGAGTTTGTTTCGAATTCCTCTGTTACCGTAGTCAGCCGGTTATAGAGTTCTTCCAGATTTGCTTCGATTTCTGTATTTCGTTTGGCATAGGAAGCGATACGCTCCCCATCGCCTGAAGTGGAGGCTTCCACCAGAAGCAGGTTATTCTTACTGAGTTCAGCTTCCAGACCGGTGATCTCTGCCTCCAACCGGTTAATCTCCGCCTCCAGCGGACGGAGAACCTCTGACCTTTCCTGAATGATGGAGGCCTTTTCTTTGCGTAGGGTCTTTCTGTCTGTTAAGTTGGAGCCGTTAATATGCGCCTCCTCTTCCTCTGCCTTTTCCGCTTCGTCATTCTCCCAGCCAACCCCATCCAAGAAATCTTGATAGCTACCTTCATGTATAAAAATACGGTTCCGGTCAAAGACGATTAACCTAGTTGCCAGCGCGTGTAGGAGTAATTCATTGTGGGAGACAATGACCACCGCGCCTTCGTAAGCGTCCAGGGCCTCGATCAAAGAATCGCAGGCCTCTAGATCAAGGTGATTGGTGGGTTCATCCAAGAGCAGCAGGTTTGATGGTGAGGCGAGAATTTTTCCTAATAAGACTCGGCTCTTTTCCCCGCCGGAGAGGACGGAGATTTTCTTCAAAGCCAAGTCACCCTGGAACATTAAGGAGCCCGCAATATCCCGGGCTTTTTGGGCGGAGCAATCACGGCCTGCGGACATAATCTCTTCGACTACCGTGTGCTTGGGATTCAGCTGTAGTACATTGGTTTGTCCAAAATAGCCGGGTATTATTTTAGGATGCGTCCGGATTTCCCCGTGATTAGGTGCTAATTTCTGGGCTAATAGTTTGAGAAGTGTGGATTTTCCTTTACCGTTTTTTCCGATGACCGCAATCCGGTCTTCCCGGCCGATCGCCAAATTAAAGTGGTTGATGAGAAAAGGTTCCTGTCCATGGTAGGAGAAGCAGAGATCTTCTGCAGATAAGATTACTTTTGCCGGAATCGGCTCATAAGGGAAGGAAAAAACCAAAGTCTCCGGAGGGGATAACTTCTCCAACTTTTCTTTTTTGGCGAAAGCTTTGATTCTGGATTGTACTCTACTGCTTAAAGTAGCCTTGTACCGAAAACGGTTGATAAAGACTTCCGCTTCTTTGCGTTTTTTTTCTTCGTTGAGACGGGTCTTCTCATAAATCTCTTCGTCTTTAGCGATTTGGGCATAGTATTTTTCCGTATTGCCGGGTATTTTACGGACCCGCTGGCGGTGGATGCCGATGGTATGCGTAATGACACTATCCATAAATCCCCGGTCGTGGGTGATCAGGATCAGTTCGTTCTTCCAGTTTTTTAGGAACCGGATCAACCAGCGGATGGAGGAGATGTCCAAGTAGTTGGTAGGTTCATCCAAGAGCAACAAGTTAACCTCGGCCACCAGTACTTTGGCTAGGTTGAGCCGTACTTGATAGCCTCCGGAAAACTCCTGCGGGGAGCGGGATAGATCAGTCCGGGTGAAGCCTAAGCCAAAGAGGATCTTCTCCGCCCGCCACTGATCATATTTATATCTGGAGGGGAGGCCCAGGCAAACCTCCTCCAGTATAGTGTGTTTGGAGAATTCTATATGCTGCTTCAGATATCCCAGGCAATAATTGTTAGGGATGGAAATTTCTCCCTTATCCGGTAATTCAGCACCTTGAATTAAACGCAAAAGGGTAGTTTTACCGTGCCCGTTCCTGCCGACAAGCCCCACCTTTTCTCCGGGGTTAATCATGAAACTGGCATCGCGGAAGAGAACCTGTTCTTCATAGGTCTTATAGAGGTTTGTTACCTTTAACATCTAATCAATCACGTCCGTTTTTATAATGCTTCCTAAATTTATGAGCGAAGTTCAATAAAACCAAGAGATCAATCTGATCCGGAGATATTCAGTATTTCCGGTTAAAGTACAACACAGGCTGATCGGGAAAGGGCTCGTACGCGAGTAAGTTATTAACTAGTCTACGACAAAGGACCGGTCGGCGTCAAGGAGGGGGGATTTACTTCCTGGGCAACTTTTCCAAGAAAGTAAACCCCGATATTATTGATACTTTCTAAAGCTGATGTTATCAAGATAAACCAGACCGGTATCTCCGGCAAAACTGAAGGCCACTCGTCCGGTGGCAAGGGTATTATTTATATGAACAAATAAAGTATATGTCTTCATCTCTGGACTGAGGACAATAGTATTTCCTCCGAATGAGGTAAAATTTGTTTGCGCGTCCCCATCGATACTAAAGGAAATAGTTCGGTTTCGATCTGACCTCGCCTCGAAGCTGAGAAGATAGGAGCATCCTTTCTCGAGAGTGAGGCCGTCTTGGATCAATTGAATGTGCCATGGTTCCTCTCCGGTTCTTTGGACATTCACAACTAATTCTCCGTCGAGAACGGTAGCGGTGGCTTGGGCAGGCGTTCTCCAGGCGCCAAAATTCCAGTAGGCCTGATCGGCGGAGAAATCTCCGTTTTGCAAGAGTTCCGGTCCGCTTCCGTTCTCCGGTTCGCCCAGCTTCAGCCAGGAAGTGTCGTTGGAGAGCAGAGCGTTCACTAATTTCTGACGAAACCGGCGGGTTTTTGGGTTATATATCCCGAAACCGCTACAGAATTCCCAGTAATGCCAGGAAAAACCATAGCTCTCAAATAATCTAGCACAGAAGGCAGTCCACAAAGCCCGGGATTCCATATCCGCTCGTTCATAGGCGCCGAATTCTCCGATGTTGACCGGTACATTATTCTTTTCGGCGTAACGTAAGACCGGTTGCAGCTCATCGATGATGGTCATCTTCTCATAATAACTGCCTCTCCAGGGGGTCCCCAACCACCGGTCAGCCTGACCCTCTACCCAATCAGCCCCTTGGTGTGTGAAGGAAAAAGGGTTATAGTAATGAATGGTCAGAATTATGCGATCATCATCAGGTAACTTAAGCTGGGAAAGAGCACTGATTCCGCCCCAATCGGCGGTACCGATCATCACGATCCGTTCGGGATCTTCCTTTCTGATCACAGCGAGGGCTTCAGCCAGGAGAGTATTCCATCGTTCGGGAGTAAGATTCTTTCGGGGCTCATTGAGGATTTCAAAGACCAAGTTCTCCGGGTAGTCTTTGTAGCGCCGGGCGACCTGTTCCCACATGGCAAGGAAGCGGTCACGCTCTTTTTCTGGTCTGGCATAAACTTCTTCGTAGTGATGGAAGTTGATGATGACGGATAACCCGTTTTTCAAGGCGTTATCGATGGCCCAGTCTACACGCTTAAAGAATCTTTCGTTGATTTTGTACGGGCTTCTTCTACCTGCGTGTGCTGACCAGCGAATAGGGATTCGTACGGAATCAAAACCTTTCTCGGCGATCAGTCGAAAGTATTCAGCTTTGAGGACGACTCCCCACTCTCCTTCTCTGGGTGCTTCTAAGGCGTTTCCGAGGTTGATGCCCTGGCCAAGCTCTTCGTTAACTGTGAAAGCATCAAAGGCAAGCACAGAATGGGGAAGAAAGAGAACCATCAACAGAACCAGGAAGAATCCTCCTTTGTACATCGATCACCCTCCTTTTATGAGAGTTTTTCGATAAAAAGAAAGGAAAACCTTCCCGCAGGAAGGTTCCACTTATTTTGTACGATGCGAGTTATATCTTATATTCCCGAAGCTTTATTTAAAGTAAAGGTTAAAGACTCATCAAGCTTTATAGCTCAATTTATCCTTCTTCAGCAAGCCGGTTATAATTCATGATCTTCACGATTAATCCTATCCAATAGCGCTTTGATAAGTAGTTAGAGTCGTAAATAAAGTCAGCAGGGTTCGTTCTGATCGAATCTACGCTCAACTATTTTTGGGAATAGTTGTCCGAACCTCTTGATGCTGCCTTTTCAGGTTTTCTAAAGGACTCATGCTGCACCTTCCTTCCCAAAAAGGATAGTGTGGATTAAATCTAAATTAAAGGAAGAGGAGAGACTATCATCTCCCCTCTCTGTTTCTCAGCCAAGGATTGTTTTCAGATCTTCCTCCGGAGTACTGATTGGTTTAATCCCGAATTTCTCTACCAATACTTCTAAAACTTTTGGTGAAATAAACGCCGGTAAGGTCGGTCCGAGGTAGATGTCTTTGATCCCTAATGACAATAGGGTTAACAGAATACAGACTGCTTTCTGCTCGTACCAGGAGAGCACGAGGGTGAGGGGGAGCTCGTTGACCCCGCACTCAAAGGCCTCGGCCAGCGCTAATGCTACCTGAATAGCGGAGTAGGCGTCATTACACTGTCCCATATCCATGAGGCGGGGTAGTCTATTGATTTCCCCCAAATCCAGGTCGTTAAAGCGGTATTTGCCGCAGGCCAAGGTGAGTATGACCGTATCTTTAGGCGCTTTTTGCACGAAATTCGTATAATAGTTTCTACCGAAGCGTGCGCCGTCACAGCCGCCAACCAAGAAGAAATGTCTAATGGCTCCTGTCTTTACTGCTTCGATTACTTTATCCGCTACTCCCAGCACGGTATTACGGGCAAACCCGGTCAGCAGTTCCTGGCCGCCATTGATCCCGGTCAGCTTCTGATCTTCTTTCCAGCCACCGAGCTCCAAGGCTTTATTAATTACAGGAGTAAAATCTTTCTTCCCGTCTTCCGCAGGAATATGAGTCAGTCCCGGATATCCCACTTCCGCTGTGGTGAAAACCCGGTCGGCATAGGAAGGCCGCGGCGGCATCAGGCAGTTAGTAGTAAAAAGCACAGCGCCGGGGATTCCGTCCAACTCTTTCTGCTGGTTGTGCCAGGCTGTACCGAAATTCCCCTTTAACTGCGGATACTTTTTGAGTTCCGGATAAGCATGGGCGGGTAACATCTCGCCGTTGGTATATACATTTACCCCTTTTCCCTGTGTTTGCTCTAAGAGTTCCTTTAAGTCCTCCAGATCATGGCCGGAGACTACAATGAAAGGCCCTTTTTCAATGACTGTTGTGACTTTGGTCGGTACTGGATGGCCGAAAACGGAGGTGTTTGCTTCATCCAGGAGAGCCATGCATTTCAGGTTAATCTGTCCAAACTCCATTAACAGATCAAGCCATTCATTGATGGAATGCTCCTCGCCGATGGCCTGCATACCCCGGTAAAACCAGGCGGTTACTTCATCATTGGTCTTGCCGAGTACATAGGCGTGCCAGGCATAGGCGGCCATTCCCCGCAGTCCCAGCAGCAAAGTGGAGCGTAAGGAAGTGAGATCTTGATCACCGCTCCATAGGGCAGCGGGCTCCAAATCATCGGCCTTCCCCAAGGTTTCTTTTTCTTTACGGACCAAGCTGGTTAATTCTCTGATCCGGGCTGCGTCAAAATTTACATTGGTAATAGTGGCGAAGAGGCCCTGCATCATTAATTTATCGGACTGTTTCGTGCTTTGCTTGCCTGCCACCGCCCGAGCCAGCCCTACCAAGGCGCAGGTCAGCTCGTCTTGTAAGTTGGCTACCTCCGGGTTTTTTCCGCACACCCCGCTCTTGGTACACCCTTTCCCACCGGCAGTCTGCTCACATTGAAAACAAAACATCTTATTCATCAGTACAACCTCCTTCGTTTTTTTTAGGATAAAAAGTACACCATGAATAAAGCTCATGATTAGCACATTAAGGTTCTTATTGGTCTATAATAGTACCGTCAGTAGCAATAGTAATTACTTGCCACGGAATCATCTTTTTGCTGTTAATCAAAGCCCCTTTTAGAGCATTGACAATCCCGCTACAGCAGGGGACTTCCATGCGAAGCACAGTAACGCTTTTGATCTCGTTGGCCCGCAGGATTTCAGTGAGTTTCTCTGTGTAGTCGATGGCATCTAGTTTTGGACAACCGATCAAGGTGATCTTGTTCTTCATAAAGTCATTATGGATGTTGGCATAGGCATAAGCCGTACAGTCGGCAGCGATTAGGAGATGGGCTTGGTTGAAATACGGCGCATGTACCGGGACTAGTCTGAGCTGGCAAGGCCATTGCTGTAGCTGGGAAGGAAGCCTATGATGCTGTTTTGGCTCGAACGGGGTGGCTGCTTCTGCCGGGTTGATCGTTTTCGCCTGCGAACCCGGACAACCACACGGCAGATCCTTCTTCAGGTGTTCCATACGTCTTTTTACTTCTTCCTCATTGTAGGGCTCGGCCTCCCGTTCTTCAATGGTAATTGCTCCGGTCGGACAGGCCGGTAAACAGTCTCCCAGACCGTCGCAGTAAGACTCGGAGATGAGCCGGGCTTTACCATCAATCAATTGGAGGGCCCCTTCATGACAGGCATTAATGCAAAGGCCGCAGCCGTTGCACCTGTCTTCATCAATGGTTATAATTTTTCTTTTCATCTTGATCATCCTTTCCTTCGAATTTCTGCGCGGGCAGTGAGTTTCAAAGTAAATAAATTTCCATTGTTCGTATGCCGTTGCGCCGGTAGCTTGGTTCTCTTGGCTCTTGGCACAGGCAACGGAAGTATGGAGTATTCGTGTTGAACAAGTATCTCACTTGTGCTGGTAAGTGTATTGTATTAAAATATAAAACAGAAATCGGTAACCAAGGTTACAAAACGGGTGGAGATAAAATGTTTACAAAATGGAGACAGCAGTTGACAGAGTGTAGTTTATTCGCTGGAGTACAGCCGGAGGATTTAAATGTGATGCTTCAATGCTTAAATCCGGTGGTTAAGGAGTTTCAGAAGGATGAATGCCTGACCGTAGCCGGGCAAGAATTCAATGGTGTGGGAGTAATCCTTGAGGGTGATGTGATGGTCACTAAGGAAAACAGCGCCGGACAGCGGATAATTATGATGACTTTAGGCGCAGGTGATCTGTTCGGAGAGATGGTGGCTTTCTCCGGAGAACGGGGATGGCCGACCACAGTTATTGCCCAGCGGGAGGGGAAAGTTATGTTTTTACCTCCTGAAAAGATCGTCGGAAACTGCCTGCGGCAATGTGCCAGTCACCGGCTGCTGATTACCAATATGTTGAAGATACTCTCCGATCGGGCCTTGTTTTTAAACAAGAAGATGGAGTATCTATCCATGAAGAGTCTGCGGGGGAAGATCTGCGCTTTCTTGCTGGAGCAGTACAAAAAATACAGAACAACCACTTTTCTGCTGCCGCTAAACCGTAATGAATGGGCGGACTTCCTCAATGTGGCGCGACCTTCTCTCTCGAGGGAGCTGGGAAAGATGAAGGAAGAAGGCTTAGTTGATTTTCACAGAGCATCAATAAAGATCAAGGATCTTGAGGCCATGCGGAAGATGGCTGAATGAGGAATGGCTATGGCTGGTGACTAGGAAGGTGCGCGTGTAAAACTCAAAACTTCAAATTAGGCTCTGAAGGAAAGGTTGTAGTTCTGTAAAAAGGACCGTGTTCTTTCATTGGATGGGTTTTCAAAGATCTGCTGGGGCGGGCCTTCTTCAATGATTTGCCCGTTGTCCATGAAGATTACCCTGTCGGCCACCTCGCGGGCAAAGCTCATCTCGTGAGTAACGACCATCATGGTCATCCGTTCGACCGCCAGAGTACGGATGACTTTTAGAACTTCACCGGTTAATTCCGGGTCAAGGGCGGAGGTGGGTTCATCAAAGAAGAGGATATCAGGTTTCATGGCCATCGCCCGGGCAATGGCCACCCGTTGACATTGCCCTCCGGAAAGCTGGTAAGGATAGGCGGTGGCTTTCTCCTGCAATCCAATCTTCTTCAGTAGTTGTAATGCGGTAGCCTCAGCCTCTTCCGGGCTAATTCCTCCGACCAGAATAGGGGCTTCCGTAATATTCCGCAAAACCGTAAAGTGCGGAAAGAGATTGAAGTTTTGAAAGACCATCCCCAGGCGTAACCGGATCTTTCTTAGTTTTTCCTCTGGAGCGTACACGACTTGGCCTTGCGGAGAGGTTTCGACCATAGTCTCACCGGCGACGACAATTCGGCCGTGCTCGATCTTCTCTAGGAGGGTGAGACAGCGTAGGAGGGTACTCTTTCCGGAACCGGACGGACCGATGACACCGACTACTTCTCCCTGCTGAATCTGGAAGGAAACCCCGTTTACTACCTCCAGTTCGTCGAAGCCTTTAAACAAATTTTCCACTTTTAAGATTTGCATCTTTCCGTCCCCCTACTTGTAATAGCCCAATTTTTTTTCGGCATTATGAAAGGTCTTAGTTACGATCCAATTCATGAAGAGGTAGAATAAACCAGCGACAAAAAGCGGGGTGGTGGAGAAGATCCGGGAGGATTCATTCTTGGCCACGCGAAAGAGTTCTGAGATGCCAAGGATCTGAACGAGTGCGGTATCCTTGACGAGTGTAATGACTTCATTACTAATCGGCGGTAGAATTCTCTTGATTACTTGCGGAAGGATGATCCGGAGGAAGGTTTGTGTTTTGGTGAACCCTAGAACAGCGGCGGCTTCATACTGACCGCGAGGGATGGATTGAATACCGCCCCGGTAGATCTCAGCAAAATAGGCGGCGTAATTCAGAGTGAAGGCGATAATGGCCGCGGTGAAACGGGGAATTCTAAAACTGAGGCCCTCCGGTAACATATAGGAGGGGGCAAAATAAACAAAGATAAGCTGAAGGAGCAAAGGAGTACCGCGCATAATCAGGATAAAAAGTTTTAAAGGACTGCTGATCCACTTATGCGTACTTATTCGGCCCAGGGCGATTACTAGACCTAAGGGTAACGAGAGCAGTAAGGTTAGAAGAAAAATCTGTAAAGTTGTGATTGTCCCTTGTAGGAGAAGGCCCAAAAGTCTTATGGAGCCCGCCCCATCCCAAATCGCGAGCATTTAAAAAACCCCTTCATAAAGATGAATGTCCTTTTAAAAGAGCTATCCGGGCGAAGGGTTGTGAGTTTGCTCACAACCCTTCGCCTTTGTAATGGTCGGATCTCTCTGAAATGGTGGTTATATGATGCCGGGTATGTGTAACAGGTTGAGGCAGTATCCAAGGCGTTTTCAAAAACGCCTTGGATAAGGGAGGAGGGACTACTTAGCCACTACGGTGATATCCTCACCAAACCACTTTGTGGAGATCTCCGCCAAGCTACCGTCGGCAGCCATTTCCTCTAGGGCCGCTTGGACCTTATCCCTCAGCTCGCTGTCGCTTTTCCGGAAACCTATACCATATTCCTCACTGGCTAAGGCTTCGTCAAGCACAAGATAACTCTTGTTCTTTTGCTGAATGTAAAAACGGGCGACGATCTCATCCATCAGCACAGCATCCAACCCGCCCATTTCCAGATCCATGAGGGCGGTCATGTTATCATCGAATTCAACTACTTCCGCCAGATGATCTTTGAATTCCGGGGCGCCGTTTAAGGCGTCCATAGCGCTGGATCCGGCCTGTAATCCCAGTCTCTTTCCTGCCAGATCCGAGAGGGAATTAAGCTTGGAATCCGCCCGTACGACCAGAATCTGACGGTTATCCATATAGGGTTCACTAAATAGAATGGTCTTTTTTCGCTCCTCGGTAATGGTTAAGCCGTTCCAGATACAGTCGATATTCTTCGTGTTAAGCTCCTGTTCTTTCGCATCCCAGCTGATGGGTTGGACTTTCAGGTTAATCTGCAAACGAGCGCAGACTTCTTTGGCCAGGTCAATGTCGAAGCCGGTGATTTCGCCGTTTTCGTCTCTATATCCCATAGGCGGGAAGCTGTCGTCCAGGCCGAGCACAAATTCTCCTTTTTTTTGCACTTCTTTCCATGAATCTTCTTTTTGCTGATTACCACAACCGGAAAAAGTAAAGGCCAAAAGGGTCATAAGAATAAAAGCAGTTGTTATGCGTTTCATATTGATCGACACCTCTTTAAAAAATTGTACATTGTAATTGTACTTGAAAACCAAGGTATAGTAAAGGGAAACTCATTCTTTCCATCTATTTTGAGGAAAGACTTGGTTATGATGGTGAAAAACAAAATAACGGATGTAAGTAAAGACAGTAAGAGTCCCAGGTATTCCCAGAGAAAGGAGTTGTTTTTTATTATTCGCGCTTGACAAAAAGGAGATTAGAGATAAAATATAAACGCAACAAATTTGCGTTTACTGTAGTTGGTATCCCGAGTATGTTGACTGATTTTCACTAATATACCTAGGTTACAATTTGGTTTAGGGATGGTGGAGATGAATTCATTGAACTATGCTGTAAAGATCCTGAAAAAAGCGGGTCTACGTTGTACCCCTGGGAGAATCGAGATTGTCAGTATATTATTAGATAGTGAACACCCCTTGTCCCAAGAAGAGATTACTGCGGAGCTTTCCAGAAACGGGCTGGATCGAGTTACAGTATATAGGGCATTGGAAGCCTTTCTTAAGGTAGGAATCGTCCACAGAGTGGAGACGGGTGATCGTCTATGGAGGTATGCCTTGTGTGCTTGTGGTAGCAGAAAACACTGTCATCCCCATTTTGTGTGTAGAGAATGCGGTAGAGTAGAATGCCTAACTGGAGTAAAACTACCAACCTTTACTGAACCAAAACCCGGGTATAAAGTGGAGGAACAGGAGACTTACTTAAAAGGGATCTGTCCGGAGTGCGCGGAACCGTAAATGTAGGGTATATGAGGAAAACCTTTGAGGGCTTCGAACGGTAGGAAGTTGTCTCCACTTTTATGCAACTAATTTGCGTTTGCATTTATTTCTCAGTAATGGATAAAATAAACTTCAGATCCGATGGGCAAAGAAGATCGAGGAGAGTGAGGTTTATGGTAAGAGTACAGCGGGTATTATGGGTTTTAGCGATTCTGTTAATGGTAGCACAGATTAAGAGTGCAATTTATGCAGTAGATGTAGATCAGGAAAGCATCCCGGTTTTCGTCAGTATTCTTCCTCAAAAATATTTCGTTGAGCGGATCGGCGGGCAGGCGGTACAAGTCTCGGTCATGGTGGGTCCGGGCCAAAGTCCAGCTACATATGAACCATTGCCCAGGCAGATGTCGGAACTTACCCGGGCTGTCCTATATTTTTCCATCGGAGTTCCCTTTGAGGACGCCTGGCTAAAGAAGTTTACAGCCGCTGCTCCCAACATGAAGGTGATTAATACCAGGGCAGGTATTACTCTGAGAAAAATGGATCGTTACTTTAGTAACCAGGCGCCAGCCAGTAAAGAACAACAAGTAAAGAGTAATGATCGTGCTCATCACCATCATCACCATGATCGGGGCTTGGATCCACATATTTGGCTTGATCCTATTTTAGTAAAAAAACAGGCCAAAACGATCTATCAGGCATTGGTAGAGCTCAGACCGGAAAAGGAAGCGTATTTCAGCGGTAATCTCCGGAAGTTCCTGACTGACTTGGACGCAGTGCATTTGGAGATTGAAGAAGCTTTTTCGGAAATGACCAATAAAAAACTGCTCGTCTTCCATCCGGCCTGGGGATACTTCTGTGATCGCTATGGCTTAACTCAGGTTCCCATTGAAATAGAGGGGAAAGAGCCGGGACCGCGAGAGTTGGGAGAACTCATCGAATTTGCTAAGAAAGAAGGGATTAAGGTCATCTTTGTGCAGGAGCAGTTTAGCTCAAAACAAGCGGAGACGGTGGCTAAAGCGGTCAATGGCAAGGTGGTCTTGATTAATCCTTTAGCTGAGGATTACCTAAACAACCTGAAGAGTATAGCCCAGGTTATTAGAGAAGAGTTGATGTAAATGCAGAAGATCGTATCTTTGGATCAGGTGTATTTTGCTTATGACCAGCGGCCGGTCTTGGAAGAGATCAACCTTGAGGTGGTGAAGGGAGATTTCTTGGCAGTGGTCGGTCCGAACGGCGGAGGGAAGACTACCCTCCTCCGGTTGATCCTGGGGTATCTCGCCCCGGTCTCAGGTTCAGTCAAGGTCTTGGGACAGGTTCCGCGAAACGTCCGTAGTCGAATCGGGTATGTTCCTCAACATAGCGAGTTTGCTCGGGATTTTCCCGTGACCGTGGAGGATGTAGTCTTGATGGGTAGAATCAAACCGGGAAGTTTATTTCCACGGCGCCGGGCGGCGGATCTGGAAGCCGCTGCCCAGGCCATGCAGGCCGTTGGCATTTTAGAGTTGGCGAAGAGGAGGTTCGGTACGCTCTCCGGAGGACAGAAACAACGTGCCTTGATTGCGCGGGCGTTATCGTCTAATCCTTTACTGTTACTGCTGGACGAACCAACAGCCAGCGTGGATAGTAGGGTGGAGAAAGATATATATGATCTCTTACGGGACTTGAATAAACGGATGACTATAATTATGGTCTCTCATGACTTAGGTTTTGTCTCTTCTTATGTTAATAAGGTGGCTTGTGTGAATAAGAGACTAAAGATACATCCCGCCCACCAGATCACTAGTGAGGATATTATTAATGAAGCATATGACGGCGCCATGCATTCGCTCCAGCATGAGTGCAGGTTATGAGGTGAATTTTACACGACACGCGCTTGAGGGAGAAGATGATGATGACGGATTTTTTGGTAACCATATGTCAGCACGCTTTTATGCAAAATGCTTTCTATGCCGGGCTGCTCGCCAGTGTGGCCTGTGGAATGGCAGGAACTTATGTGGTGGTAAAGCGAATCTCGTATATTAGCGGGGGAATCGCCCACGCCGTCCTGGGAGGGATGGGGATAGCCTATTATTTAGGACTTAACCCCTTGTTGGGCGCGGTTGTTTTTGCCCTTTGCTCCGCGGTGCTTTTGGGATTGGTCAGTATCAAAGCCAAACAACATGAGGATACGATCATCGGCGCTTTATGGGCGGTCGGAATGGCTATTGGGGTGATTTTTATCTCAATCACACCCGGGTACAAGGTGGATCTAACTAGCTTTTTATTTGGTAACATTCTGCTTGTTTCCACCAAAGATTTAGCAATTCTTTGTGGTCTGGATCTGTTGATCTTACTTTTGGTGCTCGTCTTTTACCGACAATTTCAGGCCATCTGCTTTGATGAGGATTACGCCCGTTTGCGCGGGATCCCTGTGGAAGTTCTTTATATATTACTATTGTGCCTAATCGCCTTGACGGTAGTAATCCTCATCCAAATAGTAGGGCTAATCCTGGTCATCGCCTTACTGACCTTACCTGCCTCCATCGCCGGTCTGGGGTCGAAAAAGTTGGGAAGTATGATGGCGCTGGCCTTCCTCTGTAGCCTTTTTTTTACTGTTTCCGGTCTGATCCTTGCTTATCTGAAGAATCTTCCGGCCGGAGCCATGATTATTATACTGGCCGGTATTGGGTATCTGTTGGCTCTGGGGCTGAAGAGAGCAGTGACCCTCATGGTAAAGAAGAAAGCATTAAAACTTCCCTAGACGAATTAATAAAAAGTAAATTACCAAAGAGTGCCCTCTGGATTGTCCGCAGAGGGCTTTTTTGTCTCTGTGCCATTATGAAGCGGTGGTTCATGAAAGGCTATATCTTCATAGAGATTATTCGTATATCCAGATTTGAGCAGGGAATATTACACGTAGATGAAATCAGCGTGACCTGATCTGCAGTAGGTGACGCTTAATCAAGAAGAAAAGGTCGAAAGGAAGGGTAATAATCATGGGAGAAGAACATGTGGAAACCAGAAATACCAGCCGGTATACAATTCCACTGCTGGTAATGGCCCTTGTTGTTTCTTTGGCTTGGGGATACACTCAATTTCGCGCGAAAAGAAGTTGGGAGATCCGTGCAGAGAACCAGTACAACCGATCTTTTTCCGAATTAGCGCTCCATGTGGGTGATCTACGGGATCAGTTGGGCAAAGCCATGGTCTCCAACTCACCGAAGAAGCTTAGAGAGTATTTTACTGATATCTGGCGACAGGCCAACTTTTCTCAGGAAGATATCGGACAACTGCCCTTGGCTGCGGTGGAACTCAGCAGAACAAAGAAGTTCCTAGCCACAGTCGCCGCCTTTTGTCACCGGCAAGCCACCCAGGAATTCCAGGGGGAGACCAGGACCATGGAAGAAAAAGACTGGAAGACTTTGGCTTCTCTCCATACTCAAGCCACCTATCTTTCACAACAATTAACTGACTTACAGGAAAGGGTCTTGGAAGGCGAAGAGAGGTGGTTGGATGTTGACCGGATCGATATGGCTTCCATGGCCGCTGATGTCTCGGAGCGATTAAATACCAATAATGTTACCAAAGGCTTTATGATGTTGGAGGATGGTTTCAAGAGATTGCCGGAGGCTGATTTTGAGGGTAATCTTTTAAATTTCAAGCCGACTCCGAAGGGTTTAACCGGGTCTAAGGTTAATGTGGAACAAGCCAGAGAAACTGCGCTTCGTCTGGCAGAGCTGGATGGTGAAGAGTATAGAGCGGTCTATGAAGGACAGAGTAAGGGGGATTTTCCGGTCTATATGTTTCGCCTGACTAAAGGGGAGAAGGCTGAGAAGAATCGCCGGGCGGCCGCTCCTGTTTTGCGTATGGCCGTGAGTGTGCAAGGAGGACATCTGGTTTGGTTGCTTAAAGAGCGGGATGTTGAGCGGGCTGACCTCTCCCTGGAAGAAGGCGCTAAAAGGTGCCAGGAGTATTTGGGAAAAAGAGGTTTTCCGAATATGGAGGTCATCGCGGTAGAGGAGTTTCGTAATACAGCAATGGTCAGTTTAGCGGCAAAAAAAGGGGATACTATAGTACAACCGGATTTAATTAAGTGTAAAGCCGCCCTGGATAACGGGGAGATTATCGGGGTCGATACTATCGCTTATTTAACCTTTCATGATCCCAACCGCAGGATCCCACAGCCCCGTCTCACCGAGGATGAGGTGCGGAAGAAAGTTAACCCTCACCTCAAAATCGATACTATTGAGAAAGTGGTAATCTTGAATGATCAGTTTAAAGAGACGCTCTGCTATGAGGTGGATGGGACCTTAGAGGAGAACAGGTATTTAGTTTATATAAACGCCTTAACTGGAGAGGAGGAAAGAATAAAACAAGTCGACCGGTACGGAAATGAGGCCAGCTAATAAAGAATCCCTGCAAAGCAGGGATTCTTTATTAGCTGGCGTTCTTACCGGTGGGGTTTGCTTCAACAGAATTTCTTCTTATGAAAACAGACCAATCAGCCGATATAGTATTTAAGAGCAAAAATAGGAGGTTATTATATGGGCCAGCGTATAATGCTAGTAGACGACGCTCAAGTCATAAGATTAATGCTCACCCGGATCTTAAAGGACGCCGGGTATGAGATTGCCGGGGAAGCTGGAAATGGTGTAGAAGCAGTAGCAAAGTACGAAGAAGTGAAACCGGATTTAGTCACCATGGATATAACAATGCCCGAAATGTCGGGGATTGATGCGGTTAAGGAGATTATCAAGCAAGATCCTAACGCCAAGATAATTATGTGTTCTGCTATGGGACAAAAGTCTATGGTTTTAGAGGCCATTGAAGCCGGAGCCAAGAATTTTATTATTAAACCTTTTGACCCGGAAAAAGTGGTTGAAGTTGTCAGGGCGGTGCTAGAAGGATAATTGGTGGATCAGCGTTTAACTGGTGTAACCTTAAGCCGAGTGTAAAATGGGATGAAGTGAAGATAGAGATGGGACGATATACACGAAACAGCAACATTAATTGATAGTGTATAAACGCATCTACTATAAATTCATTGCATGATAAGTTAATAGGGCGAGACAGTCCCACAAGCGGCAGTTAAGTGAAGATTAAAGGAAGAACTTCACTTAAGAATAATAAAAGGGAAGGTTTTGCTATGAGTGTGCGTGTTTTATTAGTTGACGATGCTCAAGTAGTTAGGTTGATGCTGAAGCGGATTTTTACAGAAGCCGGCTATGAAATAGCAGGAGAGGCTATCACCGGAACACAGGCGGTGGCAAAATACAGGGAACTCATGCCTGATTTGGTGATCATGGATATTACTATGCCTGAGATGAAGGGGATTGAAGCGGTTAAGGAGATCATGAGCATCGATCCTAACGCCAAGATTATTATGTGCTCCTCCATCGGTTCCAAAGCCAAGGTAATTGAAGCAGTGGAAGCAGGCGCTAAGAATTATATCTTAAAACCCTTTGAGGCCCAGAAGGTTTTGGATGTAGTCGCCGCTGTTATTAAAGGATAACTATTTCTTCAAGAGCAGATAAGAACCTGTGACCATGAAGAGGATCCCGACTGCCTTTATCCAGGTAAAGGGAGAGTGTTCTTGGCTGAAGAGGCCGAAGTGATCAATTAGATAGGCTGTGAATAGTTGAAAGAAGATGATTCCGGTAGTGGCTACTCCCACTCCCAGCCGGGGGATGGACATTGCCACGCCGAAGATGATGGCCAAGCCGAGCGGCCCTCCTAACCAAGCATAAGGTGGAGTGGCCGTTATTTTTTTGAGCAGATCCGACGGGGGTGGAAAGAAGAGAACTAGTACTCCGGCGGTGATCACCGCTAAGAGGTGAATGGCAAAGCTCATATACAAAAGTCCTATACTCTCCCCCAATAGAGAATTGAGACTTCCCTGCACAGCCATTAAAGACCCGGCGATCCCGGCCAGTAATAAAAAGAAGAGCCATCCTCCGTTCTGCACAAGACTTCCCCCTTCTTTTCAATGAGAACAGTAAGTAGCCAACAGAGGCTCAGTACACTCCGAGTTTTATTCTCTCCCGTCTTTCTCGCACATATCCAAGGACTTGGGCGGAATAGAATAAACAGGGGGTGAAGGAATGGGGTAATATTCATGGCTACGGTAATCGGTTTTGCCGTGGGCCTCTTTGGAACCGGAATCGGAGGATGTATGGCTGGTTTAGCCCCCTATTTGGTCAAAGATAAAGACAGAGAGTTGGTAGGGTTCTCCGGAGGCATGATGCTTGGGATTGTGCTTTGGGATCTATATCCGGAGGCCGTTCGTTTGGATACAGCAAGCGCTTGGGGTGGAATTCTGGCGGGGATCTTCTTCATCATCCTTCTTCGTTCCCGCTATAAACCGGCTGATCGGCCCTTTGATTCCTCGGACCAAGGGATACATTTTTGCTTTACCCGGGCCGGGATGTTGTTGGGGCTAGGCATTGCCATGCACAATTTACCTGAAGGAGTGGCGGTGGGCGCAGTTTTTGCAGAAAACCCATCATCCTCCCTCTGGAAGGAACTGGCTTTATTAATGGCAGCGCACAATATACCGGAAGGTCTGGCGGTAGCCACCACTTTAAAACTGGGGGGAATCAGCTGGCAAAAGGTGACCTTAATCTTGAGTTTAACCGAATTACCGATGGGCGTCGGTGCGCTCATGGGGGGGATCATCGGTCGTCTTTCGCCGTTGATGACTGCTTCCGCCTTAGGGTTTGCCGCAGGGGCCATGCTTTTTCTCGTTGGAGTCGAGCTATTGCCTCTTTCCTGGCGGGGAGGAAGGAAGAAAAAGTCCTTGCTTCCTTTGGTAGCGGGTCTTTTAGCGGCTAGGGCGCTAATTTTCGCACTGGACTGAAGATTCTGTGTGGCGCTACCCACTTTTAGATTTTCATAATGTATGTATGGTAGACCGGGGCGGAATACTATCATTCAAAGGAGGGATTGTATTGGCCAAAAATATGGAAGTCAAATGTTATGTTGATAGTTGCGAGTATTGGTCGAAGAATAATTTCTGCAGCGCCGATGGGATTGAGGTGGATAATCAAGCAATGAGTGACATGGAGATCGGCGGGTTGGGCGGGAATGAGGCCGAAGCCGGATCCTCCAGGGAAACTTATTGTCGGACCTATAAGCCACGTACATATTAGTTTTTGAACGTGTCATAAAAAAGCAACCACTTTCCGCAAGTGGTTGCTTTTTTATACCTAATTTAAAGTGGCCAGTAAAGGATTTACGCAGGATTTCACGAATACTCACAAAACCATGAACTGAGGAATGATATATGGTAAGGAGTGATCAGATTGCGGAGTGAACAAGTAAAAAAAGGCGTTACCAAAGCCCCGCACCGTTCATTATTTAAGGCTATGGGCTATACTGATGAGGAACTGAGTAGACCCTTGATTGGCGTGGCCAATTCGTTTAATGAAATTATCCCCGGACATCTGCATCTCAGAACGATCACTGAAGCGGTGAAGGCCGGAATTAGAATGGCCGGTGGAACTCCAGTGGAATTCGGAGTAATTGGAGTTTGTGATGGAATCGCCATGGGCCATGAAGGGATGAGGTTTTCTTTGGCCAGTAGGGAGTTGATCGCGGACTCAGTAGAGGTTATGGCCAGCGCGCACTGTTTCGATGGGTTGGTTTTAGTGCCCAACTGTGACAAGATTGTTCCTGGCATGTTGATGGCTGCCGCCAGATTAAATATTCCTGCGTTGATGGTCAGTGGCGGACCGATGCTCGCCGGTGAGCTGAAAGGGGAAAAGATTGATTTAAACACGGTCTTTGAGGGCGTCGGCGCGCAGGCTGTGGGAAAAATAACAGAAGAAGAGTTGACGGAGATCGAGGAGCGGGCCTGTCCGGGATGTGGTTCTTGTTCCGGGATGTTTACCGCCAATACCATGAACTGCCTGACTGAAGTATTAGGGCTGGGGTTACCTGGAAACGGGACTATTCCAGCGGTGGATGCCCGTCGGATTCGGTTGGCGAAACTAGCAGGGATGAAGATTATAGATCTGGTCAAGGCTAATCTGAGGCCAGCGCAGATCCTGACGAAAGAGGCTTTCACCAATGCCTTCACCGTTGATATGGCGGTGGGTGGTTCCACCAATACCGTGCTGCATCTACCGGCCATTGCCCGGGAAGTTGGGGTGGAACTTGATTTGAACTGGATTAATGAAGTCAGTAAACGGACTCCGCATCTGTGTTCTTTACGGCCGGGAGGGGTTCATCATATTCAAGACCTGGATGCGGCCGGAGGAATCTCGGCGGTACTGGCTACCTTGGCGCAAAAAGATCTCATCAATTTAGAGTGCCGCTCGGTGACGGGCGGGACAATTGGAGATAATATAGAGAATGCTAGAGTTCTAAAAACGGATGTGATAAGACCTTTGGATCAGCCCTATGATGAGGAAGGCGGGCTCGCCATCTTATTTGGCTCATTGGCTCCGGACGGCGCGGTGGTTAAAAAGGCCGCGGTCGATCCCCGGATGATGGTGCACGAGGGGCCGGCCAGAGTCTTTGATGGCGAGGAAGGGGCGATCGAGGCTATTTTGGGCGGAAAAATCAAGTCCGGTGATGTTGTGGTCATCAGGTATGAGGGACCCCGCGGAGGACCCGGAATGAGAGAGATGCTCTCTCCGACTTCAGCCATTGCCGGGATGGGGTTAGACCGGGAGGTCGCTCTCTTGACAGACGGTCGTTTCTCCGGCGCCAGTAGAGGAGCTTCGATCGGCCATATCTCGCCGGAAGCGGCGGAGGGCGGCCCCATCGCTTTAGTTCAAGAAGGCGACCGGATTAGAATTGACATCCCACGGAATCGTCTGGATCTACTAGTGGACGAGACAGAGCTGGAAGATAGGCGTCGCCGGTGGCAACGCCCGGCCCCGAAGGTGACCAAAGGATACCTGGCGCGGTACGCTAAGCAAGTTAAATCGGCGAACACGGGAGCGGTGACGGATGCGGATGCCTGAGCAAGAAGAGGATTGGGTAGAATTGCTGGAAGTGAATAGTCCGGCCCGAGCGGATTTGATAAAAAGTGTTTTGGCCGGCTCCGGTATAGTTGCCCGTATTCCGCAGGAATCTTTTAGTCTGACTTATGGTGGAGTCTTAGGAATCAAACTCATGGTACGCCGAGCAGATCTCGAGCGGGCTAAAGAATTGTTAGCAGAGCGTGAATAGGAAAGGGACCGAATTTATGGGTTTATTAATAAATATTCGTTAATGATGAATATTTATTATTGAAATGGTCCTGTTTATAAGGTATAATTATCCATAATAAGTAGTGTTGGAGGCAATCAGGATGATTAAGGTTGGTATAATCGGGGTAAATGGCTATGCAGGCGGAGAGGTGCTACGTTTATTAATCCACCACCCTGAGGTAGAAGTGGCGGCTGTGGCGTCCAGATCACAAACCAACCGCTCGGTAGCGGATATTTTCCCTTCTCTGATTGGACATAAAACCGGGGGGATGCGGATTGTTGCCGTTGACGTCCAGGAATTTTCCGGGTGTGATCTGGTGTTTTTGGCCGTTCCCCATGGAGTGGCGGCCGAGTTGGCGCCGGCTCTTCTTGAGCAAGGGAAAAAAGTAATTGATCTAGGCGCGGACTTTCGCTTTAGGGACGTGGGAGTATACGAAGCTTGGTACGGGGTGAAACATTCGGCTGCCCATTATTTAGCAGAGGCTGTTTACGGCCTGCCGGAGCTATATAGAGAGCGAATCAAAGGCGCCCGCTTGATCGGGAACCCGGGCTGTTATCCTACCAGTATTCTACTGGGTACAGCTCCGTTGCTCCAGAGAGGGCTGCAAGAGGTGGAGCTCTTGATCGCAGATTCCAAATCCGGAGTATCAGGGGCCGGGCGTTCACCAAAACCGGATCTGCACTATGCGGAAGTGGAGGGTAGTTTGAAAGCTTATGGTTTAGTTCGCCACCGGCATGTGGCGGAGATTGAAGAAGTGGCTTCGGATCTGGCGGGCCGGGAGGTAAAGGTCTCCTTTACCCCGCATTTAGTTCCGATGGTGCGCGGACTCTTCTCTACAATACATCTGACGATGAAAGAAGAGATCACCACAGAGGAGTTAACCCGGGTTTATCAAGATTATTATCGAGGAGAGCCTTTCGTCTCCATCTTGCCGGAGCCGGGGTTGCCGCAGACTAAAGCGGTTATTTATACGAATAATTGTCATATTTCACTACGGGTTGATCCACGTACAAAACAGATTATTATCCTTTCGGCCTTGGACAATCTGCTTAAAGGCGCGGCCGGCCAGGCAGTCCAGAATATGAACCTAATGTGCGGCTTAGACGAAACCCTTGGTCTGAACTACACTGGAATCTGGCCATGAGTGGGTACAGAATAAAGGGGGAAGGTGAGAGCATGAAGACGTTATCCGGAGGAGTAACGGTAGCCCGTGGGTTCTCCGCTTCAGGACTGGCCTGCGGAATTAAGAAGAACGGCGCGCCTGATTTAGCCTTGGTCTTCTCGGAGCTCCCGGCCAGAGCGGCCGGGGTTTTTACCGCCAATAAAGTAAAAGCCGCGCCGGTGATCATCAGTCAGGAGCGGGTGAAGGGCGCAGTAACCAGAGCGGTGATCATCAATAGCGGTAACGCCAATGCCTGTGTGGGGGAAGAAGGCTTATCCGCTGCCCGAGCTGTTTCCCAAAGCGTAGCCAAGAGTCTTCAGATCAAGTCGGAGGAAGTATTGATTGCTTCCACCGGAGTAATCGGGGTGCCGCTTCCCACTACCCGGATAGAGGGGGCCATCCCTTCTCTGGTCAGTAGATTGTCCACTACCGGAGGGACTGCAGCAGCCCAGGCGATTATGACTACGGATACATACGCCAAGGAGTGGGCAGTTGAATTACAGAGCGGGATTCGTATCGGAGGAATGGCCAAAGGCTCTGGAATGATCCAACCCAATATGGCCACCTTGCTTTCGGTGATTACCACCGATGCCTTGCTTGACCAGGAGGTTCTGCAGGAACTGCTGAGAAAAGCGGTGAACAAGACCTTCAACCGGATCACGGTGGATGGCGATACCAGTACCAATGATTCTGTCTTCCTGTTGGCAAACGGTGCCTCCGGTAAACCTGAATTAACCACGAAAGAGGAGATTCAAGAGTTTTATGAAGGCCTGTATGAAGTCTGTCTCCAGCTCGCCAAGATGCTGGTCAGAGACGGAGAAGGCGCTACTAAACTTCTTACCGTCCGCGTGTGTAGGGCCTCTTCCGAGGCGGAAGCGGAGAGCGCCGCCCGGGCCGTAGCCAATTCCAACCTGGTCAAGACCGCTTTCTTTGGAGAGGATGCCAATTGGGGCCGGATTCTGACGGCTGTGGGTTATAGCGGGATTAACATCGTGCCGGAACGAGTAGAGATCTCCTTGGGAGATCTGCCGGTTTACTCCGGAAGAGGCTTGCCTTTTGACGAAGAAAAGGCAGCGCGGATTCTGGGAGAGAAAGAAATCGAAGTTAACATTAACTTAAATCAAGGAGAAGCCGAAGCGACGATCTGGACCTGTGATCTTTCCTATGATTATGTTAAAATAAATGGAAGTTACAGAACATAAAGGTGACTACATGTGCGGGCATGCATAAGAAACATGCGTAAGAAAGAGGAGGAGACAGGATGGACGAGTTTTTGCAGCGGGCGCAGGTTTTGATTGAGGCGATTCCGTATATTCGGAGCTTTCACGGGAAGACTTTTGTGATTAAATACGGTGGTAACGCTATGGTCAATTCTGAGCTCAAAAAAGCGGTGATCCTGGATATAGTGCTCTTAAAATATTTGGGATTAAATCCTGTGATCGTCCATGGCGGTGGGCCGGAGATCACAAGTCTGTTGCAGAGGGTCGGAAAAGAGAGCCGGTTTGTCCAGGGACAACGGGTGACGGATGAGGAGACCATGGAGATTGTTAATATGGTCTTAGCCGGTAAGATTAACAAAGAAATTGTGACCATGATCAATCAGGTCGGAGGTAAAGCAATTGGCCTCTCCGGGCAGGACGGCAACCTTTTGGTGGCTAAAAAGAAAGTTCTACCCAATGACCAGCAGGATCTAGGCTTTGTTGGAGAAGTGGAGTCTATTCAACCGGCTTTATTAAACCTCTTGATGGAAAAGAGTTATATACCGGTGGTGGCCAGCGTAGGAGTGGGACTGGACAACCACATTTACAATATTAACGCTGATACGGTAGCCGGAGAGTTGGCCGCGGCCTTGCAAGCGGAGAAGTTAATTATTCTCACGGATATAGAAGGGATATATGCTGATCCAAAAGACCCCGGCAGCCTGATTTCGGCGTTAAAGATCGAGCAAGCCAAAGAAATGATGGCTAAAGGGGTAATCGAAGGCGGGATGGCGCCAAAAGTCGAGGCTTGCATCTATGCGTTAAAGCATGGTGTAGGCAGAACACACATTATTGACGGCCGCCAATTTCATTCTTTACTCCTGGAGGTGCTTACGGATAAAGGAATCGGCACCATGGTGGTGGAATAATCCGCGGTCAGGCAGAAAGAATTGGGCGATCCGACCCTGACTGAGGATAATTGGTTAATTTCGGAAGAATGGCGGTGGTAGGGTGTGGAGATGAAGAGTTTATTGGAAAAAGCGGACCGGGTTTTCATGAAGAATGTTTCCAGGTTTCCTGTGGTTTTTGCCAGGGGCGAGGGGGCTTTTTTGTACGATACCGACGGTAAGCGGTATTTAGATTTCTTGTCCGGTATTGCTGTGCATGCCTTGGGGCATTCCCATCCCCGTCTGGCCCAGGCCTTGGCGGTACAAGCCAAGAAAGTGATGCATGTCTCCAACTACTTTTATTTGGAGGAACAAATTTTATTAGCTGAGAAATTGGTAGAAGTCTCCGGCCTGGATCGGGTCTTCTTCAGTAATAGTGGGGCCGAGGCCAATGAGGCTGCAATCAAGCTTGCCCGGAAGTACGGTCGGACAAAGCTTGGGGGTAGATACGAGATTATCTCTGCGGAGGGGTCCTTTCATGGCCGGACAATCGGCGCCTTGGCCGCCACCGGGCAACCAAAATATCAAGATGCTTTCCGCCCGCTGCCCGAAGGGTTTAAATATGCCAAGTATAATGATTTGGCATCCTGGGAAGCGGCGATTACTCCTCAAACCTGTGCCTTTCTGCTGGAACTGGTACAGGGAGAAGGTGGGGTCAACCCGGCCACCCCGGAGTTTGTCCAAGGTTTGGCTACCCTTAGCCGAAAACACGGCATCTTGTTGATCTTCGACGAAGTCCAAACCGGCTTGGGCAGAACCGGTACATATTTTGCCTGGCAACATTTTGGCGTTAAGCCCCAGATCATGACTTTGGCCAAAGCGCTGGGATCCGGAGTCCCACTCGGGGCTGTATTAGCTGAGGAGGAGGTGGCTGCGGCTTTTGTCCCGGGTGATCATAGTACGACCGTTGGTGGTGGAGGGATCGCCTATGCCACCGCCTTGGAAGTGCTGAAGACATTGGCGGAGGATGATTTACCGGTAAAAGCCGGGAAGCTTGGGGAGGAATTGGTTAAGACCTTTCACACTTGGCAAAGGGAGATCCCCATCATCAAAGAGGTACGGGGTTGGGGTCTGCTGTTGGCTTTAGATCTAACTATCCCCGCCAAACCTATTGTCGAGCAATGTTTGGAAAAAGGGTTAATTGTAAATGCAGTAACCCAGACTGCGCTACGGTTGGCCCCTCCATTAAATATTGGTCAGGCCGAATTGAGTCAGGGTTTGGATATTCTGTATGAGGTGCTGAAGAGTCAGGGCGCCGCGTAAATCTTCTCTACATCCACCAGGTGATTTTGAAAAATATGCGCATGTTCCATGCCGCATATCAACGCAGGTGTACGAAAATTCCCAAATGATAAGGCGAGGAATAAAAGATGCCCAAAGATACAAGTTTGAATAAGATTTTGGTAATCGGATCGGGTCCAATCATCATCGGTCAGGCCGCCGAGTTTGACTATGCCGGTACCCAAGCATGTAAGGCGTTAAGGGAAGAAGGGGTCAAAGTAGTTTTGGTCAATTCCAATCCGGCTACTATTATGACGGATATGGAGATGGCGGATGAAGTATATATCCAGCCCTTAACAGTGGAAGCGGTTACTTCCGTCATTGCCCGGGAACGTCCAGATGGACTCCTGCCTACCCTGGGGGGACAAACCGGACTAAATATGGCCGTGGAACTGGCGAAAGCAGGTGTTCTGGAAAAATACGGAGTGCGCATTTTAGGGACTTCCCTCTCTGCCATTGAAAAAGCGGAAGATCGGGAGAAGTTCAAAGAAACTATGCTCTCCATCGGGGAGCCAATTCCTGAGAGCACAATTGCAGAGAGTTTGGAGGAAGCTTTTACTTTTGCGGAGAAGACCGGTTTTCCTATTATTGTGCGTCCCGCCTATACTTTGGGAGGCACCGGCGGAGGAATCGCCCAGGATGACCAGTCCTTCCGGGAGATTGTGAGCAGAGGGCTGAACAACAGTCCCATCCACCAGGTATTGCTGGAGCAAAGTGTAGCCGGATGGAAAGAGATAGAGTACGAAGTGATCCGGGATGCCGCAGATAACTGTATTACCGTCTGTAACATGGAAAACATCGATCCCATTGGGGTGCACACCGGAGATTCCATTGTGGTGGCGCCAAGTCAGACTCTTTCCAATCGGGAGTATCAGATGCTGAGGAACGCCTCCTTTCGCATTATTCGGGCGTTACGCATTGAGGGCGGCTGTAACGTGCAGTTAGCCTTGAACCCGGATTCTTTTGAGTATGTAGTAATCGAAGTAAATCCGCGGGTTAGCAGGTCCAGCGCTTTAGCATCCAAAGCTACGGGCTATCCTATTGCTAAGATTGTGTCCAAGATCGCTTTGGGTTATACTTTGGATGAGATCAGAAACGCTGTGACCAAAGAGACCTTTGCCTGTTTTGAACCGGCTCTTGATTATGTAGTCATGAAGATTCCCCGCTGGCCCTTTGACAAGTTTCGCGGGGCTTTACGTACCCTGGGCACACAGATGAAGGCCACTGGTGAAGTGATGGCTATTGAGCGGAGCTTTGAAGCGGCTCTGCAAAAAGCCGTGCGCTCGCTGGAGATAGGTCTCTATGGGTTACGCCTTCCTGCGTTGGCCGACCTCTCCAGAAAAGAACTGGAACGAAAGATCAAACATACTGATGACGAGCGACTCTTCGCCATTGCCGAGGGGTTCCGGAAAGGACTGACCTGCGCGGAAATTCATGAATGGACCAAGATTGACTTTTGGTTTTTAGAGAAGATAAAGCTCCTTGTGGATGAGGAAGCGTCTCTCCCTCACACTTTGGATCAGATGACTGCAGAGCGGTGGAGAAGGTTGAAAAGGTTAGGTTTCGCCGATCGGTATCTGGCTTCCCTCTGGAAGGTAGAAGAGGATGCCGTGCGACAAGCCCGGCAGAAAGCAGGAGAGACAGCGGTCTATAAGATGGTGGACACGTGCGCGGCAGAATTTGAGGCTCATACCTCATACTATTATTCAACATATGAAACTGAAGACGAAGTGACTTCCCTACCTGGGCGCAGGGTCCTGGTTTTAGGTTCCGGTCCCATTCGGATCGGACAAGGAATCGAATTTGATTATTGTTCGGTCCAAGCAGCCTGGGCTTTACGGGAGATGGGAATCCACTCCGTGATTGTGAATAATAACCCTGAGACGGTGAGTACGGACTTTGACACCTCCGACCATTTATATTTTGAACCCTTGACTGTAGAAGACGTGATGGCAGTAATCGAGCGGGAGCAGCCAGATGGCGTCTTAGTGCAATTCGGCGGGCAGTCCGCTCTTAACTTAGCCGGTCCCCTGGATAAAGCAGGGATTCCGATTTTGGGGACGCCGGTGGAAAAGATCGATCTAGCCGAGGATCGAGGAAAATTCTCTATATTTTTACAAAAATTAGGAGTGCCGCAGACCGAGGGAGCCTCTGCCACCTCGATGATGGAGGCGATGGGGATCGCTTTGAAGCTGGGTTTTCCTCTGATGGTCCGGCCTTCCTACGTCATAGGCGGGCGCGCTATGGAGATTGTCCATAACGAGCATGAACTTCATGATTATATGCAACTAGCCGCGCAAGTCAGTCCGGAGTATCCGATCTTAATCGACCGGTATATTCTTGGTAAAGAAGTAGAGATCGACGCTGTTGCCGATGGAGTAGATGTCTTCATTACCGGAATTATGGAGCACGTGGAGAGAGCCGGGGTTCACTCAGGTGATTCCATGGCGGTTTATCCCCCCAGGAATCTCACGACTGAAGAAATTAACCAGGTCGTTGATTATACGATCCGGATCGGACGGGCTTTAGGCGTGAAGGGACTGCTGAATATCCAGTTTGTTGTGAAACCCGGTGGTGAGGTTTGTGTCTTGGAAGTCAACCCCAGAGCCAGCCGGACAGTGCCGGTTTTATCCAAAGCTACCGGTGTTCCCTTAGTAAAACTGGCGACCAGGGTCTCACTGGGAGAAAGCCTAAAAGAGCTGGGGTATCATACCGGCTTAATGACGCCACCCCCCTATTGGACAGTGAAAGCCCCGGTATTTTCCTTTGAAAAACTCGGTTTGGTCGATATTTCGCTGGGGCCGGAGATGAAATCCACCGGTGAAGTGTTGGGTATGGATGAAGACTATGCTGGCGCCCTCTATAAAGCGATCACCGCTTCCGGCGCCAGAGTGCCGCTGGAAGGCACGATCCTAGTTTCCATCGCAGACCGGGATAAAGAGGAGTCCTTACCGGTTTTAACCGGTTTAGCGAAGAGAGGCTTTACTTTTCTGGCCACCCGGGGAACAGCTGATTTTCTCAAGAAAAACGGCTTGCACGCGGAGACGGTATATAAGATCGGTGAGGGGTTACCCGACGTTTTGAAAGCGATTAAACAAGGAAGAGTGGGGATGGTTGTTAACACCCCAACCAGAGGAAAAACTCCGGCGAGAACCGGGTTTGCTATTCGCCGGGCGGCTGTGGAATATGGAGTACCTTGTTTTACCTCCCTTGATACACTACAGGCGGTATTATATGCCTTGCAAACCAGAGGAACCAAGGAATGGCAGGTAAAATCACTTACTGATTACCAAGAGATCAGGGAAGAGCTAAAACCGTAGCAAGCAAGGTGAGCAAAGAAAGAATAAGCAATAGGGATACAAAAGCAGAGTATAAATCATAGAAATAAAAAAGTACAGCAAACAAGAGCAAGAATAAGTGTGCGTACTATGTGCGCTAGTAAAGGGGAGACTGCAAAATGAAAGTAGAAAAAGTGGTATTGGCTTATTCGGGCGGATTGGATACCTCTATCATTATTCCCTGGTTAAAGGAGAATTATGGTTGTGAAGTAATCGCCTATGCCGCTGATGTTGGTCAAGGGGAAGAACTGGCGCCTTTACGGGAGAAGGCCATCAAGACCGGAGCCAGCAAGATTTATTTGGAGGATCTCAAAGAGGAGTTCGTCACCGATTATATCTTCCCTATGGTAAAGGCGGGAGCGATCTATGAGGGCAAGTACCTATTAGGAACCTCGATCGCCCGTCCGGTAATTGCCAAGAAGCAGATTGAGATCGCGGAAAAAGAGGGCGCTGATGCTGTGGCGCATGGTTGCACAGGAAAAGGCAATGACCAGGTGCGGTTCGAGCTGACTTTCCGCTCATTAAAACCTGATGTGAAAGTGATCGCCCCTTGGCGGGAATGGAGTATTACCTCCAGGGACGATGCCATAGACTATGCGCGGGCCCGTGGAATTGATGTTCCTGTTACCAAGGATAAACCTTATTCCATGGATCGCAACCTCTGGCACATCAGTTATGAGGGAGGCATCCTGGAAGACCCGTGGCAGGAGCCGGATGAAGAGATGTTTATCTTAACGGTTTCTCCGGAAAAAGCTCCACGGGAACCGGAATACTTGGAGATTGATTTTGAAAAGGGGATTCCGGTAGCGCTCAACGGCCAGGCTTATGAACCTGTGGCTTTAATTGAAGAATTGAACAGATTAGGAAGAAAACACGGTATTGGCCGGGTTGACATTGTAGAAGACCGGTTAGTCGGGATGAAGTCCAGAGGAGTCTATGAGACCCCAGGTGGGACCATCTTGGTGATTGCTCATAAGGAATTGGAGTATCTGACTTTGGAGCGGGAAACCATGCACTTTAAGGAGCTGGTGGCCGCCAAATATGCGGAACTTGTTTATTACGGGCAATGGTTCTCCCCCCTAAGAGAAGCCATAGATGCTTTTGTCGATCATACACAGGAGCAAGTCACAGGCACGGTCCGCCTCAAGCTTTGGCAAGGTCACTGTCTCCCGGTGGGCAGGAAGTCTCCGTATAGCCTCTACCGTGAGGATTTGGCCACCTTCGGCCAGGATCAGGTTTACAACCAAAAGGATGCCGAAGGATTCATTAAACTATTCGGCCTGCCCCAGCAGGTCTGGAATATGGTGAATAAGAAATGAAGTTGTGGGGAGGAAGGTTCAGCAAACAAACGGACGAACGGATGAATGATTTTCATTCCTCCCTCTCCTTTGATCAAAGACTGGCAGTAGATGATATTCAGGGGAGTATTGCTCATGCCCGGATGCTGGGTGAGACCGGCATTATTCCTAAAGAAGATGCGGAAAAGATCATTAAAGGGTTGGAGGGGATTTTGACTGATCTTTTAGCCGGCAAGGTTAGTTTCGATCCGGAGGCCGAGGATATTCACATGAATATCGAGACTATTT
Source organism: Bacillota bacterium (assembly GCA_012838955.1). Classification (GTDB taxonomy): domain Bacteria; phylum Bacillota; class UBA4882; order UBA10575; family UBA10575; genus DUOH01. Next base: position 68,626 of record DUOH01000038.1, on the reverse strand, counting down.
TAACGGAACGGGTCGGACCGGTGGGAAAAAAACTGCATACCGCCCGTAGCCGTAATGATCAAGTAGCCTTGGATCTCCGACTATACCTGGCCCGGCAGGTGGAAGTAGTCAATCTTGAACTGAAAAACCTCCAAACTGTTTTGGTTAATACAGCCGAGCAACACTTGGAGACGATGATGCCGGGGTATACCCACCTGCAGCGGGCGCAACCCGTCTCCCTCGCCCACCATCTCCTGGCTTACTTCGAAATGTTTCGCCGCGACCGGGAACGGTTGAAACAGACCTTAGACCGGATTAAGATTTCGCCTTTGGGTTCAGGCGCCTTGGCCGGTACTATCTTTCCGCTCGATCGGGAGATGGTCGCGAAAGAACTGGGATTGAACGGGATAACCCGGAACAGTCTGGACGCAGTAGCAGACCGTGACTTTGCCCTAGAAACCATCTTTGACGCTTGTATGATCATGATGCACTTATCCCGTTTTTGTGAGGAGTTGATCCTCTGGGCCAGCTCCGAATGGGGATTTATCGAATTTGACGATGCGTATGCCACCGGTAGTAGTATGATGCCGCAGAAGAAGAATCCGGACGCTGCTGAGTTAATCAGAGGAAAGACCGGCCGGGTGTACGGTGATTTAATCACTCTGCTCACTGTAATGAAAGGTCTTCCTCTGGCTTACAATAAAGATCTGCAAGAGGATAAGGAGGCGGTCTTTGACGCGCTCGACACTACCCTCTCTTGCTTGCGGATCTTCACTCCCATGTTGGCTACAGCTACTTTTAACCGTGAAAAGATGGAAAACGCTACTGTGGACGGGTTCCTGAACGCCACTGACTTAGCGGATTTCCTGGTCCAGCGGGGGCTACCTTTCCGGCAAGCTCACGCTGTGGTAGGGAAAGCCGTAGCCCAATGTATCCAGGCCGGGCTTAGATTGGAGGAGGTGTCCGAGGAAGAACTCTCTGCCTTGAGCGGGGTGGATGTCTCCGGTTTCCGGGAATGTCTGGATATGAAGAAGTGTCTAGAAAAAAGAAGGGTTGTCGGAGGTCCTTCTCCGCAAACGGTAGCCGAGGCGATCGCAGAAGCCAGGGACTATTTGGAGATGAGTTAGGTCAGTCACCTTTTTCCGTCTTCTAACTTAGCCTTTATATTAAACTTATACTGCCGCCATATTATGTGGGGGCAGTTTTTCCTATTGGGAACATTGTGCGGGCATAATCGTTAAAAACATTGTATAATGTATAAAAAGTAGTCTATGGCAGCGCAAACTTAAACCTGTTGTCCGATCTCACGGGTACGAAGAAGCACAGGTCATACACGCTATATAGGGGGGTTACAATGAATATACTATTGGCGATCTTGGCTTTCAACTTGATTATTATCTTACACGAACTTGGACATTTTCTGGTGGCTAAACACTTTGACATCAACGTCTTGGAGTTTTCTCTCTTTATGGGTCCTAAATTATTCAGTATCAAACGGGGGGAGACCACCTATTCCCTGCGTATGATCCCAATCGGGGCTTTTGTTTTGGTTGAAGGAGATGAAGAAGAGTCAGCTGGAGATGGCTCTTTCTCCAACAAGCCCTTGCCGGTCAGAGCAGCGGTGATTGCGGCGGGTCCTTTGATGAACCTGTTGACTGCTCTGATCTTCCTTTGCATAGTATTTACAGCCGTTGGCTACGGCACCACCAAAATCGGTGAGGTCATCACTGGATCTCCTGCGGACTTGGCCGGCTTGGAGCCGGGAGATCGTATCATCACATACAGTGGGAAAAGGGTTTATCAGCCAGCTGACTATCTCTCCTTTTTAATGGTGGACAGGGGGAGAGCAGCTGAGGTAGGGATTGTTCGCGCAGGAGAAGAGATGACTACCATCGTTACCCCAGAGGTTATTCCCGGAGAACGATATATTTTGGGCTTTGTCTCTAGGGGACCTTATGGTCCGGAGTCAACGGTCATCCGGTCAATTGTGGATGATTCACCGGCTGCGGAAGGTGGCTTGCAAAGCGGGGACCGGATCATAAAATTAGACGGTAAGACGGTCCAGAACAAACAAGAGATTAGCGCTTATTTATCGGAAAGTGAAGGAGCACCGGTGAAAGTCGCTTACTTGCGGGACGGTGTTGAGCTGGAAACTTCATTAACACCAAAGCTGGAGAAGGGGCAGCCTATTTATAGCGTAGGCTTGGGTTTTGTCACGGAAGAAGGCAATTTTCTTCAGGTACTTGGACAGTCTCTCACCTATATCTATTCTACCATGCGTAACATAGTATATACTGTGGGTTGGCTGGTGACCGGGCAGGTTTCTCTCACTGAACTGATGGGGCCGGTCCGGATTGTCAGCACCATTAGTAATGTGGTAGAAGCCAGTCAGCGTAGCCTAAAGCTAGTCGTCCTCAACCTCTTGAATATTTTGGCCTTGATCAGTATCGCTCTGGGCGGTACCAATCTTCTTCCTTTTCCTGCCTTGGATGGTGGCCGTTTGTTGACCATCGGGATTTCTGTGTTGCTTAGAAAACCAATCCCCCCCAATAAAGAAGCCATTGTGTCACTGATTGGTCTGGTCTTCCTGATGATACTGGGGATCTTCACTATCCTCAATGATGTGGTTCAATTAATCTTTGGTTGAATAAAAACAGAGCAATTCAGGAGTGGCTTTTCATCTTCAGTACCTATGGCCGACATAGGAGGGAAGGAGTCAGAAATGACTCCTTCCTTTTTTAGTGTGATATTCTAGGTTTAACCGGGTTTAGATAGGATGGTGAGGTCCGTATTTACAGATTTGAGTGAAAAGGGAGTAAGTTGGCGTATAAGCCATATTTGTGTTCATGCCTGACCACGTTCCTCATCCAGTTAACCTTATAATACCAATAGCACCTGGTGGGTTTGGCCGTCATTGACCAACGGGATTCCCTCATCGACTTGGTCGGCAACTTTACCATCGATGACAAGGCGTATTCCTCCGGTCTCTTTATGAGCGGGGTTCTCGATTTGCAAGTGATAAGTCGACCGCCCATACCGGTAAACCACGGAATACCCTGACCAATCAGCGGGAATGCAAGGCTTAAGATAAAGCTTCTCTCCTTTTTTGCGGATTCCCAGGATCCACTCAAGGCCTGCTTGGTACATCCAGCCAGCGGCCCCTGTATACCAGGACCAGCCTCCCCGCCCCTCATAGGGAGGAACTGAATAGACATCGGCGGCCATTACATAAGGCTCCACCTTGTATTGCTGAGTTTCCCCGGGGGTTCGCGAATGATTGATTGGGTTGAGGATTTGAAACAGCTCATAGGCTTTATTTCCTTTTCCCAATAAAGCCCAGGCGATGATGGCCCAAATCGCGCCGTGGGTGTACTGGCCGCCATTCTCTCTTACTCCTCTAGGATAGGCTTGGATATAGCCCGGGCTGGGCTCGCTCTGGCTGAAAGGAGGAGTGAGCAAGCAAACGAGGGACTTGTCGCCTCTGCAAACCAGTTGAGCGTCGAGGGACGCCATGGCCATGAGGGCTTTATCCGGATCAGCGGCTCCGGAGATTACCGCCCAGGCCTGAGCAATACAGTCGATTTGGCATTCCAGGTTGCTCATGGCGCCCAGGGGTTCACCGCGATCATTATAGGCGCGGCGGAACCATTGTCCGTCCCAACACTGTTCATTTAGACTGGCAGCCAGATTTTCAGCGATGCGCTCATATTCGTCAGCCCGGTCGGTCTCGTTTCTGTGGCTCACAAACGGAATGAACTCCTTAAGCACTTGATAGAGAAACCAGCCTAGCCAGACGCTTTCTCCTGAACCACCGGCGCCAACCAGATTCATCCCATCGTTCCAGTCTCCACCACCCATCAGTGGCAGACCATGGGCGCCAAAGCGTAAGGAGCGCTCTATTGCGCGTATGCAGTGCTCGTAGAGGGTACCTGTCTCCTCGGAGACGACGGTCGGCTCGTACCTTTCCATCTCGTCTTCTTGTAAGGGGGGACTCTCCAGGAAAGGAATCTCCTGGTTCCAAATTTTTTGGTCTCCGGTATGCTGCACATACCGACAGACAGCATAAGGTAACCAGAGGAGGTCATCGGAGATCCGGGTCCGAATCCCGTACCCAGTTTCCTCATGCCACCAGTGTTGCACATCGCCTTCTTTGTATTGGTGGGCGGCATGGAGGAGAATCTGTTTTCTGGTCAGTCCGGGACGAGCATGGAGGAGAGCTAAGGCATCCTGGAGTTGATCCCGGAAACCGAAAGCGCCGCCTGCCTGATAGAAAGCGCTGCGCGCCCAGAGGCGGCAACTAACGGTCTGGTAAAGCAACCAACGGTTCATGAGGAGATCAAACCCTTGATCCGGAGTGGAGACTTGCACTCGTTCCAACAGGTTGGACCAGAACTCCACTACATCTTGGTAAGCCTTCCTTACCTCTGCTTTTCGTCCGAATTGTCGTGTATAGTTCCTAGCTTGATCCAGTGATCCTGCCGAACCGATAATAATATTTATGGTTCGTTCCCCGCGGGGAGGAAGATCCAACTTAACCTGCATAGCAGCACAGGGGTGAGAGAGTGGGCCGGTGGTATTGGACAGGACTTTCCTGGTCATTGCAGCCGGTAAAGATAGGCTACCGTTTCTACCAATGAATTCTCTCCGATCACAGGTCCAACTGCGGGAGATCTCCGGCCCGTCAGTATACATCCCTAAAAAAGCATAATACCCGGAGAAGGCCTTTTGTAAGACATTACGGGCCAACAGAGCGCCACTGCTCCGATCATACTCCGTGAGGAGAAAAGGAGAGGTCTCTTCCCGGTGGACACCCAAAGTCCACTCCAGGTAATAAGTGACTGCTAATTCCCTGGCATAATCCTGGTTGTTTCGGAGTTTTAAACTGACAATTTTTACAGGGGCATTTGTTGGCGCAAAAACTAGGGCTGTCTGGTCTATTCCATGACTCTGATGATGAAAACGGGTGTAGCCTTGCCCGTGGCGAATGGTATATGGTTCGCTGTCTCTAATGGGTAAGGCATTTAAAGACCAGAGCAGACCGGTTTCTTCATCTCGTAGATAACAGATCTCTCCGGAGGGATCCAAAACCGGATCATTTGACCAGGGAGTAAGCTTGTATTCCCGGCTGTTTTCAGCCCAAGTAAACCCGCCTCCCGATTCGGAGACCGTAAATCCGAATTGAGGATTAGCGATCACATTGATCCAGGGGGCCGGAGGTAAGTCTTTGGCCCGCAAATGAATGATATATTCTGTACCGTTGGGAGTAAAGCCGCCCCACCCGTTGAAAAAGACCAGGTCCTCCGGGGGTTCCATCGGGACGAAGACGTCCAGGTTGGGAACGGGAAGGTAAACCTGTCGGGAAACCGGTAGTTTTTGGCGAGCATCCAGATTCAATTGTAATTGAGAAAGTAGCGAGCCTTCATCACTCTGTAGTGAGATGCGGGCCACGGTTTCCAGTAGAATCAAATCTGTTTCCGGCATACCGGCTGTAGACAGGATAAAGACTTTACCCTGCTCTTGTGGGGGATGAGGATCAATCGTTTCCACCAGTAGCCGGAGGTTATCATTGAGGTTCTGCTGGTAACTACCCTGCTGTGCAGAGAGGAGTACCAAATCTACAGATAGACCCTTTAACTTCCAGTAGCGATGGGCTTGTAGGATCTGAGCGGCTAAGTCCAGACCATCCTCGTCTTTGAGGTGTACCAGTACTATGGGAAGATCCCCGGAGATCCCGTAGGCCCAAAGAGTTGATTGGTCCTTAACGTTTTTCCGTAAATATTCACTTCGCCCTTTCCGGCTATAGTTAAGGTAAAAAAGCTGCGCGGCTATGAATTGAAAGACGTTGATCTGTTGTGTTGTAAGGTTAAGCCTTCTCAGTTCCAGGTGAGATTCGATCTGCGCCAAATCAAAGGTGTGTTGAATCCGGGAGGCGGAAGAGAAATGTTCGGCAATGGCCAAGGCTTTTTCTTCAGATGAAGCCAGGCCTGTGATGAAAGTCAATTGGACGGTGGCTCCCGGTTCTACCTCCACGCATCGCCTGAGGGAGAGAATCGGATCTAAGACTGCTCCAGTAGTTCCCGATAGTCGTTGGTTAGTCTCGATTACAGTAGGGATGCGGTATGAACTGCCGCGGCCTACAAAGCGCGAGCGATCAGTCTCATATTCTAAGGGGCCGATGGGTTTGCCGTGAACATGAACGCTGTGAACCAGCCAGGAATTAGGAACGGAAGCGCCGGTTCTTCGGCAAGCAACCAAAGCTTCGAACTCCGTAAAGGCCCGAGTTTCCACAAAGAGTCGGCTAAAGGTGGGATGAGCCTGGTAGGCTTTTTTAGGCGCCAAAACGGGCTCCAGCACACTGGTAACCTCAAGGGTACACGGATATGCCGCTCGGTTGGTCAAGGAAATCCGTCTAAGCTCGGCATCGATCTCCGGAGAGACACAGATCTCCATCTCGGTGAAGAAATCTTCATCTGATCTAGTAAAAATAACTTTACCCGGATCCGAACCCATCGCCAGGTGGGCCGAACTGTCGCGGCAAGGTTGAAACGAGGGAGACCAAATCTTCTCTTTTGTCAGGTTCTTTATATAAAAGAAGGAGCCAAAACTATCTTTAACCGGATCCTCTTCCCAGCGGGTCAGGAGCAGGTCGCCGTACCGGCTAAAACCACCACCACTATTAGACACCATTACAAAATAGCGCCCGTTCGATAGGAACCAGGTTTTAGGCAGCGGAGTGTCCGGTGTAATAAAGTTACGTGGTTCAAGGGTTTCTTCGAATAAATGATGAGGCTCTTTCCCAAGTTTCCCTGGGATCCTCTTGGTCTTGATTAGAGTCGGCTTATGGATCTGTTCATGCAGTAACAGGTCTGTGCCTTTGACCCTGGGATCCGCCAGGAACCTGCGCTGCATCTGGTTATCATGGAAGAGATTGCCCAGAGAGATGAAGGACATGCCTTGGTGATGGGCCATATAACTCTTGACTACCGCGTATGCTTGCCCTTCATGCAGTCGATGGGGTGAAAAGTCAATGGCCTCATAGAACCCATATGCACCGGCTGTGTTATACTTCTCCAAGCGGAGCAGATTGGCCACGGCTTCTTTGGGATAGACCATCGCCCCTAAGATGGTAGCATAAGGCGCCACCACTTTTTCTTTCTCCTGACTATGTTTGATGGCCAAATCCGGTACACCAAAGGCTTTGTACTGATAGTTTAGATGCTGATCAAAAAGATAATATCCGGATTCGGAGATTCCCCACGGTAACTTGGTGCGTTTTCCGTACGTAATGTGACTCTTCACCACCGCACGGTATGTCTTCTCCCATAAGGTGTTAGGATGGGTGGTCATGACTAGTAAAGGCATTAAGTATTCAAAGATCGTACCGGTCCAAGAGAGTAAAACCGGTCGCCTGCGGATTAACGTAGAGGTACGGCTCAAAGCAAACCAGTGTTTCACTGGGACTTGCCCTAAAGCGATCGCGGCAAAACTGGCCTGCCTGGCTTCGGAGGCCAGTAGGTTATAGAAGGTTGGATCCAGCCGACCGTCGGCGACATTGTACCCGATGGAGAAAAGGCGGTGAGACCGGTCGTAGAGGACTTTGAAATCGTGGGCGGTGATTAATTCCTCGATCCGGTTGAGCAGCGTTTCCCCTTTTTCCAGCAGTGTCGTGCATCTCTGCTTTGACAACGCCAACAGACTACGTATGTCCTCTCCATCTGGCAGACCGGAGGATTCATCACTTATGTGTTCCGTGCGCGCAAGATAAGCGTCAATCTGGGAGAGGTTTTCTATGGTAAACAAATCCTGACCAGCCGCGGGATCCTGCGGGTCTATTGTTTTCAGCCAGGGAAAGAACCATTCCATCTCTTGTAGCTGGTGGTGGATCATGCTTCTGCATTGGCTCGAGGCCAGTTCTCTTTGTTGCATCGTCTTCAGTAAGGAATACCAATCCCAGAGGGATAAACGGCGATCAAGACAGGAGGCTAAAGAAGCGCTGTAGCTATTCTCCTCTTCCGTTGGTTCTGGCGCGTAGTAGAAAGTATCCAGCAGCCCCTGGGGCAGAGCCTTGGTCCAGGGCTGGCTTAACCATTCCCTCAGGCCTTCCCTGACAGTCAGCAGGTAAACAACGAGGTTACCACTGTCCACTGTCGAGATATACAATGGGTGCAATGGTTGCAAGTTTTCCGTGTTATACCAATTGTAGAGGTGTCCGCGCCACTTTTCTAATTCTTCTAAAGTACCTATTGTATCGTCGATCCTCTGTATCATTTGGGCGGTGGTAATAAAGCCAAAATCACGCGCGGTAATGATGGAAGTTAAGTACAGTCCGATATTGGTCGGAGAGGTACGGTGAGCCAATCCATTTTCCGGTTCAATTTGCAGATTATCCGGAGGTAACCAATGGTCTTGCGCGGTGACGGTTGCTTCAAAGAAATGCCAGATTTGCCGGGCTAATCGCCGGAGGTAGGCCTGTTCTCCGGTAGTAAGCTTTGGCTTTTTAGGAGAGAGTGGTAACGCTGACAGATGGACGAAGACTGGAGCAGAGAGCCAAAGTAGGGATAAAGGGCCAATCCAGGGCAGAGCCGGGGGATTAACTTGTCCAATCACGGCGAGACCGGCTAAGGTGACTAACTGCCCTTGCCACAAGCGGCGCCAGGTCTGTCTAAAGGAACCGGCGGCTGACTGTTTCATGGCTTCCGCCGCAGTCGTCCATTCCAAGAGATGGCGATGAGAGACGGTCATCCGGTATAAAGCGCGGAAAATCGCATCCAGCATCGTGACTGCCTGATAAGGCAGGGTTATTAAGGTAAATAGCTGCCTCCCCAGACAGAGCAAGAAAGAGGTTCCAACTCCTGCGGCTCTAGAGAACTCGGCGAAGCAAGCGCTGATCAGGAAAGCAATAACTATCCAGTGCTGGGGTTGAGGATGGATACTTCCGCCGGGCAGAAGTGAGAACCCCATCCAGATTAAGAAGAGAAGGGAAGGCATTAATAAGCTTTGACGTAGATTGTCAATCATCTGCCAATGAGCAATAGGGGGCAAGTGTAGAGGGACTTTCTCCCCATCCTGGTTACGAACGGTCTTTTTCAACCAGGGCAATAACTGCCAGTCTCCTCTGGTCCAACGGTGTTTCCGTGCTAAATTACCCAACAAAGAGGAGGGAAAGTCGTCCAGTAGTTCGATATCTGTTACCAAACCGGCGCGCAAGAAACTTCCTTCCAACAGGTCATGACTGAGCACAGAGTTTTCCGGAAAACGCTTCCGTAAAATCTGATGAAAAACTCTGGCGTCATAGATCCCCTTCCCTGTAAAAATCCCCCGTCCAAACAGATCCTGATAAGGGTTGGAAGCTGCGCAGCTGTAGATGTCGATTCCTGTTTGATCGCTATGCAGCAGAGAAAAGAGAGTTTGGTTGGCGCTGGCGTTACTGACTGTAATCTTCGGCTGCAAGATCCCATAACCCTTGACGACGATTCCTTTTTCCTCGTCAACCACAGGCGTGTTTAGCGGATGAGCAATAGCGCCGATCAGACGCATGGCCGCTTCCTTCGGAAGTTGAGTATCGGAATCCAGAGTAATCACATACTTGATGGTCTTCAAAAGCTCCCGGTTGCCGCTGATCACTGTGAAGCTGGTCTCTTCTTCTCCGGCGAGGAGAGCATTGAACTCTATAAGTTTTCCACGTTTTCGTTCCCAGCCAATCCAGGCGCCCTCTTGTGGGTTGTACCGGCGTTCTCTATGTAGTAAGTGGAAATACTCCAATTGATCCGGGTGAGGATAGCGTTTGTTCAAAGCGGCAATTCCGTCTAGAGCTTCCTTTAGGAGCTGGGAATCACTGGCTTCCTCTTGAGTGGGAGCATCGGCAAAATCCGTCAACAAAGCAAAATAGATATGCGGATCCTGGTTCGCCAAATGATACACTTCTAATTGCTTGAGTAGTTTCCGCAGATCAGATGAGGAAGTGAGTAGGGTTGGGACCACGACCATAGTTGAATACTCAATGGGAATCCCGTTTCTAAACTCTATTTTGGGTAACGGCCGGGGAGGAACAATTCGCATTAAGAGGGCATGTAGGATCCTGATTGCGATTTCACCGATGGGCGCAACCATTAAAAGGCCACAGATGATCAACTGGAGTGGACCAAGGTTCAACAGGGAATAAACTGTCTGCAAAAGCAGAGCAAAGGGGAGTGTGAAGAGTAACCCCAATAGAGAAAAATAGGTAAGATTAGGATTGGCCCGCATAACACTTCTGACCTGTCGCATGCCAAACCTTTTACTGCCAAGCGCTTTAGTGAGTTGGGATAAACCTTCATCCAGCAAATAGTAACCGACATGCCCCTTGAGCGGGTCATCTCCGGTTCCTTTTCCCGCTTGGGCCAGTGATAAGACTGTTTCTGCCACTTTCACTTCAGAGGTACGGGTGTCTCTGGCTAGTAACTCAAGCTCATTGCGGAGCAGATTGCGGCTTTCAAAATCCATCTCCGGATAGACCCGGGCCGGATCTTGACGTAAAGACTGTTCAACCAGGCTTAATTCTTCAAAATATTCCGTCCAGTTTGTCCGGTTAATCTCCTGTAAGCTGGTAAAGAGATTACCAGCCACTACCCCGCTTCGCGCCTGGGCATTCTCCTCTTCTTCCAGAAGTTTGGGCAGAGGAAGGTTTTGAGCAGTAGAACGCGCTTCCAACCATTTTGATAAAGGTTTAAAACCGGCGGCCCGGCGGAATTGTTTCTCCAGGAAGAGCAGAACTGCAGGATCGGACAGATCTAAATGCTTTTCCATGCTCAAAATGGCTTTGTTTAGATCTCTGGTTTGTCTCTTCAGGAGGGGGACCACCTTGTTCTTCCATAATGTCTCCTGAGCCTTTGATAAGCGAAAACGGTTAATCTCCTCATATAATTCGCGCATTTGATGAAAGATAACGAACCGCAAGACAAGGGGAACAGCCCACAATTCCCCAATGGTTAAGGGCTGGGTTTGTTGGTAAGACCATAAGAAACTCAATAGTACATCCGGATTAGCGCTACCGTCCGACTGTTTTAAGAGATGATGCAGGATGGCGTAGATACGTAGTGATCCCTTCATCCTGCCCGAGGTCAACACCGGTAAACGGCGGAAGAAATCTTTTCGCAAGTTCTTCTGTATATAGTGATATTGTTCATGGAGAAGGTATCTATTGTCAATCAACCATTTCCCAGCAGTGGATAGCTCAACCTGCTTTTCAAATCTATCTAAAATTTCATAGTAAATGGAGTCTAACTTTTGGAGGTCTTTCTTAAGTTGGCGTTGAATGGTGACTCTTTTTGAAGTACCCACTTCATGGTGTTCTTTTGCTAGTTGAGGGGCGTACTCAAGCAGTTCATCAAGTAGAAGGTTACTTTGCCTGATCATATCTGGCGCTACTCCTTTCCGTTTGGGTAATGCAAATGATAGAAAACATTTACATCCTAGCCTTTTATCATGTAGTAGCAGACAGATTTAAGGTGTGCGCTTTACTCCTCTACTAGTATACAAAATTTGAAGATTACTCAGTTATGGTGAGCCATTTTAATCGTAAGGTAAAGTTATCCATGGCTTGGAGCTTGGAAGAAAAGAGCTGCATTCCTCCTTTCGAATTTGAGGAATAAAAGCGCCACTAATCCATTGTTAAGTGGCAGGATAATTTGTATTTACTATTATAGCAGATTTTTTGATTATGTCTAATCAAGACCATTATTAACACGGTGTTTATGGAGAAACTTTCATTTTTTAGGATTGTATGTAAAAACAAAGATCAGGTTATTAAGGGGAGGAAGGTTGAATTGAACGGAAAGGGAAACCTCCAAACGCCATTTATTCACGGAGAAAACAGATAGAGAAAACAAGGATTAAAGCTGGATAGAAAAGTAGTGATGCCTTTCAGCGCTCTGCTACAGATCAAAGGTTTCCCGAGGAATTAGCCAGGGAGTGGAGGAGTTTGATCACTTTAGCGGAAGCGTTTTGTTGACCGCTTTTTTCCATAGCCGCAGTGAAGCGGAGACGGTTGGCGTATAACTCCTTAATTTTCTCCACTAGACGTTCCTCAGTAATCTCCTCTTCCATAAGCACCATACTGAAATGTTGTTTCTCAAAGGAGCGGGCGTTTAAAATCTGATCACCCCTACTGGCTTGTTTGGACAAGGGGATGAGGAGGGTGGGTTTTTTTAAGGCTAATAATTCAAAGATGAAATTAGCCCCAGCCCGGGACAGACAGATGTCAGCCGCAGCCAGAATCGAAGGCAATTCGGTGGAGATGAATTCAAATTGCGCATACCCTCGTTTGTTCTTCAGCGTTTCGTCGAGATGACCTTTACCGCAAATGTGAACTACTTGAAAGATACTGAGCAGATCTGGGAGGACAGAGCGGACTAGGCGATTGATCTTGACAGAACCCAGGCTGCCACCGGTGACCAACAAGACCGGTTTCTCCTTGGTAAATCCGCAGATGGAAAGGCCTTCTTCCTTGGAGCCCATAAAAATTTCCCTGCGGATCGGGTTTCCAGTCAGTATACTTTTTTTGGCCGGGAGGAAAGGGATGGTCTCGGGAAAGGTGGCGCAGATCAGTCTGGAAAAAGGTAGACAAAGGCGGTTGGCCAACCCCGGGGTCAAATCAGATTCATGTAAGACAACTGGAATCCGGTTCAACCAGGCCGCTATAACTACAGGCACTGAGACAAAGCCACCTTTGGAGAAGACCACTAGGGGACGGAGTTTTCTCAGGATAAAGTAGGCTTGGGTCAACCCCTTAATGACTAAAAACGGATCAGTTAGATTCTTCAGAGAAAGATAGCGGCGTAATTTACCGGTAGCGATCGAAAAATAGGGAACACCGGCTTGCCGGATAATCTCCCGCTCCATACCGGTCTCGCTTCCAATATAATAAACCTCCCAGCTGTTTTTGAGTTCCGGGATGAGGGCCAGATTAGGCATGACGTGACCGGCGGTTCCCCCTCCGGTCAGCACAATTCTTCTCACATCTTTCACTCCTCGCCAAAGTTTAGGTTTGGGTTGGGTATTTCGTGATGTCCCCGGATAGACCCAGGGACCGGTGACTTTCCAGATCATATTTTAATCGATCTGGCCTTATTATGATATGGTCATCTTCGACGGTCAGTGTCAAACCCCTCTAAAAGATAGTCTTTCATAATAAGATCTTAACACCAACCCAAGCGGCGATGGGAAGAAGGTTACTGGAACAAATAGGTAATCAGCAGTCCGATACTGGTCCACGAAGCATAACTAAGATAAAAACGAATGGAATTGATGGGATAGTCCAGTGTAGGGGAGTTTAAGCGGATATCTGCTACATTATCTTTGGTCTTGGCTAGCTTTACCACTGCCTGCCAAGCCGGACGCAGACTGAGAAAGGCCAGAATCAGCATGATTAATGAGGGATAGATGAGGATGACCAAGAGAGAAAAGATAAAAGGGAGAATGTTGAAAGAGTAGTAGAGAATTTTGGTCCGGGATACCCCCAATTTCATCGGTAAGGTAGTGATTCCGGCCCGTTGGTCTTCGGGAAGATCCCGCAGGTTATTGACTAGCGAAACAGAGAAGATGATCATCCCCAGCGCCAGGGAGATCAGGAGCACCGGCCAACTGAAATCTCCTGTTTGAATAAAGTAAGAACCGAGAACCATGAGGGGGCCCATTAACAAACCGACGATAGTTTCTCCCCATCCTCTGTATTTGTAAGCAATCGGTTTCCAGCAGTAAGTGGCGGCGCCAAGGAGACCGGCTATGATGAAGAGGAGAGGAGATAATCCGCGGGTGGCAGTTACAAAACTGGTAAGCAACAAAGCCAGACAAAGGGAGATAAACCCGGCGGAGAGAATTGTCGCCGGTTCTACTTCTTCCCGGGCCAAGACACCGGTGATCGAAGAGATGGCTTGGGTAGAATCAACTGCGTTTACATAGTCATGATAATCGCTGAAGAAATTGGCGGCCGCATGAGTTAAAATTCCGCCACAGATCGATAAAAGAAGAAGATACAGGCTGAATTCTCCGCTGACCAGAGCGAAGAGGGAGCCTATCAATACGGAAAGAGCCGATAGAAGCAGTGATTTGTAGCGGACGGCCTTCAGCCAAAAGCAGAGCGACTCTGTAGCAGCAGGCGGGCGCGAGGACGTAAATTCCGGAACCCATCCTTGAAACGTCAAGATGTAACTCTCTAGATTCTCAGGAGAAGTCAAGCGGTAGGGAAGAAGCCCAATCCGTGTGCCTTTCTGCAAGACTAGGGCGTTACCGCTCAGTCCGGTCCCATCATTGGCTTGCAGCAGAAAACCGACTCTCTTTGTCCGTTGCAAAGAGAGGGAGAAACCATGTTTCGCGTGTATCTTCAACCAGATCAGTCCGGTTCTGTTCATGGTGAAGTCAACCACTTGACAATAAAGACGCGTCCCTTCATAAGCCAGGACCAGTTGGGGATGTTTCTTATTCAGTTCCCATAAAGACTGTTCATTAAGCACCTGACCATCTCCTGTTCATCATCGGAAAAGTCTCAACGCTCCCGGGATTACCTTTAGGTTACCCTGGGATAATAGGGATAGCTCGGCGACGATCCCATAACCGCAATCCCGGCAGACTACGGGGTGTGTTCGTCCAAAACAGCAGGAGTAGACTACACCCTTTTCAATTAGGCAAATCAAGCTGACCGGTCGCGGATAGTTATTCCATTGCAGCCCTTGTAATGCGGTATAACTGTTGATTACTGGATAACCGCTCTTTTTTAGTTTAATAATCCGCGTAATACAGCTTCTCTTCTCCTCGACCGATATGGCCAGGTCCTCCACTCCGGGAAAGGGTGTGTGAAAGTTAAAAGAAACCCCTTGCACAGCAGGTAAGTCCCGGGCTAAGGCGGCTACTTTTTCCAGATCAGTCTGGTTGAGTCGATTGATGGTCATATTTATGTTGACTCTGGGATGGGTGTTTTCTATCAAGTTCTTGAGGACCGCATCATAAGAACCATCTCTAATCCTATTATGGTTTTTTCTGCCCCCGTCCACACTGACCCAGACCAGATCCGCCGCGGTGTCCAGCGGAAAAGTACCGTTAGTAGCGACCGCTACTCTGAAATAGCCCTCATTTTTGGCTGCATGGATCAGATCTTCTATGGTGCGTCCGGCGTCTTTCCAGAGAAAGGGCTCTCCTCCTTGGATAAACAAGATGCGGGCGCCCTGTCGGTAAAAACAGCGGATCAAGCCAACCGCTCGTTCATAGGAGAGATCGGCATGATCACTGCGGAAGACACAGTGCTGACATAGGAGGTTACAACGGTTCGTCACACCTAAGCCCAGGATTAAAGGTTCACCACGTTGGCCAATGATATTTCGGAAAAAAAAAGAGGCAAAATAAGCCAATTCTGTTGTTCTCAAAGCGAAACCACCTAGTCGGATTTTACTTCATTCCGTATCTGCAAGGCGCGGACGAGGAGTGAGTGATCCGGGAGCCTTTTTCTTTTTGGATAGGCTTTCCTCTATCACGTGGGCTTTCACACATTCTGCGGACAAGTCTCTGTCCCTCTGTCCGGACAGATCTCTGTCCTTCTGTCTGACTTTCCTCTGTCTAAACGCTGGTATGAAAAGGGTGTCATCTTCACTATACTCCTGAAAGTAGTGGAGGCGCTCTTGATGACCTTTTAAGAAGAAGATGGCGATAAAAGAGACTACCAGTAAGTTAAAGGAGACCGCAAAGACCCATAAGACCCAATACCAGAAAATATCCATATTTATCCACCTCTATTCTGTTAAATAGGAACTTAGATAAGAATTGCTCAATAGAATACCTGAACTTTAGTTTTACCGGTAGACGCAGATAATATGTAAAATTTGTAAGCATGGGTGGTAAGGGGTTTGGATCGGTAACAAGTGCATTAGAAGCGGCTGGGTGACCGGTGGGGGAAAATAAACGAAAATAGAGGAAAATAGTTCTTGACAGGATCGGTGTCCCCTGCATATAATGGAGCCAAATTAGATCAGATTCGGCAGGCGCGGGGTGGCGCTACGCCTTAGACCACCGTGACGGTGCCGGATACGATAGGAAGTAGAAGGGGTTATGGAGGAGAAAGAAGTTTTAAATCTGGAAGAAGCCAGTGCTTTGCTGGGAGTCAGTACAAAAACTCTGCAGAAGATTTTGCGGGAAGAAGAGGTTCCAGCCAGGAAAATCGGTAGGGAATGGCGATTCTCCAGAACAGCTCTTCTGCGGTGGCTGGCGGAAGGCGATTCCCAGCAGTACAGCGCCGCCGAGCAGAACGTCCGGGAATACTTTGACCAGTTGGCTCCGGAATATGACGCCACCCGGGTGAAATGTTACGGGAATGACTTACGAAATTTGTTAATGGATAAAGTAGCAGTCACTGCGGAGATGAGAGTGGCGGATATCGGCTGTGGAACAGGATACTTAACTAAAGCTTTGGCGGAGCGAGCCGAAGAGGTGATGGCGGTCGACGCTTCCCGGGAGATGTTGAATGTGGCCAGGCGGGAAATGGAGAAAGCGGACTTGCACAATATCCGGTTTTTACAGGGCGCGGCGGAAGAGTTGCCCCTCAGCAGCGACGATTACGATCTGGTCTTCGCCAACATGTTGCTACATCACTTGAGCGATCCCGGGGAAGCGCTACGTGAATTCTGCCGGATCTTAAAACCCGGCGGTCGGGCCATCCTTACTGATGTGACGGAACACCGGCACACCTGGGTTAAACAGGAAAAGTCTGATCTATGGTTAGGATTCCACGCGGAAGAGTTAAAAGACTGGTTTGAGGAAGCTGGATTTGTGGAAGTAAACGTGGAAAAGCTGGGATGCGACTGTTTCACCACAGGCAGTCAAGGCCAATCGGCCCATATTCCAATCATATTGGCTACTGGAAAGAAAAGAGAAAAGGGTAGGTGACGGCGATGGGAAGGGCGATGACTATTACGGAGAAGATCTTGGCGGCGCACGCCGGTAAAGAACAGGTGGAACCGGGGGAGTTAATCAATGCCCGGGTGGATTTGGTGTTAGGCAATGATATTACGGCGCCGGTAGCAATCAAGGAGTTTGAGAAGATCGGTGTAGATCAGGTTTTTGACCGTGACGCCGTGGCTTTGGTGCCTGATCATTTTACTCCCAATAAAGATATAAAATCTGCCGAGCAGGCCAAGAAGGTCAGGGAGTTCGCCAAAGAATACGGAATTACCAACTATTTTGAGGTGGGGCGGATGGGGATTGAACACTGCCTCTTACCCGAACAGGGACTGGTCGGACCCGGAGATATTGTGATCGGAGCGGATTCTCACACTTGCACCTATGGAGCGCTGGGCGCCTTTTCTACCGGGGTAGGCAGTACTGACATGGCCGCGGTCATGGCCTTGGGGGAGATTTGGCTGAAGGTCCCTCCTTCCATCAAACTAAATTATTATGGGACTCTCCGTCCTTGGGTCGGAGGGAAGGATCTGATCCTATATACGATCGGCTTGATCGGGGTGGATGGCGCTTTGTATTCCGCCATGGAATTTGTGGGCGAGGCCATTAGCGAATTGAGTATGGATGATCGCTTCACCATGGCTAACATGGCGATTGAGGCCGGGGCCAAGAACGGGATCTGCAGTGTGGACCAGAAGACCTTGTCATACATCAAAGGTCGGCTCAAGCGGTCCTATCAAGTATACTCCAGTGATCCTCAGGCCGAATATATCCGGGAGATTGAGATCGATGTGTCCAAGATTGGCCCGCAAGTAGCGGCGCCGCATTTACCGGAGAATACCAAGGCGGTTGAGGACTTTACTGATGTGCGCATCGATCAAGTAGTGATTGGTTCTTGTACAAACGGCCGACTGAAGGATCTGCGGGAAGCCGCTGCCGTGCTTCGAGGAAAGGCCGTTCACCAGGAGGTCAGGTTAATCATCATTCCGGGCACACAAGAAATCTATAAAGAGGCCATGCGCGAAGGCTTGCTCGAAGTCTTCCTGGAAGCGGGCGCGGTAGTCTCCACACCAACCTGTGGCCCGTGCTTAGGCGGTCATATGGGCATCTTGGCCCGAGGAGAGAAGGCGGTCTCCACTACAAACCGGAATTTTGTCGGCCGGATGGGAGATCCGGAAAGCGAGGTCTATCTGGCCGGTCCGGCAGTGGCAGCCGCTTCAGCGGTGAAGGGGCGGATTGCCCATCCAGAGGAGGTGTTGTGATCATGACTAACATGATTAAGGGAAAAGTTTGGCGCTTTGGGGATGACGTTGATACCGACCTGATCATCCCCGCCCGTTATCTGAATACCTCGGACCCGCAGGAGTTGGCGGCCCATTGTATGGAAGACGTGGATCCGTCTTTTGCCCAAAAAGTACAGCCTGGCCAGGTAATTGTAGCCGGGAAAAACTTTGGGTGCGGCAGTTCCCGGGAACATGCGCCTTTAGCCATTAAAAGCGCTGGGATTTCGTGTGTAATTGCCCAGACATTCGCCAGGATTTTTTATCGGAACGCGATCAATATCGGTCTACCGATTTTAGAGTCTGTGGAGGCCAGCGCAGAGATTAAAGACGGAGATGTGGTAGAGGTTTCCTTGGAAGAAGGAAAGATCATCAATCATACCACCGGCCGGATTTATCAAAGCAAACCGTTTCCGGAATTCATGCAAAAATTAATCTCCACCGGTGGTCTGATTTCTTATGTGAAATTAAGACTAACCGAGAAGGAAGGGTGAGGGGAAGATGTTTAAGATTGCGGTCTTACCCGGTGATGGGATTGGACGCGAGGTGACGCCGGTGGCGGTTGAAGTCTTAAAGAAGGCCGCTAGAGTCTTCCGGTTTGAGCTGGAATTCAACTACGGCTTAATCAGTGAGGATGCTTACGAAAAATACGGTCATCCCCTACCCGAGGAGACTATGGAGTTGTGCCGGAGCTCTCAGGCGATCATCTTAGGGGCGGTCGGCAGCCCGAAGATGGATCGCCTTCCTCCGGAGTTACGTCCGGAGCGGGCCGCTTTGCTGCCTTTACGAAAAATGCTGGGGCTCTACTGCAATCTGCGGCCGGTTAAGGCCTATCCGGAACTGCTCAACGCCTCACCCCTCAAGAATGAATTAATCAAAGACGTTGATCTATTGATGGTACGGGAATTGACGGGTGGTTTGTACTTTGGAGAAAAGTACCGGCGGACCAGGGAGGACGGGGAGGAGATCGCCGGGGATAACCTGGAGTATACCAAGAGTGAGATCAGAAGAATTTTGGAGTTTGCCTTTTCCGCGGCTGGGAGCCGCCGGAAGAAAGTAACTTCTGTGGACAAGGCAAACGTCTTGACCAGTTCTCAGTTGTGGCGGGAAACCGCCGGGGAGCTGCATGAAGCATATCCTGATCTGGAATTGGAACACATGTATGTGGATAACTGCGCTATGCAACTGGTGAAGTATCCGGCCCAATTTGATGTGCTGGTTACAGAGAATATGTTCGGCGATATCTTAAGCGACCAAGCATCGGTGCTCGCCGGCTCCCTGGGCATGTTGCCCTCGGCCAGTCTCGGCGGGGAGGTCGCTCTTTATGAACCAGCCCATGGTTCCGCCCCGGACATCGCCGGACAGGATCAAGCCAACCCCTTGGCAACTATCCTCTCTGTAGCTATGCTCTGTCGATATTCTTTACAGAGCGAAGAGGCGGCCCGGGCCATAGAGCAGGCAGTAGCCAAGGCGCTGGCCAAGGGCTATCGCACACCAGATCTGATGAGCAACGGCATGATCCAGATCGGCACCGAAGAGATGGGGAACTTGGTGATCAAAGAGATTGAACAAAGTAATGGAGTATAGATGGAACTTCTCCTTTTTACACTCCTGACAGTTTAGCCACATATAATAGTGAAAGGAGGCTGAAGGAAGGGGGGATCAGTGTGGAAAAGGAGAGGACCTTACAACTGTTAGTAGAGAAGGAATGGACTCTAGAAACAATTAACTCTTTGGGGAGCGGTTTTCTCTATCACCTGGCTTATCCGGTAGAACTGATCCAACCGGCATTGGTTACTGCCATCCGCAGCGGGGTTGTTGGTGAAGGCCACAATTTAGAGATCTTGCATTATTACGACCATACTTTACGCCGTATTGCCGTGGGTGAAGTGGTTAAGATCAATGATTTTCAGACCTTTATGCGGATTGATTTCCGTCTGCTCCAGACAGCACCGTCACTAAGAGGTTATCCAGAAGCAACTGACAACGGATATCGCTTCCTTTTCAGAGAATAATGCTGGCCTGTGCACACGGGCAAGCCGCTCCACAAGAGCGGTTTTTTGTTTCATTGGGCTTAACTCAATACCCTGATTTTACTGGAGGAGATTGTGGGGGTATGTCGAAGTGAATAAAGTGAAATAGCGCAAAGAGAGGTAGTTAAGGTTGATTACTACGAGAAATCTTACTAAAAGATTTAGTAATGGAGTAGTGGCGCTGCAAGATTTCTCCTTACACATCGACAAAGGCGAGTTTGTTTTCTTAGTCGGACCCAGCGGAGCGGGAAAATCCAGCTTCATTAATCTGGTCATCCGTAAGGAATTGCCAACCTCCGGCCTATTGAAAGTAGGCAATATGGATGTCGCCCTTCTTAAAAAGAACGAGATTCCGTATTTCCGGAGAAATATCGGCGTCATTTTTCAGGACTTTAAGTTATTGCCGAATAAAACCGTTTATGAGAACATCTCCTTTGCTTTGGAAGTGATCGAAGCCGATACCCGGGAGATTAAAATAAGGGTCAATTATGTCTTGGATTTGGTGGGCTTAACCCATAAGCGAAACGAATTCCCCTCCGAACTTTCCGGAGGAGAACAACAACGGGTCTCTTTAGCCAGGGCGATTGTAAACCGCCCGCATCTCCTTTTGGCGGATGAGCCCACCGGTAATTTAGACCCCGAAACTTCCTGGGGAATCATGGAGCTACTAAAAGAGATTAATAAGCGCGGCACTACTGTGGTGATGGCCACTCATAACAAGGATATTGTCGACCGGCTCAGAAGGAGAGTGGTGGCCATCGAGAACGGCCGGATTATCCGGGATGAACTGAAAGGAGGTTACAGCCTTGAAGATTAGAACTGTCCGCTATTTTTCCCGTGAGGCAGTGAGAGGCATCTTCCGTAATAAATTGATGTCTTTGGCAGCGGTCGGAACCATTACCATGGCCCTATTAATCTTCGGCGGCCTTTACTTAGTAACCTCCAACCTGCAGTATTGGGGGCAAAGAGCAAGAAACCAACTTGAGGTGAGGGCATTTCTCACCAAAAACGCCCCGGACAGGCAAGTGATGGAAGAAAGGCTCTCCTCTATCCCCGGGGTGAAGAGTGTGAAGTTCATTTCCAAGGAAGAAGGGGCACGTATTCTCGGTGAAATGTTCGGCCAGACCGATCTTTTTTCTCATGGAGAGAACCCTTTGCCTGATAGTTTTAACATTTATCCGGTTAGAGGCGCCGATGTGGAGGCTATTGCCGTAAAGATCGAAAGAATTTCCGGTGTGGAAGAAGTGGTTTATGGACGGAATTTTGTGCGTTTCCTGAATCTTTTTGTTCGCCTGATTTGGATTGTGGGGCTGATCTTAATCTCTCTTACCGTCTTTGCTGTCTTGTATATTGTAATCAACACTATTCAACTTACCGTTTATGCCCGGCGGAATGAGATTGAAATCATGAAGCTAG
This sequence comes from Bacillota bacterium, assembly GCA_012838955.1. Lineage (GTDB taxonomy): Bacteria > Bacillota > UBA4882 > UBA10575 > UBA10575 > DUOH01. Next base: position 46,998 of record DUOH01000038.1, on the reverse strand, counting down.
TGGGGGCGACTGATTCCTTCGTGCGGTGGCCCTTTCTGTTGGAAGGGATCTATTTGGGGATCACCGGCGCCCTAGTTTCCATACTTCTACTTTTCCAAGGGTATACCATACTTTACGGAAAAGCAAAAAGCTTTGCGCGGATCCTGCCTGTCTTAAGCAGTTTTGAGGTAACCATGGATCTGATTGTCTTCCTGTTGATCATGGGAATATTCTTCGGCGCCCTCGGTAGTATCTTGTCGGTCAGAAGATACCTTAAAGTCTGAAACGGGTGGGATACGGATGTGCGCGCAATTAAAGGGGCTAAAACAGGCGAAAAACTTTACCGGGTTCAAAGAGACAGGATACGTATGCGCGCGTCAAATAAAGGCATATAATAGAGCAGAGTTTCATAATGATAAGTAGATTTTTTGTAAAGCGCCTTTCGGTGAAAAAAGGAGCGACGGTTGTGACAAAAGTCGGGCGAAAGAGACTAGTTGGAGTTGTGCTCCTCTTCTTTTTTTTAGTGTTTTTTTTCGGATTCGGTGTCGGTATCACGCAGGGTAGGTATAAGGACGTTAGCTTGGCCCTGCAAATCATCCCTTATATCAAATTTAATTACTATAAACCGGTGAGCCTTCTTCACCTCCTTGATATTTATGTGCAGAAGGGAAATATTCAAGATCTCTTAGCGTCGCTGGATGATCCTTATACCAGATATTTGTCGACTGAGCAGTATGCGGAACTCATCTCTGAGACGGAGGGCTCTTACGGCGGCGTTGGTCTCTATCTAGAGTATAAAGAGGACCAATTAATCATTATGCGTCCGATGAAAGGGACCCCTGCCGAAGACGCGGGACTGCTGCAAGGGGATGAAATCATCGCCATTAATGGGGAACCTACCAAAGAAATGGCGCAAGAGGTGGCGGTAGCCAAAGTCAGGGGGCCGTCCGACACAAAGGTTAAACTGACCATCAAAAGAAGGAATAACCTCTTCGATGTGGAGCTGGTACGGACGATAATCAAAATACCCACCGTGGAGTGGCAGGTGAAATCCGACCCGGTGGCGGGGAAGATCGGCTGGCTAGAGCTATCTCAGTTTAACGAAAACACTGCCGCAGATCTGGAGAAAGCCTTGGCTTATTTCAGCGAAGAAAAGGTGACCGGGCTCGTCCTGGACCTGAGGTATAACCCAGGAGGGTTATTAAACTCCGCCGTCCAAGTAGCCAGTAAATTCGTGCGGAACGGACCGATCGTCTATGTTCAGCCCCGGACAGGTCGGGAAATGGTTTATCCGGCCATTCCCTATGAGGGTCCGGAGTTTCCCTTAGTGGTTTTGGTTAATGAATGGAGCGCCAGCGCTTCGGAGATAGTAGCCGGAGCCATCAAAGACCGAAACGCAGGAACACTGGTGGGTGCCACTACCTTCGGTAAAGGTGTGGTGCAGGATGTAATCCCCTTATGGGGAGGAGGCGCCCTTACTTTAACAGTAGCTAATTACCTGACGGCTGGAGGCAACTCTATTCATGAAAAAGGAATTACCCCGGATGTCCTGGTCGGAACAGCTGAGGAGAAAGAGGACCTTATACAGAAGTATACGGATGACACCGGCGGCGATCGGCAGTTAAAGGGTGAAGCTTACCAGGAATTGCAAAAGATCGATGAAAAACAGAAAGAAAAAGCCCTGGAAGTCTTGAGGGAAAAGATCTTGCACGCATCTTGGCAAGAGAAAGAAGTGGCTTAGTAGGTTTGCTTCAGACCAGCGATGAATCGGTATTTTAGTTTATGTAGATTACCGGTAGACCATTAGCGGTGTACCGGTTATTCTTTTGGCAGGTGGAGGAAGGATGCGCACTAGCAAACCCGGTGGATGGCTGGAAATCTGTCTGATCTATCTTTCTTTTTTGGTTTTGGCGGTTTTCACTACTATGTCCCTCCAGCATAACTCAGAATTTCATAGAAAAGCGGGCCGTGAAGAATCATCACCGGTCATTGAAGGCAAGCAACAGGTAGAAGAATCAGTACTTGATGCGCAGGCTCAGATCGAGGAGATCATTAATCTATTAGCTGGGCAAAATGGGTGGGTGCCAAGGGAAACCCCGGACCAGTTCATAGCAAGCAGAGGTCCGGACCATGACCGATCGGGCGTAAGGGAAAGGAGCTTTTCTGTTCCTCCTACGCTTACCTTGGAGGAACTGCGGGACTATGTCGATCAGATCCAGGCCTCCCTGGACCGGCATCAGCTTGGGGTGGCCATCAATAAGCTTTCTTGGCTTCAGGTGGGTTTTGAACCCGTCATGCAAGTGGAGATCGGAGTTCCGCAAGAAGCAGGAGTTGTATTGAGGATGAACTTCTTCCGTCAAGAGAACGAGGGGGAGATGGGCGCCGGAGGGAGGGCGGCTGCGGAGGCAGGTATCGCCGATTCCGCCTTGTTTTCCAGGGTTAACCCAGATTTATTGAGGACCAAACCACAACCCTTATATGCGCCTAGATTGGAGACATTTCCGGAGTTAAGGCCATCGACGAGGTCAAAAGTAGCGTTGATCATCGATGATGTAGGTTTTGTGAACCAACCCACGTTGGATTTTTTCACCATCCCGTATCCGTTGACCTTTGCCGTCCTGCCCGGAGGAGAATTTTCAGTATCCCACGCTGATCAGGCTCTGGATAAAGGTTATGAGGTGATCCTGCATCTCCCCTTGGAACCCTTGGATACAACCGTGGATTGGGGCCCGGGCGGGATCACCAGCCAGATGACTGCCAGTGAGGCTTTGCAGCAGTTAAGAAGGAATCTGGAAGCAATTCCCGGAGTGCGCGGAGTGAATAACCACATGGGATCGAAAGCCACTCAAGACCCGGTGCTGCTGGGTTTAATCATGAGTGAGTTGAAGGCCAGAAACCTTTTTTTCGTGGACAGCAGGACGGTGGCTACCTCTGTTGCGTGGGAAGTGGCGGTGCAGTACGGAGTGTCATCTACTGTGCGCGATGTGTTTATTGATTACTATGGGGTGGATGAGATTGAAGGCCAAATGGAAATACTGCTGAAGAAGGCTTTAACCAACGGGACGGCGGTGGGGATTGCCCATACCCGTCCGGGAGTCGCTCACGCCATCGCCAAGTGCTTGCCCCGGTTTATCCAGGCCGGAGTAGAGATCGTTCCGGTTTCAAGTTTAGTACACCTTGATAGTCAGGCCGGTGTTGGAAGATAATCCTGAGCGTACAGGTACAGCCCGTTTTCGGGCTTTCTCTTTCTTTTCCTATCTTTCCCATTCTGAGACAGACAGGAATCTCCGGAATCATGTTAAATTTTCTGGTCCAAGTCTGGCTGGGTGAGACTTAATCTTCTGGTCTGTTTACGATGCCCTGCGTATCACAGTTTTGACACCATCTGGGGAAAACTGATCTCAATGTCTTTTCCATTGCTTCAAAGAAGGGTTATACGTAAGGATGGCGAATATATGTTCGACAGAGTCTCTAACTATATGCATGAATGAATGCAGAGTGAAGAAGAATCGGACTTTATTATGCTAAGGAGATGATTATGGCATGTCCCGATTTGAACTGGTATCTCCTTATCAGCCCAGCGGGGATCAGCCGGAGGCCATCGCCGTCCTGACGCGCGGTGTGGAACTGAACTACAGGGATCAAGTTCTCCTAGGGGTCACCGGCTCAGGCAAGACCTATACCATGGCTAATATAGTAGCCAGGGTGAACAAGCCGACTCTGGTGATCGCCCATAACAAGACCTTGGCCGCACAGTTATATAGTGAGTTTAAAGAGTTTTTTCCGGAGAATGCCGTGGAGTATTTCGTCAGTTATTATGATTACTATCAACCAGAAGCTTATATCCCGCAGACTGACACTTATATAGAGAAGGATTCCAGTATCAACGAGGAGATTGACCGACTGCGCCACGCCGCCACTTCCGCCCTGTTTGAGCGGAAGGATGTCTTAATTGTCGCCAGTGTCTCTTGTATTTATGGTCTGGGATCACCAGAGGATTATAAGGGTATGACCTTATCGTTGCAGCATGGCGACGTGCGAAATAGAGATAAAATCTTACGGCGTTTGGTAGGGATTCAATACTCCAGAAACGATCTGGGATTTGCCCGCGGTACCTTTCGCGTGCGAGGGGATACCATTGAGATTTATCCAGTCTATGGAGAAAATATCATCCGGATTGAACTCTTTGGCGACGAAATAGACCGCATGATTGAAGTGGATCCCTTAACCGGAGAGGTGCTCGGAGAGAAAGAAACCGTCACCATCTACCCGGCCACTCACTATATCACCAGTGAGGAGAAGATGAAACTGGCGATCGCAGGCATCGAGGAAGAATTAGAAAGCGAATTGGCTAAACTGAGAAGTGAAGGGAAACTTCTGGAAGCGCAACGTTTGGAACAGCGCACCAGATTCGATCTGGAAATGCTGCAGGAAGTCGGATATTGCCAGGGTATTGAAAACTACTCCCGGTATCTAACAGGACGGGCGCCGGGGGAAGCGCCAGCGACTCTGCTGGATTATTTCCCCGATGATTTTTTGGTCTTCATCGACGAGTCCCATGTGACCGTGCCTCAGTTGCGAGCGATGTATGCCGGAGACAGAGCGCGCAAGGAGAACCTGGTGAAGTACGGGTTCCGCTTGCCGTCTGCTTTGGACAACCGTCCTTTGCGTTTTGACGAGTTTGAACGCGCAGTGCATCAGGTGGTTTACGTCTCCGCCACCCCGGCTGCTTACGAATTGACCAGAGCCCGGCAAGTGGTGGAACAGGTCATCCGCCCCACCGGCTTAGTCGATCCGGAGGTGGAGGTCAGACCGGTTAAGGGACAGATTGACGACTTAATGGAGGAGATCCGGATCAGAGTGGCTAAGCAGGAGCGGGTGCTGGTGACCACCCTGACCAAGCGGATGGCCGAGGATTTAACAGAGTATCTGCAAGAAGCCGGTTTTAAAGTACAGTATCTCCATAGTGAGGTGCATACTCTGGATCGGATCTCGATTCTACGGGACTTAAGGCTCGGCAAGTTTGATGTGTTGGTTGGGATTAACCTGCTTCGGGAGGGTCTGGATCTGCCCGAAGTGACGCTGGTGGCGATCTTGGATGCTGATAAAGAAGGCTTTTTACGATCGGAGACCACTCTGATCCAGATTATCGGGCGGGCGGCGCGCAATGTTTCCGGACGGGTGATTATGTATGCTGATGTAATCACTGACTCTATGGAGCGGGCCTTGAAAGAGACCAGGCGCCGGCGGGAAAAGCAATTACAGTACAACGCCGAGCATAACATCACTCCTGAGACTATAAAGAAGGCAGTACGGGATCTGATCAGCACAGAACAAGTTGCTGAAGATAAAGTCCTCTATGAGGTGGCTACTAAGAAGATCGGCCGGGCTGAGATTGAAAAGACTGTCGCCCGGTTGGAGCAGGAGATGCTGAAGGCCGCCAAAGAGTTGGAGTTTGAAACAGCAGCCAAACTCCGGGATGAGATGTTGGAATGGCAGAAGCTTTTGGAGGAATAAATCATGAGTAAGGATAAGATTGTAATCAAAGGCGCCAGGGTTCATAATCTGAAGAATATCGATGTGGAGATCCCCCGGGACAAATTGGTGGTCTTCACCGGACTCTCCGGATCAGGCAAATCTTCGCTGGCCTTTGATACTATTTACGCGGAGGGGCAACGCAGATATGTGGAGTCGCTCTCCGCATATGCCCGGCAGTTTTTGGGCCAAATGGATAAGCCAGATGTAGATAGTATTGAGGGTCTTTCTCCTGCGATCGCCATTGATCAGAAAACCACTTCCAATAATCCCCGCTCCACAGTGGGGACGGTGACTGAAATCTACGACTACCTCCGGTTACTCTACGCTAGAATCGGACACCCCCATTGCCCGGAGTGTGGCCGGGCCATCACCAAGCAAACTGTAGAACAGATCGTAGACCGAGTTTTGGAGATGGCAGAGGGGACTAAGTTTCAAGTCTTAGCTCCGGTAGTGCGGGGAAGAAAAGGCGAGTATGAGAAGGTATTTGCCGATTTGAAAAAAGACGGTTTTGTCCGAGTGCGGGTAGATGGTGAAGTCCGGAACCTGGACGAAGAGGTTCGTTTGGAAAAGTATAAGAAACACTGGATTGAAGTAGTGGTTGACCGGTTAATCATCAGGGAAGGGATTGAAACGCGGTTGGCTGATTCAATAGAAACCGCGCTGGGTTTAGCGAAGGGTCTGGTGATCATTGCTCCGCTGGAGGGAGAGGAAGAACTCTTCAGTGAAAATTTTGCCTGTTCGGAGTGTGGATTTAGTTTTGAAGAGTTTACTCCCAGGATGTTCTCGTTTAACTCACCTTATGGCGCCTGCCCGTCTTGTGACGGTCTTGGGTTCAAGATGGAGGTCGACCCGGCCAAGGTGTTGGATTTGGAGCGCTCTTTGAATAATGGAGCGGTTTTACCCTGGAGTTCCGATCGGTCCTCCTGGTCCATGCAGTACCTCATGGGCGTAGCCAGGCATTATGGCCTTGATCCGGATCTCCCCTTGAAAAAGGCCAGCAAGAAGCAGTTGGATGCGATCCTCTATGGATCGCAGGGAGAAAAGATTGAGATCTCATATAAAGGAGAGAACGGGAGGGAATGGCGCCAACAGGTACGTTTTGAAGGGATTATTAATAATATTGCCCGGCGTCACCGCGACACCAACTCCGAATACATGCGCCAAGAGATTCAGGAGAAGTATATGACGATCCGGCCCTGCGGAGATTGCCGGGGCGCCCGCCTCCGCCGGGAGAGTCTGGCGGTAACGGTCGGAGGGGTAAATATCAGTGAGTTGACGGCGTTCACTGTGATGAAGTCACGGGAGTTCCTCCAGAAATTACCGCTTACAGAGAAGGAAAGGTTCATCGCCCACCAAGTTTTAAAAGAAATCAATCTGAGGCTGGGGTTTCTCATTGATGTAGGCCTTGACTATCTGACGCTGGATCGCGCGGCAGGCACTTTATCCGGAGGGGAGGCCCAACGCATCCGCCTAGCCACCCAGGTAGGATCCTCCTTGGTCGGGGTCTTATATATACTGGATGAGCCCAGTATCGGACTGCATCAGCGGGATAATCAACGCCTGATCGACACCTTAAAAGGTCTGAGGGACTTGGGGAACACTCTGATCGTAGTGGAACACGATGAAGAAATGATGCGGGAGGCCGATTATATCATCGATGTCGGCCCCGGGGCCGGGAATTTCGGCGGTGAAGTGGTGGCTAGCGGGGATCTGGAGACCATCATGGCCTGCACGGAGTCGGTGACCGGTCAGTATCTCTCCGGAAGGCTACAGGTTCCCGTTCCGGCCCGCCGCCGGAGCGGTAATGGCAAGTTGCTGGAGGTCAAAGGCGCCAGTGAGCACAATCTAAAGCAGATCGATGTAAAATTTCCTTTGGGGTGCTTTATCTGCGTCACCGGGGTATCGGGGTCGGGGAAGAGTACTTTGGTTAATGAAATCATCTACCCCGTCTTAGCCCACAAGCTGAACCGGGCGGCGCGTGTTGTTCCCGGGGCCCATTCCGGGATCAAAGGAGTGGAGCATTTAGAGAAGGTAATCAATATCGACCAATCTCCCATCGGGCGGACACCGCGGTCAAACCCTGCAACTTACACCGGGGTGTTTGACGATATTCGTCAGGTCTTTGCCAGTACCACTGAGGCCAAGATGCGGGGGTATAAACCCGGCCGTTTCTCCTTTAATGTTAAAGGCGGAAGGTGTGAGGCATGCTCCGGTGATGGGATCATCAAGATCGAAATGCACTTTCTGCCCGATGTCTATGTTCCATGTGAAGTGTGCAAGGGGAGACGATATAACCGTGAGACGTTGGAGGTAAAATATAGAGATAAGACCATCGCCGACATCCTGGAGATGCAGGTTGAAGAAGCACTGGAGTTTTTTCAGAATCACCCCAGGATCCAAAGGAAGATCCAAACCCTATATGACGTAGGCTTGGGCTACGTTAAACTGGGTCAGCCTGCTACTACTCTCTCGGGTGGAGAGGCGCAACGGGTCAAACTCGCCACCGAACTCTCCAGAAGGAGCAATGGCCGTACTCTTTATATTTTGGACGAGCCCACCACCGGTCTGCACTTTGCTGATGTGCAGAAACTCCTGGAAGTGCTTGAACGTTTGGTGGAAAGCGGTAATACCGTGCTCGTGATCGAGCATAATCTGGATGTAATTAAAACCGCCGATTATATAGTGGACCTGGGACCGGAGGGCGGAGATCGGGGTGGGCAGGTGGTGGCGACCGGCACTCCGGAAGAAGTGGCGGAGGAACCCGCCTCCTACACCGGTCAGTTTCTGCGTAAAGTGTTAGGGGACAAGCGGATTAAAAAAGAAGCTTGATGCAGATCAATTGTAAACAAAGATAAAACCTGTGCTTGGTGGTTATGGACGCCGGGGAAAGGAAGTCCGGACGCTTTGCTTTGGCGACCTGACCAGGAGGAGGGAAAGAGCCTTGACCAACAGTCAAGGCTCTTTCCCTACATGGGTTCTTCTTTTTTCAGCTATAAACAGCGACTTATAAAAGTTGTTGCTAATGATTAATCTAATGATTAATCATTTAAGAAAATTCCTAGGAAGAAAAGACGATACCGGTAAGCTTAGGTATAAACCACTAACGTAGTTGCGAAATGATTCGAGATTCAAGGTAAAATCGTTTTTCCACGGCTTCTCCCATGGAAAATGTCTTTCTGGGCAGAGCGCCGTCTAAAATTACGGTGGTAAACAAGTCTCTTTTGTCCATAACCGGGAGGTAAAATCCGAGGTTTCCCGGTTGCGAACCCAAGGTGGTAACTACCTCATCTCCGTGAATATAATCGATCTTACCTGATTTGTTGTTCTGTAGATAGTCGTCGAGGAAAGACTGTAAGGTTCCTACCTCCAGATTAAAAGCAGGGTTCTGAACCTTAATAACTCCGGCGCCCTGGGAACTGACAAAACCAATCAGATGAATGCGGCACGCACAGTCATCCGGAAAAGTTTGTTTTGTAGTTTTCAGATATTCAGGGATGTTAACCCCGTTCATGTACTGAATTTCACAGGAGAAATAATTCTTCATTCCTTCAAGCACAGCAGTGGGATCCACACTGAATAATACCCGATGGATGGGTTCGAAGACCAAACCCTCGTCATAGAGGTTAACCAATTCCACCAAAGCGTACCGGGCAGGATGATTCATAATATCTTCATTTACCTTGTTCGCGCGGGTATGCGCTTCTTTTATCCTCTCCCATACCGCCTTGGCTGTAGCTAAGGAATGGTTTCCATCGCCAACGGCAAAGAGCAAAGGGGGTTCCTCCACTTGATACTTAGCCCGATATATGGCGGGTTCGGTTAATCTTTGCAACGCCCGAAGAACCCCAGTTAACAGGCGTTCATCATTAACCAGGTATCCCCGGAGATGCCCGCTGTTCAGCATTAGATCAAAATCGTATAATTTTTGCAGGTTGTTCGCATCAACCTCTGCGGACAAAGGTTCGATCACCGTCTTTTCGGGGTCGTCAATTAAGACCATGATGTGCGGTAACTCTACTGGCGCGCCTTCGCGAATCTTGATTCGGGGAGGCAAACGATCCAGGATCGTACCTTCAGTGGCGCGAATTAAAGTTTTGGCTTCCGGACGGTAGTCATAGTGTTCCAGATCAACCGCTACAATCAGGCCTTTTCTAGAGTAGGTATACGGTGTTCTTCGGTCAACATAAATAAAGCCAGGTGGTTGCGGGCAGAAGGTGTTGCTAGCTAAGTAGTTGGTCATATGTTGCCGGATTTTAGCGATTCTTTCTTCAGTATCCGGATCCTCCAGGTATACTTCTGGAAAGATCAGATGAAGTGTGGAAGGCTGTTCATTCACATAATCCTTCACTTGTCTCCAGTACTCCCTTTCTGAAGTAAATTGATCGCAGGCTACTACAGCCCATTTTTCCAGATCCACTTCAGCGTTGGGCAGTAGTATTTCCGGAATAGTCAGTCCGATTTCAGCGAATTTTTCTTGTAAATAATGCACTTTCCCCAAACATCCCTTCACTCTGATATAACTTTACTTCTCTTCTCTCTTCGCCAGTAAAGTCCTTTCTGGAAAGGATTAAAATATGGCGAAGGAGAGTGGGTTTTTCCGTCTTATTTATCAAGATTTTTTAGACAAGACTTTTTTTACGAAAACTTTTCGACAAATATAACAAAAATTCAAAGAAGACGCAGGAAAAGAAGGAACAACTTAAATTTGGGAGAAATAACATCATATACCTTTCATTGTTGTTTAATACATCTATCTATCCGTTGTGCGCTGAAGGATATTTTTTTAAATAAGCAATAACATTGAAGAAAAGTTAAACACCGGAGGATTTTTCATGATTAGAGCGGTTCAGAAGGCTAGCAAAGGGTTAATGCAGTTCGGCTCAGTTTTTTTTAGGATTGCGCTTTTTATGATTGCAGTAGTAATTGCTATTTCCCCAATTAAAGAAGTTTGTGTCGCCCAGATCGGTCGTCTTTCCAATCGACGAATCGAACAGGTTATAGCGAATGACGGGTTCTATAATCAGTCTTTTAGTAAGCCCAAATATAATGTGGAAGCCAGGTTTGCCCCTGATTTTATCACCGTCAAATGTGTGCTCGATTTTGAAGTGCAGAAAGAGTTTAAAGGGTTTTTACCCTTAATGCTCTATGAAGGCTTTCAATTTGATTCAGTAAAGTATAATGAAGAGGATTTACCGGTTAAGTGTTGGTTTAAGCATGGACAAGTCAAATGTTGGCGGGTTTATTTGCCCCGTTTGAAAGCAGGAGACGATGTGCAGCTTTTCTTAATCTATTCGGGGAAGGCCCCTGTTGCTCAAGATTATTTACTATATTCTTCGGCCCAAAAATGGTATCCGCAACCGTTGGGGCTGACAGAGGGCGCAATTACCTTTCGCTGCATTATTGATCAAGAGTGGGAGCCATATTTTTCCGGATTTTCCACACCCGTTGTGGAGCTCAAAGAAGATGTGAAGTTACACGAATATTTAGTCTCCCATCCCTTCTCTTTACTGCTGATCAACAAACACCTGCATAATCTGTGGCAGGAGGAAGAACTCAGGTTCTGGGCCGATCGGACGCTGGCCGGTGAAGAAAGATTACTACTGCAACAGGCGGTTACAGAATTAAATACATACTATACAACCAGAATTGGGGAGCTGCCGGAGCGAAGCCGCTACTATTTGATTACAGATAAACAGGATACGCAGACCAGAGCCAACCTTTACAGCGCGGTAATTGGTTTTAAGGGAAAAGATCAGATTGAGACCGAGGGAGCCGGGGCGGAATTGAAGAATGATTTTATCTTCGAGCTAGCCGCCGGGCTTGCGCAGGCTTGGTGGGGCGGGGCGGTGCGACCGGAAGGCAGCGGGGGAGCGGCCTTGCTGACGGGTTTGACCGCCTACAACGCCTATCTGGCGGCTAAAGAAGTATACTCTCCTGAGGCGGCGTCCGGGATTATAGATCAGTGGTATGAGAGATATCTCCTGTCTAAACAGAAGTTCCTCTGGTATGAGAAGCCTTTGAACGAGATCACTCCTTTCTTAGACTGGCAACAACAGTTGGCAGAGTGTAAAACCCCCTTGGTTCTGCATGCCCTTTCTTACCTAACAGGGGAAGAAGAATTTTTACAGATTTTGAAAGAAACATATCAGGAGTATACCGGGGGGACTGTTACGATCGGAGATTTTCAAACGGTTGCGGAGAAAATAAGCGGGCTCGATCTGCAGTGGTTTTTTGCGTACTTTTTTGAGAATGCCTTCCATCTGGACCTGGAGATCGTCTCCTGCGCCAGCCAACAGATGGCGGAGGGGTACCGAACTGCGGTTCTCCTCTCGGGTGCGGGGGACAGGTTCAAGGGCCAAGTGGATGTGGAGGTTCAAACAGAAACAGAGACCATCCGGTACCGGATTGATCTTGCCGAGCATGGTAAAGAAACGGTCATCGTCGAGACTGAAGAGCCCGTACAAGTAGTGTGGTTGGATCCTGATGCCTGGTGGCCGGATTTGAATAGAGAGAATAACCTGTGGCGAAATAAATAGGGTAAATAGTTTCAGGCTTGATCAGAGAGATTGTTTTTATTGTTTTTTGGTTAAAGTATTAAATTTCATGTAATTGTTGCCGATATAAGATGTATAAATAATTACTTTGATCTGCATACGATCGGGACTGGGTGGGCGAAGGAGGCCTCTTTGATGAAGAAACTTTGGATAGTCGGTGTCACTGTGCTGTTGCTGACAGTCTCGGCCCAGACTGCTCTGGCCTCAACCGGAATGGGCGGGCGGGCCATGGGGATGGGCGGCGCCTTCACTGCGGTGGCCGACGATGGCACAGCAGCTTATTGGAATCCGGCAGGGTTAACTCAAATAAGATTCGGACTAACCCCTACTCTCGGCGCACTTGGAGAGTGGGACGAGTTTTCGAAACTCCGGGACAAGCTCGAAAAGCTTGAAAAGGTCGGTTCCTTTACTGATTTGGAGAACTTAGAAATTAAAAAGCTAGAAATGATGGTAAATCTCGGAGCCGGAATAAACTTCTCCCATTTCGCTGTTAATCTATTTTTTGACCCGAATATTCACTCCGGAGGCTTAAATAGAAAAAATGGCGACCTGGAAGGTAATGTGCCGTTGGTGGTATCCCTCTCGATTGCCCGGGAATTTACGGATCTACTCGGGGTAGGAGTCAATCTTAAAGGGGTTGCGTTAGGTAGAGGGGTTGCCGATTATAAGATAGAAGACGTTATGCTGGACATAGAGGGACTAAAAGTACCGTTAAAAGCACCAAATGGCGAAGTGAAATACGGAACGGGTATGGGATACCTGCTCGATGTCGGCGGATTATTCAAAGTAAGTGATCGGGTGCGGGTAGGCGCGGTTCTACGTAATATTCCTTTAGGCGGAATCAAGCTTGAGGGAAAAAGAAGCAACACCAATACTGAAGATCTTCAAAACAAGTTAAAGGATTATATTACAGATGCTGAAGGTGATGTGGAAGAAGCCCAAAAAAGGCTAGAACAAGAAATTGAAAAAGGGTATACTAATGTCTTATTAACCACCGAAGATTATACCGAGACCTATAAACCTCCGACCATTCTAGCGGTGGGCGGGGCATTGAAGCTTCCGGTCACGGGAACGTTAATCGCGGCGGATTACGAGATCGCCTTCTCCAGCAAAGAAGAGAACTCCTTCCATCTCGGGGTGGAACAGCCTATTTTGGGTGTTATCTTCTTGCGTGTGGGGGGATACACTGCCGATGATGATGTGCGCTTCACCGCCGGAGTAGGTGGAAAACTCGGCCCACTCCTCCTGGACTTAGCTGCTGTACAGGGTGAAGACAGCGTGGGCGCCTTTCTGACCGGCGGGTTTAGATTTTAGCCTGTCCGGTGAAGATAGATACTGACGGCGAAAGAAGCCTGTATATGAAACCTATATTTAAAATTAAACCTGAAAAAAACGGCTCTCCTCTTCAGCAAGGGAGAGCCGTTTTTTTCACCTGAGGGGTTCAGGGACGGAGATGTGTGCAAAGGCAGCCGGTACACTAGATACCGGATTGCGCCTACTTTAATACGTACGCATCCCCATCCCCATCCGGTACGTACGCTACGCGTGCAAAACACAATTATTTATGAAGATCAATATTTAAGCTGATATCTAAGGCTTTCACTGAATGGGTGAGGACGCCCGAGGAGATGATATCTACTCCACAAGCGGCAATCTTCTTTATATTTTCTTCCGTGATCTTTCCCGAGACCTCGATTAAAGCACGCTTATTGATCAGCTTGACCATGGCCTTGATTTGCTGGGGAGTCATATTGTCCAGCATAATAACGTCTACCCCGGCTTCCAATGCTTCCAAGACCTGTGTTTCTGATCCTACTTCCACTTCTATCTTCATAGTGTGCGGAATACGCGCCCGGGCAGACTCCACCGCCTTTTTAATGCTGCCGGCAGCGGCAATATGATTGTCTTTGATCAAAACAGCATCCATCAAGTTATGACGGTGATTATGCCCGCCCCCCACCCGGACGGCGTATTTGTCGAGTGCTCTAAAGCCGGGTATAGTCTTTCTGGTATCAACCAGCCGTACTCCAGGGTATTCTGAAATCAGTCCGACCAGTGTATGCGTACGGGTGGCCACTCCGGACAGATGTTGAAGAAAGTTCAAGGCCACACGCTCACCGGAGAGAATCTCCCGTACCGGGCCGGAGATCACCCCTAGAGTCTCACCAGGACTGGTTTCGGTTCCGTCATCCAAGAAGATCTCCAGTTTAATATCGGGATTTAGTTGCGCAAAGACCTCCCGTACTACGGGCCAGCCACAGATAATCCCCGAATCTTTTGAGATAAATCTACCGGTTCCGGTTAGAGACGGTGGAATAGTGGAGTTAGTAGTGATGTCCCCTGCTCCCAAGTCTTCTTCAATCGCTAGCCGTACTATTTCAGTAAAAGATTGTTTCGTAAGTAACAACAACTTGATCACCCATCCTTCTCTTTTAGTTGATTACTGGTACGACAAGAGGAAAACCTACCTTTAGAAAACCAGCATTAGCTGGGCCAAGACCAGTTGGGAAGGACGTTGCCGGGAACGATTCTTACTTTACCTGGTTTGAATAAAAAGATCTTTTTTGTCCAGTCCGGATTGGTTTGCGGAAAATCGGTACGGAAATGGCTACCGCGGCTTTCTGTGCGGAATGAAGCCGCTTGAATCATCAGCCCGGCAACTAACCGCATATTCTGTAATTCCAGGTATTCTTCACTGAAGGTTTGATGAGAAAAGCCAGGCTGCACAGTACCGCTGTCTTCCACCAGAAGGACTTGAGCGCGTTGCAGTTTCTCTTGATCGCGTATGATCCCCATATTCTTGGTCATCAAGTCCTGTACCTTTGTGATCAGGACTTTAGTAAGTTGGGGATCGGTGGAGGTTTCGATTTCCGCCTTAAAACCGATATTTATCGGAGGGACAGAGGGCGCTTTTCCCTTAAGATATTCGTAAATACGGTGACCGAAGACCAAACCTTCGAGCAGAGAGTTACTGGCTAAACGGTTAGCCCCGTGCACTCCGGTATTTGCCGCTTCTCCACAGGAAAACAGGTGGGGAAGGCCTGTACGGCCCCAGAGATCCGTAACGATTCCCCCCATCATATAATGGGCGGCGGGAGCCACGGGAATCGGTTCTTTAGTGATGTCCAAACCATATTTGCAACAGGTTTCGTAGATATTAGGGAACCTCATTTTGATTAGTTCCGGAGTTAATACCGAGAGATCGAGATAGACATGGTCCGTATCTGTCTTTTGCATCTCCAGATAAATAGCGCGGGCTACCACATCTCTAGGCGCCAATTCCGCTTGCTCATGATACCCGGGCATAAACCGTTTCCCTTTTTTATTGCGTAAAAGCGCACCCTCTCCCCGTACTGTTTCGGAGATGAGAAAGCGCGGGGCGGGCGGCAAAAAGAGCGCGGTGGGGTGAAACTGCATAAACTCCAGATCCGTCAATGGGGCGCCAGCGCGATAAGCCATGGCCAAACCGTCTCCTGTTGCTACCTGCGGATTGGTGGTAGCGGAATAGACACGTCCGCATCCACCGGTACAAAGGATGGTTGCTCCGGCGAGGATAGGTTCACAGTCTTCCAGGCGTTCGATCTTTTTTTTCATGGTTAGAGCCCCATGGCACACTCCATCGGCAGTTAAGAGGGAAACAACAAAACGGTTTTCAATTACTCTGATGCGAGAATTTCTAATGACATACCTTGTTAAGACGCGGGAGATCTCACGGCCGGTGGCATCGCCGTCGGCGTGTAGAATTCTTCTCCTGCTATGAGCCGCTTCTTGGGTAAGAGCCGGTTCTCCGGCGGTCTGGTCAAAGGGCACACCTAACGCCATTAGCTCCCGTACACGCCGTGGGCCCTCTTGCGCCAAGAGCCGCACGGCCTCAGGTTGGCAAAGTCCGCCCCCGACTCTGATGGTATCTTGGTAATGAAATTCCGGGGAATCGGTAGGACTGATGGCGGCCGCGATCCCGCCTTGCGCATAAGCAGTGTTACTCTCGACCAAAGTTTCTTTGGTGACCAGAGTGACTTCTCCGATCTCCGAAAGTTTCAAAGCAGTGTAAAGACCGGCAATTCCGCTCCCAATGACGAGAAAAGGGGTGTATGGCAGGTCTTTGTTAGAGATAAATAGCGCCATTAAGATGGCAACCCCCTTTAGGAACCAATTTGCAACATTCGATCGAGGGCTTTATAGGCCTGGGAACGGACTGGTTCAGGTACGGTAATGACAGGCTGTAGATTTTTTAAGGAGTGTAAAACATCTTGTAGAGTAATCTTTTTCATGTTCGGGCAGATCAAGCCGGGTGAGAGCAGATAAAATTTCTTCTGCGGATACTTCTTGGTGAGCCCGTGGATGATTCCCATCTCCGTACCGATGACAAAGGAGTCTGCAGTAGAGCGGGAAACCTGTTTAATAATCTGAGTGGTGCTCCCTACAAAATCGGCTAAGGCAACAACCTCAGGGCGGCATTCGGGATGGATTAGGATCTCCGCTTCCGGATGAAGCTCCTTTACTCGTAGCACTTCTTCGGGAGTGACCCGGTGATGAGTGCGGCAGTACCCGGGCCAGAGATGAATGGTTTTCTCCGGTACCCGGCTTGCGATGTAACTCCCGAGATTCTGATCGGGTAAAAAGATTATTTCTTTCTGGTCAAGGGATTTAATAACATTGATAGCATTTGCCGAGGTACAACAGATATCACTCACTGCTTTGACTGCAGCCGAAGAATTTACATAGGAAACCACGGCCGCCTGTGGATACTTTTCCTTCCATTCCAGAACGTCCTCGACCTCTGCCATATCCGCCATGGGACAGCCTGCCTCCGGAACCGGTAATAAAACGGTCTTCTGTGGTGATAGGATATAGGCGCTCTCCGCCATAAAATGAACTCCACAAAAGACAATCACTGAACTGTCGTTTTCAGCGGAAATCCGGCTTAAAGCGAAAGAATCACCAACAAAATCGGCGATATCTTGCACCTCTTCATTCTGGTAAGAGTGGGCCAGGATTATGGCGCGTCGCTCAGCCTTTAATTCTAAAATCTCTTCTTTAATCCGATTTGTGCATGACATAATATAGCCACCTTAAAAATATTCATCTTTTATTCTACCTTTTTTCAGTTGTGCTTGTCAATAAATCTCCAGCCATAGCAAGGAAAAGCAACAAGTTTTTTCAGCGTGTTGGGGGAATCAGGGTAAAAGCTATTCACATATTCTTCGGAATAGGGTAAAATGTTCTTTATAAAGGAAGGGATTAAATTGGCTGATCGACTCCTCTTAAAAAATATGGTATTCTATGGCTACCATGGCGCGTTTGAAGCAGAAAAAGAATTGGGCCAGAGAATTGAGGTTGATGTGGAACTGTACCTCAATCTAAAACCGGCCGGTTCTACCGACGATCTTGAACTCACCGTTAATTATGTGGAGATCTATACTATTGTCAAGGATGTAGTAGAAGAGCGCGGGTTTAATCTCATGGAAGCGTTGGCCGATACCATTGCGGAAGAGATTCTTTCCGCTTATACCTTAGATGAAATTGTGGTTCGGGTCAGAAAGCCAAACCCTCCAAGTGGAGGGATCATGGACTGCCTGGAGGTGGAGGTTCGCCGTCCAGCCAATAAGATACTTGAGTAAAACAGGTTTGTATGCCTACAATTATATTTCTGCCAAGTCTAACTTATCAAAGTAGCGGTGTTCATGGAAAAAACGAAAGATGAGTGACCGGTGACGAGCGGCGCGATCTTCGTACAGACCATGACAGTTCCAGTAAGAACGAGATGGGACCGGAAAGGCCATACTCAAGAGCTGGGGAGATTGCCGCTGCTGGTTGGTTGTTTGGGAGTTATTGACTATTAAATTTACCGCTGGGATCCATCAGGACCGAGACGGGGGTCGAAGAATACTTTGAATGTCTTTATTACCTTCCGCCTCTCTCCGGCGGGAGGTATTTTTTATGAAGGGAAATACCCTAACTAATATCATTAAGAAGGGATAGCATGTTAGGAGAAGAGAAAAGAAGGGTAGGGATCATCGGACCCGGCAGGGTCGGCTCTGCTTTTGCCCTGGGACTCTTCAATGCCGGGTGGGAGATTAGCACGGTCTGTGGTCGACGGTCGGAGTATCTACAGGGCTTGGCCGATAAAGTAAAGGCCGGAATTGCGGTGGATGTCACTCAAGCGGTCGCCGAAGCGGATCTGATCTTTCTTACTGTTCCGGATGATCTGGTTGGCGGTTTTGCCAAGGAGATCAGCAGAACAACAGAGCCGCTGAAAGAGAAGTTCTTCTTTCACACCAGCGGTGTATTGGAAGCGGAGGTGCTGCGCCCCATTAGGGAAAAAGGGGGAATTATCGGCTCCATTCACCCGCTCCAGACCTTTGCCGACCGGGATCACGGTTGGAAGGCTTTACCCGGTAGTTGGTTCGCGCTTGACGGGGACGAAGCAGCCCGGCAGCGAGGGGAGGAGTTGGTACAGGCGTTATGCGGTAAAGCATTTATTCTTCCCCCGGGGAGGAAACCATTATATCATGCGGCGGCTTGTATTGCTGCCAATTTCCTGGTTACTCTGGAATATATCAGTTCCCGGCTGCTGGGTTTATGCGGGGTGCCGGAGGAGTCTTTCTATTCAGTAGCAGGTCCTTTGATCGAGCAAGCAGTAAAGAATATTAAGAATAAAGGAGTGCCGTATGCCCTCACCGGTCCGGTCACCAGAGGTGATTTAGGCACAGTCAGCCTTCATTTGGATAGACTTCAGGACTGGGCGCCGGAGTATGTCGAGTTCTACCGGGTTATGCTCCAACATACGTTGGAGTTGGCGGGCGAGTATGGATATATAGGAGAAGAACAGGTAAATAAGTTCAGAGCAGCGCTATCTACTGAGGAGGATGATGGAAAGAGATGAAAAAGGTCACAGTTTCCACGATTTTAAAGAAGAAAAAGGCAAAAGAAAAGATTACCATGGTTACGGCCTATGACTATCCTATGGCTGTCCTTGCCGATCAAGCCGGCATTGATCTGATTTTGGTCGGGGACTCCGTGGGCATGACGGTCCTGGGTTATGATACCACCGTACAGGTAACGATGGAAGATATGATTCACCATACCAAAGCCGTAGCCAGTGGAGGAAAAACCCCGCTCATTGTGGCAGACCTTCCGTTCTTATCCTATCACACTCTCGAGGACGGGCTAAGAAATGCCGGAAGATTGCTCCAAGAAGGCGGAGCACAGGCCGTAAAGTTGGAAGGCGGAAAAGAAGTAGCAAATACTGTTGAGCAGATAGTAGCCGCCGGTATTCCGGTTATGGGACACTTGGGCTTCACTCCACAGTCCGTTCATAAATTCGGTGGTTTCTATTTTCAGGGAAAATCCAGTCAGGGAGCTGTGGAACTGGTGGAAGGGGCGCGCGCTTTGGAAGCGGCTGGAGCTTTTGCCGTTGTCTTGGAACTTGTTCCCTGGGAAGTGGCGGAGAAAGTGACTGAGATTTTGACCATTCCCACAATTGGGATCGGTTCCGGTCCGGCCTGTGACGGCCAAGTACAAGTCTTCCATGACCTTTTTGGTCTGGCGGGTAACTTTAAGCCGCGGCACGCTAAAGAGTATGCCAAGGTTGGCGAGGCGATCCTGGACGGACTCCGGACGTATGTACGGGAAGTAAAGGAAGGGATCTTTCCGACTGAAGAAAACACCAGACGGATGGATGAAACTGAATTGGTTGCCTTCAAACGGCTCCTGGAGAAGTAGTGTCCTGTATTAACCCATGCGCTTATGATCATTCACTTCGCTACTGGACAGGATTAGGCGAAGAACTATAGGTAGAATGGGTCTGCGGAAAGGATGGAAGATAAATGTATTGGATAAAAAGAATCCCGGAGATTAGGGAGGTAATAAGCGAATGGACGAAGGACGGAGCAACCATTGGTCTTGTCCCTACCATGGGCTATTTTCATGAAGGACATTTGGCTTTGATGGAAAAAGCGCGTCAAGAAAATGATTATGTGGTGGTTTCGCTTTTTGTCAACCCGATCCAATTTGGGCCCAATGAAGACTTCCAGCGTTATCCTAGAGATGAAGAGCGGGACCGGGAATTAGCGGAAAAAGCCGGAGTTGATCTGGTTTTTAACCCAACAGCAGAAGAGATGTACGGCCAAGGGTTTCAGAGTTATGTAGAAGTAACCGAGATCTCCCAGGGCTTGTGCGGGGCTTCACGGCCAGGACACTTTCGTGGAGTGACCACGGTCATTACCAAACTTTTTAACATCGTCCAACCGGACCGGGCGTATTTTGGAGAAAAAGACGCTCAGCAATTAAGGGTGATTCAGAGGATGGTCAGGGACTTGAACTTTCCTGTGGAGATCAAGCCGGTGCCAACAGTACGGGAAGCGGACGGCTTAGCCAAGAGTTCCCGTAATACCTATCTCAGTCCGGAAGAGAGAAAAGCCGCTTTGGTGCTGTCAAAGAGCTTATTCTATGCCAAAGAGCAAGTGGCGGCGGGAGAAGACAGTGTACAGCGTCTAAGCGCGAGCATGAAGAGGATGATCACCGGAGAACCACTGGTTTCTTTGGAGTATTTGGAGTTCAGGGAGAGCGCTACCTTAAGACCGGTGTCCACCATTACCGGAGAAGTTTTGATCGCGCTCGCCGCCCGCGTAGGCAAGACCAGGCTGATTGATAATATCACTGTGCGGCCGGGAAGGAGGTAAACCCAGGTGTTTAGAATGATGTGTAAAGGAAAGATCCACCGGGCTACGGTTACGGATGCGAATTTGCATTATGAAGGTAGTATTACCATTGACCGGGAGTTAATGGAGAAGGCCGATATTCTACCGGCAGAGCAAGTACAAGTAGTTAACGTGAATAACGGAGCCCGTTTTGATACCTACGTCATTGAGGGACCGCCCGGCTCGGGAGTGATCTGTGTGAATGGAGCTGCCGCCAGGCTGGTGGCGCCGGGTGATAAAATAATCATCATCTCTTATGGCCTCTTCAGTGACGAAGAAGCCAGAAAACTCAAGCCCAAGGTGGTCTTGGTGAATGATCAGAACAAACCGCGTTCAGGCAGATAGGCTTAAGTATCCGCCTCATTAAAATATCCGATCAGAAGCAGGCTGTTTCACTGGAACTTTCAGTTCCTTGTGGAGCAGCCTGTTTTTTGTAGAAGAAACCATCCAGTGGCGGCCATATCTTTTGTAGTAGGTGTTCCGGACGCCTTCTGTGCGGTAGAAGTCTCCGCTGGTAGGGCCAGATAGCACAGGGCGTATGTTGTTGTGAAAGGCCGGAGCCTCGTAATCGCCCGGCTCCATTGCGCAGACGCTATCGGCCGCTGTATTTAAAGATCAAGCCTGCCAAAATCAGAACAGTAATACAGATGGAGACGATGAGCATAGAATGACGGTCAATCCTGGGCAAGGCAGAAGCTGTGGCAGAGAGCTCATAATAGGCCAGAGAAGCGGCGAGGAAAGTAAGGGGGATGGTCAATATGATAGGCAGGATCAGAAAAAGCGCACCGGAAAGACCGAGCAGCCCGGTGATCAAACCATAAAGGGCGATGTTCGGCGCGTTGGTGAGAAAAATTCGAGACGCGCCGGTTAGAGCAGGGATTAGGGTATATCCTTTATCGATGATAAAGAGTAAAGCCAAGCAAAAAAAGAAGAAGAGCAATGGATGAAAGAGGAAAACAAATAGAGAGCCGAGGAAGGGAATGTGGCCGATGAGTGAGGCCACAGACCAGAGGAGGCCGGTAAAGAGAAATAAAAGCAGACAAGGGAAGGCCAGGTCAAAGTGGCCAAAGACTTCTTTGGTGGCGGCCGCGAGGTTGCCTTCTCTTCCCTGCCAGAGCCGGAGGTTGTAAAGGAGGAGGCCGCCGAGGAACGGACCGGCGAAAAAACCACAAGATAAAAAGGAGAAGGCACACGCGATTAAGGTGGAGACAAAAAGAGTTCCAAAGTAATTTTGGTATGTTTTTATGATCCGTGACAAGCTTTGTGTTATATCCATCAAGCATTCCTCCCATCAGTTCGGTGGTAAATTCCACCATAAAAATTTATACATACTAAATATATGCATGGGCTAATAAAATATTTGTCTGGAGAAAATGTAAATTAAAAAATAAGTTTGCAAATTACGAAGGGGGAAGCGCCGGGAATCAGGGGGACAGGCGCATGATCTCCTGCGGAATGGAGAGAATAAAACTAATATAGATTGGGATTTATACTAGTAGACACCATATTCTCCAGATTTTGAAGAAAGGAATGGAATAATGATGAGGGTTTTAATGTTGAGTTGGGAGTACCCGCCTAAGGTGATTGGGGGAATCGCCCCCCACGTGCATGATCTGTCAATCGCTTTATGCCGACGGGGCCAGGAGGTACATGTGCTCACAGTCGGAACGGCGGAATCCGGAGAAGAGGAGTATGAAAAAGGGGTAACTGTGCATAGATGTAAGATGGATAATCCGGAACCACCCGACTTTATTTCCTGGACTCTGCAGCTCAACTTAAACTTGGTGGAAAAAGTCATGGGCTTGGCTAAACAGGGAGAGACCTTTGATCTGATTCATGCTCATGATTGGTTGGTGGCTTATGCGGGTAAGCTTTTGAAACATGTATGGCGTATCCCCATGCTGGCAACGATTCATGCCACGGAATGGGGCCGGAACAACGGTCTCCACAATGAGACCCAGCGTTATATCAGTAATATCGAATGGTGGCTTGGTTATGAAGCCTGGCGGGTCATCTGTT
The DNA here is from genome assembly GCA_012838955.1 of Bacillota bacterium. Classification (GTDB taxonomy): domain Bacteria; phylum Bacillota; class UBA4882; order UBA10575; family UBA10575; genus DUOH01. The sequence continues at coordinate 24,206 of DUOH01000038.1, read as the reverse complement.
GCAGCCGCTATATGTTTGCGGAGTTAAGACGGATCTTCCAATTGCCTGAAGATAAAATCAGAATCATTCCCAACGGAGTTTTTCCTGAAGCTTTTCGCAGTCTATCCGTGAACCCGCAGGAGATCAGGAATAGGTATGCGGCGCCCCATGAAAAGATCGTCTTCTATGTAGGGAGGTTGGTTTTTGAAAAAGGTCTTGATCTTTTGTTGGAAGCGGCAGTCAAGGTCTTGAGCAGAGTAAATGATGTCAAGTTTGTCATCGCCGGAAAGGGTCCATATGAAGCCCATCTAAAGGAGAAAGCCCGTCGGTTGGGCATATACGAGCGAATCTACTTCACCGGATACATAGACGACCAGATCAGGAACGCTCTCTTTAACACAGCCTCGGTGGCGGTCTTTCCCAGCATCTATGAACCTTTTGGTATTGTGGCCCTGGAGGCGATGGCAGCCGGAACACCGGTAGTAGTGACTGATACCGGAGGTTTGGGGGAGGTGGTGCATCATGGGAGAAACGGGCTGAAAGCCTTTAGCAATAGCCCTGATTCGCTGGCGGATAATATAATTTGGATGATTACCCATCCCGGGCAGGCACAGGAGATGAAGAGGCAGGCCTGGTCGGAGGTGGAAACCGTGTATAGCTGGGATAAGATTGCGGAAGAGACAATCAACGTCTACGAAGAGGTACGGGCGGAATATGAGAATTCTGACTGGAGATCCCAGGCTGAGCTTGAATGGAAGGCGACCGGTCAGAATTCCGCTTGGATAAATACGGAGCGGAAGTCCTTGACAACCAGCCGCTATACGTATGATCAGCGTAATACTCGGCTGGAGCAGAGAAATACTTATCATTCTGAAAAGGAGGCGCTCAATTGAAAGCAGTAATCATGGCCGGGGGGAAGGGCACACGGCTACGACCATTGACCTGCAAAATTCCCAAACCGATGGTTCCGATTGCCGCACGCCCGATGATGGAACATATAATTCACCTCCTGCGCCGATACAGTCTGACAGAGATTGGAGTTACTCTTTTTTACTTGCCGGAGTTGATCAAAAACTACTTTGGGAACGGGGCCGACTATGGGGTTTCCCTGCGATACTTTGTGGAAGAAAATCCTTTGGGGACGGCGGGCAGTGTCAAGAATGCCGCGGATTTTCTGAATGAAACCTTCTTGGTAATCAGTGGTGATGCCTTAACCGATATTAATCTCGAGGCGGCCATCGACTTTCATCGAAAAAAAAAGGCCTTAGCCACTCTGGTCCTGACAAAAGTGGAGGCGCCTTTGGAGTACGGCGTAGTGATTACGGATGAAGAGGGCAGAATCCGTCGTTTTTTGGAGAAACCGGGATGGGGCGAGGTTTTTAGCGATACAGTAAATACAGGCATCTATATTCTGGAACCCGAGGTTTTATCTTACTACGACAAGGACAAACCGGTTGATTTCAGCAAGGATCTCTTTCCCGGACTGCTGGCCAAAGGAGAACCGCTCTTCGGATATGTGGCGGACGGATATTGGTCGGATGTTGGTAACCTTGAACAATACCGACAGGCAAACTACCACATGTTAAGCGGAAGGATCAGACTTCCCATCCCCGGTCATGAGATCTCCCCGGGGATTTGGGCTGGGGAAGGCGCTGAGATTGAGCATGGGGCGGTGCTGGAACCTCCGGTACTTTTGGGTGAGTATTGCCGAGTGAAAAAGGGGGCGAGAGTCGGCTCTCTTTCTGTCTTGGGCAACTATAGTTTCTTGGAAGAGGAATCCACCGTAAAACGGTGTATATTATGGAACCACGTTTACCTTGGCGCTTATACGGAAGCAAGAGGGGCGATCCTAGCTTCTTATAACCATGTCAAGCATAAGGCCGCCATTTATGAAGGGGCAGTGCTCGGTGACGGCTGTACGGTAGGCGCCAGGTCATTATTGAAACCCGGAATAAAGGTCTGGCCGGGCAAGTATATAGAAAGCGGTTCAGTGGTTAACAATAGTCTGGTCTGGGGCTCATCATGCAGTAACAACCTCTTTGGGAACCTGGGAGTTGACAAAACCGCCAACATCGAACTCACGCCGGAATTCGTTGCGAAGCTTGGCGCGGCTTTTGGAACAAACCTCACGGAAGGTCACCGAGTAGTGGTCGGAGTGGATAACTGTCAGCCCGCCAGAATACTGAAGCAAGCCCTAATCGCCGGAATCATGGGCAGCGGTATTGACGTTTTTGACCTGGGAACCCTTTCCACTGCGGCTACCAGGTTTGCCATAGTGACCTTAGGGGCGGAAGCTGGGGCACATCTGCGTATCTCCCCAACTAATAAGGAGAATGTTTTGATTGAGTTTTTTGACGGGCAAGGGTTGAATATTGATCGTAACACCCAGCGCCGGGTGGAGCAAGCTTTCTTTACCGAAGAGTTCCGCCGGGTAAGCCGGGATAAGATGGGCGGGTTGGCCTATGTACCGCGTCTCTTAGAGGACTATGTAGAAAAGATGCTGAGCGCTGTTGATGTGGAGATCATTAGGAATTCCGCCTTTAAAGTGATGGTAAAGCCTGATTCCTCATGTTTATCTATACTATTATCCACTGTCTTGGAGAAGTTGGGTTGTACAGTCCGGCACTGCGAGGTTGACGCTGCTGTAGCCGGTTCACATCAGGAAGAGGAGAAGATCTCCGTAGTCGTGAGAGAAATTTCAGCGTTGATGCCAACGGAAGACGTGGATTTGGGGGTTGTGGTTGATCAAAATGCGGAAAAGCTCATTCTAATCGATGAAAAGGGTAACCGTCTTGATGACCGATGTTTTACGGCTTTACTCACTCTTTTAGTCTTCAAGCACTCACAAAAGCCCACCATGGCCGTACCGGTCTATGCTTCCCAAGCCATTGAGAAACTGGCGGAAAAACATCACGGTAACGTAGTCCGAACCAAGGCCAATGCCAGGTCTTTAATGGAGATGGTAGTGACGGAGAAGATCTTTCCGGGACAGGATGGGAAGAGCCATTTTCAACCGAATTTTGACTCCGTCTTTTCCCTGGCCAAAATCTTGGAGCTGTTGGCCAAGGAGAAGATGAGCCTGTCGCAGATCATCTCAGAGCTCCCTTCCTTCTATACGATTCAAAAAGAAGTACAGTGCTCTTGGGAGGATAAGGGCAGGATTATGAGGACACTTTTTGAAGAGAGCAAAGAGCATGAGATTGAAACCACAGACGGTTTGAAGGTCTTCCACGACCAAGGTTGGGCGTTAGTCCTGCCTGACGCCGAGGATCCGGTATTTCAGATCTATACTGAAGCTACCTCTAAAGAAGCAGCAGACGCTTTAGCTAAAATGTACATGGGGCGCATCAACGAGATGCAGATTCGGTAGGAGCTCCCTTGGTCTGCCTGAGTGGAGGCTTATTTGGTATGGAAAAGACAAGCGCTAATGCGTAAAGAGATATATCTGTCTGCACAATAGCGGTTTGAGAAAAAGACCTCTGAACTTAGTCCAGAGGTCTTTCGTATAATGATGGATTTGTTTTTATATAAGTCTTTCCCTAACTAAGGCGAGGTCCGAAGCGGAAGAAAGAGAAATTTACTTTACATAGTGATTTACCATTCGTTTCCGAAAGGATTTTTCTTTTTCAAGAAGAAGGTTATGTAACAGTAGCTAATATCGGCTGGAACTAATAAATATATGATGTGTGCTTTTGAACGACATCTGAGGGGAGCATCGACATGCAGTTCATACGTTTTGTTATCATTACCGGACTGTCAGGCGCGGGAAAATCCGAGGCGATGAAGGCCTTTGAGGATCTGGGCTTTTTTTGTGTCGATAACCTTCCTCCGGTTTTAATTCCGAAGTTCGCCGAGGTTTGTGCACAATCCGAAGGGCGGATCAATAAAATAGCATTAGTAGTAGATGTGCGGGGTGGTGACTTTTTTAACAGTATCTCTTCTTCCCTGGAAATACTGGAACAGAACAACCTGACTCATGAGGTGATCTTCCTGGAAGCCGCCGAAGAGGTGCTGGTGCGTAGGTTTAAAGAATCCCGGCGTCCCCATCCCCTCTCCAGCGAAGGGGGAATTCTGGACGGGATTAGGGCAGAAAAAGCCAAGTTAGAGGAGATTAGAGGAAAGGCCAACCTGATCGTGGATACCAGCAACCTGACGGTAAGGCAGTTGAGAGAGGTGATTGTGGAGAAGTACAGCCAGGTTGTGGAAGAACAGAGAATGATCTTTACCATTGTGTCTTTTGGTTTCCGGAACGGTATTCCTCTCGATGCGGACCTCGTCTTTGATGTGCGCTTCCTCCCCAACCCGTTTTACGTTGATTCATTAAAAGGGTTGACCGGTAACAATAAAGAAGTAGAAGATTATGTATTGAAATGGCCGGTTACATCAAAGTTTTTACGTAAGCTCTATGGTTTAATGGAATTTTTGGCGCCGCAATACATCAATGAGGGCAAGACCCAATTGATTATCGGTATTGGGTGTACAGGGGGCAGACACCGCTCGGTTGCAATCGCCAATCAATTAGGGAAGTTTTTATGCGCCAAGGGTTATAAAGCCGTAGTAGAACACAGGGATATTTGAGTAACTCTCTTTTGAACACCAGTGCACATCTTCGATTTAAACCGGTTCGTGTTTATTTCATTGTCTGGTAAGGGGGAAAGGGAATGGCCAGGAGCGGATTGGGCAGGTTGAAACGAAAGTGGATAATGTGGTTTTTTACTACTGTTTTTCTCGTAGTGACCGGGCTCTTAGTCATTTTGCTCAGTGAAAAATTCCGCTGGTACGGCCTGTTTCCGATTCTAATCGCCCTGGTTGGAGGAGGTTATTACACACAGATTCTGTTTTGGCAGTTGATCACCTGGACACCCACAGGGACTGATGGGAGCACCACTCATCCGTCAGGAAACGGGCCCCGGATCGTGATCATAGGTGGCGGAACTGGGTTAGGCACTGTGTTGCGGGGGTTGAAGAAAGTAACGAACAACTTGACCGCCATCGTCACCGTGGCTGATGACGGCGGCAGCTCCGGTAGGTTACGGCAGGAATTCGGAATCCTACCCCCGGGAGATATCCGTAACTGCTTGATTGCTATGGCCGATCTGGAACCCCTGATGGAACGGTTGATGCAATATAGGTTCAATGGGGGAACCGGGCTCGCCGGCCATAACTTCGGTAACCTTTTTATCGCGGCCATGACTGAGATTACCGGTGATATTGAAAAGGCCATTGAAGCCTCCAGTCAGGTTTTGGCGGTGAAAGGCCGGGTTTACCCGGCAACCTTGGAGAACGTGCAACTAAATGCCGAGTTGAGCGACGGAAGAAAGATCAATGGGGAATCGGCGATTGGTAAGAGTCCTTCTTCCATTCGCCGTGTCTATTTGGAACCGGCTGGTGCCAAAGCGCTTCCTGAGGCGATCAAGGCCATTGAAGAAGCGGATGTGGTGATTCTAGGCCCCGGTAGCCTTTATACAAGTGTAATTCCTCCGCTTTTGGTGGAAGGAATCACCGAGGCTCTTCATAGAACCACCGCCCCAAAGGTTTATATCTGCAACGTAATGACGCAACCAGGAGAAACAACCGGCTTTACCGCTTCAGACCATTTACGGGCCCTGATCGATCATATTGGGGAGAACCTTATTGATTATGTAATTGTTAATAATCAACCTGTACCTGAGAAGGCGCGGATGACTTATGCCGAGGAGGGGGCCATTCCGGTGGCGCCGGACCGGGAAAAGATCTCCCGCCTTGGATCAGTGCCGATTGTGGACTCTTTGTTACAAACCAACGGCTTAGTGCGACATAATGCCGACCGTCTAGCCAGGCTAGTCTTGGGATTAGCCCGGGTGAACAGGCAAATTGAGGCAAACGGCGGTCCTCTGCGAAAGATGCAAAGAAAGATCAAGAAGAAGGTGGCAGCCACCCTTTTTTCCTGTTTTAGCCTGGGGATCAAGGCGGAATTTGTTTTTAAAGAGGATCTAAAAGGTAGACCCATCCCCTATGAGGATTGCTGTACAGAAGGGAAGGAGGAACCCGCGCATGAGGTGTTGACCTCCAGTGATCCGTTGGCTGGCGTCTCTCCGGACGAAGACAAACTGGAGTTTTTCATCTCCGCCGGGCGCCGTCCGAGCGGGGGATATCGGTTGTTACCGGTGGCAGTCAGTTTACAACGGCGGGAACTTCTTATTCGTTATCGAGAGGAGACCCCGTTACCGGGGGAAGTTGTCAAGCAGGTTCTAACCTACCCCGGCTTATCGATTAGGATCAGACGGAAATATCTACCGGCCGACAGCTTCCGAACGATCTTTGAGAAGGAGGGTGTGGGTAAACCCGTTGCCGTATTGGAAGTCAAGCTCTAGTTTGCCCGCATTTACCTACCCTTTACTTTTCATTCTCCGGCCCCTGGCATATAATTAAAGTAAACTTAGGCATAGATGTTTATGCCTCAGACAATTGCATAGACCATTTCCTTCAGGGCAGGGTGCGTGATTGCCACATGAGGTGGCAATACAATTCCCGACCGGTGGTGAAGGCTCATGGGCCTAAGTCCACGACCTCAGGTAAGACTGAGCTGATCTGGTGCAACTCCAGAACCGACGGTATAGTCCGGATGAAAGAAGGTTTATTTGAAATGCCCTGACTTGTTTCAGGGTATTTTACTTTCTCCGCATGATGGTCATTGCGGGATCTGGATCGCGGGGGGTGAGAGGGGTGGCGTCCGGGGAGAAAGTGGTTGAAGTGATCGATTTGGCCTCTGCCTTTGAGGACGACGGACTTCCGGAACTGGCAGGAGTGAACTTGCAGATTGACGCCGGAGAGATTATCAGCTTGGTGGGACCGAGTGGCTGCGGAAAATCCACCTTGTTGCGGTTGATTGCGGGCGTCCTCAGACCAACAGCCGGAGAGATCAAAGTCTTTGGGGAGAATAAAATCACAGGTTGGACCCGTTTGAGTCTGGTTCCGCAAGACGCTCTTTTATTACCGTGGCGGACAGTCCTGGATAATGTCCGGCTTCCTCTGGAGCTGAGCGCAAGCAAGAAGGAGGATACTTACCTGAGGGCCAGAGAAGCCTTGGCCTTGGCTAATCTCACCGGAGTAGAGGATAAATACCCTCATCAGTTATCCGGGGGGATGAAGCAACGGGCTGCTTTGGCCCGGGCTTTGGTCGGCCAGGCGCGGTTGCTGCTTTTGGATGAACCCTTTGCTGCTTTGGACGCCATTACCAGGAGCCAGCTTCATCTGGAACTTCTACGGATTTGGGAGCGGACGGGGATCACGGTTTTACTGGTTACCCACAATATATTTGAGGCGGTGTTTTTATCCCATCGTGTGCTCGTCATGAGAGAAAAGCCCGGACGGGTGATTGGCGAGGTCCGGATTGATCTGGATTTTCCCCGCTCATTAAAATTAGTGGGGACAACTGAATTCGGTCGCTTGGTAGGGCAGGTTCAAGAACTTCTGGAGGAAGGGTGGGGGTGAGGAAGGATGCCGGGAAAAGTAAGAGGTAAAAGTGGGTTAATGAGCAGGTACTATGAGTATTTCTTACTTCCGGTGGGGCTCGCGGGCTTTCTCTATTTATGGGAATATTTGTCCGGGTTTTACGACCCGTTTATCCTTCCCTCACCCCGTCTCGTATTGGAACGGAGCTTGGAATTCTTTAACCAGCCGCAACTCTTCTTTATGCATTTCCTTACTACCCTGGGAGAAGCAGGCGGGGGATTTTGCCTGGGAGCGCTGATTGCCCTTCCGGTCAGTTACTTTTTGGCCAAAAATCCCGTGCTCGAGCGGTTATTAACCCCTTATTTCGTGGGGATACAGGCGGTGCCGATTGTGGCTTTAGCGCCCTTACTGGTAATCTGGTTTGGTTTTGGAATTGCCTCTAAAGTACTGGTAGCGGCGTTGATTACTTTTTTTTCAGTGCTCACCACCGGGATCGCCGGACTACGCAGTACTGATCCGCGTTTGCGTGAATTATTGGCGATCATGGGGGCGACTAAATGGCAGATCTTTTTTAGGTTGGAATTCCCTTCCGCCCTGCCCTACATCTTTAGTGGATTAAGGTTGGGGGGCGCCCTCGCGGTCATCGGCGCCGTATCAGGGGAATTTGCCGGTGCCGGTAAGGGTTTGGGTTATATTGTCAACTTTGCCCGGGGATCTTTTGATACTCCTCTTCTTTTTGCCGCCATTATTGCCCTGGCGGTTCTGGGGATCGGATTTTATTTACTTTTTTTCATTGCTGAGTATTTGGCGATGCCTTGGAAGAGGAGAAGATAGAGGAGGCAGTTGCTCCGGTTTGATTTAGTACAATTAAAAAAAAGGAGTTGAGTGCGGATGAGCAAAAAGACCTTTCTTCTAATCTTACCTGCTTTCTTTCTTCTGTTTGGCTGCGGATTGGCTCTGTCCGGTCCAGAACTGCAAGAAGTTACGTTGGCCATGACCTATATTCCGAATGTACAGTTTGCCCCATGGTATGTAGCGGAGGTGAAAGGTTTTTTTCAAGAGGAAGGAATAAAAGTCGACTTTGATTACAGAATGGATATTGACGCCCTGCAATTAGTGGGCGCCGGCCATCTGGATTTTGCCGTAGCCGGGGGAGATCAAGTAATCACCGCCCGCAGTCAAGGAATACCTGTTACTTATTTATTGAGTCTGTTTACGAAGTTTCCCCCAAGCGTGGTGGCGCTGGAGGAGGCGGGGATAAAAAAACCTCAGGATTTACAAGGGAAGAAGATCGGTTTACCCCTCTACGGTACCAGTCTATTGGCGACCAAAGCCATCTTGAGAGCGGGCGGAGTCAAAGAGTCCGCTGTAGAACTAGTTGATATCGGATACACGCAGATTGCCTCATTGACCCAAGGCAGAGTAGACGCGGTAGTGGTATTTACCAATAATGAACCCCAGAAGCTCCGGGCGGAGGGGTACAAGATTACGGAGATTCCGTCGTGGGAGTATTTTTCTTTGGTGGGACACGGGTTAATTACCGGAGAAAAACAGATATCCCTCGCTCCGCAGAAGGTGGGGGCGATGATCAGGGCAACGCGTAAAGGAATGCAGTATACGTTGGCTCATCCGGAGGAGGCTTTTGAGATTACCCTCTCCTACCTGCCGGAACTCGGCAAGAAACAAGCGGCCCTGGAAAAACAGGTCTTCTTGGCCTCCCTGGAACTCTGGGAGAATAAATATACTATCCGGCGGGGCTTAGGGTATTCGGATCCCCGGGCCTGGCTTGATTCTCAACAACTTATGCTGGAGATGGGGTTCATCAAAAGAGAAACGCCCATCGATAAACTGCTCAATCAGAGTTTCTTAGGAGAGTAGTCTCGTCACAGCTTCACTAGAACGGACAAAAGATAGCTCGTTGCTTAAACTATGTAAAAGAGGTTGTCCCCTTTGTCTCAGTGGATTTCTTGGATCCAAAAAGGAAGACAAAGGGACAACCTCTTTTATTTAGTATTTAAAAAAGACGTGGTCACCGATTCTGGTAGTGGATGGCTGGGATTTTACCCACCAATTACTGGTTTTTGCCGGATTGTAAAAGCCGGTTGCTCCACGGGAGGGATCCCAGCCGTTGAGCGCATCCTGGGCGGCCTTTCGTGAAGTGGCGGTAGCCGGAAGGTTGATTCTACCGTCGATGACCGGACTGAATTGGGGCACACCATTGACCACTTGATAGATGACCTCAGGGATGCTGTTGGGATAACGCGGGTCTGCCACCCGGTTGAGCACGGTGGCGGCTACGGCGACCATTCCTTCATAGGGTTCTCCCTCCGCCTCGGCCCGTACCAGTCTGGCTAAGAGCTCGATGTCTGAAGCGGAGAAGGAGGAGCTTGCTGGCGGTACATTTTGCGTTTGTGGAATACGTAGTTTTTGTCCGGGATAAATAGTGTTGTTATACAAGTTGTTTGCGGACTTAATCGCGTTGATACTGGTTCCGTACTGGTTGGCGATCAGATACAGGCTGTCACCGGAGCGCACCGTATAATACTCTTGTCCACTTCCGGATGAACCAGAAGTTGATTTGGGGATATAGAGGGTTTGTCCTACCCATAGATAATCATTCCAGATCCCATTGGCCGAACGCAACTGATTCACGGTTACATTGTGGCGCTGGGCGATTAAATACAGAGTATCACCGGACTTTACCGTGTACTTGGCAGAGCCGGATTGCCCGGTTTCAGGGATGATTAAAATCTGACCCGGATAAATGTTGGAGGACCATAACTGGTTTACACTTTGGATAGAACTGACGCTCGTACCAAAACTCTTGGAGATCTTATATAGGGAATCTCCCGGTTTCACCTGATAGCTTCTGGCGCTAATTGAGGTAGAGAAGGATGCCAGCAACCCACCGGTGATCATTAAGCTAAGAAAGATCTTTGATTTTTTGACAGTCATTCTACACTCCCTTTCTGTATTTTTTAAAGAGCATAAATTGCTTGTTTTTGGTCTTCCGCGCATAGCCTCCCTTTACTTACAGTTTTGTTGTTGAATGAATAATTCTAACCTGAGCAGGTGTTTCCTGGTGGGAATTAAAGGTACATGCCAATTGTGGAATAAATTTGGGTTGATGGTTAGATTGGCGAAAAATGGTTAAAATAGGGAGTGAGGAGGGAAGAATATTGGATTTCCGGTTCTGCCTAGTTTTACTGGGCATAGGGATTAGTGGGGTAGCACTGGGAGCCACGGGTGCGCTGCGGCTGGGCCCGTTTAAATCAGGAGATTCTATAGAACGGCGTAGGCGAGCCCTATGCTATACGGATCATGCTGCAAAATCTTGGGTGAGAAAGGAAAGTCAGGTCCGGGAGAGAAAACTCGCCTTCTCTTTATGGGACCAACTTTTTTTTAACCCGGTCTATCTCCATCGTCCGCCGGAACTACTTGCCCGAAAAATCGGTACTGAGGTGACGATTGGACCGTGCGCCAAGAAACCTTTGAAATTACAGATCCCGGTCATCCTCGGCGGTATGGGTTATCAGACTGCCTTACACGCAGAAGCAAAACAGGCTTTGGCCCTGGGAGCTACTATGGCCGGGACAGCCGCCAATACGGGAAACGGTCCCTTGCTCGTAACGGAACGGAGTGCAGCGGAGAAGCTAATCGTCCAGTTCGCCAGGGGACGCTGGGATAAAGACTTGGCGGCTTTGAGCGCGGCTGATGCAGTCGAAATTCAACTGGGACATGGTCCCTGTGGGTCAATGACGGTGAATATTCCCCTGCAGCGACTGGCCAGAAACGAGAAGCTCCGTGCTCTATTAGGGGCTGAGCCCGGAGAACCGGCGGTTATTCCCGTCAAATTATTGAGTATTAAGGACCGGGCTGACTTGGCAGGCTTAATCAGTGGCTTGCGCCGGAAGAGCGGCGGGGTACCGGTGGGGGTAAAGATCGGCGCCAGCCAATGTCTTGAAGAGGAGTTGGAGATCATCACCGGCGCACAACCGGATTATATTGCCATCTACGGAATGGAGGCCGGAGAGGGTGATCCGGCGTCGCCAGCCGCACAAATGGGAATTCCCACCCTTCATGCGGTTAATCGGGCCGTACAATATCTTCGCCGACAGGGGCTGGCCGACAGGATTTCCTTGTTGGCCGGGGGTGGTCTGCGGACACCAGCGGATTTTCTAAAAGCGTTGGCTTTAGGCGCGGATGCGGTTTTCATCGGTACCGCCGCCTTGAAAGCGCTCAGTGCGGGTAAGGGCGGGAGGGGGTTTGCCAACTTTTCTTCGCGATGGATCAAGGGTCAATTCAGGCCGAGGCTAGACATACTGTTCGCAGCGGAAAGGGTGCGGGACTATCTGCAAGAGGCCAGCAGGGAGATGCAGGAAATCGCGTTATGTTTAGGCCGGGCGCACTTGCGGGAGGTTGGCAAGGAAGACCTTTCTACCGGTAGCAAAGAGATCGCTTCCTGCCTAGGAATTTCCTGGTGTGGAGCACCTGACCCGTCTGGTCGGCGCCCTGTAACCTGTTCCACCACGAAGCAGAAAGAGAGATGACCGGGGGGTATATATAATGATAGTCCATTTTTTTCTGGCATTACTCGGGAGTTTACTGGCCTTTTCTTTGCTGGCCCTCCTGTTATGGCGGCCTTTGCTTAACTTCTTTATTGACAGGTTGATCAGGACTCTAATCAAAGACCCCTACCCCGAGAATATCTTTGAAATGTATAATGTCATCTCCAAAGTGGGCGTCCGGAACTTAATCGAGGGAGATCTCAGAGGAAGCAGCGGTGGGATCCTGAGGCGTCCCTTTGGCGCCGGGAAAAGGCTGTCGGATTGGGATCAACTCACTCTGAACACAGTCTATTTCGTCAGAAAACCGGTGGTCGAATCCGTGGACATCGACACTAAAGTAACGATTGGGCCCAGAGCCAAACGGCCGCTGGTAATTGATCTGCCGCTAATGATCGCTGGAATGAGTTACGGATGGGGACTTTCCCTACCGGCCAAAGTCGCCTTGGCGAAAGCGGCGGACCTGATGAAGACAGCCACTAATACCGGTTCCGGCGCCTTTCTGCCTGAAGAAAGAAAACACACGAAAAGGCTGGTTATCCAGTACCACAGGGGCAATTGGGGGAAAGAGGAAGCAGTTCTCAGGCAGGCGGATGCGGTTGAAATCCAGTTAGGCTATGGGGCATATGGATCCGCTCCGGTGCTCCACAAATATGAGGAGTTCAGCCCGGAGTTCCGGGATTACATGAAGTTACAGCCAGGTCAGAACTTGTTGGAAGAGGCGGGTCTCCCCGGAGTGGATGATGGGGAAAAACTCCGGGATTTAGTGGCCTATCTGCGTCGAGTAACCAATGGCGCGCCGATTGGAGTGAAGATCGCCGCCACCAACTTACTGGAAGAGGAGTTGGGCGTCATTACTGAGGCGAATATTGATTTTCTCAGTATCGCCGGGGCGGAAGCGGGAATCGCTTACGGTCCGGGAATTACTGCCGACGATTACGGGTTGCCGACCCTGCCGGCGCTCTGCCGGACCGCTAAATTTCTGCAAGCCCGTGGATTGACGGAGTATATCTCCTTAATCGTCTCCGGCGGTTTTTATAATCCCGGACAAGTACTGAAAGCTTTAGTCTTGGGCGCGGATGCGGTGGCGCTTGGTACCATTTTGTTACTGGTCATGGCCCATACCCAGAGCGCTAAAGTTCTACCCTGGGAGCCGCCTACGGAGTTGCTATATGACACTGGGAAGCTGCAGAAGAAGTTCTCCGTTGATCAGGGGGCGCAGAGTGTGGCCAACTTCTTAAAAAGCTGCCATGCGGAGATCAAATTAGGCCTGCGGAATCTGGGGTTAACTTCTCTGCAGGAGCTCTCCTTGGTAGACATCGCTGCGCTTACTCCGGAGATGGCACAATTGAGCGGAGCGGAACTAGCCTTCTTTCCTCCGCAGGGTAAGGTGGTGTAACCGGATGGAAGTAATAACCCTAATGCTACTAGCCGGTAGTCTCCTGGGCCTCAGAAGCGGGCTGTTTCTCCTGGTTTTGGTAGGTAAGCGAAGAATGGAGAGTACTCTTAGGCGATTGGTTAGAAACGGACCCTTCCTGGAGTATTTCACATTAATCAAGAAGATCGGAATCCGTGATTTTATGGAAGCCGGTTTTCGCGCGATCAGCGGCAAAATGCTGGAGCGGCCTTTCGGAACGAACCGTCGTTTATTTTACATGGATCGTATTCAATTCAACCCGGTGTGTTTCACCCGGCCGCCTTTACCTGCCTCCACACCGATTAAGACCGAAGTAGTGCTCGGCCCGAAAGCACAAAAGCCGTTGACGATCAGAATGCCGATCATGGTTGGCGGTTGGGCTTATGGTGGAGCGGTCAGCTTAAAAACAGAGCTTGCCCTGGCCAGAAACTCTATGCTAACTGGGACGCCGGTCAATACAGGGAGTGGTCCTTTTTTGCCCGAAGTCAGGGCGGTGGCTGATAAGTATATCCTCCAATACAGCAGGGGTTATTGGGCAAAATCCGAAGAAGTTCTCAGACAGGCGGACATGATTGAGATTGCTTTGGGGCAGGGAGGATGGGGAGCGGCGCCGAAACGGATCCCCGGCTATAAAGTAACTGCGGAATTCGCCCAAAGGATTTCAGCCATTCCCGGGTTGGATGTGTTAGTAGAAGCCAGATTGCCGGAGGTGGAAGACTTTACGGACTGGCGGAGATTAATTGAAAGGCTGAAGACGGTGACCGGGGGTGTTCCCATTGCAGTAAAGATCGGTGGCACCCATCACTTAGAGAAAGAATTGGATGTGCTGATCGACGGAGGCGCAGATGTAATCGTCATCGACGGCAAGGAAGGCGGAACTCATGGCGGTCCCGGTATTATACTGGATGATATGGGCCTGCCTACTCTGCTCTGTTTGTGCCGGGCTGATAACCATTTACAGAAGAGGGGAGTGCGCGGTCAAGTGTCCTTGATCATCGGCGGCGGACTGGTTTCACCGGGCGACTTCTTAAAATGCTTGGCTTTGGGGGCGGATGCGGTAATTGTCGGCACCATCGCTGCTCTGACCATGTCCAATGTACAAGTGACCAAGACCATCCCCTGGGAGCCGCCGACAGAAATTCTGTTTTATAATGGGAGAAAGGTCAAAGAATATGATGTGGAGCAAGGCGCCAAAACCTTGAGTAATTACTTTCACAGTTGCCTGGAGGAGATGATCGTATTAACCAGGGCATTGGGGAAAAAGGATCTACAGGAGGTCAATCGGGAGGATCTGGTGGCGCTGGATCGTCTATATGCTGATTTTACCGGCGTAAAATATATGGAAGCAAAGTCAACGGCGAACTGGTCGGCTGCTACTGGATCAGATTTTGGCGAGTCGGGAGTGGGAGGGTGAAAATTGGGTCTAATCATAGCAGGATCAAAGGAGGCGATAGCGAAAAATACTATAACGGTAGCGATTATTCTCTATGGATGGAACGTTACAAAAAAGGGTGAGTGCAATGAGGATTTCGCGCGCAGGATTAATGATTATGATCCTTTTTTTATCCTTTTTTTCCGCGGGGTTGGTGAAAGCCCCTCCTCCTGTGGTCGCGAGTATACAGGATCTGGAGGCTATAAACAATCAAATTGCCGATACCAAAGAAGAATTGACCAAAAAGAAGCGGCAAGAAAGGTCCGTATTAAATTCATTAACTAAAGCCCAAAGAGAGTTGGATCGGATTGAGCGGGATCTGGAGTATCTCAACGCCAAACTCAGATCAGCGGAACGAAACATCTCCAAATTGGAGAAGGAGATGGCAGCGATTGAACGGGAACGTCGCACCCTGGAGAAGCAGATCGATAACAGACAAGATCTGTTGAACCAGCGTTTAGTGGCAGCGTATAAATATGGATTCTCCGGTTATCTTGAAGGGTTGCTCTCCGCAAAGAGTTTCGCTGATTTTGTCAGCAAATTTGAGGCAATATCTTACTTCTTGCGTAATGATTTATTTCTGCTCAGCGAGGTGGAGGCGACCAAGGAAGAGATTACGGCCAAACAAAAAGAGTATGAAGAAAAAAAGAAAAGCCTTCAGAATCAGCGGAACAATTATTATAAGTTAAAAACGCAAGCAGCCAAGAACCAGGAGCAAAAAGTGGTCTTAATCTCCAAGGCCAAAAGGGAACTCCAAGTCATCCAGAGTGACCGGAGAAAACTCGAGACCGCCTTGGATGAACTGGAGAAGACTTCCAAAGAGATCGAGGAACAGATCAAAAGAAAGCAACACTCTGGAGAAGCATTGGGTTCAGGCCAAATGATCTGGCCGGTAAAGGCGCGGATCTCTTCCAACTTTGGTTGGCGTATGCACCCTATTTTGAAGAAGAACAAGTTTCATTCAGGCATCGATTTGGCTGTGCCGACGGGGACGGCGGTGGCGGCGGCCGATAGCGGCAGGGTATTGGTTAGTGGTTGGAACGGCGGGTACGGATATTTTATCGCTATTGACCATGGAAACGGCATCTCGACCGCTTACGGTCATAACTCCCGTTTACTGGTGAAGGAAGGGGATATCGTGACCAAAGGGCAGACCATCTCATTATCCGGTAATACCGGGCTGAGCACTGGTCCGCATTTGCATTTTGAAGTGAGAAAAGACGGTAAACCGGTAAACCCCATACCGTTTCTCCCATAGTATAATATAACGGTAATCTTGGTTTAGCCGGAATTACCAGTGCCAAGAGGAGAAGGTTACAAGGCGAAGCGCGGGAAGTTTTACCGCCCGGGCTTGAACCGCAGGCATGCATAAAAAAGGAGTGAGGTCTGTTCGATGGGGAGAAAACTGGCTCTAATCTATGGTGGGCAATCGGGGGAACACGAGGTTTCAGTCTTATCAGCAGCCTCGGTAAAGGCAGCGCTTGACCGCTCAAAATTCGAAGTGCTTCCGATCGGGATTACTCGTGACGGACAGTGGATTCCGGGTTTATCACCGCAGAGCTTGGTCCAGTCAAAGGATCTGCAGGTAAAGCCCATAAGTGAGCAGGGAGCGGAGAACGACTATTCGCTCGTAAGTAACCCGGCCGGGGTTTTGTTAGGGAGATTAAAAGAAGAAGTGGATCTGGTCTTTCCCTTACTTCATGGTCCAATGGGCGAAGACGGCAGTATTCAAGGCTTGTTGGAGCTGGCCGGGATTCCGTATATCGGTGGAGGAATCCTAGCTTCAGCTGTGGGTATGGATAAGGCGCTGATGAAAAAGGTATTTCAGATGGAGGGTTTGCCCGTCGGCGATTATCTGGTTTACTTGCGCCGGGAGTGGCGGGAATCCCCGCAGGAGGTTGCGGAGGAGATCGAAGAGAAGCTGGGGTACCCATGCTTTGTCAAACCGGCCAATATGGGTTCGAGCGTGGGAATTAGCAAAGCTCGTTGCCGGGAAGAATTGCAGTCTGCCATGGAAAAGGCGGCTATGTATGATCGAAAGCTGGTAATTGAGGCCTTTCTCGAGGGGAGAGAGGTTGAGTGCAGCGTTTTAGGGAATGACCGACCAAGGGCATCGTTACCTGGAGAGATAGTCTCAAACGCCGATTTTTATGATTATGAGGCCAAATATGTATTGAACCAATCGAAACTGCTAATCCCGGCGCCGTTGACTCCGGAAAAGACCAAAGAAATACAGAACCTGGCCGTTAAAGCCTTTAAAGCCATTGACTGTTCCGGCTTGGCTAGAGTGGACTTTTTTGTTTTGGACCGGGATGAGCGGGTGGTGGTGAATGAGATCAACACCATGCCTGGATTTACACAGATTAGTATGTTTACAAAGATGTGGGAGGCCACGGGAATTCCTTACCAAAGACTCCTGGAGGAATTGGTTGATCTGGCTTTGGAGCGGTATGCTGAGAAGAAGGAGATCAAAATGACCTGGAATTAACCGGATCAAAGATTTTTGGTAAAAACACCCTTAGCTAAGCCTAAGGGTGTTTTTACTTGCTGAAGCATGATTTTCGGAGAAGGGTCCAGCCCATGGAAGAAGCGGGGATGGGAGAGAAAAATTCGATAAGTAACAGGAGAAGACGTTTTTTTCCAAGAAAACCGGTTGACAACAGCAAAAGATTGGCATATAATTTAAATATACGGTACGGGGTATGGTAAGAAAGGCGGTGCTGAGAGTGACGGAAGAAGCATGGGGTTTCTCCGGGGAAATAAAGGATAACCTATTAAAGCGTCTCCGGAGAATTGAGGGACAGGCCCGGGGAGTCCAACGGATGATTGAGGAGGAGCGTTCCTGTCAAGAGATTATGATGCAGCTGGCAGCCTTGAAATCCGCAGTGGTGCAAGTGGCGATGACAATGCTCAGCAACCAGATGGGTGCTTGTATAAAACAGGAGATTTCCAGAGGAGGAGACCCGGATACTGCCCTGGCCAAATTTATGGAGGTATTTAAGAAATTTTCTTAAAGCGAGGAGGAAGATAAGATGGCATTGACGTTAACTAAAGACAATTTCAAGAGTGAAATTCTGGATGCTTCAGGGGTGGCGCTAGTTGATTTTTGGGCGCCTTGGTGCGGTCCTTGCCGGATGGTAGGGCCGATCATCGATGAATTAGCCACAGAATATGAGGGTCGGGTTAAGATCGGAAAAGTGAATACCGATGAAAATATGGAGATCTCGGCAAATTATAATATCATGTCCATCCCTACTCTGATTGTGTTTAAAGACGGAAAACCCGTGGATCAGATGGTGGGGGCTTATCCGAAAAAAGAGATCGTCTCCCGCCTGGAAAAGTGGTTATAGTAACTCAAGGCACGAACCGGCCGTGTAGACGGCCGGTTTTCTCTTGCAAGTCATGTTGAAAAACGGTTTGGATGACCCGGATCTGTTGGTCAGCCCTAAACTCCATCTTCCTTCGCAGGTCAGGATTTACTACATTTTTATCCTATTTGCGCAGGATTTATCAGGGAAGACTTAGAATAATTGTTAATAGGTGGTTTGGTTACACTGTAAATCAGAGTTGACTAGCACAAAGCTGTTCCATATCGAACCCGGTGCTCATCTTGTACATATTGAATGAAGGGAGGACTTGCTTGCGCCATTATTTTTTCTTTTTCTTCTGCGTTTTATTATTCTTCTTTGGTTGCTTTACCTTCCGGCTGAAGCAGAAGAACCTTTGGCAGTGACGGTGTGGGTTTTACCGGTATAGTTTGTTTATATACTGCATGAGGCAATAGACTTTCAGAACAGGGAATTGACAGCAAATAATCAGTGGGATAGACTTAACATATGGAAAAACAGGAGGGATGGATATGTCCAAGGAACGCATACTGATCGTGGAAGATGAGTCTAATATATTGGAGCTAGTCTCCTATAACCTGGAAAAAGAGGGGTGGCTGGTCTCCAAGGCAAAGACCGGTGAGGAAGGCTGGCAGAAGATTCAAGCGGAGCACCCGGATCTAATCTTACTGGATCTAATGCTACCCGGCATAGACGGACTGGAGATTTGCCGCCGAACTAGACAGAATACGACTACCCGTGATATACCCATCATCATGTTGACCGCCAAGGCGGAAGAGGCTGATCGGGTCTTAGGGCTCGAATCCGGGGCCGATGATTACGTCACCAAGCCCTTTTCTCCCAGGGAACTGGTGGCCAGGGTGCGTGCGGTTCTGCGCCGGGTAGACAAGAGCTTTAATGAGTCCGAAGAAAGAGAGGCTATTATTTTAGGGCCGATTAAGATGGATTTACGCCAACATAAAGTCTTGGTAAACCAGAAAGAGATCGAACTCACGCCCAAAGAATTTGATCTATTACACTTATTGCTTTCACACCCGGGTAGAGCCTTCTCCAGAGAATATTTACTGGAAAACCTCTGGGGGTACGAGTTCTTCGGGGACACCAGAACAGTGGATGTTCACGTCCGGCGGCTTCGCCAAAAAATTGAGGAAGATCCGGCCCAACCATACTGGTTGGAGACAGTACGTGGGGTAGGGTATAGAATTCGGGAGGCATAAGGATGCGTCGACTCCATACACAGTTTATTCTTGGCTTAACTTTATTTATCCTACCGATCATCATCTTTCGTTTGTTTTGGATTCGACCGGGGATTGCCGTCCTGTTGCTGATCTGGTTTGTGGTTGTCGGGTATTTTTTAAAACGCTCATTTATTAATCCTCTTCGTGATTTACAGCGGCAGGCACAGAAGACGTCTGCCGAACCGTTCTCTTTTGGTTATAAGGAGTTCATGATCTTTCTAGGTAACCGCCTGGAGTATCTGGACAATAAGCTGTACCGGGAGATTGAGGCGCGCAGAAAGGTGGAGTCGATCCTCTTCAGTATGGTGGAAGGGGTAGTGGCCACGGATTCCACAGGGAGGCTCTCCTTTATTAACCCTGCGGCTGAGCGCATCTTTAAATTGGATGCCGGTTCAGCTCTGGGCAAGTTTCCCAGGGAGGTTTGGAAAGAATTTGAATTGGCCGAACTATTTCACCAGGTCTTTGTCACGGGTAAACCACAGACCAGAGAGATGCAGTTGGAACACGGGGCAAAGAGATATATCAAGCTTGAAGTGACACCTATTTGTCTGGCTGAAGGCGAAGAGACTCAGGGTGTGTTGGCGATGGTCAGAGATTTGACTCGTCTGCGGCATCTGGAAACGGTTCGTACGGAGTTTGTAGCCAATGTTTCCCATGAATTACGTACGCCGATTACTTCGATCAAGGGCTTTGTCGAGACCATCCTCGACGGCGGGCTGGAGAATAAGGAGGCCACCAAGAGGTTTTTGACCATTATCTATCAGGAATCCGACCGCCTGAACCGGTTAATCAGCGATCTTCTTGATCTGTCTAGGATAGAGTCGGGCCAGATTGAGCCGAAGCGAACTCGCACCTTCGTGCCGCCACTGGTGGAAGAGGTCAGACAAACACTGCAACCGCGGATTACCGAGAAGAACCTCAGCTTCTCTGTGGAATTGGGTCCGTCGGCGGTCTGGGCTGATGAGGATCAAGTCCGAGAAGTACTGGTGAACTTGATTGATAATGCTATAAAGTATACGCCGGCGGAAGGCTCCATCAAAGTGGAGGAGAAAGACCGGGGTTCGATGATGGAGTTTATTATCTCTGATACCGGCTACGGTATCCCGCAGGAGAGTATCCCCAGGATTTTTGAACGATTTTACCGGGTGGACAAGGCCCGCTCTAGAGAGATGGGAGGAACCGGTTTGGGATTATCCATCGTCAAACACATAGTGGAGAATTTAGGCGGAAAAGTATGGGTAAAAAGTGAACAGGGTAAAGGAAGTTCCTTCCATTTTACTCTACCTAAGTATAAGGAAGAATAAAGGAACAAGATGAATTCGGTACGTATGCCCCCCGGGAGGGGGCATTTTTCGTCGTCCTACTCATCTTTTGTATAGCCTCGCCTAGCGAGGAAAAGCAATACTGTCGGGAAAAGGTGATGGCATGGAGAGACTGCAAAAATTTATGGCCCGGTGCGGGGTGGCCTCTCGCCGGCAAGCGGAGAAGATGATTATTGCGGGCCGGGTTAGCGTCAACAGCCGGGTCGTACTGGAGCCGGGACATAAAATCGATCCGGAAAACGATCAAGTGCTGGTCGACGGGAGACACATTCGGCCGGAAGCAGAAAAGGTCTATATCCTCCTGCATAAACCGGAGGGTTATGTGACTACAGTACACGATCCCCAGGGCCGTCCGACTGTTTTGGATCTGGTGAACCGCGCCCCACAGTTACAGTGGATCAGGCTGTTTCCCGTCGGACGCTTAGACTATAATACCACCGGACTTTTACTGCTCACCAATGACGGAGGACTTGCCTATGCCCTGACTCACCCCAGGTATCAGGTGGAAAAGACCTATGAGGTATTGGTCAAAGGTGTGCCTTCTTCGGATGCCCTTACTGCATTACGTAAAGGAATCCTATTGGAAGATGGCCTCACCGCGCCGGCAAAAGTAGATATATTTGCGTTCAAAGCAGGGAATGCTATTTTAAGATTGGTGATTCACGAAGGCCGGAAAAGACAAGTGCGCCGGATGTGTCAGGCCATCGGCCATCCGGTCCTCGCCCTGCAACGGATCGCCCTTGGCCCACTGAAATTAGGCTGTTTGGAGCCAGGCGCTTTTCGGCGCCTTTCCGGTGAGGAACTGCGCCTCCTGAAGTCCATAGAATCCCAGATCGTGAAGAAGGGGGAAGCTGATGCTGCGGGTAAAGAAAGGTGATTCATGGGATTATTCCCCAATCAGAGCCAAGATCAGGTTTGACTTTTGCGGAGAGACCGGCCGCCAATCCTTCCTTGCCAACTTGGCCTTTGGTAAGATTAAACCGGAGGAAGTGGCGGAGAATATCCGTCAGCGACGTGTGGCTATGCTCAAGAATCTGCCATGGCAAGGAGTAGCTTTAGAGGAGATCCAGGCTGATCAGGAGATCTACACCATCCCCGAAGCGGAGCAGGGCGAGTGCCTTGCCTATGCGCCGGTGGAGCTAACCGTCCGCGCAGATTCTCTAGAAGATCTGCTCCCTTTTGTCTTGCGAGAGGAATTTCGGAAGATCAAAATCATCGAACCTGAAGAGATGGTCTTCTCCAATTTTGACATGGAGAGGGCTATTTATAAGATGGGACAAGAGTTCCGGTCGGAGTTGAATAATGAAGGAGATCTGTTTTAACGATTAATAAGCGCAAGAGAAGGAAGTTGCCGTATGCCGAACCATATTTTGATGAGGCGCTTTTCTAAAGATTTAGGGATAGACTTGGGAACAGCCAACTGCCTGGTATATATCAGAAACAAAGGGGTTATCATCCGGGAACCGTCAGTGGTAGCCGTCCGCAAAAACACCAATCAGGTCTTGGCAGTGGGAGATGAAGCCTGGCAAATGATTGGGAGGACTCCCGGGGATATTGTGGCCATCCGCCCCATGCGGGAAGGGGTCATCGCCAATTTTGAATTAACCAAAGAATTGATCCAGCATTTGATTCGTTCTGCTTACCGGGGACGAATCTTTATCAAGCCCAGGGTAGTGGTGAGTATTCCCACGGGCACTACCGGTGTAGAGCGGCGTGCGGTCATTGACGCTTCCATCAAAGCGGGGGCACGCGAGGCGTATCTGATCGAGGAACCGGTGGCGGCTGCGATCGGGGCAGGGCTGCCGGTACATGAGGCCATCGGTAATATGGTGATTAATATCGGCGGGGGTACCAGTGATGTCGCTGTTATTTCTCTGGGCGGGGTGGTTAGCGGGCTGTCGATCCGGGTGGGTGGCGACGCCCTAGACGAGGCTATCGCCAGGTTTATTCGGAGAAACTATAATTTAATGATCGGAGAACGCAGCGCCGAGGAACTCAAGATCAGTCTGGGTTCGGCTTTTCCTTTACCTGAAGAACTGAGCGGGCAGGTCAGAGGCAGGGATCAAATCACTGGCTTGCCGAAGACGATCAAGCTTACCTCCAAAGAGATGCGGGAGGCTTTGAAAGAGCCAGTCGGTATGATGATTAATGCCATTCGGCAAGTGGTGGAGCGTACTCCTCCCGAACTTGTCTCCGATATCATGAATAAAGAAATTACAATGACCGGAGGAGGTTCCCTCTTACGTGGGCTGGACCAGTTAATCTCCAGTGAACTTGGGATGAAGGTCAATCTGGCTGATGATCCAATGGCCTGTGTAGTGCTGGGCGCAGGGAAAACTCTGGAAAACCTGGACGTCTTAAAACGGGTCTTAGTTGAAGGTAATAAGAGATAATAGGTATTAAGCATTATGGGAAGGAACATGCGCCTAATCAAACTCTCCGCTGTGAGGAAAGCCCGTTAGAAGAGGAATTTCGGTCGCTCTGCAGAAATACTTCAGAGATGGCGGGAATTCCAAAGCGCGTTTTGTGTGGTAAGATCCTCCATCATCAGGTCCATAGGTTGCGTAATATAATGAATAATCGTAACATCGTAACGAACTGTAGGGAAGGTTCGTTTCCACACCAAACGTTGAAAGGCGGAGGCAGATGCAGATACAGATACGAAGCTGGCAGGTAGGTGTAGGTCTGGCCTCAATGTTCCTGGGAATGCTCTTAGTATTCCAGCTCCGGACGGAAACCAAGATCAAACAGAACCTACCAACGAAGAATGTAAACAGTTTAGCCGCGTTAATCAATAAACTGGAGACGGATCGGACCCGCCTGGAGGATGAAGTAGATAGACTCCGACAGTATCTGCATGAATACGACAAAGACGACGAAGTCAGGAGTTTACGCATGGCCTCTGGGCTTTATCCTTTAAAGGGAGAGGGCATCGAGGTGATCCTGACCGATGCTTCCAGGGAATTGAGGGCATTTGAGGATCCCAACTTGTTTATCATCCACTATGACCACTTGGAGTTATTGATCAATGAGTTGTGGGCTGCTGGTGCAGAGGCAATCTCGATCAACGGAGAAAGGATTGCCACCCGGACTGGTCTGAGTTGTGCAGGTACCACCATTTTGGTAGATACGAAGCGCATCGCTCCACCCTATATCATCAAGGCGATTGGCGATCAGAAAACACTAAAAGCGGCTCTAACCATGCCCGGGGGGTATGTCCAGACTCGGATCCTCCCTTATGAACTGGGAATCTTCATTGAAGAAAAAGCCGAACTCTATATCCCCGCTTTCAAAGGCAGTCTCGTCTTTGAACACGCCACGGTAGTATCTGAAGAGGAACTAGAGGCTGCTTTATCGGCAGAGAAGAAAGGCATCGACGGCCAGCGGGAGGTTTTTCCTTACGGAGATCTCTCCGATTTTCAAAACTTTCATGAGGATGGAGGGGAGAGCAGATGATCTTCATCCCGCTTTT
>DUOH01000037.1 GCA_012838955.1 Bacillota bacterium | reverse complement strand
TTCTTCGGCGCGTCGTACAAATCCTCCAAGCATGATCAGCAACATTGGCGACGATAATCCCCCTCTTTTATATATATATACCCTCTCTCACGGAGAGGGTTTTTGTATTTATAAGGGGACGAAGCATAAGGGTAAATGTTTTTGATTCAGTAATAGTAATAAACAATGTTTGCAGGGCTTTTCACCTGTGAGGTGACGCTTTTTAGAATAACCGAATATTTGTATGGAAATACCAAGTATTTTCGGTGAAAATTAGTAATACTGGTCTTTAGTTTGTAAAAACTTGACAAAGGCAGTATTTTGGTATATCTTAGAGATGAAAAGTGGTATAACCAACTTATTTCTATACCACTTATTCATTAATTCTTCTAGGGCCTATGCGCTAAAATCCGAATAATATACGATGAAGCGCAACAGGAACAATTTTTACAGGAATCAGCCGCTATTTGTAACATGCTATATGTGTTAATTATCCGCATAGGCGCCTAGATCTTATCATTTGGGGTTCATAACATTAAGGGTCAGGTGATGAGGATGAAAATTAAAAAACTGAGTATCAGCGATCAAATTGTGAACGAGATTAAACAAGCCATTATAAAAGGCAAACTGAAACCCGGAGATAAATTGCCTAATGAAAGGCAATTGGCGGAGAACTATGGAGTTAGCAGGATACCGGTGCGCGAGGCTTTGAGGATCCTGAGTTATGTAGGGATTTTAGACACAAGGCATGGAGGGGGGACTTATGTAAGTAAAGATAACACCGATTTTCTGATTGAATCCTTATCCACACTTCTGGTCTTTGGGAAAAAACCTGTAATTGAAATGTTGGAATTGAGAATCATCCTGGAGACGGAAGCGGCACGGTTGGCCGCCTTAAATGTGGATGAGAACTTGAAAAAGCAGATCAAAGCAGCAAAAGAAGAGGTTGAGGAAGAACTGAAATTGCTTAAGAAGGGCATTAATGGGGATTTTTCGGAAAAAGACAAAAAATTTCATACCCTAATTGCCAGGGCTTCTCAGAATACGCTCTTTGAAAAGTTTATTAATAGTATTGGTGAAACGTTGGTTATACATCAAGAATACAATATTCTTGATGAAGACTCCCTGGGAAAAATCGAGTTTTATCATAATGGAGTATATGAAGGAATCAGAGATGGCGATCCTCAAAAATCATCTGTGATGATGCGGGAACATCTGGAAATCATTAAGAAGCTGGTGTTACAGAGAATCTGATGTTTCTGAATGCAACATAGAAAAGGGGGATATATCTTGAAATTTGATATGCCGAACTGTGGTGGATGTAAGACGTGCGAGTTGGCATGTTCTTTTCATCATCAGGGGGATTTTTCTTTTGCTGCCTCAAGCATCAAGATTATTAAGAAAAATGGGGAAGCAGGTTACATAGTAGAACTACTGGAGGAGGGAGATGCCGGTATTTCCTGTGATTGTTGCGTAGGAGAGGAGATCCCGCTTTGCCTAGAACACTGCGCGCATAGTGATTTTTTACGTGAGATATTGGAGGAGTTTTTCAGTAAGCGGAGACAAATTGCGGAATAATATGACAGAAAAATAAGTCGGATAAAGTGATCACCCCAGTTATTCCAGATTTCACAGCAGGAGGTACAGAAGGATGTCTGAGCATTTATATGCATATGCCGGCAAAATATTGAGGGTAAACTTGTCTAACGGAGAAATCTCCACTGAACCGACTACTAAGTATATTGATGACTGGCTTGGTTCGACAGGCATAGCCATAAAAATACTCTATGATGAATTGCAGCCCTGGGTGACTCCTTATGATCCCATGAATAAACTGATTTTCGGCGCAGGCGCGTTATTGGGCACTCCAGCCATTGGCGCCAATAAAATGAGCGTCAGTACGCTGGGTCCGGTTACCGGCGGTTGGGCCAGCGGGTTAAGTGATAGTTATGTGGGACTACATTTGAAATATGCCGGCTACGACCTGTTGGTAATCGAGGGGAAGGCATCGACCCCTGTTTATCTCTGGATTGAGGATGAGCGGATTGAGATTAGGGACGCTTCCCGGCTTTGGGGGAAGACAACCTGGGACGCTCTTGACCTAATCAGGGAGGAACTTAATGATCCGGATTTGCATGCGGTATCAATAGGACCGGCAGGGGAAAACCTGGTAAGAGGAGCCTGTATTATCCAGGATAAAAACAGGGCTTTCGGGAGATGTGGAACCGGAGCAGTAATGGGTTCCAAAAATCTGAAGATGATTATCGCCAAAGGGTCGCATGCCATTAAAGTGGCTCAACCGGAACGATTTATGCAGGCGGTGAAGGAGTACAGGAAATTATACGAAGGAAGTAATTTAGGGAAATACGGTACTCTACACTGCTACGGAAGAAAACAAGAGATCTCTGGGAATAATTGGAAGAACTTTCAAGAGTCGTCTATCCCGGAAGAGCTATTTGAGAAGATTGATCCCAGAATAACTGTGAAAAAATATGAGATTGGCCCGGAGAGCTTTCCCGGGTGCGGAGTAGGAGGATGCGGAAGACGGCTCCATATCACCGAGGGGCCGTATAAAGGGTTGAAAACCACCAGCAACCAGTGGGAGACTTTTAGCACGATTCAAACCAGATTAGCCATAGAGGAGCCTACTTTTATGGTTAAGGCAAATGCCCTCTGCAACCAATTGGGATTGGATGTGAACCTGGTGGGCGGGGCCATTGGTTGGGCCATGGAGTGTTATCAGCGAGGGATAATTACGGAGAAGGATACCGGTGGTATGAAACTCGAATGGGGCGATGCCGCAGTTGCTCTGGAACTGGCGGAGAAGATCGCCTATCGGAAGGGCTTCGGTAATATCCTGGCTGAAGGCTGTGCGAAGGCGGCACAGATTATAGGCAGGGATAGCGATTATTATGCCATGCATATTAAAGGACAGGATCTTTATGAGGTTTTACGAGGCTCTGTAGGGTGGTGTCTGGGCACAGCCACCTCCACCAGAGGAGGCGGTCACACTACCGGCGCGTTGATTACCGAGACTTTTCCCAATAACGATAAGGAAAAAGCCAGGAAAGTATTTAACATTGATGTTGATGATCCGTTGGACGCCCTCTCCTATGAGGGAAAGGCACAGCTTGTCAAGTATATGGAGGTTTCACACAGGATAAATAATTCTTTAGGAATCTGTCACTATAATACAATCTCTGTAGATATCAACTTTATTAACCTGCCTCATATAGCGGAGTTCTATTCCGCAGCGATCGGCCGGGAAGTCAGTGTCGATGATTTCGAAGAAATTGCCATGCGACAGTTGAACCTGGAAAAAGCCTTCAACTTAAGATTCACTGATTTTGCCCGGGCTGATGATCTGCCTACGCCGCGCGACTTAGCAGAGCCTATTCCCTCAGGCAAGTTAAGAGGATGGAGAATAGATCGGGCGGAATATGATCGGTTGCTTGATGAGTATTATGAGCTACATGGCTGGGATAAAGAAACCAGTTATCCGACACGCGCCACCTTGGAAAAGCTTGGATTGAAGCAGGTGGCGGATGATCTGGAAAAGATTAATAAATTAGGTAAATAAGAAAAGCAGTATAAAGAGCCCTCCCTTTTGTCATTGAGGAGGGTTTTTTATAATTCTCATTCAGTACTGTACACACTATTAGCGATCTGCGGTAGTGTTGGGAAATAAAAGTGAAAAAGTTCTTGACAATAAAAGTAAGATCAGGTATTCTTGTTATAGAAAGTGGTATAACCAACTAATCACCTTGTCATCTGGTTATTATAAAAAAATTGATTAAATTTTGTATGAACACTTGGTTACATATATTAAGAAAGAGCTATATTGGACAAACAATGTTATTTGTAAAAAAATGTAAACAGGTTCTTTTGGTTGGCTCATGAATCATGTCAACAGTCCCAGTTAGTTAAGGTAGATTTTCAACGTTTATAGCGGAAAAGGGGGAATTGGCCAATAAATTGAGTTTGCTGAGACGGAATACCTGACAAAGGAGGTAGTATCATGGAAAATGAAAAGGAAACAGTATTGAGGATGAAAGGTATTTGCAAGTCTTTCCCCGGAGTTAAGGCGCTGGATAATATCTCGTTTGACCTAAAAAAAGGAGAAGTTCACGTTTTGTTGGGGGAGAACGGAGCCGGTAAATCTACTCTGATCAAGATCTTATCAGGAGCGTATCAACCTGATGCCGGGGAGATTCAAATCGAGGGAAAAGTGGTAAAGGAAATTTCACCATATTTGTCAAGAAAGCTGGGAATATCAGTAATCTATCAGGAACTGCAATTAGTTCCGTACTTAACAGTGGCGGAAAACATTTTCTTAGGAAATGAACCAATGGAAAACAAACTGCTCATCGATAAAAAGCAGATGTTTCAGAAAGCAAAGGAGTTATTGGAAAGTATAAACAGTAATATTGATCCTTCTTGCATTGTACAGGATTTGAGCATCGCTCAACGGCAGATCGTGGAGATTGCCAAGTCTCTTTCTTTGGATGCGAAGATCATCGTCATGGATGAACCTACATCTTCATTGACTCAAGATGAGACCAATGAGTTATTTGCCTTGATCAAGAGACTTCGGAATCAAGGTGTGGGAATCATCTATATCGGTCACAGAATGGAAGAGGTCTTTGAAATCGGAGATCGCGCCACTGTTTTGCGGGACGGAACCTATATCGGCACTAAAATTATTAAGGAGACCTCCCATGATGAATTAATCACCATGATTGTTGGACGTAGTATAACAAATCAGTTTCCTTATGAAGAACGCCCGATTGGTGATACAGTGCTGGAGGTTATTAACCTTAACAACAGCAAATTGAAGGATATAAATTTTCAGCTGAAAGCAGGGGAAATCCTTGGGATATATGGCCTGTTGGGCGCAGGAAGGACCGAGCTGGCCAGGGCGATATTCGGAGCTGATCACATTGAATCCGGAGAAATCATCATCAATGGGGTTCCCAGAAGAATCAGAAATCCCAGAGAAGCAATTAGTTACGGAATCGGACTTTTACCGGAGGATCGAAAAAATCAAGGATTATCCCTAATCGCGTCTGTCCTCAATAATACTACGTATTCCGCTTTAGGTCGTTTCATTAAGAGTTTATTTATCAATGATAAGCAGGAGAAAGAGGCAGTAACAGACTTAATTAATCAACTTAGTATTAAAACGCCGAGTATGTTTACGCAGGCTGAAAGCTTAAGCGGAGGTAATCAACAAAAGGTTGTTTTGGCCAAATGGCTCTGCTCTCAATCGAAGATTATTATCTTTGATGAGCCGACCCGTGGGATTGATGTCGGCGCCAAGGTGGAAATCTACAAGATAATGCTGGAGCTGACAAAAGAAGGCGGAAGTATCATCATGATCTCTAGTGAGTTGCCGGAGTTGCTTGGGATGAGTGATCGTATTTTGGTCATGAGTGAAGGAAGGATCAAAGAGGAGTTCCCACGCTCGGAAGCAACTCAAGAAAAATTGCATAAGGCGGTTGTCGTTAATCAGTAAAAGTTGAGGAGGAAGAAGAGATGGAAAAGGCGGTTGCAGAAACGAACAGAATAAATGGGCGAAAATTTAACCTGGACTTGAATAAGTATGGTATACCTATTGCTTTTGTGATTATGATGATTGTCCTGACCTTCCTCAGTGACAGATTTCTTACCCTAAACAATATCCGTAATGTGCTGAGACAGTCGTCAATTTTATTTATCGTCGCTTGCGGGCAGACACTTGTCTTGTTGACCAGCGGTATTGATCTTTCCCAAGGTTCCGTTATTTCCCTAGTCAGTATGACTACAGCCTTGTCACTATGTAAATACGGTTTGGTTCCGGGAGTGATCATCGGTATTCTGACGGGTCTAGCTTGCGGCAGTGTCACCGGACTATTAGTCGGTAAAGCAAAGTTATTGCCTTTTGTGGCTTCCTTGGCCATGCAATATATTGCTGACGGTTTGGCTCTAATCTCTAATAACGGATTGCCGGTCACCAATATACCGGGAAATGTAATAAATAAGTTTTTTGTAATAGGCGGAGGTTATGTAGGCTGGTTCCCGGTACCGTTAATTATTGCGATTGTCGTCTTTTTAATCTTGTATTTTGTTCTGAAAAAAACCAAACTGGGCAGATATATATATGCGGTGGGCGGTAATAAAGAGGCGGCACGGTTATCCGGAATTAATGTTGACCGAATACAAATCATTGTTTTTGCCTTGAGTGGGTTATTAAGCGCTTTAGCTAGTATTGTTCTGACCGCCAGAATGGTTTCCGGACAACCTATAGTAGGACAGGAATATTCCATGCAATCCCTGGGCGCCACAGTTATTGGTGGGACACTCCTCACTGGCGGTAAGGGCGGAGTAACCAATACTATTTTCGGAGTTCTCTTTATCGGTTTTATGACCAACGGCTTAAATATCTTAGGGATCTCCACTTTCGTGCAGCGGGTTTTGATTGGCGCAGTCATCATCATCTCTGTCTACATGACTTCGATTAAGAAGAAAAGGTCGTAATTTACTGTAGGCGAAGAGTCCATGGGTTTAGTTTGTCAGAGTAGAGTAGAGTAAGTATTTCCCTAGGGAAGGTTATTTCAATACAGCGAATACCCGAGTGAACTGGAAGGAGGTGGGCCGGGATAAAACAGTAAGCTATTGGGATGGTCGAATATAATTCAGCACCTATTTAACACTGAAGTAAAGGGAGGAAAAGTTTCTGATGAAAAAAACAGTTATATCCGTATTACTTATTGTGGCTTGTCTTTTCAGCGGTTTTAACCTTATGGGGCCCGCAGTAAACGCGGCAAAGGATGAAATAGTGGTAGCAGTAATGTTGCCTAACGTGGGTGATGTATATTTCCAGAAGAAAT
Source organism: Bacillota bacterium (assembly GCA_012838955.1). Lineage (GTDB taxonomy): Bacteria > Bacillota > UBA4882 > UBA10575 > UBA10575 > DUOH01. Next base: position 50,935 of record DUOH01000037.1, on the reverse strand, counting down.
GGTATGGCTACTCCACTGCTGCGAAGAAACTCGGAGTTAAAGCCCTTCTATACGATGCAGGCGGTTATGCCAATGTCTCCAAGCAAATCAATCAAGTTGAAGATGTTGTCCAAAAGGGTGTTGACGCCATTATCTATCACCCCTGTCACTCGGAAGCAGGTGTTCCTGTAATTGAAGAAGCGATTAGGCAAGGGATCAAGGTTGTTAATGATAATCAGCCTTGTCCGGCTCCGTCAATTCACTCCACAATCATGATTGATTTCTTTGCTACTGGACGCGCCTTTGCCCAGTGGGTGGCGTTGGATTCCAAAGGAAAAGGAAAAGTCATCATCTTGCCGGGTCCCGTAGGGGGAGACCAAAATACCTTATTGTTACAGGGACAACAAGAGGTTTTCCGGAGATTCCCGGGGATTGAGATCTTAGATATCCAGTATTGTGAGAGTAATGTGGCTGCGGGATTAAGAGTAATGGAAGATCTGATTCAAGCCCATCCTGATGTAGAATACATTACTTGTTTTGCCGATCAGCTTACCCAAGGCGTAATCCAAGCTTTACGGGCGGCCGGGAAGAAACCCGGTGAAGTTAAGGTCCTTGGTTTTAATATGAGCGACTTAACCAAAAGCTTGTTTGAAGAAGGATGGATTACTGTTTTAGGTCTGAGCAGACCGGTTGACATGGCCAGCCAATCTATGGAAATTGCCGTATCCCTAGTTAAAGGGGAGAAAGTTCCGGAAATGACCTGGATCTATCATGACTTGTTGACCAGGGATATGTTGGATGTAACTGATTTGAAACCCAATAGCGTGCCTAAAGGTTGGAAGATTAAATTCTAGACTGTAACCAAGGGCCCACTTGAAAACGGAAGAAAGTCAAGTGGGCCCTTGGACAGAAGGCGTGCCTTCTTTTAGATCAGAGACAGGATGAGGAGTAGTATAAATGGGATAGGAAATAAAGGTGGTTATAATGGCCAAAAAAACTATAGTATTAGTTGGAACCTTAGATACTAAAGGAAAAGAAATCGACTATTGCAGTCGGATCGCGCAGGATATGGGCTTTAATACTATCGTCATTGATGTCGGAATTCTGAATGTTCCTTACATCAAAGGTGATCTAACCAGAGAGACTATTGCGCAATTAGGTGGAAACCAATTATCAGATCTGATCAAAAAGGGAGATAAGAACTTTGCCATTGAAACTATGGCGAATGGGGTAAAAAAAGCGGTAAGCAATCTATATGGCGAAGGCAGACTGGACGGTCTGCTCAGCTTGGGTGGTGGACAAGGCACCTACCTCGGCACTTCCGCCATGCAAGTACTTCCTCTCGGTATTCCGAAGGTGATGGTCTCCACATTGACATCTGGAGATGTGCACAGATTTGTCGGAATCAAGGATATTGTAATGATCAACCCTGTTACGGATATACTTGGCATTAATTGTATTTCTGGTCAAATATTGAAAAATGCCGTTGCCGCGTTGGCCGGGATGATCGAAGTAGCAAAGCCGGTCGAGAGATCAAACCAGATATGCGTAGGCCTTTCCATGCTGGGAACAACAACCAAAGGAGCGATGCAGGTCGTTGATTGCCTGGAGAAGGCAGGATTGGAGATTATCACTTTTCATGCCAACGGACCCGGTGGGGACGCCATGGAGGAACTGGTAAAACAGGGTTTTTTCGATGCCATGTTGGAGTACAGTCCACACCAGATTACAGCAGGGATCTGCCATGGGATTTTTGCTTCCGATAGTCCTCGCTTAATGGCGGCGATTGAGAAGAATATACCACAATTGATTGTCCCGGGTGGTCTTGAGAAGATAATTCAAGGCCCATATGAAGAGATGCCGGAAGAACACCAAAAACGGCCCCATATCATTCATAATAAAAACATTACACTGGTACGGGCGAATAAAGAGGAAATGATTAAAGTGGCTGAGCTGGTAGCCTCCAGACTGAACCACACCCAAAGACCGGTGAAGGTAGTTATACCACTAAAGGGCTTTTGTGCACCTAATAAAGTGGGCGGCGTTTTTTATAACCCTGAAGCCGACGAAGGATTTATTCAAAAGCTGGAAGAGAGCACGAAAGAGAATCCTTATATTACTATAATAAAAGTTGACGCTCATATTAATGACAGAGAGTTTGCTCTGCGTGTGGCGGAGGAGTTCCAAGACCTTTTGCATCAAGCAAACATAGTATAATCTAGAATAAAGTGGGAGGTAGTATCATGGCATTAAGTATTCGGCCGATTAACACAGGAATGATCCAGGTTGATACGGGTATTCATATCACCCAAGGAAGGAATGTGGGGAAAAAAGTATATATCCCTGCATTAACATGGTTAATAGAAGGCGGAGAAAAACTGATCTTAGTTGATACGGGAATGGCTGCTACCAAAATGGCTGATTGGCATCATAAGGGTTCTTATCAAGATGAAGGAATGGATATTTGCAGTCAATTACAGAAAATCGGTGTTAATCCCAAAGATATTGACATTGTCATTTTTACTCATTTGCATTGGGATCACTGCTATAATATGAAAGAATTTGTTAATGCCGAATATATAGTGCATAAAAAAGAATTGGATTTTGCTAAAGATCCAATTCCCCCTTATTATAGATCTTATGAATCTCCGGTTTTAGGCTTAGAGCCCCCGTTTGTCGACGTTTCCTTTACGGTTGTGGAAGGTGAAGAGCAGATTATCCCTGGAGTCACTGTTTTTCCAACCCCCGGACATTCCCCCGGCCATCAGTCAGTAGAAGTCATGACGGATGGGGGTAATTATATAATAGCCGGCGATGCCGTATTTACAGAGGAAAATCTGAAAGGCGCTCCGGATGAAAAGTTACCTTTCTTACCTATAGGCAGATTTACCAGTTATCTTGAGATGTGGGATAGTCTTGTCAAAATTGCCAAAAGGTCTAGTCTGATCTTACCAGGGCATGATCTGAAAGTCTTAGAAAAGGAAATCTACAAATGATGACGAACTATCCGACTTTAGCAGATGGGTGCCGTGAATATATTCGGGTGGTAAAAAGACTAGTTTCTCTTGGTATGCAGTCTTCTACTGGCGGTAATATAAGCTTGCTGGCTGAAGACGGTAATATGGTCATCACCAAGCGTTCCGGCGCTTCATTATTGGATTTCCGTTACGAGGATTTAGTGGTTATTAATAAACAAGGGGAACTGATCAGCGGTAAAGGAAAACCCACCAAAGAAGTAGCCTTCCATTTGGGACTCTACAATTCAGTACCGGACATCGGCGGGATTGTACATGTTCATCCGCCGTTTGCTACGGCTTTTGCCTGCGCTCGAAAGGATCTTCCTTTACTCACTGTTCATGCCCGCCGTATTCTGCAAAAGGTGCCGAGAGTAAAAGCATTTCCCGATGGCTCCCAGGAATTAGCCGCGCATGTGGTTGAAGCTTTTCAAGAACCTGCTGTCAAAGCGGCTCTATTGGAGGAACACGGCCTTGTGGGAGTGGGTAAGGATCTTTCAGCAGCGGAGAATATTGTAGAACTAGTAGAGGAGACTGCTAAAACCGCTTTTTATACCATGTTTTTATTATCTGCTGAATAACCGGGTGGCGCCCTGGAAATAGGCGTGGATTGGTATATAGCGTCTTCCACCCATTTAAACTTGTTCTATTATAAACTTTCTAAATAAAACCGGTAATATCCGGTTTTATTTTTTTCAGCAGTTTGAATTTTCTGTTTCTTGCATACCGCAAAAGATGGATTGGAACTGCATTTATATAAAGAATACTGGTGTTCTGGATGAGCTAGTTGTCAGAAAGAGAGGTAATGTATACTTTTCTACAGCAGAGGAATTCATCTGCTTTTGTCGAAGTATATTTTGTTTATAAACCAACGATCATGATTTTTGGAAACAACTCTTGCCAGATTGGGGGGGTTGACCTTTTACCCAATTGGGAAGGTGAAAGTCTTTATCAGGTTTGTCATGATCGAAGGAATAAATATATTCTACTTCACAGACAGGGGGACCATTGATGAGTAGTTCTTACAATCCTTATCAAACAGCGCAGCGCCAATTCGATCAAGTGGCCGACATGATCGGCTTAGAGGAACCGCTAAGGGAGATGCTTCGTCAACCGATGCGGGAGTACCATTTCACCATTCCCGTAAAGATGGATGACGGTTCCGTAAAAGTCTTCAAGGGATTCCGGGTTCAGCACAACGACGCCAGAGGGCCGGCCAAAGGTGGTATTCGCTTTCATCCGGAGGAAACCGCTGATACGGTGCGCGCTCTTTCCATGTGGATGACTTGGAAATGTTCGGTGGTGGATATTCCATTAGGCGGCGCCAAAGGTGGAGTGGTTTGCGATCCGCGGAATCTGACCGAACGTGAACAGGAACGCCTCTGCCGGGGCTGGGTGAGGCAGATCGCCAGAAACATCGGGCCATACACGGATGTGCCTGCGCCGGATGTGATGACCAATGCCCAACATATGCTTTGGATGCTGGATGAGTTTGAGCAGATTCACGGCGGACGGTACCCTGGTTTTATTACAGGTAAACCGGTGGGGATGGGTGGTTCCCTGGGGCGGACCGAAGCCACCGGCTTTGGCGTGATCTTTGTATTGCGCGAGGCTTTGGCGGAGTTGGGGATAAAACCGGAGAACACTACCGCTTCCGTGCAGGGCTTTGGCAATGTGGCGCGTTACGCCATTAAGAAATATCAGGAACTTGGCGGGAAAGTAGTTGCTGTTTCGTGTTGGGATTCTAAAGATAAAGTAGCCTATACCTACCGGAAGAAGGACGGAGTCGGCTTTGATGAATTAACAGCGATCACTGATGCTTATGGTTCCATTGATCAGGCAAAAGCCAAGGACCTCCGATATGAAGTGCTTCCCGGTTCCGCCTGGCTGGAGCAGGACGTGGATATTCTCATCCCGGCTGCTCTGGAAAATCAGATTACCAAAGAGAATGCAGGTAAGATCAGTTCACAGGTTAAGGTGCTCGCGGAAGCCGCCAATGGGCCGACTGCTACCGAAGCGGATGAGATCATTAAAGAACGGGGGATCTTCCTGATCCCGGACTTTTTGGCCAACGCAGGCGGCGTGACCTGTAGTTATTTTGAGCAGGTCCAATGCAATATGAATTATTACTGGGGCAAAGAAGAAGTGCTGGAGAAGTTGGATACCAAGATGACCTCTGCTTATGCTGCAGTCAGTGAACTTGCCCGCAAACAAAAAGTTTACATGCGGGATGCTGCTTATATGATCGCCATTAACCGGGTGGCTCAAGCGGTGAAGAGCAGAGGTTGGGTCTAAGCCGAGAATTGGGTGATCTGGTAAGAACTGAATTGATCTATTAGTATAGCGGGCAGGCCGGCGACTAGAGCGCCGGCCTGTTCTAGTCTGGAGCTGCTTACAGCTTGCATTTTCTCAGCAAGTGATTAGGCGGGAGGGACCTTTATGAGCAAAATAAGAAGGATTGGCGTTTCGCCAAAACTGTTCTGGGTAAGTTAATTGAGACAGGTCCTGAAGAGGGGAGAAGATAATGACCAAGGGTGACTATAGAAGATTGTGGTTTTGATCATAGCTTATCCGGTGGGAGGGGTTAAATGAGCAAAATGAAACGAGGAATCCGGAAGAAGCTCCTCTGGTTCCTTCTATTCTTTTTAGCCTTTGTTTATATAAACAACAGTTCAGTATTTGTCAAAAAACGCCATGGACAGCCTTTTCTCCTGGCGCATCGAGGATTAGGCCAGACTTTTCCTATGGAGGGGATTACCGGGGAGACCAACACGGCCCGGCGCATTTACCCACCGGAACATCCCTACCTGGAGAATACCATCCCCTCGATGGAAGCGGCCTTTCGGGCGGGCGCGGACATGGTGGAGTTTGATGTGCAACCTACAACAGACGGGCAGTTTGCCGTCTTTCATGATTGGGTCTTGGATTACCGCACCAACGGTCATGGGGTGACTAGGGAACACACGATGGCTGAGTTAAAGGCCTTGGATATCGGGTACGGCTATACGGCTGATGAAGGAAGGACGTATCCCTTCCGCGGCAAGGGAGTGGGATTGATGCCCACCATCGATGAGGTGTTGAGCCATTTTCCGGACCGTCGGTTCTTAATCCACATCAAGAGTAATGATCCACAGGAAGGCGAAATGCTCGGGGATTATCTGGGAAAACTGCCTAGGGAGCGCTTAGACTTACTTGCTGTATATGGAGGAGATGAACCCATCGCCGCTTTGCAACAGAGAATTCCCGGCCTTCGGGTGATGTCCAAGGCTATTGCAAAGCGTGCCTTCCTCTCGTACCTGGCTATAGGATGGACCGGATATATACCGAAAACAATGCGCAACTCCTTTTACTATCTGCCTCAAAAATACGTGTGTCTGCTGTGGGGGTGGCCACACCGGTTTATCAAACGTATGCAGGACGCAGGTTCTTACTTTATCGTCGTGGCCGGGGACGGTATGTGGTCGGAGGGCTTTGATTCCCCGGAGGATCTTCAGGACTTACCGGCCGGTTATACCGGAGGAATCTGGACAAACCGGATAGACCGGATCGGTCCTCTCTTCAAGAATGGTGGAGACAGGAACTGATCTTTAGAAACTCTAGGAAAAGAAGGAATTTTGATGTATAATAAAAAACTAAAACTAAAGGATACAGTATGGGTTGTAAATTAGCGGAGGGATCATCTTGAATAGCACGTTTAAGGTAGGAGTCGTTGGTTATGGGAATCTGGGGCGGGGAGTGGAGGCGGCTATCGCTCAGAACCCTGATGTGGAATTGGTGGCCATCTTCACCAGGCGTCCCGTAGATGAAGTACAAGCCGGAGGAAAGGTGGTTCATATTTCAAAACTCCCGGAGTATAAGGGGGAGATCGATGTGCTGATCCTGTGCGGGGGGTCAGCCACGGACTTGCCGGAGCAAGGTCCGAAGTTGGCTTTGGACTTTAATACTGTGGACAGTTTTGATACGCATGCCAAAATTCCAGAGTATTTCCAGAGCATGGATGAGTCCGCGAGGAAAGGCGGGAATCTTAGTCTGATCTCTACCGGATGGGATCCGGGCCTCTTCTCTTTGGCTCGTTTGCTCTTCAGTTCAGTCCTGCCTCAGGGCAAAGATTATACCTTTTGGGGGAGAGGGGTCAGTCAAGGACATTCGGATGCGATCAGACGTGTTCCTGGCGTCAAAGAAGGGATCCAGTACACAGTACCGGTTCCCGAAGCCATCGAAAGGGTACGGGCCGGGGAGAATCCGGAGCTCTCTGCGGGGGAAAAACATAAACGCCTCTGTTATGTGGTTCCGGAAGAAGGGGCGGATTTACAAGCGATCGAGGTAGCGATCAAGACGATGCCCGGTTATTTTGCGGAGTATGACACCACCGTACACTTTATTTCAGCAGAGAAATTACGGGCGGAGCATTCCAGGATGCCACATGGGGGATTTGTCATCCATACCGGGCAGACCGGAAAGGGCGCAAAACAGAGGATGGAGTTTAGTTTGGCGCTGGAGAGTAATCCCGAGTTTACCTCCAGTGTAGTCGTGGCCTATGCCCGGGCTGTGTATAGGCTGGCCAAGGAAGGTCGGACCGGTGCGTGCACGGTATTTGATATTCCCTTTGTTTATCTGTCTCCGAAGTCTCCGGAGGAATTGAGGAAAGAGTTATTATAAATAAAGTAAAGCCTGTGGAACCAATGACCCCCTTTCTAAAGAGCTTAAAAAGATCGGTTCCCATGACCGATATTGAATATGAAGTCCGTAACCTAAGTGGGAAGTGACGAAAGATGACAAGAGTCAATAATCGTCCTTTAACTATCGGTGTATTGATCGGTAATTACGAAGAGGCTTATCCGCGTGAATTGAGGGATGGGTTATACGCCGCTGCCCGTCAACAAAAGGCGCGGGTCATTTTCTTTGTGGGAAAGAGTCTGCGCAGTCCCACCGAGTGGCAACAGAACATCACGTATTATCTGGCTAATTCGGGCAGGGTCGATGGGTTAATCATCGCGACCGGCGGGATCGGAAACTTTTGCTCGCCACAAGCTGTTGAGGAATTATGCCGGTACTTCAACCCCCTACCCGTGGTCGGGATCGGCACGAAGTTTCCGGGAATTCCTACAGTCAGCGCGGAGAACCGGAGAGGAATGCGTAACTTACTATCTCATCTGCTCAAAGACCATGGTTACCGGAGAATCGCCTTTATCTCCGGACCCGGCGTCAGCCAGGAAGCAGAAGAACGGCTGGCCGGTTATTGTGACGCCTTGGCGGAATACGGAATTCAGGAAGACCCGGAACTGATCATCCCCGGTGATTTCAGTTTTCATTCCGGTGTCTCGGCGGTCCATACCTTACTTAACCGGGGAAAGCTTTCTGAGATCGAGGTTTTGGTCGGGATTAATGACGCTTCAATTTACGGCGCTTTATATGAATTGGAAAAGCGCGGTTTTTTCGTTCCCCGCGATCTTAAGGTGGCCGGTTTTGATGACGCCGATGAAATCGAGTATCAATCAGTCCCCTTGACTACGGTCTCTCAAAGTATTTATCAGCAAGGATTTTCCGCGATGACAATGGCGCTGGATTTCGTTAAAGGGAGAGAGGTGCCGGAGGAGTTACGGATTCCCACCCGTTTGATCATTCGGCAGTCGTGCGGGTGTACTCCGGGCGAAACCTACCTCTGTTTACCAAAACTCTCCCGGATTTTCCAGGAGAAAGACGGACTTGAGCCGGGGACGGATGATCAAGTCCGGCCCGGGCGGAGGCTAACCGGTGTAGAAGGGGAAAGCGAAGACTTAAACCTCTTAGAGTTATTATGGAAAACGTTGAAGAAAGATATTAGCGCTCAGGGCGCCACTGATCGGTTTGAACGGCTGATCAGCGACCTTCTCGCCGATTTACAGGTAAAGTCGGGAAATACCAAAGACTATTATTTGCTGCAGGAGTTAATTAAGGTACTCTGTGATCAAATGGCCACTACTTTTACTCCGAATATACCTGCTTTCGTATTGTCAACTATGGAGAAGGTTCAGGCGCGGATTGGAAACGCCCTCCTCCAAGCTACGGTCTTCAATCATAACCGGAGTGAGGTGTTACTGGACTATTTACGCCGGTTTTACTATCATACGAATAATGCCTTCAGTAGTATAGATGAGTTAATGAGTTACATCGGGTCGCAGATCCATAGCTTGGGAGTACGGAATTGTTATGTTTCTCTATATGAATCAGAGGTTAAGGGGGGGAATGACGAAGAATGGCAGGTTCCGGAGTTTTCCCGGTTGATTATGGCCTACCGTCATGGAGCCGCCGTTTTACTGTCAGAGGATAACCTCTTTCCAACTCATCAATTAATCCCGGCATCGTTGTATCCACACGATCTTGACTACCCATTGGTGGTGATGTCTCTGGTCAGCCGGGATAAACACTTCGGGTTTATCGTATTTGAGGACCGCTTCAATCATAATATGGTCTTTGATATGGTACGGGAACAGATCAGCAACTCCCTGTATACGTTCTTCCTCTACCATGAATTACAGGATCTTTCAGTCCGTGATGAATTAACCGGTCTTTATAACCGCAGAGGTTTTATTCTCCGGGGGAGGAACTTTTACCAGCAGGCCAAAGCGGAAGGGCGTGCCTTTTATGTTTTCTTCTGCGATATGGATGGCCTGAAACAAATAAACGATAACTATGGTCATAAAGAAGGGGACTTCGCCATTGGAAAAGCCGCTGAGGTCTTGGAGGAGTTCTTTACCGGGGATGCAATCATCGCCCGTTTAGGAGGAGATGAGTTTATTGTGATTGTCTCAGCTTCGTATATTTCCGACATTGAACACATTAGGGAAGATTTTACAGAAAAAATGCAGGATATGATTGGCCGAATGGAAGAAAAACCCTATCTGCTCAGCATGAGTATGGGGTTTTCCATGTTTAACCCTGTGCACCCCCGCACACTTGAGGAATTAGTGGATGAGGCCGATCGAGAGCTCTATAAGGATAAAGGGAAGAAGCAGAGAAGAGAAGGTTGGCTCCGACCAAGGAACACCGGGACGAACCATTAGAAGGAAAGGGAAGTGGGTTATTCCCTGAAGATCGCAAAACCGGCTTTAACCACCATTCATGTTTACAAGGAACGAATCGGGGAGCGGGTGGTGGAACAAAAATTTTTTATTGATAAAGAGGATTACAGGAATCAGGTGCGAATTAATTTATATGGACTTAACATGGAATTTACATAAATATTACCGTTCGTTTACTACAAACGCGTTTACTACAAAATCGGTAGTGGTTGGATTTAAATATTCCTTATGCGCGGGAGGGTTTGAAAGCCTGTCTTTGCTCCAGATTCTTGCTGGGACCGGGAAGCTTTGAGGCAGTTGGAAAAGATTTTTTTACGAAAAAGTTAAAAAAAAGTTTTAATAAAGGAGGATTACGTAAAAAAGGAAAGAATATCTATAATAAACGTTTGTGAAACTATCGGAGGTTCTCCATGGTAACAATTAAAGATATCGCACGGCGTGCCGGAGTGAATCCTAGCGTGGTTTCACGGGCTTTAAACAATAAATATGGTGTGCGGAAGAGCACTAAGGAACGAATTATAGCAATAGCGGAGGAGATGGGCTATTATCCTAACACGGCGGCACGTAGATTAGTAACACGAAAATCCGGTATGATCGGGGTAATGATGGCGGATATCTCTGAACCGTTTTATGCGCAAATCATCAAAGGGATGGAATACGTAGCCAGCAAAACCGGGTATACGCTGTTGTTTTCCAATTCTTATGACAGTTTGGAGCAAACGGATGTCTTACAAAAAATGATCGTCGCGGAGAGTGTTGATGGTCTGGTCATAGTAGGCAGTAATACACAAGATACGAATTTTACTCGGACGTTGTTGAAGCAAGAAATACCCTTTGTTCTGATTGAACGTAATCTTCCACAGGAGAAGATGAATTGTATTTGGATAGACAACGTGGAAGGGGCTTATCTAGCCACCAGGCACCTATTGGAAAAGGGACATAAAAAAATCGCTCATATCGCCGGGAATCCTCAGAATCAAGTGACCATCGAACGGATCACCGGTTTTAAAAAAGCAGTAAGTGAGTTCGGTTTATCCGAGGCAGATTGTCCGGTGCTTTATGGAAACTATGTTTCTCAGGACGGCTACAGGGAAATGAAGAAGATTCTGAGCAGGTATGCTGGTTGCACCGGGGTGTTTACAGCAAATGACAGTATGGCTTATGGCGCCTTACATGCTATTCATGAAGCGGCTTTAGTTGTTCCGAAAGATATCGCAGTGGTTGGTTTTGATGACTTGGAGTTTTCGGCTTTCACCAATCCTCCACTGACAACCATACGGCAACCCCGTTATGAAATGGGGAAAAAATCCTTGGAAATTTTAACAAAAATTCTACAAGGCAGAGAAAAAAATGGCATAAATTTATGTCTTTCCTTCGATCTAATTATTCGTAACTCAGCATAATTTTTTCTTGATTACGACAAACGTTTGCTAAAAGATGATTTACCATCAAGATCTTACCTCATAAAGATATTGTATGAAAAATCAGAGGGATTATCGAAGGGGGTGAGGGACGGACGGATTATCTTTGCCCCGCAAGGTATTCTGCGGAACATCATCAATCTTTGAACATAAAAAAGGAGGAATTGTATTGTTGAAGTCCAAGAGAACCATTTTCCTGGCTTTGCTTCTTGTGGTTGTCATGTTGGTTGGTATGTTCTCCGTCTCCGCTGCCAGCAAAGTAAAACTGGTGGTATGGGGTAGGGACCTTCCGGATGATGATCCGGCGCATGCCTATATTAAAGCGCTGATCAACGGCTTTAAGGAAAAGAATCCCGACATTGAACTGGAATATATGGCACTGGGTGATCCCGGCCTGATGGATAAGACCAAGGTCGCGATGGCTAACAACCGCGATCTCCCTGATATCTTCCAGAGTTGGGGCGGTTCCGTGATGGGCGGTTATGCCGATGCCGGACGTTTGCTGGATATGACGAAAGAATTGAAGGACATTCCTGGTAGCGCCGCTGCTCAGCAGGCCATGACCTGGAAGGGTAAGATCTATGGCGTGGCTCCCTTCTTTGCCATCGCTGGCGTGTTTGTAAATGAAGATATCTTTGACAGATATAATCTGAAAGTTCCGACCACTATTGAAGAGATGGAAGAAGTAGCGGAAGCGCTCAAAGCCAAAGGAATACAACCCTTTGCCGTAGGCGCCCGGGATAAATGGCCTGTATTGGCTATGTATATGTATCTGGTTAACCGTTTTGGCGGAATGGAGGCTTTCAACGACGCGCAAGCCAGAAAAGCCCGTTTTGACTCCGAACCGATGGTGAAAGCCGCTCAATTGTATCAGGATTGGGCGAAGAGAGGTTTCTTCGGTGCTACTCCGTTGGGTGAAGCCTATGGTGACGCTCAGCAGTTAATGGCTACCGGTAAAGCCGGGATGCACGTGACCGGCTCCTGGATGTGCGCCCAGTACTCCGATCCGAGCTTTACCGACCAAAAGTTGGGCTTCTATCCGTTCCCGGTGTTGAAGGGTGGAAAAGGTAAGGCTACGGATATCATGGGCCAAACTGATATCGGGTTTGCCGTGACCAGAGTTGCCCGGAAAAAGAAGGATGCCGTGGTACGCTTCTTGAAATACGCCATGAGCGTTGAGGCTTGTTCCGCCGAACCCGGCCGGATCTGTTCCGTACCGGGTGTGAAGGCCCCGTCCCGTTTGACTGAGATGGCTTCCGCCGTCTTCGGAAAAGCCGAGGCCATTCAATTCTGGTGGGATCAGGACCTACCGCCGATGGTTACCAGCCCGCTCAATGATGCGTTGCAACAGTTCTTACTACCCAATACTGATGTGAAGAAACTCTTAACCAACTACGAACAGCTGGTAGAAGAGAATTTAGGTCCTGCGAAATAAGATAAGCAGGTAAACTAAGGATAGCGGGGGCGTGGAAGAGTCTTCCACCCCCCTCGCTTCTTAATCTTGCCTGTGCCGCAGATTTGGTTGGTATCGAACTTATCCGGCCTATTCCGGTATATTTACGTATTTTAGTTATTTGTTTTGTAATGTAATGTGTGAAGTTCCAAGGCGTGTGCTTCGCGTCAAGTATTGCCTGGGAATGAGCTGCTCAGACTTTGCCGCGGGGTTTTTCAAGGTTGTCTTGTCAAGCTGTTGATTTGTTATTATTAAGCCAATGTCTATTTTATAGAATTATAGAAGTTTTGTTTTCATAGTTATTATTTGTTGATTATGAATAAAGGTATTAACCACGGAAGCCAATGGAAAGCAAGCCACCGGAGAAGTTTTGCTCTTAAACTTTGAGTCCGGGCAATGGAATTTTTATAGATTTGGAGGTGTTTTCGATGAACGCAAATGTTGAAGTATATACAATGATGTATGGCAAAGAAAAGAAGAAGAGTCGGGACTGGCAGACAATGCTCTTTAAAGTAATCATGCTGGCACCCGCAGTAGCGTTTCTGGCAGTTTTCATGTATTATCCCATCGAAGAAACTTTTCGGCTTTCGATGACACGTTCGACCGGGCTCGGCCCGACAGTATACATTGGGTTTCAGAATTATATCCGCCTCTTTCAAACGGAGGAGTTTCTCATTGGTTTGAAAAATGCCATTCTTTGGGCTTTCTGGAGTGTGGTTATTCAGATTCCTATCGCCTTTTTTATCGCCTTCTCCTTATCGGTTTATAAGAATAAGATTACCAAGCCATTGCGGGTCATTTATTACTTGGCAAATGTTCTCCCGTCAGCGATTACGGCTATGTTAGGCAGGTTTGTGTTTGCGCCCAGACATGGGATCATCTCTTCGCTTGCCAACAAATTTAACTGGGAGTGGTTGGCAAGGATTGATTTTTTGGGCAACCCCGATCTGGCTTTCTGGTCCATCTTTGCCGTAGCGACTTGGGCCTATTCCGGATTTTACATTGTTTATCTGATGGCCAACATCGAACAGATTCCCAAAGACGTACAGGAGGCCGCTCAGTTGGATGGGGCGACTCCCTGGCAATACGCCAGGCATATTGTTATCCCGATGACCTCTTATGCGCTGCGTATCGTCTCCATCTTATGTATTGTTGGGAGCATGAAGCTGTTTGATTTACCTTGGTTGATGACTACCGGCGGACCGGGTTATGCCACCAGCACCTTGGGGATTGTCTTGTATAAGTACGGGTTCGTTAATTGGCAATACGGAAGAGCCGCCGCTGTCGGCGTGGTCATCTTCTTGCTTTCGTTAGTCTTTACTATTCTCCAATTTTCTTTACAGAGAAAGGATAGTGACGCGTTATGATGAACAATAATACGGCAAAACTACCGCATCTGGCGAAGCCCTTTCCTGTCCGTTCAAAACTGATGGAGATCCTTACAACCACTCTCTTGGTTTTACTGGCCTTGACCGTCATTGTGCCTCTGATCCTTCCTTTCATGTTCGTCTTTAAGACCCGTTTGGAGTATAACTACCATCCCTGGAGTTTTCCTACGGAAATCCGGTGGGTCAATTTTGCCGAAGCCTGGAAGGCGATACAGATCGGTAAAGGTCTCCTCAACACCTTGTATGTTTGTTTGGGAGCGATTGTTTGCACAGTACCGGTGGCGGCGATGGCCGGTTATATCTTTGCTCGTTACCGTAGTAAAATCACGGAAGTCTTCTTCTATGTCATCTTGGCCGGCTATTTTGTACCTGTGCAGATGGTTTTGATTCCGCTTTATCAATTGTGTGGCGCCATGAACCTCACTGACACGCTCCCCGGACTGTTTTTGCCGATGACCGCCTTTGGGATTCCATTTTGGACTATTATCTATCGGTCCTTCTTTGCCGGGTTACCCAATGAACTGGCGGAGGCGGCACGGATTGACGGCGCTGGAAACACCGGTATTTTTCTGCGGATCATGTTGCCGTTAGCCAAACCGGCAACCGTCTTAGCAACCTTGCTGGTGTTTATGGGGTCATGGAGTGATTACTTGTTAAGCTTAATCATGCTGAACAGTTTGGAGAAGTTCACCATGCAGCTGCGAATTGCGCAGTTTATGAATAACTACGGAGTGGATCACATGCCGAGGTATGCGGCAGCCGCGATTATTGCCGCAGCGCCCACTGTTATTCTGTATCTAATCGGCCATCGTTGGATTATCCAGAGTACACTGGCCGGGGCCTTAAAAGGGTAAGATAGATATATGAAGAATGCCCGGCTTCGGCCGGGCTTTTTTTTACCCATCCACGGGTAGCGCCAGAGAAAACTGGTGGCAGCCGTGAAAGGACCTTTGCTTTATATACAAAACAAAGGAGAGTGCCGTCGGTGGCAGTCTGGAGGTTGTATGGCATGACGATGGTAAAAAGAGAAAAACCGTTTATAGCAGGGACAGCAATAGAAGAGGGTAGGACTTTTAGGAATCCGGTGTTGGCTGGAACTTATCCTGATCCCTCCGTCTGTAGGGTGGGGGAGGATTATTTTTTGGTGACTTCTTCATTTGCCTACTATCCCGGTGTTCCGCTTTTTCACAGTAAAGACCTGGTAAACTGGGACCAAATCGGGCATGTACTCGACAGGCCTTCTCAATTGAACCTGGACGGAGTGGAACAATCCGAAGGTATTTTTGCGCCAACCATCAGGTACCATCAAGGTGTCTTTTATGTGAGTACCACCAATGTCGGCCGGGGTGGAAACTTTATTGTCACCACCACAGATCCTTTTGGGGCATGGTCCGACCCCTACTGGCTGCCGGAGGCGCCTGGGATTGATCCTTCCTTGTTCTTTGACGACGATGGTAAAGCTTACTATATAGGGACAAGGCCGAATCCGGACGGCGTTAGGTATGATGGAGATTGGGAAATTTGGCTTCAAGAACTGGATCTGGAGAAGATGCGCTTGGTCGGACCGGTGTATACCTTATGGAAAGGGGCGATGGCTGGTGTGATCTGGCCGGAGGGTCCCCACCTCTATAAGGTTAATGGCTGTTATTATCTGTTAATATCTGAAGGAGGCACAGGCCATCACCACGCCCTCACCATCGCTAGAAGCGAGGGGGGGATTACCGGTCCTTACTACGGAAATCCGGCCAACCCAATCTTAACCCATCGTCATTTGGGAAAAGATTATCCCATTGTCAATGTAGGTCATGGAGATCTGGTTCAGACACAGAAAGGTCAATGGTGGATAGTGGTTTTGGGTTCCAGACCGAGTGGCGGGTACTATCGGAACCTGGGGAGGGAAACTTTTTTAGCCCCGGTCGTCTGGGAGGATGGTTGGCCGGTGGTTAGCCCCGGTGACGGGCGAGTGCTGTTTGAGTATGCCCTGCCTGATCTGCCTATCGGCGAAAAAAAGCCTCGCTTGGCTTGTACTCACTTCACCGAGGGCGTTTTGGGTCCGGAGTGGCAGTTTTTGCGTACGCCCAGAGATGTTTTTTGGAGTTTGACGGCGCGCCCCGGTTATTTGCGGTTGAAACTGAAGGCAGAGTCTGTTAAGGAACTTGTCAACCCCAGTTTCATTGGGAGACGACAGCAGCATCACAATTTTTGGGCTGGAGCGGCCATGGAGTTTTCTCCCCGGCAGGAGCGGGAAGAAGCAGGCCTCGTTTTGTTACAGAACCACAGTTATCATTGGCGTTTTGTGGTCACCCAAAAAGGAGGCGAGCGTCTGGTTCAACTGATCCAATGTGCGGGCGGAGCAGAAGAGGTAATCGGAGAAGCGGTCTGTTCCGCGCAGCGACTTATTCTCTTGATCCAAGCCAGAGGCCAAGAGTACGATTTTTATTATGGGGAATCCGAAGGGACCTGGTCTGTTCTGGCTAAACAGGTGGACGGCAGAGTTTTAAGTACAGACGTGGCAGGAGGATTTGTCGGCGTCTTCATCGGCCTATACGCCAGCAGTAACGGATGCTCCGAAGATAACTATGCCGACTTTGACTGGTTCGAGTATACACCATTATGATCTGGCAAACGGCCGGATGCTTATATAAAACGCAGAGGGGAAGTGGAGTAATGAAAGAAGTAAAAGGCGCTTTTTACACAGGAAAATACCGTAACCTCTTTGAGGAATGCGGTTATACCCGGTCTGAAATTGAAGAAAGGCTTCATGACACTTGGCAGCAGCTCTTCTACGGTGATGATGAGACCAGGATCTATTATCCGGTGGGAACGGACGCGGGTTATATTTTGGACACCGGAAACCTTGACGTCAGAACCGAGGGTATGTCTTATGGGATGATGATGTGTGTGCAGATGAATAAGAAAGAGGAGTTTGACCGGATCTGGACCTGGACCAAGCGGTATATGTGGCATGCCCACGGTAAATATGCGGGGTATTTCGCTTGGTCGTTAAATCCGGACGGAACCCGGCGGGCAGAAGGCCCGGCGCCGGACGGAGAGGAGTATTTTGCCCTGGCCTTACTCTTTGCTTCTCACCGGTGGGGAGACGGGCCGGAACCTTATAACTACAGTGAACAAGCGAAAGAGCTTCTCCGGGCGTGCCTGCACCGGGAGGACGGGATGGCCGCTCCCCTGTGGGAGAAGAAGAATAAACTGATCAAGTTTATCCCGGAGAGTGACTTTACGGACCCGTCATACCATCTGCCCCATTTTTATGAGTTATTTGCCTCATGGGGAAACCCGGAAGATAAAGAGTTTTGGCAGGAGGCGGCCAAGGCCAGTAGGGCCTATTTGAAGAGAGCCTGCCATCCGGTGACCGGTTTGGCGCCTGAGTATGCCAATTACGACGGAACTCCCAGGTTTGAGGAAGGGCATGGCGATTTTTTCAGTGATTCTTACCGGGTGGTGGGGAATATCGCCCTGGATTATGAGTGGTTTGGAGGCGACGACTGGGCAAGAGAAGAGGCGAATAAATGGCAGAACTTCTTTGGCTCCATCGACGATCTGACCAAGTATCATAAATACACTGTGGAAGGAGACGCCCTGAACGAGATGGCTTTGCATCCGGTCGGCCTTTTGGCGATGAACGCTTTTGCTTCTTTAGCGGCTACTGGCCCTTATGCCAGAAAATTTGTGGAGACCTTTTGGCGGACACCGTTACGCAAAGGGAAACGGCGTTATTATGATAATTGCTTATACTTCTTTAGTCTATTAGCGCTCAGCGGTAATTACCGAATATGGTAATTACCCGGTATAAGCTGGCATTTTATTTACGACATTACAATTCTTCCAAATAATCGCAAAATAAAAAAAGGATCCGCCTTTGAAAGGTTGTATATCTAAATTATATAGTGTATGGAAACCGGTTTCCATGATGCCCTATTTATGATGTAGTGGAGGAAGATTACATGGCCACAATTAACGATATTGCGAAGCTCGCCAAAGTATCGAAGGCTACGGTCTCAAAAGTTATTAACCAGCATCCCGGAGTTAAAGAAGAGACAAAGAAGAAAGTGCTCAGGATCATGAAGCAGAATAATTACTGGCCGAATTCAGTGGCCCGCAGTCTTTCAACACATAAGTCATATACCATTGGGATTTTTGACCCTGGACGCTTGAACAACTTTTTCTTCCGGGAAGTCTTTGAGGGAATCGAGAGAGTGTGCGGAGATAAAGGGTATGACATTTTATACTTCACCGATAAAAAGTGGGATGGGTCGTGGGTGGACTTCGGGTATACGGAAATTTCCAAAAATCGTAGTGTAGACGGGGTAATCATGATGGGCTTCGGTCGGGTGGAAACGTCAAAATTCGATGCGCTGCTCGCTTCCGATATGCCCACTGTCTTCATTGACCTGGATCTGGTGGGCAAAAACGCTTCCTATGTAACTTCGGATAATTTCAATGGAGCGAAGACCGCCGTCAGATACCTTTGCCAGCTTGGGCACGAAAAGATCGCCATGATTACCGGACCGAACGGATTTAAAGTGGCCAGGGAGAGATTCTCCGGTTTTCAGAGCGTGTTAGATGAATTTGAGATTAGTTACAATCCGGATTGGGTCTTCTACTGCCAATATCAGTTGGAAGCCGGATATGAAGCAATGAAAAAGATCTTAAAGATGCGGGAAAAGCCAACAGCTATTTTTGCCGAGGATATACTGGCGATTGGTGCGATTAGAGCCATCCGTGATCATGGTTTCAGTGTACCGGAGGACTTTTCCATCATCGGTTTTGATGATATCGAACTGAGTGAGCATTACGATTTGACCACCATTAGGCAGGACAAGTATATGTTGGGAGTCTCCGCCGCTGAGTTAGTGTTGAAGATTATTAATAAAAAAAATTCCGCCCCGGTTATTCTCAAAACCGGCTTAGTGAAACGGGCCACTTGCCGTAGAATTACCGGATAACTTATTTTCGGAAAATTCTTTCTGAGGATGAACCGGTTTCTAAGTAGCAGCGCATTGTTATAGTACTTTCGGATCAAAAAGTTGAGAGGAAGGTATTAAACTATGCCAAAGGTCCTCTTCATTGATGATGAACCTTATGTGATCGAAGGTTTGCGTACTATGGTCGATTGGGCGACGTATGGTTTTGAGATTTGTGGTCATGCCACAAACGGCCAGGATGGGCTGGAGCTCTTGTTGACCCACCAGCCTGAACTGGTGATTACCGATATCAGGATGCCGGGGATGAGCGGGCTGGAAGTACTGAAACAGGCCAGAAGAGCAGGATGCGCCAGGATGAATTTTATCATTCTAAGCGGGTACGATGATTTTACTTATATTCAAGACGCGATGCGGTACGGGGTAAGCGCTTATCTGCTCAAGCCCTTGGATGAAGAGGAAATACAGGAAGCCTTGACCGGTGTGGGCGCCCGCATCAACTTACAGAATTGGGAGGCGGGTCCAGACAGTTTATTCTTTGAAGCTAACATTGATCAGGAAGTCCGGTGTATCTTGTTGGAGATTAATCAAGAAACCCAGTGGAGATCGGAGTCCACCACAGCAGAGGAAGAGATTAAGCAGGCGCTCATGGAAAGTCTGCCGCGAACCGCTTCATATCACTTCTTCGCTGTAAATCCTCAGCGGTATTGTTTGTTTCTGGCAGAGAAGGCTTACCAGACCGGGCGGATCAAACGCAGTATTCATGAATATGTAGAAAGTTTACAAGAGCTCTTGAAGAAACACTGCCGCTCCAGTGTTTCCCTGGCCATCAGCGGGCAGCGGCGAGGATACAAGTCCCTGGCGGACCTATATAAACAAGCCGCCATGGCCATGAATTATAAATATCTGATGGGGGATGGTGGTACGGTCTATTTTACCGATATTAAGCATAATTTGTTGAATTATGACTACTGCCAGGAGTATATCGAGAGTCTGCTGGAGGAGATTAAGAAGAACCGGCCGACCGGGATTGAGGAGAGAGTCAACAGTTTATTTCAGAGTTTTGCCAGGAATCGTTATGCCATTGAGGTGGCACAGGCCTGTATTAAAAATTTGGAATTGGAAGTTTTAAAATTAATACTAAAGCTTGATGTGGAAATCCAAGAAGTTTCACAACGGTTTACCGAGTTTCATCAAAAGATGGCTTCGATCACTGGTGAAAGATTAAAATCAGAGGTAACTGCATTTTGCCTTGATTTGGCGGAGTACATAGGTTCCAGTGAGCAGAATAAGGTGGATAGTATCATCGGAGAAATCACGGATTTTATCAAAGAGAATTACGACCAAGACTTAAACCTGCAGAAGCTGGCGGAACGGTTTTATATTAGCCCGGTATATCTGGGACAATTGTTTAAGAAGAGTACAGGCTTGCGGTTCTGTGATTATTTGCACCGGATCAGAATTGATGAGGCGAAAAAGATGCTGAGAAGGACTGACATGAAAGTGGCGGAGATCGCCAGGACCATCGGTTACCGTGATCCGGATTATTTCGTACGGAAGTTTAAGTCTATTACCAGGATTTCTCCATCGACCTTCAAAAACTTGGGGAAATAAACCAAGAGAGAGGGGCGATCAAATGCAACGACCTTCTTATCTTGATCGGATTAACGATATACCGCTAAAATACAAGTTTATCTTGGTCTATGTTTTTTGCGTATTGATTCCCATTGTTTCAATGAATTTGGTGTTCTTAAATGAAGTCACTTCCATGGTCAGGGAGAGGGAGACGGAGAATTTACGGATCTCAATGGACAGGGCGAGGTATGATTTGGAGGATTTAGTGAGGAGCGCCGTAGCGGTCAGCCATTCCGTCTCCAGTGACCGTTTCCTCTGTGAGATGCTGGAGCGTAGATATGCCGGTGTCAACGAGTTTTATGATGTATATTACACATATTTACGTGATCGGATCAATCGGTACGCGTCCATCTATAACCATATTAGTGAA
This sequence comes from Bacillota bacterium, assembly GCA_012838955.1. GTDB lineage: Bacteria > Bacillota > UBA4882 > UBA10575 > UBA10575 > DUOH01. The sequence goes on along the minus strand of DUOH01000037.1, from coordinate 29,674 downwards.
TTGAGTATCTATACGACCAACCACACCATGCTCAGTGGGGGTAATTATCTCTTCCTTGATGAGCAAGCGCGGAAGAAAGAGTGGTATGGGACTTTTGTCAAATCCGGCGCTCCGATCAAGCTTTGCGCATACAAGGAGAGGGTACCGGGTAGGGCTGCCAGCAGTGATCAGCGTCTCACGGTGGTACGCAAGTTGAATGTGGTGGAGCCCGCCGAGGATTTTAGACACTTGGTGAAGGTGGATATTGATATTAATCAGGTTTTTGAGATCTTCAACCGGGAGGCGGGCTATATCAATATCTGCCTGGTAGATCAAGAAAACCGTGTGATTTACGCGCCGTATAATAGCTACTTTCGGGAACGTCTTCATTCTCCCGGGGGAAATGGGGCCCAGGATTTCTCCGGCGCGCTCGGGGCTAATTCGAAGGAATGTATAATTCTGGATTATGATTTGGGGGAAGCCAGATACCTGCATGGATGGCGCATTCTTGGCATCGCTGACAAAAGGATCATGTTCAGAGCGCAGAAAAGGGCATATTTACTCATCTTCGGTTTAGCTTTGGCCAGTATGTTTCTGGCCACCTTCCTTATTTTCATAATTGTCAGGTCTTTTAACTATCGGCTCATGAAGCTGTCCAAGCATATGGCAGGGATAGAGCATCAACATTTTAACCTCATTGAGATGCCGGAAGGCAAGGATGAGATTGGGGGGTTGATTCGAAGTTTCAATCTGATGGCCGCTAAAATTAGCTCTTTAATTAATGATGTGTATAAACTTAATATGCAAAAGAAGGATCTGGAGATTGAAAGGGTACGTGCGGAATTGAATTTTTTACAAAGTCAGATCAATCCGCATTTTCTCTTTAATACCTTAAACGCCATTTTAGTAGTTTGTGTTAAAAACAACTACAGCAAAGTGATTGAAGTGATTAAATTCTTTGCTAAAACTTTACGTCGGTTAATCTCATGGCAAGACGATCTGGTCACTGTAGAAGAGGAGCTGGCATTCGCGGATATGTATCTGAAGATCGAAAAGTTCCGGTTCGGTGAGAAGTTTCAGTATGAGATTAATGCGGAGGAAAATGCTTTATCATGCAGGATCCCAAAGATGACGCTCCAACCCTTGATTGAAAATGCTTGTAAGCACGGGATTCAAACCATTAAAGGAATTGGTTTGATTAGGACGGAAGTTAGTTTGGCCGCAGGTAATCTCAGGGTGACGGTGGAGGATAACGGCAGCGGAATGGACCGGGAAAAGCTTGAGCAGATCCGCAGACAGCTGGCGGAGGAAGACAGTAACAGTGAGAATATTGGCATCTGTAATGTTTACCGTCGACTTAAGCTTTATTATGGAGATGAAGTGAAATTCAGGATGATCAGTCAGTTGAAATGTGGGACCCGAGTGCTTCTGGATATACCAGTCAACAGGAGACAACCCTTAATTTTAGTCTAGGGGGGGACTACCATGACCTGTGAATACCAGGTCTTACTGGTGGATGATGAACCTTTGGCTTTGGAAGGAGTTAAAACCAGTGTTGAGTGGGGAGATTTGGGATTTAGGATCGCCGGTGAATGCAGTGACGGAGAAGAAGCTTTCTCATTTATTAAAAAATATACGCCGGATCTGGTCATCACCGACGTCCGGATGCCGTCATTGGATGGGTTGAACCTCATTGAACAGGTAATCGAATATGTCAACCCCAAGACCAAATTCATCGTGATCAGCGGTTATGATGATTTTAGCTACGCGCAAAGGGCGCTCAAGTATCAAGTTAACCACTACCTTCTAAAACCGGTGTTTCCGGAGGAGATGATCCCGGCCTTACAGGAAATCCGGGAACATCTGAATTTGTTAAACTTCCGGTCTCGGTTGGAGGCAGAGTTGAACCAGGCTGGATGGGCAACGGGCGAGACTACCATCTTCCCTCAGGTATCAACGGAGGATCTGCGGCATCTGACTGTGATGATCTCCTATTTAGACGCTATGCATGACGCCATAGAAGAGCTGGATCCGGAGAAGATGACAGAAGCCATGGAGACAATACTTTCCTACCTGGAAAATCAAGGATTGTCGCTGGAGATTGGCCGGATGTTTGCCCTCAATCTGATGTACCATAGTAACCGGATCATCAGTGAGATGGAGGGCAGTCCCTCAGTTGCTTTGCGGAATTACGATCTCATGTGCATAAAGCAACAGACACTGACGATGGAAGAATTAAAACACTTGCTTAGGGAGTATGTCAAAGAGTTTTTTACTTGCGTTGATGAGTTAAGAAAGAAAAATTCTAAGCATACCATTTTTCAGATTGAAGAGTACATTAAGGAAAATTATCAGAGAAACCTGACGATCAAGGAGATCGCCAAGGTCTTTTATATGCACCCTGCTTATATCGGACAGGTTTTCCTGAAAACATTCGGCGTCAGTTTTCAGGAGTACCTTCATCAATTGAGGATTGATGAAGCAAAGAATCTGATCGAGAAGGGGTTTTTGAGGATCCACGAGGTTGCTGAAGAGGTGGGTTATAATAATTACCACAGTTTTCTGGAGAATTTCAAAAAGTATATAGGTTGCAAGCCGGTTGAATACATGGAACGGATCGGCCGAGGATAAGGTCGCTTGCTAACTGGTGAGGTCGTGTCCTTCATGTAAAGGCAAAGCCTTCTCTTCTTACGCGCTTGAGTTAGGTTGATGCCCCCATATGTATCTTCGTTGCCTGTTCTGGGCAACTTTTTTTATCTTTTTTGGTTAAGATTTTCTTAATTTTGTCCGGAATGATTATTTAATATCTTCATTGCTTTGGAAGAGTACGGATTTTTATAATAAAAGAAGCGAATTAAATTTTATGATGTTTTACGCCAAGACTCGGAAGAAAAAAGGAGGGGGAAGATGAAGATTAAAGGCAAAGTATTGATTATTTGTTGTTTGGTTGTAGTGGTGGTGGCCTGTTTCATTCTGGTCATCTCAGGGTTGGGGGGTGACACCTCAAAGAAGCCCGAGGCTAAAGAATTTACGATCTTTATTGCAGAACCAGGGCAACCTACTACCCCGGATAACAAGATCATCAAGCTGATCAAAGAAGAATTAGGGGTCACTTTAAAGATGGAATTCTTAGTCGGCGACCTTGACCAAAAGATCGGCGTTATGATCGCCGGAGGTGATTATCCGGATGTAGTGACCGGGCATACTAGGTTTATTAATTCGGGGATCTTGATTCCACTGGAGGATCTAATTGAAAAACACGCGCCCAACCTCTACGAGCATCACAAACCTTATTGGGAGATGTGTAAAGATCCGGATGACGGACACATTTATTTCATGCCGAATTACGGGCGCTATTACGGCGAGTACCGGGCCACTGATTTCTGGGGACCTTGTTTTTGGCTTCAAAAGGCGGTATTGGCGGAGTTTGGTTACCCCAAAATCAAGACCTTGGATGAGTACTTTGACCTGATCAAAAAGTATAAAGAGAAGTATCCGGAGATCAACGGGATGCCCACGATCGGTTTTGAGATTCTCTCTTACGGCTGGAGAAACTTTTGCCTAAAGAATCCGCCGCAACATTTGATCGGTCATCCTAATGACGGCGGTGTGGTTGTGGATCAAGAAACTTTCAAGGCCGAGGTCTTTGCGGATAAAGAATATGCCAAACGATACTATAAAAAGTTGAATGAGATGAATGCTCTGGGCTTGATCGACAGGGAGACCTTCACCTTAAATTATGACCAGTATATCGCGAAACTTTCCAGTGGACGGGTGTTGGGCATGTTTGATCAGAAATGGAATTTCAACAACGCCAACAACTCCTTGATCATGCAGGACATGGTGGAAAGGACCTATGCGCCTTGTCCGGTGACTTACGACGAAAGTATCAGAGACTGGTATATGGATCGTACAGTTTTGAATCTAAATAACGGGTTTGGAATTACAAAGAACTGTAAAGATCCAGTAGGTTTCCTTAAATTCCTGGATGCGCTCTTGACCGAGAAATGGCAGAAGATCCTGGGCTGGGGGATTGAAGGTGAGGATTATCATGTGGATGAAAACGGGGTCTTCTACCGTACTCCAGAGCAGAGAGATAGAAGCACAGATTTAACATGGAAATTGGCGAATATGGCGGAGAAGCTATGGAGCTTCGCCCCTAAGATGGAAGGGACATACAGCGACGGAAACGCTTGCACCCCCGGTTATCAACCCGGAGAGTTCTTTGAGACCTTGAAACCATACGAACAGGATTTCCTGAGGAAATACGGGTATCAGACCTGGGCGGACTTTTATAGTCCTCCCCCGCCGAACCCCGTCTATTATCCGGCCTGGCAGATTAATCTGGTCGACGGTTCCCCGGCGAAGATCGCCGAGCAAAAAATGAATGACTTAGCCATGAAATATCTACCCATGGCCATTATGGCGAAACCCGAGGAGTTTGACGCAGTTTGGGATGAATACGTGACGGAGATGCGTAAATTGGACATTAAAGCCTATGAAGACCGCATTAATGAGCAGATTCAATGGCGGCTGGCGAATTGGGGCGGTAAAGAATAACGGTTTGCTTTTGTCCCCATCGCCCACTTGAATCTACGGTCAGAATGGAATAAAGAAGAGAGGAGAGTGTCGCATAACTACTATAACAGTTGGCGACACTCTCTTCTAATCAGCACGGACAAGGGGAGAGGGACCTGTCCGACCCCCCGTACTTATTGACGAACGTATGGGAAAGCGCCCGGACGAGGCACGAGTTGAAACGGTTTGAGGAGGAAATAAGATGGCAGAAGTAATGCTTGACACGAAACTTGAAACACAGACAAGATCTAGGATTTTTTGGCATAAAGTAGTCAGCCAGAGACAGTTGATCTTTATGTCCTTTCCCTTCCTAATCCATCTCTTCATCTTTGCATACTCACCGATCTGGGGATGGTTAATGGCCTTCCAAAACTATAAACCGATGAAGTCCTTTTTTGAGCAGGAATGGGTTGGACTGCAACAGTTTAAATTCCTCTTCTTTGATGAGGGTTTTCTGCGGGTGCTACGTAATACCATTGCGATGAGCATGATCAACATGACTCTTGGTTTTATCACAGCGATTACCCTGGCGGTATTATTGAATGAGATAAAAAATGTCCTGTTCAAACGCTCAGTGCAAACCATTTCTTATTTACCGCACTTTCTATCCTGGATCATCGTCACCGGTTTGGTGGCGAATTGCCTATCTACAGAGAACGGCATCGTTAATGTGGTCCTCATGAAGTTGCGCTTGATAGAAGAACCGGTCCTCTGGTTGAGTAAAGGGGAGTATTTTTGGTGGATTATCGGCTTCACTTATGTTTGGAAGGAGGTCGGCTGGAATACCATTATCTATCTGGCGGCGATGGCTGCGATTGATCCGGCTCTCTATGAAGCGGCCGAGGTGGACGGAGCCACCCGTTTCCAGAAGATTATCCATATTACGTTACCGGGCATTAAATCTACATTTATGGTGCTGTTGATTATGGCCATCGGCAACACCCTGAACGCCGGCTTTGAAATGCAGTATTTGTTAGGAAATCCGCAAGTGATTGACTGGTCGGAAACGATTGATATTTTTACGTTGAAGTATGGTATTCAAATCGGCAACTATTCACTGGCCACCGCCGCCGGGATGTTCAAGAGTGTGGTCAATATTACCCTTTTGTTTATGGCAAATCACCTCGCAAAAAGACTAGGGGAAGAAAGACTTATATAGGAGATGGCGCAGATGAAAAAGGTGAAATTAGGAGATGTGGTCTTTAATACGTTTAACACAGTTTTTATGTTGCTCTTGGTGATAGTGACCCTCTATCCTTTTGCTAATACAGTTGCTGTTTCTTTTAACGAGGGCATGGATAGCCTCAGGGGAGGGATCTATCTTTGGCCACGGATCTTCACGTTCAAAAACTACCAGTACATTTTTGTAGGGGGCACGATCTTCCATGCCTTTCTGGTCTCGGTAGCCAGATCAGTCATTTCCATGGTTTTGAATGTTTTTTTCACCGCGATGTTGGCTTATACCTTGACCAGAAAAGAATATATCTTCCGCCGTTTTATCACGATGGCCTTTGTCTTGACCATGTATTTTCACGCTGGGATGATTCCTCACTATTTTCTCATCAAGAACCTCGGGTTGCTCAACAACTTCCTGGTTTATGTTCTTCCCTCAATTGTAGCTGCCTTTAACCTCATTGTGGTTAGAACATATATTAAAACCATACCGGAGGCATTGATTGAAGCCGCAAAAATAGACGGGGCCAGCGACTTTTGGGTCTTTTTCCAGGTAATTCTGCCGTTAAGTAAACCGGTGCTGGCGACGATTGCCTTATTTGTCGCGGTGGGGGCCTGGAATAGTTGGTTTGACACCTTCCTGTATTGCTCATCACGGCAGGAACTAAGCACCTTGCAGTATGAGTTGATGAAGCTGATGTCTACCATCTCTCAAGCTAATTATAACCCAGCCTTGGCCGCCAGTTATGCGGCAGGGGGCGAGGCTGCGGTGCAGTTGGTGACCCCGATTTCAATAAGAGCTGCCATCACAGTGGTGGCGGCGCTACCAATCATTTTTATATATCCGTTCCTCCAGAGGTATTTTGTGGTCGGCCTGAATGTAGGCAGTGTTAAAGAATAGGTTTTCGCCACTGTAACCAGAGTTTATGGAGCAAAGGGGTTCTATGGTTGTCGATTGCTTAAATTTATCCGGTATGAATATTAAATATCCTCATTGTATAAAACCGGCTGCATTATATAATAAGCATGTATATAATAATACTAAATATTGTATTAATTATTATTTTAATAAATATAGAAAAAGTTTATTCTGTGATAGGCTAGCCAGAACTTTGACATCGGCACTAGTTGGTAGGCGGTGGCGCTATCAATGATCTTCAGCAAGTAGTGGGTAAACTCAGTAGCACGTATCCTTGTGCTGAAGATCTGGACACGCTTCTGCTGTATATAGAGAACGAAAATCTAAAGGACTTATGATATCGGCGATCCGACGTTCACAGGATCCAGTTCTGAGCGGGAGACGGTTATGATGGATTCGGCTCTTTTGCGCCTGAGGCGAGGCTTTTACCGATGATTGCAGCATCCGCGTGACTGCAGGCGGAAGGTGGTCACCTGGGATGAGCCGGTTGTATTGATGAGCGTGATTCCAAGTATTTTAGGTATTTTACTCCGATCTTTAGGGGACGCGGCGAAGTAAGCGCGCGCTTTCCAGCGCGCGTCCTCCGCCCGGATCCGTATGGCATGGAAACCGGTTTCTATATCGCATTCCACCATTGTTTGTTGGATTGACCCCAGGTTAAATAAAGACAGGAGATTTACGAGTGGCGGTTAGATGAGGATTTGCTGTTATATAAAGTATATTTAAAGTTGAGTTTAGCCTCCGCAGGCCCGGCGGGCGCAGTTCCGACTCTGGGAAGGTTGATAAAGGCCGGGCCTGTTAAAAAGAAGAAGCAAAGAAAGGTGGTGAACTGGAGGATAACACAAGAGGGGGAAGAGACTGACTGTAGTAGCGTATGGATACGTAGGGACACGTACGAGACTACACCTCTACTATCCGCATCTTTAACCCAGAGGCAGCAGCGGTGGCGGGAGTGGAGGAGGCGCACATCCAGACGTGCGCGGATGAAAATGTTAAAAGGAGGGTTTAGGTAATGAAAAAATGGTTGGCACTTACTGTGAGTCTGCTGATGGTTTTAACCTTGGGCAATATGGCAATGGCCCAGGACGAGGAAGAGAAACCCGACAAGATCATCTCCACTACCATCGACGGTGACATGATCATGGGTTATCTGCATTATCCGGGTTACAGTGTAGAAAATGCATCTATGGATGCTGATTTTGATGAGGGTACATTCTTCGCTCAGTTCCGGTGGTTTAACTTCAGGATACTTACGGATCTAACGCTGAGCGAGGAGTTTACTGCGGGCCTGGTCTCTCAGTTTGAAGTGTATCAGGATGAAGACGATGATTACGAAACCAGCGCTAGCCCGGTGCAGAACTTTTACCTAAAATATAATCCCGGACCGTTCAACGTGACTTTTGACGCCAAAGGCCGCGATATCGACATTGGTTTTGCCGAATATCTCAAGTTGAACGTGGCCCGGCGGTATGCCAAAGACGGCGAACCGCCCATTTACCGGCGTATCAACAGGTTTGCCAAACAGATGACAGTGGAAGTCCCATATGAGAATTTCCGGGGAGTTGCCGTATTTTCTCTGGAAGAGACCCATGGGGATCCCATGGATTTTGTCGGCGCCGCTTTCGAAGTCGAGTTCGGCCAAGGTAAATACGCCATCGGTTACAAAGATGAATACAAACAGGAGACCATAAAATCAAAAATTAGGGATAAAGAAAAAAGCATTGATACTAGCGCTGTTAAATCCCCCATCATCGTGGTGGCTGCAGATTATAAATTCTCTGATGACGTTAGACTACAGGTGGACTTCAACCACAGGGAAGAGGATGGAGACGGATATACCGGGTATTGGAGACACTTCGAACCAGTAGAGAACTATCCGGCTACGCCATTTAAGATGACCAATGAGCTCTGGACCAAATTAACCTACCATCAATATAAATTCGACGTGCGCCTCATGAAAACCTTGAAAAGTGATACATGGAAAGATAATTTAGCCTACTGGCTGGATGGCTCCTATTACTTTGCCCCGTTCACCGTTGGTGTCTTCTATAGAAACTATGCTACTGAAATTGAGCAAAAAGAGTTTGGTGACGACGACATGCTGGAGTTCTATGCCAAACATGATCTGACATCAAGCTGGCGGGATAGCCTGAGGGTCTTCTATCGCACCAATGGCAGCTTTGGAGCTTATGTTCAGCTCGGTCTCTGGTAAACTTAAGCGAGAATATTCTCTAAAGGCTCCCACTCGAGGGAGCCTTTAATGCAAATTGACCCATTTAAGGTTCAGTTTAGGCTTGAGGTTAATGCCTGCTTCTGTTAGAATTCTGCTATAAGTGTGGGGTGAGGAGATGGAACCTTTCCGTTCAGACCTTGATTATCAGTGTTGGTTAAGGTATGAGCAGGTAGCTAGTGTGAGTAAACGCCAGAATTATCAGGATTGGTGTAAGAATTTGGTGATTCCCGTTACTACCCAGGCGCTCAATTCAGCCCGGGAAGAATTGGTCTATGCCCTGAACAGGATAAACTCTTTGGAACCGGTTGTTTCCACCGCCGCCTTGCATAGTAAATTCGTGATTTTAGGGAGATATGGAGATAGTCCCTTAATAGATCAGGCGTGCGCTCCTGATGAGATAAAACCGCTTCATGACGAAGGGTATATAATTAAAACCTTGTCTCAACAGGGGAAGGAGTATATTGTAATTACCTCCCGCACCGATCGTGGAGCATTATACGGATGTTATCATTTTTTACGGTTGCTCCAGACCGGACAGGACCTGAGTAATTTAGAGGTTAGGGAGGAACCAGTCAATACTCTGCGCTTGCTTAATCACTGGGATAATCTGGACGGCAGTGTGGAACGGGGCTACGCCGGAGACTCTCTTTTTTATCGGAATTATGGGTTAACTCCCGATTTGACGAGGATACGGGATTATGCCCGTCTCTTGGCTTCTATTGGGATTAATGGAATTGTGGTGAACAATGTTAATGTGTATGAAGAAGAGACCAGGTTGATCAGTGACCGGTTACCGCTGGTCAAAACTTTGGCGGAGATCTTTCGCGCCTATGGGATCAGAGTGTTTCTGAGTATTAATTTTGCCGCCCCGATCCAACTGGCCGGACTGGCTACGGCCGATCCTTTGGCTACGGAAGTAAAAGCATGGTGGCGGCAGAAAGCGGCAGAGATCTACCGGGAGATTCCGGATTTCGGCGGGTTCTTGGTGAAAGCCGACTCCGAATCCCGTCCCGGTCCTTTTACTTACCACCGGACTCAGGCAGAGGGCGCCAATATGCTGGCCGAAGCAGTGAAGGACTTCGGCGGTTTAGTGCTCTGGCGATGCTTTGTCTATAACTGTCAACAGGATTGGCGCGATACCTCGACAGACAGAGCTAAAGCAGCTTATGATCACTTCAAACCACTGGATGGACAATTTGCGGAGAATGTAGTATTGCAGATCAAGAACGGACCCATGGACTTTCAAGTCAGGGAACCGGTCTCTCCTTTACTGGGGGGCATGGAAGAGACGAATCAACTCTTGGAGTTGCAGATCACTCAGGAATACACCGGCCAACAGATACACCTTTGTTATCTGGTACCCCAATGGAAAGAAGTACTGGAGTTCGATACTTATGCCCGGGGGCCGGACTCATTTGTCAAAAAAGTAGTGGACGGCTCCTTGTTCCAGAAGAAGTTAACCGGTATAGCCGGTGTGGCCAATATAGGATCCGCTCCGAACTGGACCGGACATTCCTTGGCTCAGGCCAACCTTTTTGGTTTTGGTCGTTTAGCCTGGAATCCTCATCTCCCGGTGGAGGAGATCACCGAGGAATGGGTGAGGCTTACCTTTGGTAGTGAGCAAGTAGTGGTGGCAACCATCTGCCGGATGTTGATGAGTTCGTGGCGGATCTATGAGAATTATACAGCGCCTTTAGGGATCGGCTGGATGGTGAACCCCGGCCATCACTACGGGCCCAATGTTGATGGCTATGAGTACTCCCGGTGGGGCACTTATCACCGGGCGGATCATACCGGGATTGGGATTGATCGTACTGTGCGGACGGGAACAGGATTCGCCGGGCAGTATCATCCGGAGAATGTGATGAGGTTTGAAACGCCGCAAACCTGCCCGGAAGAACTGTTGCTCTTCTTTCATCATCTACCTTATACCTATCGGTTGCAAAACGGTAAAACCATTATTCAGCATATTTATGACACACATTTTGACGGCGTCGAACAGGCTAAAGGCCTGAAAGAAAGCTGGGAGAGCCTCCGCGATTACCTTGATGAAGAACGGTTCACCGCCGTTTTAGACCGGCTGAAGCTCCAGATTGAGCACGCCAAAGAATGGCGGGATGTGATCAACACTTATTTTTATCGGAAGACAGGCATCCCGGATCAGCGGGGAAGGAAGATCTATCCATAATAAATATCACGGACACAAGGAGGTTTTTGTCATGGAAAAGAGAGAGGTAACATCACCAGTCTTCAGAGATCCAAACAGAGACTTAGAGGAGAGAGTACGCGATCTGGTAGCCAGGTTGTCTTTGGAAGAAAAGATCAGCCAGATGGTGTATTTCTCTTCTGCCCTCAGCCGGGTCGGTATTCCGGAGTACAATTGGTGGAACGAATGTCTGCATGGGGTGGCCCGGGCCGGAGTGGCTACTGTCTTTCCGCAAGCCATTGGGCTGGCCGCCTCCTTCAATCAGGAGCTTGTGGAGAAGGTGGCCTCCGCCATTGCTGATGAGGCCAGAGCCAAACACCACGAATTCGCCAGAAAAGAGGATCGAGGCATTTACAAGGGGCTGACTTTTTGGAGCCCGAATCTGAATATTTTTAGGGATCCCAGGTGGGGAAGGGGCCAAGAGACATACGGGGAGGATCCTTATCTGGTCGGTAGATTGGGAGTAGCCTTTATTCGCGGCTTGCAAGGGGATCATCCGAAGTACTTAAAAGTGGCGGCCTGCGCCAAACACTATGCTGTCCACAGCGGACCCGAAAACCTGCGGCATGAGTTTGATGCGGTGGTCAGCCGGAAAGATCTCCGCGAAACTTACCTTCCGGCCTTTCGGGATGCGGTAATTGAGTCTAAGGTGGAGTCAGTAATGGGGGCTTATAACCGGGTTAACGGTGAGCCTGCTTGCGCCTCGCCTACGCTCCTGCAGAAGATCCTGAGAGAAGAATGGGGCTTTGACGGCCATGTCGTCTCGGACTGTGGGGCCATTGAGGATATCCATAAACATCACAAGTACACATCATCCCCGGAAGAGTCGGCGGCATTGGCGGTGAATAACGGGTGCGACCTTAATTGCGGGCGGATCTTCACTTATCTGCAGAAAGCGGTAGAGCAGGGCTTGATTACAGAAGAAACCATCGACCAGGCAGTGACCAGGTTATTAAAGACCCGGTTTAAATTGGGAATGTTTGATCCACCGGAGGATGTGCCCTATGCCAACATCCCTTATGAAGTGAACGATTCTCCGGAACATCGCCGCTTGGCGTTACAAGCCGCCCGGGAATCCATAGTTTTGTTGAAAAACGAAGGTGGCATGCTTCCATTGAACAGGGAAGAGATCAAGAGTATCGCGGTGATCGGGCCAAACGCCGATTCCAAAGAGATTCTGCTCGGTAATTACTTCGGAGTGCCTTCGCAATATGTCACACCCCTCTCCGGTATTAGGGAAGTAGCCGGTCCGGGAGTGCGGATTCTATATGCTGAGGGTTGCGACTTGACCACCACAACCCCAGGTTTCTGGGGGGAGAAGCCAACCAGCGGGTTTGCAGAGGCCATCGCCGCAGTGGAACGGGCGGATGTGGCCATTATGTGTCTGGGGATCTCTCCGGAATTGGAGGGCGAAGAAGGAGCGGTGGCTAACTCCGACGGCGGGGGAGACCGGCTCAGTCTGGAACTCCCGGGGATGCAGGAAGAACTCCTCAAGGCCGTAGCGATGGTGGGTAAACCGGTAATTTTGGCGCTCTTCAACGGCAGCCCGCTGGCGATTAATTGGGCGCAAGAGAAGATCCCCGCTATAATTGAAGCTTGGTATCCCGGAGAAGAGGGCGGAAGAGCTTTGGCTGAAGTGATCTTCGGCGATTACAACCCGGCCGGTAGGTTACCGGTGACTTTTGTCAAATCTCTTGACCAGTTACCGGCTTTTACGGATTATAGTATGAAAGGCCGCACCTACAGGTATATGCAGGAAGAACCTTTGTACCCGTTTGGTTATGGGCTGAGTTACACTACTTTTACTTATACCGGTTTAACCCTTAGCAAATCCCAGTTTATCATCGGAGAAGATCAAGAAGTAAAAGTCTTGGTCCAGGTTAAAAATGAAGGGCCGGTAGCCGGGGACGAAGTGATCCAACTGTATCTCAGGCATGTACAGGCGAGTGTCGTCACCCCCAGATGGGAGTTGCAAGCCTTCAAACGCTTGACTTTGGCCCCCGGAGAGAAACAAGAAGTCGAATTTACCTTGCGGCCGAGGCAAATGGCGGTAGTGGATGAAACAGGCGCCTTTCGGTTGGAGCCGGGTGAGATCCGATTGTACGTGGGCGGTCGGCAACCCGACGCCAGAAGTTATGCTCTGGCCGGAACAGAGGTTTTAGAGACGGGCCTGATTCTGTCCGGAGAGACTCTGATCTTGGAGAATTGATGGGCAATACTTTGGCGGCGGGGTCGCAGTTATTCCGTAGCTGTTTAGCGATACGGTAGTCATCGGTATAAATCTCAAGTCCATAGTGGAGGGGGGAGTGAGGCATGAAACTGATCCTACGTTGGTTCCCGGGCGAAGATGATAGTGTCACCTTGCAGCAGATTAAGCAGATCCCCGGGATCAGCGGAGTAGCTACTTGTCTACCGAAGGTCCCTGTAGGTGAAGTGTGGCCCTTGGAACAGTTAATTGCGCTCAAGGAGGAGATCATCGCCGCCGGTCTGGAAGTGGAAGTGATCGAGAGTGTCAATATTCACGAGGACATCAAGAAAGGATTACCCACCCGGGACCAATATATCGAAAACTATATAAAAACCATGGCCCACCTCTCGATGATTGGGATCAAGTGCTTGTGCTACAATTTCATGCCGGTTTTTGACTGGTTTAGAAGCGATCTGCACCGGCAATTGCCCGACGGCAGCTTTGTCATGTCGTATCGGCATGAAGAAGTGCTGCGGATGAATCCCTTGAAGATGGCTACGGCGATGCTTAGTAAGTCTGGGGGATACTCCCTCCCTGGTTGGGAAGAAGAACGCTTAGCCGCTATGGCGGCGGATGTTGAGTATTATCAGTCCATAACTATCGATCAATATTGGGTTAATATGAAGTACTTCCTCGATGTGGTGCTTCCCTATGCGGAGAAATATCAGATAAAAATGGCCATCCATCCGGATGATCCGCCTTGGCCGCTCTTTGGCCTGCCGAAGGTGATCACCAATGCGCAGAATCTCCGGACGTTCTTCTCTTTAAACAAAAACCCATCTAATGGCCTTACTTTTTGTACAGGTTCGCTCGGCGCCAATCTGGAGAATGATCTCCCGGCCATGGCGAGAGAGTTCGCCGCACAGGGCAGGGTGCCCTTTGTCCATCTCAGAAATATTAAACGCTTGGCCCCACAGGACTTTGATGAAAGCGCCCATCCCACCGTGTATGGTGATCTGGATCTCTTTGCGATCATGAAGGCCTTGCACGATAGTGGTTTCAACGGATATATCCGCCCCGATCACGGCAGAATGATCTGGGGCGAAAAAGCCCGGCCCGGTTATGGCCTCTATGACCGGGCATTGGGCGCCACCTATCTCTACGGGTTATGGGAAGCCATTACTAAGCTGAAGAAGGCCGAGGAAGGAGTCTGACCACTGAAAGCCGTTGAATTCAGTAATCGTGTATGAAGCTGTGGATTTTATAAGGCTTAAACAGGAAAAGCCCCTGATAGATTGGGGCTTTTTTCTATACAGATGAGAATCCGGTATTTCAATCTTGAGGTCGGCTTTCCAGAGAGTTTTCTTTTTCCCCGTGTTGCTTGGCGGTTTTTCTACGTAGACTGCTCTGCCAAGCGTGTAGGGCCAAGGCCACAGCGATGACTCCGTAGGCTAAAAAAACCCGGAAGTACTCACCTACTTGTGGAATACCGAAGATCTTTTGCCCGGCTAAAGGAGAGACCACAAAGAGGGTGTGAAAAAGCAATACGCCGATGAGGGCATTCCAAATGGTAGCCCGGCGGGTGGTGGCTCCCCCGACTAACAGGGCGGCAATAGCGAACATCCCCACTTGTTCATGACTGTTATACGTGTTCATGGTGCCAATATTCTGTAAGAAAACCAACTGGCCCCAGGAAGCCAGAATAGTGGAGATGATGATGGCGGTTGTCCGGATCCGGTCCACATTAATACCGGCCACTTCCGCAATGCGGCTATCTTGCCCGACCGCCCTCATTTGCTGGCCTAATCTGGTCCTGATTAGAAAAGAAGTGGCTGCACAGACCAGACCGGTTAGCACCAGGGTAAAGACGGGTACGCGCCAAGGGCCGAGACGGAGAGGACCCCAATTAACCAGGATTAATCCGTTCCAAAGGAAGTCAAGGGCTCGATCCAGGGAACCGGCGACATTAATCAAATCTACTGTGTTACGTACCCCGATTCCCGAGGAGAGGAGAAGCATCTCGTCTTTGATGGGAATCACAGTACCGGTCAGAACCAAGAAGACCAATTGATAGAGGCCGTTGGCAAAGAAACCAAGAATCATCCCGGTTACCATCTCCCGGCCTTTAGCCTTATTTAAGACTAAAGCGGTCAACCAGCCAAAGAGGAGAGCAAACGGGATGGCGAGCAGAGCGGCGGTACAGATTCCGGTCAGACCGGTCAGGCGGTAATGGGTGATGATGATTAAGGCGATCTGTCCGGCCATCGCGCCGATGACAATGCCGAAGTTCAATCCCAGCCCAGCCATGACCGGGATCAGCAAGGAGAGGACAAGAATGGAATTCCTGCCCAATCTGGCCAAAACCTCATTGACCAAAAAGTTAATATCAAGTCTGGCGGCGATAATCCCCCCCAGACAAAGGACGGCAAAGAATACTGGCACAGCGTTTCTGCTTAATACAGCCAGGATCCGATCTTCCAGGCGGGGAGTAGGCGGCGCCGTTTTCTCTTGCATCTTCTGTTACCTCCTTTCCGCCCGGGTCAGGGCGTAGATGATCATGCCGTTACTAATAATGATCCGAGCGATCTCACTAATATCCGAACCTTGCAGGATGGTTTGGGTGACTGGTAGGGCGATGGTCAGCAAGGTCTGAAAAAGTATGGTGCCGATGAGCACATGGCTGATGGAGGCGCGCGCAAGTGAGGCCCCGCCGATCAGAATAGCCGCCATGGCCGGAAACGCAGCATACAAGGGTGCGGTATATAGTTGTAGGAATCCATAGCTCTGGGAATAGACAATAATACCAATGGCTGCCAAGACTGTGGAAAGGATGATACCACTCATCCGCATCTTCCGCACGTTGATCCCGGAAGAGACCGCATACATCGGATTGGCGCCAACAGCAGTCATCGCCAGGCCGATCTTGGAGCGAAAGAAGTAATACATCAGGACACAGAAGAGGAGGAAGAAAAGGAGCAAACCGGTGGGAATGGTTATTCCCAAAAGAGAAAAGGATAAAAAGTTATTTAGAATCTTCGCGTAAGTGTCGTTTAAAGTAAGCGTATAGCGCAGTCCCTTTCCACCGATGGCAAAGATGAGAGCGGGATTATCAATGGGCGCCATTAACCAAAAGATACACATTCCGGCCACGACCGAAAAACCTATATACGTGCCGACCATCATCTCCTGGCCTTTTACCCGTTCCAATAATAAGGCGTAAAGGTACCCGGCGATGATAGCCGGTGGAATGGAGAAAGCGATGGCTGTAAAGAATCCGGCAAAGCCGGTTATATTCCAATTTAAACTGAGTACTCCGCCTAATAAACCACAGATCACGCCGACCGGTAAGCCGAAGTTCAGTCCGGCGCCGCACCGTAAAGAGGGCAGCATGGCCAAGACTAAGATACCGTTCATTCCGATGCGCACCAAGGAATCACTGATTAAGATCTTTAAATCCATCTTCATAATCAAGGCCAAAATGAATAGTAACAAAAGAAAACCGGAGATGATCAAACGGGGAATACCGAACCTGGAAAGAGACTTTTCTATCCGGTCCGTTAATTCTGCATAAACTCCCAATCCTCTATACGGACTGCTCATGCTCAACCCACCTCCTTTCGGGTGTTCTTACCCGCCATCAGTAGCCCGAATTCCAGATCAGAGGCGTCTGATGGGAGGATGCCGACTATTCTTCCTTCATAAACGATGGCGATCCGATCACAGATTTTTCGTAATTCAGCCAGTTCACTCGAGGTCATAATCACGGTGACGCCACGCTCGCGATTGAATTTGACCAATAAATCCAGGACTAGTTGTTTGGCGCCGATGTCAATGCCACGGGTCGGCTCGGAGACCCAAAGCAGGTCCGGATCGAGAGTAAAAGCCCGGGCTAGGCAGACTTTTTGCTGGTTACCTCCGGAGAGTCTCTGAACCGGCTGGGTCGGGCCAGTGCATCTGATATCCAGTTCTTCAATGAATCTGAGTGCTCGCTCTCGCATGGCCTTACGATCTTCCAGTCTGAGAGCTGAAAAGAAGCCGGGCCGGAGAAATTTATTCTGGATCTGCATGGCGGTAAGGGCAATATTCATTTCAATCGATTCAGTCAATAATAAACCAACACCCCTACGGTCCTCAGAGACAAAAGCCATGCCGCTCTCCAAAGCTGATTTGGAACTGTCTAAATTTACCGGTTTATCGTCTTTGCGTACCTTGCCGGTGGCTGGATACAGGCCCATCACGCCATTGGCGATTCCCAGCTTGCCGTGGCCGGCCAGTCCGCCGATGCCTAAGATCTCGCCCCGCCTAACGTTCAGGTTGATCCCTTTCACCAACTCCCCCGGCATTTTTACCTGTAGGTCCCTTATGGTTAAAATAGGGTCTTCGTCAGTGGGTTCCGTCTTTCGTCGGGGAAGGGTAGGACGTTCTATTTTTCTGCCAACCATCAGTTCGGCCAGGAGCTCCACGTTTGCTTCGTTCTGCGCCAGTCGGTGAACGACCTCCCCATCGCGTAAAATGGTGATAGTGTCGCTGACCTCCAGTACTTCATCGAGCCGGTGCGTAATAAAGAGAATTCCGATCCCCTCCGCGGACAGGCGTTTCATCACATCGAGCAGGCGTTTTGCCTCTCCCTCGGTTAAAACGGCGGTTGGCTCATCAAAGACCAAGAAGCGGACGTTCTTTTTATCGATCTCCCGGGCGATCTCGACAAATTGCATATAGCCAACAGGCAGGCCCGCTATAGGCAGGGACTCGTCCACAGTCAGGTTGAGCTTTTGCAGCGCCGCTCTGGCATCGTTAGCCATGGCCTCTTCATCAAGGGTCTCCAGGCTTCTGCCAACTATTTTACTGATCGGATTTTCGGTGGTGATTTCCCGGTTTAATTTGATATTCTCTGTGATAGTAAAGCCTGGTAAGAGCATAAATTCTTGGTGCACCATACCGATGCCTAGGTTCATCGCATCCCGTGGAGAGGTAATGGCGACTGTTTCCCCATCCAGTATAATCCCACCTTTATATCCGCCGGTTTCATGGATGACAGGCATGCCGAAGAGGATATTCATTAAAGTAGATTTTCCCGCGCCGTTCTCTCCGAGTAGAGAATGGATTTCTCCAGCTTTAACCGATAGGTTGACCTTCTTTAATACATGGGTGCCGGAATAGCTTTTGCTGATATTCTTCAGTGTTAAAAAGGTTGAAGCAGACATTTGTTAACCCCTCTCGAAAGTTCACAAAATAGAAAAACCCCAGACAGGCATGGATTTTTCGGAAATTAACACAGAAGCCGGATTAAACCGGCCTCTGTACTAAGGATGCAAGTAGAAAACCGGATCTGCGATCCACTGACTTATTCGCCGAAGATCAGGGAATCAGAGAGGAACATGTAGAAACAGCCGTTATCACTCAACCGGCTGAAGCGCATGGAAGCGCCGGTGACTTCTTCAACTACTTTGGCGACTGCCTCCATATCTTTTAGATCAATCTTCTTTTCAATGGCTAGTTTGGCCAGTTCAACACAGGCTGTGCTTTGCAGGTAACCGCTGGCTACCGGCCAGGTAGCGAAGCGGCCGTCTCCTCCTCTACTGCTGATCTCTTTATTGATGGCTTCCACAATAGCCGGGAAGTTGCCCTTCATTTCTTCGGTAATCTCCAGGCCGAGTGCGCCGGGATAACCATGAGTCGGGCTAGGACAGCATTGCTCGGGGAAGATAGCGCCGGTCTGTAAAGAAGCGACGATCAAGGGTTCCTGCATAGCGCAGTTGGTGGAGAAGACGGCGATGTCTTTCCCGTACTTTGCAACCTGCCGTGGTACGTCCTCCAAGATGAATTGTTGGGAAGCGGGCACGCCTCCTTCACCCATTGGGTCAGGAGCGTTGACGAAGATAAATTCCAAGCCGAGCTTCTCGCATTCTGCCTCCATAATATCGCGTCTCTCCGCTAATTGGACAAGAGACATATGCCGCGGGAATGAATAATGTAGAAGCTTGGTGGCGCCCATCTCTTTGGCCAACTGGGGAATGGATTCGCCCCGGGCCGGATTGTCTGGGATCAGAGCCAGGTCGGCGTATTCTTCCACCATCGGCGGGTCCTCGTGCGGTTCGCCCACGAGAAAGAGCATATCCGGGCGGGTTTCTTTGACCTTCCGAATGGCCGCTACTGTACCGGGCACCCCTTGATTGATGACAATGGCTTTCACGGCAGGATCAGCGGCTAAACCGGTGATTTGGGCGATGAAGGTCTCTTGCTCCTGCATAAAGTTGTCCGGATAAGTGACGTGTTTAATCAGATCACCGTATTTGGCGATGGCCGCTTCCGCTCCTCTGTACTCATCTTCATTCTGTGAAACAGTGCTGGTGGCGATGCCGATTTTGTACGATCCGGAGCCAGTCTCTTCCGTTTGGTTATTGTTTAGCAAGATTACAGCCACACATAGAAGGATGGCGATGATACCCCATAATACCGATTTGTTTTTCCTCATATCTTTACCCCCTAGTAATTAATGCGCGCGCAAAGCAATTTTAATATTATTCCAGCTAAAAGCCGGAATATCCTGCTATTAATTAACCAAAAGCCGATGGATCTTTTTGGCATAAAGAAAGCGGTGGCATCCCGGAGGATGTGCGCCCGCCTTACCTAAAAACTACTTTACCGATGGAGGAAGAAAGTGCAGACCAGATCCGTGGGAACTTCTCACGACACTGCGGTTCGATGATCTGCGCGATCTTACGGAATGAGTAGGCGTCGTCCCAACAAGCTTGAGCCGGCCTGAAATCCCGGCCGAGTTTTCTGCGAATAGGTTTGTTCTTAGCCAAGAAAGCCAATTCAGGCAGGGGATTCGGTCGCAAGCGAACGGCATAGGCAAAATCGATTAAAATAAGCCGAAGCCGATCTTGGCCTGCCTGTACCATGAGGTTGGACGGCCTGATGTCACGGTGTACGATTTTAGTTCCATGTAATACATTTAAAATCAAGGTCATTTCGTGCAATAGCTTTTTTTTCTCCTGATGATCCGGCTGGTGGTAGAGGAGGAATTTATCCAGAGTTAACCCGCGAATAAAGCCGGTGGCCACAAACGGAAAACAGCCTTTTGCTTGATAAGCTAATAATCTGGGGAAAAAATTTGATTTTGGTTGATGATTAAGGATCTTGAGTATACAGGCCTCCCGGGCGGCTGCATGCTTAACACATCCTTCCCTCTTAATGAATACCTTCTTCCTCTTCCGCGTATTACCAATATAGTAATGAAATCCTAGATAATTAGTAGGCAGATAGGTTTGGACATTAGTAATTCCATATCTTCTTTTTAGATGTTGAAGGAATAGGGCTTCTTTCTTCATGGAGCCGTGTTCCTTTCAGTAGTAATACTCTATTATATACATTAGAGTTGATAATGACTAATTTCCAAAACCATAATTAAAATGTTTAGCCAAGAAAAAAGCGGCCCGCCTTTTGAAGAGGCGCGGTCGCTAACCAGTTATGATTGTGGTAGCGAGTGGATATTCAGGAGAAAACCTCCTCATCCACCCGGTCGAGCCATTCCAAAACCGGCTGTAGTGTGGTTTGAATAGTTCCGTCCTTGAATGGGTTAGCTAAGTCGGCTATCTCCACCAATTCCAAGAAAGATTTGCTGCCCCCGGCTTTACAGAGCCGCAGATAATCCTGGAAGACCTGTTTGGGGGAGTTACGGTATTTGGCCCAGAATTGAAAGGCGCAGATTTGAGCCAGGGTATAGTCGATATAATAGAAGGGAGTGCTAAAAATATGGCCTTGCCGGAACCAGTAGCCGCCAGCTTGGAGAAGAGCGTTATCTTCGTAATCCCGGTGGGGAAGATATTTCATTTCAATCTCCCGCCATTTTTTCTTTCTCTCCAAAGGAGAGGCTTGCGGGTTGGCATAAACCCAATGCTGAAACTCATCCACGGTCACCCCATAAGCCAGGAAGAGCAGGGCGTTGCTTAAGTGGGCAAATTTGTACTTCTCCTCTGCGGCAAAGAAGAGGTTCATCCAAGGCCAGGCAAAGAACTCCATGCTCATGGAGTGGATCTCACAGGCTTCCAGAGTAGGCCAGATATATTCCGGGACTTTATAATTCCTGCTAGAGTAGACCTGAAAGGCGTGGCCCGCCTCATGGGTGAGCACATCCACATCTCCTGCGGAACCGTTGAAATTGGCGAAGATGAACGGGGCCTGATAATTATTGATGTAGGTGCAAAAACCGCCGCCGGCCTTACCTTGTTTGGTTACCAGATCCATCAATTCCCTGTCCACCATGTACCGGAAGAATTCGCCGGTCTCCGGTGAGAGCTCTTCATACATGCGCGCGGCGTTTTGCAGAATTTGATCCGGGCCTCCTTTGGGAAGAGGGTTGCCTGAGGCGAAGGTCAAAGACTCATCATAGTATTTTAGGGACTTCAAATTCAACCTCTTTGCCTGCCTCTGTCGTAGCCTGGTCGCCGCTGGCACGACGGCTTTCAGGATCTGTTCCCGGTAACCGGCGACCATCTCCGGGTTATAGTCGGATCTGGACAAGCGGGCATAACCAAGTTCTATAAAGTTCGTAAACCCAAGTTGTCTGGCCATACCGTCCCGTACTTTCACTAATTGGTCGTAGATCTCGTCAAACTCCTCTTCATGAGCGGCAAAGAAGTCACTAAAGGCTTGGTGGGCTCTTTGACGGAGGAGGCGGTCTGTAGACTCCATAAAGGGCTCCAGTTGAGAAAGGTTTCGTTCTTCTCCTTCAAACATGATCTTGGCGGAAGCCCGCAGTTTTCTATATTTACTGACCAGTTTGTTCTCGCTTTGTAGAGCCGGGATGATCGCCGGAGAGAAGGTTTTCAGCCTCAGATCGGCGATGCGGAAGAGCTGCGCGCCCCATCTTTTTTCCAGTTCGGGACGGAATTTTGAGGTCACCAGGGACTGATAATACTTGTTGATCAGCCCCTCATAAAGAGGCGTTACCTCATCTAGATAATCGTTTTCTTGTTCATAATATTCATCAGTGGTGTCAATGGAGTGCCTGATATGAACCAGTGTTACCATGGTCTCAAAATCGTTACGTAAGGCATTGATCTTTTTTACCAAATCATCCTGGGCTGCTACGGATGGGGCAAGCTCAAACTGGGTGAGTAGTTTATTGAAGTTGGCTTCCACCTCTTTCATCTGCGGTCTTTTATAAATGAAATCTTTAAAAGTCTGCACCTTAAAACCTCCGTTTTTCCCGTTATGATTGTTGTTGGTAATTTTTGTACGTAGAAAAATGTCCATGCACAAAGGTTACGCCCCTCATCGGCCGTTACTCAATTTGATATTCTGGTTAATAATAGATTACGCGATCGGGAAATAATGATTACTGAAAGCTGATGGCTATTGACTTAATTTAGTTTTGGATCTATACTAAATAAAATTTACTCCACCTTCTTCTGGAGCAAGGGCGGCGCCCTCTTTTCGCCGCTGTTTGCCGTTTATAAAGGAACTGTAACCACCCAGCGTCTTTTATATGATTAATCTCTTTTTTATATTTATAATTATATATCAGAATGGGCGGATAAAATAGTTTGCATAGCATAAATTTTTGATCTTAAATCACTTATAGGAGGTTGACTGCATGGCCTATTATTATAACGAGCCCAGCCGCACATTCAGTGAGTATCTTCTGCTTCCCAATTTAACCAGGAAAGATTGCATTCCGGAGAATGTTTCCTTAAGGACTCCTTTGGTTAAGTTTAAAAAAGGGGAAGAATCCTCCTTAATGCTGAACCTTCCTTTCGCTTCAGCAATTATGCAGGCGGTTTCCGACCACAAGATGGCTATAGCCTTGGCCCGTTGTGGAGGTATTTCTTTTATTTACGGATCACAACCGATTGAAAGCCAAGCGGAGATGGTGCGTAAAGTGAAGAACTACAAAGCAGGTTTTGTGGTCAGTGACTCCAATCTGAAACCCGATCAAAACCTGGCGGATGTGGTGGCGCTTACTAAAGAAACCGGGCATTCCACCATCGCCATTACGGAGGATGGTTCTCCCACAGGCCGGTTGGTGGGGATTGTGACCAGTCGCGATTATCGCTTAAGTAAGGACCCGTTGGATAAGAAGATTAAGGATTTTATGACTCCTTTTGCTTCTTTGGTCTATGGCCAGGAAGGCATTACCCTCTCAGAAGCCAATGATCTAATCTGGGAGCACAAATTGAACTGCCTGCCGGTGATCGATAAAGATCAAAACCTTCGGTATTTAGTGTTTCGTAAAGACTACACGGATCATAAAGAAAACCCCCTGGAATTATTGGATGCTCATAAAAGGCTGATGACCGGCGCGGGGATAAATACCCGCGACTATGCGGAGAGGGTTCCGGCTTTACTCGACGCCGGGGTTGATGTTTTGTGTATTGACTCCTCGGACGGTTTTACTGAGTGGCAGAGTGATACCATTAAGTTTATTAAAGAAAAGTATGGTCCCGAGGTGAAGGTGGGCGCCGGTAATGTTGTTGACCAGGACGGCTTTTACTATCTGGCTGAGGCTGGCGCAGACTTCATCAAGGTTGGCATCGGCGGCGGGTCAATCTGTATTACCAGGGAACAGAAGGGGATCGGTCGCGGACAAGCCACCGCAGTGATTGAGGTGGCCAAAGCCAGGGATGAATATTTTGAAAAAACCGGGATTTACATCCCCCTCTGTTCGGATGGGGGAATCGTCCATGACTATCATATGGTCTTAGCTTTGGCCATGGGCGCGGAGTTCGTCATGCTCGGACGGTATTTTGCCCGCTTTGATGAGAGCCCCGGCCGGAAGGTGCGCCTGGGAGGCATGAACTATGTCAAGGAGTACTGGGGAGAAGGGTCAAACCGCGCGCGCAACTGGCAACGATACGACCTGGGGAGTTCCGATAAACTTTCCTTTGAGGAAGGCGTGGACAGTTATGTACCCTATGCCGGAAAACTAAAGGATAACCTGGACTTAACGGTCAGTAAGATTAAGTCCACCATGTGTAATTGCGGGGCTTTGTCCATCCCTGAGCTTCAAAAGACCGCCAGATTGACCTTGGTCTCCTCAGTCAGTATCCGGGAAGGCGGCGCTCATGATGTAATCCTCAAGAAGGATAATGATTTTGAGTCCTAAGTAAAAGCATACGTTTATCGCCTATACGCAGCATTTCCAAGACAGTTCGAACCCCTCTGTGAGGGGTTTTTTTATTGGGCGATCGGCACAAGACTCCTGAACGGTACATATATTATGTTCAAGGGCTTTGCCTGCGTAAACTCTGCCCATAGTGAAAAGCCCGGCGGATATAGGGTATTCATCATACTTTCGTTTGGGCAAATGAGTTTTATACTCATTACTTACTGGAGGTTAAAAAATGACGGATAATAATCTAGGTGCTACCGGTATGTACAGGTCTCTGGTTCCCTTGGGAGAACATCACCTGCCACCGCTCCCCTATACCTATCATGCTTTGGAACCGTTGATCAGCGAAAAGACGTTACGTATTCATCATGATCGCCATCACCTTTCCTATGTAGAAGGGTTGAACAAAGCCGAACTAAAATTAATGGAAGCCAGGCAGTCAGGGAATTATGCTGAGATTAAACACTGGCAGAGGGAGTTGGCTTTTCACGCCTCCGGGCATATCCTGCATAGTATCTTCTGGACGATCATGACGCCAATCAGCGTCGGACAGCCCGGAGCGGAAACCCGGAGGCAGCTTGATAAGGCTTTTGGAGGTTTTATACCCTTTCAGGAGCAATTTACGGAAGCCGCCATTCAGGTGGAAGCCTCCGGTTGGGCGATCTTAGCCTGGAATCCGGCCTGGGGCAGGCTGGAGACGCTTACCGCCGAGAAGCACCAGAACCTGACGGCGTGGGGCAGCATTCCCATCCTGGTGGTGGACGTGTGGGAACACGCCTATTATTTGGATTACCAAAACCGGCGGGCGGATTTTGTCAGGGCTTGGTGGTCCCTGGTCAACTGGGAAGAAGTAGAGTGCCGGTTGTTTGCGGCCATGCAAGCTGGCGTGTCAATCTCTTCTTGTGCCGCTTTATAGACGCCTTTATCTCCGGAAAACCGGATCCGGATAACCAAGAAGCTGTGGAGAGATGTCCAGCGGTTTCGGCCGACGGCCTGAGAAGCGCATAATCCGGCGCAGCCGGACGGATGGACAGAAATAACGGAGAAAGGCAGGCAATGAACCAAAAAAGAGCAGGAGTTTTGCTGGCCGCGCAGAATAGATAAGCTGAGGAAGGGAGCAAGATAAATGAATATCGCATTTTTTTTGATTCCCAAAAAAGAAGTGGTATATCTCCATATTAAGTGTACCATGCG
This sequence comes from Bacillota bacterium, assembly GCA_012838955.1. Lineage (GTDB taxonomy): Bacteria > Bacillota > UBA4882 > UBA10575 > UBA10575 > DUOH01. The sequence goes on along the minus strand of DUOH01000037.1, from coordinate 4,088 downwards.
GCAAGCTTTGGAAAAGATGGAATATCATAAATATACGGCCGTTCCCTTGATTGACGAAGCCGGACATTACGTAGGCACCCTGACTGAAGGCGATTTATTATGGAAGCTCAAGAATACCCCGGGTCTAAGCATGGAAAGCACGGAAAAGATTCGTTTGGATGAGGTGCCGCGCCGGGTGAATAATACCCCCATCTATATTAATGCAGAGATGGAAGATCTCATGTCATTGGCTATTGAACAGAATTTTATCCCGGTGGTGGATGATCACGGGATTTTTATCGGGATTATCAGGAGGAGAGAAATTCTGGAATACGGGGCCAGGTTGATGCTGGATGAATCATTTAAAATGCCGCGACAGAAAACATCCTAGTCAAGGATGGTTCGAGGTAAAAAATCGTCACCTGTTTTGAGGGTGACGATTTTTTATTATAATTATAAATAGTAAGTTATTATTTTTTCAAAAAAATAGGAAGGTGGTCCGGAAAATATCTAGAATTCCTTATAATGGCAAATACTTATTTCCGTGCTAATCATTTGGTGTAGGCAAAATTGACTTATATCAAGCAAGGCTATTCTACTATCCGGGAGACTATGATCTGAGGGAGAGACGGTACCGATGGGTAAAAAGCATGATCTAGACTTAGGGTTAACCCGGCTGACGGTTCCCCCGGGCACTCATACCTGCCTGCTTTACCAGAATGAGGACGAAAAAAGAGAATTCTACCTGCAGTTTTTGATTGCCGGAATACGTAGAAACGAAAAAGTGATCTGTATATCGGATTCCTTGACCAAAGACGAGATCTTGAGCTGGTTCTGTGGGGACGAGCTTGACCTCTGTGGCTATGAACTTGAGGAGGGAGTGGTGGTCAGAACCACTCAAAGTATGTACTATCCGCATGGGTACTTTTCGCCGGAAGAAATGATCCAAAAGTGGAGACGGTTGGTGGAAGAGGCGCGTCTGGAAGGTTTTACTATGTTGCGGGCAACCGGAGAGATCACATGGTTGGCTTCTCAAATACCGGGGGTGGAAAGATTTGTCGAATACGAGATGATGGTGAACGAACTTTTGAAAGAATACCAAATAACAGTAGTCTGCCAATTTGATATCAACCGTTTGCACGGCGCTACCCTAATGGAGATTATTAGTGTGCATCCTCTTTTAATTGTCAAAGGTCAACTCATGCATAATCCATTTTTTTATTCAACAGATGCTAAAAAAGGACTGGTGGTTGACACCGGTGAAACAGAGCAAATATCCAGCCTGTTGCTGGCGGTATCCGGTATTTTGGCGACTTTGCCGACGAGCGAGAGAAAAGCCGAGTTTACAGAGGGTCTACTCCGGATCATCCTGAGTGATGTGGACTATCACCTTTGCCTAAAAGGTTACATAAGTCCCTTTGCGATCAGCGGCAGTTGCCTGGGGTGTACCGCGGCGATTCAGGGAGAGGATTATAACCTGTTTTCCTGTCCTTTGACGGACTCACCAGATCTGGAAAGTTATGAGATTAGGACGGCGGATTTTTTCTTTGGCTATCTTTTGTTACCCAGAGAGGCGGTGGAGAGCAAACAGATCTTAACTGTTTTAGTGCTTAACTACCTTAACCACCTGGCCTTATCTTTGGAAAATTCAATTCAAAAGGAACGCCTGCACACCCTCAATCAGAAGTTAATCGCGGAGATACTGGTCAAAGAAGAGCAGGAAGAGTTGATCAGAAAAAATGAGGAGCGGATCAAAGCGATTATGGAAGGAACAGATGAAGGGTTATGGGAGTGGGACTTGTCCACTGGGACCATAGTTTATGATGAAAACTGGCAAAGGATTCTCGGGTATGAACCGGACGAAATCAGCTTTGATTTCCAATGGTTAATGCAGAATATTTACCCCGGCCACCGGACTTTATTGGTACAAGCCTTCACCGATTATACGGAGGGGGTCAAAAAATACTATGAAGCGGAGTATAAAATAAGGACAAAAGCAGGTGAGTGGAGGTGGATCTGGACGCGGGGCATTAGTTTGGAAAGTGACCGGAAAGGCCGTCCTCTTAAGTTAACCGGAACCAATAGAGATATTACCGTATACCGGGAGACCCAAGAGGCCCTGCAGGCGTCAGTAGAAGAACTGGCTGCCGAGAAAAATCGCGCAGAGATCTTGAAGATTCAAAAACTGGAGTCTCTAGGTCTCTTGGCTGGCGGCATTGCTCACGATTTTAACAATCTTTTGGCGGCGATCCTCTCCAATGTCCAACTGGTTTCCTTCAAATTAGAAAAAGGGTTGGATGGGAGTAAAGACTTGAAAGCAGTGGAAAAGGCCGCCTTAAAAGCGTCCAACTTGACCAAGCAGTTATTGGCGTTTTCCAGGGGCGGAGCGCCGGTGAAACATACCGCCCTGCTTTCCGAGATCATTACGGAGACTGTAGAGTTTGCCTTAGGAGGCTCGGCGGTTAAGTGTGAATATAATTTATCTCCCCAGTTGTGGGTGGTGGAAGTTGACGGGGGGCAGATTAGCCAGGTCATTCAGAACCTGATCATCAATGCCTGCCAGGCCATGCCGGAAGGCGGGATCATCAAGGTCTCCGCCTATAACCAGGAGGTTGCCGCCGGGAATGAGATGATGCTGAGCCCAGGGAATTATGTGAAGGTGGAGATCGAGGACCAGGGGGTTGGTATCCCTGAAGAGGATCTGACCAGAATCTTTGATCCGTATTTTACCACGAAAAAGCAGGGGAATGGTTTAGGCCTTTCTACCTGTTATTATATTATGAAGAATCATGACGGGTACATCGGAGTCCGCTCAAAGGTGGGCGCTGGTTCCACCTTCTACTTATACTTTCCCGCCGCTTCCGATGATCGCGTGCAATGCAGAAAAGAAGATCTGCCGTTAACCGAAGGAAACGGCAGGATCCTGATGATGGAGGATGAGCCTTTGATCCGGAATTCCGTGCGGGAGTTCTTGGAGAATTGCGGGTATCAAGTTTCTGTGGCGGAAGACGGCTCAGCGGCCATTGCTCTATACAAGGAAGGAAAGGAAAGCTCTGCCCCGTTTGATGTAGTGATTATGGATCTGACTATTCCCGGAGGAATGGGGGGCAAAGAAGCGATTAAGCATATTTTGGCTTTTGATCCGCAAGCCAAAGTAATTGTATCCAGTGGATACTTCAACGATCCGGTTATGTCGGATTATCAAAGATACGGATTCTGTAATATGGTGACAAAGCCGTACAAAATGGAGGAATTGAGTGAGAAGATTAAGGAGTCCATGACACTGCCGGAGGCTTTGGAGAAAAGCAGGAGGAGATAAAGAAGGGGCTGATTGGACCTTTTCTTGCAGGAAAAATCTGCTTTTTGCCGTAATCTCTAATTAATAGATGTTTCCAGCAGGGAGGGTGCACAAATGAAAAAAGTATTCCTCTTCTTCTACCATTTGGTGGACGGGCTTATTGACCGAATCTTAGCGGTCATCGGTGTGGTTGGGTTTGCTCAGTTTCCCCAGTTTATTGTCCAGTACATCCAGAGGTTAGGCGGCCACCTGGACGAATCCCGGATTACCATCATGCAGTACAGGCGGGCGGCGGAAGCCTTAGACCTGACTTTAGAGGCCTATGTGGCGCAGCACCTTTCTGCGGAAAACAAGGTCTTCGTCTCTTATGGCGAGGTGTTAAGAGAGATCATTCGTCGTGGCCAGCACCTGGAAGAGTCCTATCTTGCTTTGAAAGAAGCCAACCTCTTTAACAGGTTTTGGGTCTTCCTCACCAACCTGGATGGGCAGGTCTTTATGGAGACCTGTCGGGACTTTACTCCCGGTATTCCCACAACCATGGAAGGACTCTGTTACGGACTGGCCGGGCTACTGGTGGTGTGCGGTCTCTATAAAGCAATCAAAGGGTTACTCTCCTGGAGTGGCCGGAAGATCGTCTCGCTCTTCAGACGGAAACCGGCCCGCTCTTCCCGGACCAGATACACTTTGCCGGTGTGAAGAGCGGATTAGCCATTGGCTGGCTATAATTGGTGTGAGTAAATAGTCCCAATTTATCTAGGGGCTTTAATTTGGCAAGTGATCGGAGATAACAAAAGTTTCAACCACTGATCCG
>DUOH01000036.1 GCA_012838955.1 Bacillota bacterium | reverse complement strand
ATCTGCAATAGCATACGCCGTACCAAGGCAGGGAGTATAAATAAATGTACCGTTCTCCAAATGTTGCCGCAACCTCTCCTCCACTCCACCGTGCACATAAATCCTATATTTTGGCTGCCTGACAAATTGGTGTTTTACTCTGATGTGAGGACTTTTTTGGGGCTCCTTAAGATTCCAAAAGTTTATTGTAGTTGAAAACCAAGAAATTGGGTTAATTATGGACAAAGCTATTTTGGTACCTTTCATCTCGTCCCAATACTTGGCGGAAAAAGCTTTTTCGTGACTACCGTTGGGCAGACCAATAATTGCACCAAGCAAACCGGCAATAGCGGTGGGAGGCGGTAAAGGGAATGAAACTGATGAGGTGGTAGTGTATGGACGGCGAAACATGGCTATTGGCGCAGTTACATCGAATGCAACAGCCATTAAAGTCACCTCATTTGCTCCACCAATTTCTGGCCGAAGACTGTTTTTAGTTCATCCATACCTTTAAGCTGCAATTCATTGTCCAGGCATATTCTTACTGTTTCAATGTAATTCTTTAAACCGGCTAGCCTTTTACTGATATCACTAATATCAACCATAAAATCTTTAGGACTTCTAATGGTCAATTCTTCTTCGACACTAAATGCCCGACCGTCAGGAGCCAGTAAATTTACCTTCTCATCCAATGAGCCAGTTGCTCCCGAAAATCCTTCCTGGTAAATGATTTCCATTAATAACCTTGGTACGTGTCCCACTTTGCTGCGGGTGATAAGATTGATGGTACCCTCCCACAATCCATCAGCAATTTTATCAACATCTTCGTCGGTTGCACCTGTTTCAACAGAAGCATACTGGTTGGCAATGCCATAAACGCCCAACAAGACAAAAGGCACAATATATTCATTGCGGAAAGATCTTTGCTCGCTTTGGTCCTTTGTGGCAAAAGCTGCTGTTCCCTGGATCAGTTCTGCTTTTGCTTGATGTAATGAACGGCCCCATTTGAATTGTACCGGGCCTGTCCAAGAAAAAGCCTCGTTGCCAAGGGCAAATGTTACGCCAAACAACCTCGTATCTATACACTTCTGTAGTGCCTCTTTACCGGTATTTACTTTTAACTTGCTTTTAAGCTCATTAATTCTGGTATTTAAAGTTTTCGGAGCGCCATCAACAAAAACATCAAGTCCTTCCCGTAACCATTGATCCCGGATTGTTCGCTTGATACGCACATCTGAGACCATAATCCTGCCTGTTTCCGCATCAAAACGCGGATGGTTCGCATTGAGAGGATCACCATTCGGATTAGCATCCTTAACAGTATATAGAAAAAGGTATTCACGTCTTTTGGCAAAGGCCATAACATGATCGCTCCTTTCTTACCTTACTTATTCTCCAATTTCCGACTTGCCAAAAATACGCCAAAAATACTCCGATGCATTTAGAAAAGCAACAGAAAAAGCAAAGTTCCCATCGACACCCATTTCCGCTGTTCCCTTTAGCAGCAAATCTCCTGCTTTCCCGGACAGCTTTTCTAATAAATTTTTGTAAGGAATATCGTATGCCCTAATTAATTCAGGTACCCGGCTTAAGTGTCTTAACAAATCACGTCTTTGCATTTTCCCAAACATAAGCTGCTTGAACATTGGAGCTGAATCTATTTCTTCCTCTTTACTTACCTGATATTTCGCTATCATCCCTAAAATAATCCCGCTTAAAAGCACCCCCTGTCCGCTTGTGGATTTTAAATATGGATCGGAAAACTCATTTAACCAATCAAGTTTCAAACTTACTCCCTCCCGTTAACCCTATATAGAAAATCCAACACCTCTGCCATTCCTTTTATCCTTAGACGTCCTGGCATTTTATTTTTCTCCTTTGGGCTAATCCAATCAGGATCAGTAAACATACTGGCTAGACGTGAGACAATTAATCGCTTGATTTCTTCAACCCCTATTGGTTCAGCATTAAGTAACCCGCTAATAACTGCAATAATTCGTTCTTTCATAACTACGCGGTCCTGTTCACGTTTTCCGGCAAGAGATAACAAGACTGCAATAATTTGCGATATAGCTGTATCCAAATAACCCTTTTTGCTACTATTGTTCATCTCATAACCAAATGCAGTGCAGGTTTCCTTCCAAAGCTCTTCTAGTTGCCGGAGACGGGTAGGAGGAACATCTTCAATTAATGAATGTATTATTAATTGAGCCTGGTTAATTTCGGCAAACAGAAAATGGTAAACTAATCCTTCATTAACTCTGGCCAGAAGACTAAATAAATTTATTTCATTTCGCATACCGTTTTTAAGAAAGTTTCTTGTAAAATCTGAAGCTATGCGATAATACTCTTTTTTATCAAATATTATTTCCGGAATAACATACAGACTGGTTTTAGGTATAACATTGAAATTGACAAATCTTCTTTCCATTTCTTCTTTACCTGCTGACAAAACTCCATAACATGTTTCACAAACAGGAAACACTTTTTCTTTAATGCCTGCACCGTCTTTCGTCCCCGGTAAAAAACCAGGTTTGTCAAAAGTAGCAAATTTAAATACTTTATCCAATGTTTCAAGTTTTTTTTCTTTTTCACCACATAAAGCACAATAGGTTGTTTGTTGTGCTATTCTCTTTTTAGCCGGCATGTCAGGATTAAGCTTGTTCTTAAAATAATTTACAAATGCCGCCACTTCACCAGGATACAAAAATCGATCTCCGGTTTTTAGCCCAAAAAGCAGGAAACAGGGAGTCTTGCTTTCCCAAAACTCGATTATCTTATCGATTTTTCCTACAAGACCCGCCATAATTCTATCGGTGCTTCCTTCTGAAAAACAGCTTGACTTTTCATAATCAGAAAGTAGATTGTTGTAAAGTTTGTAAAATCTGCATTTATTGTTTTCCTGCCAACTTCCGGATTCACCCATCAGTTCTTTGAGTGGGTCTTTACTCCCCCGGCCTAGTTTATATAAAGGAGAAAAACGCCAAGATACATTGCTGCCAACAGGATCACGATAAAGACAACGTTCTTTAATCTTAATTTCGTCGTTACCAATTGCTTGGTATTCTATTCTGTCAATATCTGCGACTCCATTAATATCAAGTACTTCTACCTGTGGATCATCCACTTCAAGCCAAACCCGAATCGCAAAAACTTTTCCATTTTGGGCTTCCGTTATAGGGTAAGGGAGTTGTAAAAAATTCATGACATCGGCAAATGGTGAATCTTTAGCCGCCTCACTTGCCATTTCACCAAGAGAATAAACAGCCTGTAAAAAACCCATCATTTCACCTCCTCTGACATATTTTAAGTTACGTCCTCAAGAGCGTATCATTTTATGCAACCCGAAACCTATGCTGTTTTTTGCTGCTAGTTCCGCATCAATCTCTACCTGAAGAAGGGAAGCCGAGCCACTCATAGACATAGTTCCAGAATAACCTTATTATCACAAAATTTTTACATTTACAATTTCGTCGTATGTATCTTCATCTCTCCTCCGTAGGCGTAACGCTATTGTTTTTCATCCCACCCACTTTCTGCTTGTTAAACCTGATTCACAATTAGATATCATTGTCTGACTCGTTCTTCATTTGTTTACAGCTATTCGTTTCTGTTCAACATTTCAAGCAACCCAAACCCCATACTATTCTTCGAGCCTAACCCCGCATCCAAAGCCATTTGAAGCAAAGGTTGAGGACCTTGTAACGACAAAAAGCCAGAGTAACCTTTGATCACTAAATTTTTGTATTTAAGTAGATGTAAGCGGGGTGGTTTTATACACTTAATCTGGACCTTACCAGCAGGCGGCACCTTGCCTTGAAAAGCTTGATATTTCTTTCTTAAATTTTCTTCCGCTAGGCGATTAAACTCTTGCTCGCCAGGTTGAAAATAGCAGGTATATTTTCCACCCTCAGGCTTAAGAAAAGTACTATAAGCCACCACTGGCGACAATAACTTTACTTTAATCTCACTTTGCGCTTCTGGAGAACTCACGCTCACTTTCTCTACATTTATTTCATTCTGTCCTAACCTAACAGAACCCTGAGATAACAAGCCATTTAATAGGTATTGACAGAATTCTTTCAGTGGTGATGAAATAATCAATCTGACCGGTGGCGTAAAGAGTATTTCCGGTCCTGTAATCCTGTATGGACCAAGCAACCGTGAAAAAGTGAATAACTTGAATTTGCGTTTTTCAACCTCATAACCTTGGTCGTGCAGAAATTCAGCAAATTCCCCAGCCATGCTATGATAGATTAATGACTGGAGCAAATGATTGTAATGAATTGGTAATCTAATACTACCTGTCGCATTCAGTTCTACATTCAGCCGCAAAATCTCACAACCTTTGCTCTAATTCCTATAGATAACCTGGAGCGCTGCTCGTATAATTAATAGCTCCAAATCCTCGTGGGAATATAATGGATGAAAACCCAAAATGTTTATCTACAATTTTTACATGACTAAATATAATGTCAATTCTGATTAAATTTTTTTAATGTGGACATTAGCTTACTTAACCTGAATAATGTTTTCTGAAAAAATTCATAAAACCCTTTTAATTCCGTGTATTTTCTTTATAAAATATTCTCCTCCCCTCCCTTATCCAGACCGATCACTTCCCGGGAAGAGTATTTTGTGGTCCGCAGGTTATAAATGATCACCGAATCCTCGTCTTTGTGGATTATCCTCTTTAGCTCTTCCTTTAGCATTTTAAGTTTGGCCGGGGAAATCTCTCCTTCAAAGACGGAGTTTTGCACCCAATAGAGATATTTGCGGCACTTCTTCAAGACTTTAGCCACCCGTTTTTCCCCCACATCATAAACGAGTATAATAAACATATTTAGCCCCCACTTATCCTACCATTGACTGATAAATGGCTTGTACTCTTTCTCCCCCATGATGTGTTTTTCAATTTTGTATAACTCCATTCTGATTAACCGTCTATATGACACCTCACGCCCAACAGAACGATGCTTAATTGTCGTCCGGAGCCGTTTGTCCAATTCATCGACGAACCGCTTCCGCGCTTTGTCCTTTAAGACAATCCCACCGCTTTCTTTCTCAAAATCCTTTCCACTTAACATTCCTGTACCAATTACAGTGAAAATAAGGCGATCAATGATGATTGGCTTAAAAATCTCCGCCACATCTAGGTTCAGTGTAAAACGGCGAAAATTTGTGGCGTGTAAATAGCCAATCCTCGGATCCAAGTGTGTTTTGTAGATCTCGGACAGGACCACCGTATACAGGATAGAGTTGCCAAAACTGATCAGGGTGTTCAGATTATTTTTGGGTGGGCGTCGGCTTCTCTTTTCAAAGGTAAAGTCGGGATTGTTCAGGATCCGGTCAAAAGCTCCATAATAAATCTCACGCGCATTGCCTTCCAACGCCATCAGCTCTGAGATACTGGTAATCTCCTGGATTAAGGGTTCGGTTGCCTTCAGCCGCTCAATGTTCTCGCTGAGCGGCGCTCCGCGTTTATGATAATACTTTAAAACCTGTTGAATGTTGAGGATTGCTCCTCTGACAAAATGCTTTGCCAAAGCCAAACGCCTTTCTTCATCCAGATAGCACTCGGCCTGTTTTAAAAGGACATGGCCAGAGTTATAGTGTTCTCTGGGGTAAAAGGTCCCCATATAGTAACCGTAGTGATTAAAATAATGCATCATGATCTCTGATTGCGATAAGAATTCAAGTAATTTTTTATTGCATTCCACTTCGCCAAAGACCATAATTTCATGGATATCCTCGACCGGGAGAAACCTTTTCCCTTCCGGCGTTATATAGCAGAGGGTATTCCCCCGTCTATGCAACGCCCCGTCCGAAAAGATATATATGGTTTTTTGCAATTTTCACTCTCCTTACGACCAGCAAAATTCGGTGTAAGCGCATCTCCGGCACCACTTGTTTTTTTCCGGCGCCGGTGGCAGGTCTGCATATATTATGCGTAAAATATCCCGCTCTACCTTGTTGAGTTCTTCTTCTAACTCAGTAGTAAGGTCCACCCTTTCCTTCCTCTTCTCTTCAGGGAAGAAAAGTTCACCCCGCGCCTCAATTCCTCTTTGTTTTAGTTCTTTCAGGTAAAAAGCCAATTGCATCTTCGCGCTCTCTATAAAATGTGAACTCTTCTTTATTTCACCGATGACAATCTCTTTACCATCACGCCGCATGATATCCAGTTTGATGTTGCCCAAATTAATCTCTTTTTTATCCCGCCCATACCTATACTCATGGATAAACCTTCCCAGCTCCACATTGGAATCGTCTTCATCCGGTGTTATCTGTCGGCCCATCAGCCATACTTCGCGCGGACAGATGTAATAATACCAAACCAGGGTGCCGGTAACGTGCAGATCCCGGTTTTTCCGGATATTATTCAACTCCTCTATTGCTTACTGTACCTCCTTTCATACTTCAGATAGCTAAATTCCTTATAGGTAGACTAGAAACCGTTTCAACTGCACTTTTTTAATCCGGGATATCTAATTAAAAATTTTCCTTTTTGGACTCTTTATCAATAAATCCTGATAATCCAATATTACCATAATATTGTTAATGTTGTCGACCCCCGGGGTTTTTTACGCTACCGGGGGTCGACAACATTTATAGCATAATAAAACAAGGCTTCTTCGAGCCTTGCTGCATTAGCACTATTTATATATAACAATTCTTCTTCATTATCTAGATTATCTAGGTAGTTATTAGCCCCAGGATAATCTGGACTTCAGCTCAATTTGTCTTCTCCAAACGCATATACTCATTGAGCAGAAGAACAACTTCCTTGTCGGCCTGAAGCACCTGAGCGTTGGTCACTCCATATTTATCCCATGCTTCGTGGAGCTTTTCTTTGGCTTTATCGAGTTTTATATGAAAATTAATCTTTTCCCTTCTCATTTTAGCATTACTGTCCACAGTATGGTTTCCCCTTGATCTCAAGATTTGATATAATAAAATATGTGCTTTTTTGCCATGTTCATGTAGAAGTAAGCCAAGTTCGGCTAAGTATATTCACCTTCTATACTTGTTTATAAGGTTTGTTACTGATGAAGCCCTGGTCTATCTTTTTTATAATCTGATGAATACTATGTCAATCATATTATGATTTCCAATTTGGAAATTGCCAAGTATAATTCAGTAAATTTTCTAAAGCGGTGAACACAGATGAAAAAACCAGTTAAAAACCTGTTTCGCATTCGCCTGGTCCAGCTACGGGAGGAGGCAAACCTGACCCAGAAGCAATTTGCTGAAGCAGTAAAGATTTCGAACAGTACCATCAACCGGTATGAGACCGGTATTCGTGAGCCGGATTATGACACCCTTATTCTCTTTGCCGATTTCTTTAAGGTAAGCACTGATTACCTGTTGGGAAGGACAGACAAAAAATAAAAAAGCCGATCCTGAAAGCCCGGAGACCCGGGTTTTCAGCAATACCGGCCCTTAACATCCAGGAGGAATACTGATGAAGTTATCAAGCTTGTGCTACCTCAGAAAAGACAATCAAACATTGATGCTGCACCGGACAAAAAAACACCGGGACATTCATGCCGGTAAATGGGTAGGGCTCGGCGGCAAGGTGGAAAAAGGTGAATCACCGGAAGAGGCGGCCATTAGAGAGGTTAAGGAGGAGAGCAATTTACAGATACACAGCTTGAGGCTGGTTGGCATCTTAACCGAACCTGATTTCAAGGATAATGAAGATTGGTATGTCTTTGTCTTTGTCTCAGATGACTTCTCCGGAGATTTGCACGAATGCAACGAAGGCGAGTTGAAATGGGTAAATAATTCGGAGTTGGACAGTTTAAGCTTATGGGATGGAGACAGATTGCTTTTCAAATGGATCGACGAAGGTAAGTTTTTTACGGCCAAATTTATATATAAAGATGGTGTCTTATTAAAAAGTAGCGTGTTATTTCATTGAATGCACAAATCAGGTTTGCATGTGGGGAAAGTCTGTCCGGGGACTTTCAACTAAACAGACAAGTTCCCTCTCCCCTTGTCTGGTCCCTTCTCTGGTCCCCTGTCTGGGTCCGATTAAAAAACACCGTAAAACCAGGTCATTGGTTTTACGGCGTTCTCAGTTTATTACAGATATATTGATTTGGTTTGCCAGGCCCCGTCTACACTGACCTACGCTCTAACTTTGTCTACGGCCAACAGTTTATCTGTGTAAAGCAAGCCACAGAGTATGGCCAGAACGACCAGCAGCGTCAGGCGGACCGGACCAGCCCGGCCGGGATATAGCCCTGCCTAGGTTTGGTTATTTTCCGGAAGCAATCCTCTCCGCCACTGCGTCGCCCACTTGGGCCGTGGTGGCTTCTCCTCCGATGTCGCTGGTCATGATCTTGTCAATCTCCAGCACCTTGGTGACGGCCTGCTCTATACAGTCGGCGGCTTTGATTGCGGCATCGTCATTATGACGTCTACCCAGCCAGTCCAGCATCATGCTGCCGGAGAGGATGGCTGCCAGCGGATTGGCGATGCCTTTCCCGGCGATAGTGGGGGCACTACCGTGTGAGGGCTGGAATAAACCATGCTCGTCGCCGACATCCCCGGAAGGCGCCATCCCCATGCTCCCAACTGTGCCCGCCCCGAGATCGGAGATGATATCACCAAACATATTCTCAGTGACCACTACATCATAGAACTCCGGACGCTGAACCTGCCAGAGGGTCATCGCATCTATGTATGCGTAATCCTTCTCAATCTCCGGATAATTTTGGGCCACATCATCATAGACCTTGCGGAAGAAAGCGTATGAACGAAGAACGTTACTCTTGTCCACACAAGTTACTCTTGATTTACCATCCAGCGGAGACCCGTTTCTTCTTTTTGCCAGCTCAAAAGCGTACTTGACTATCTTCTCCGTTCCTTTTCTGGTAATAATAATCGTATCAGTAGAGACCTCGTCCCGCAAGTTTGTGCCTGCGCCTCTGGAGGCATAAAGCCCTTCCACATTCTCCCGGAGAATCACATAATCGATGGATCCCGGTTTTCTGTCTTTCAAGGGATAGTTCACACCGGGGTATAATTTGATCGGCCGCACCCCGGCATATAAATCCAACCCGAACCTGAGCTTGAAGATAATCTCTCCCGCCACCTCGGTACCGTCCGGCAGTCTGATCCCAGGCAAGCCCATTGCTCCGAAGTAGATGGCGTCCGCCTTTGCGCACTGCTCATATACTTCATCCGGAATGGCCACTCCGGTCCGGGCATATAAACCGGCACTGGCTTCATATTCGGTATAATCCAGCTTGAGGCCGGGGAACTTCTCCTCTACAGCCTTTAGAACCTTGATTCCTTCGGTCACAATCTCCTTGCCAATTCCATCTCCGGGAAGCACTGCAATGTTGTAACGTGCCATTTCTGTTCCTCCTTAATTTAAGTAGATTTTGATGAAAGTTTCCGAGGAAAATGATGCTAGAACCAATGCTTGCCCTACCTCTCCGAACCTCCCCATTTTTCCGCGTACTCTATAGCTCCCCGTTTTGCCGATAAAACATGAGTCCTGGCTACTTTCTCCGCTGCCTCCGCATCTCTTGCTTTCAGGGCTTTCATTAACGCCTGATGTTCGCCGAACATCCTTTCGGCATGTTCTCTTACAAAAGCAAAGGCGGCATTGGAGCGTCTGGTGCGGCCCCACAGATCCATTAAGACTTTATAAAGCCATCTGTTCTGGGAGAATTTATAAAGATTCCGATGAAACTCATGGTTAATCTGAGGGATTTTTTTGTAGTCTTTCTTCTTTGTCGCTTCCGCCATCTGTTGATAGAGCTCTTCTAATACTTGTAATTCGTGGTCACTCATTTTTTCCGCTGCCAATCTAGTGGCATAGGGCTCCAGAACTGACCGGACGGCATAGATCTCTTCCACGTCGCGAGGACTGTACACAGTAACCACGGCGCCTCTATGGGGCGCGACCTCCACCAATCCCTCGGCGGCCAGTTTCTGTATTGCTTCGCGAATCGGAATCTTACTTACTCCATATTCTCTGCTAAGCCTGTCTACAACCACTTTACTCCCGGGGAGCAAAACTCCATAATAAATATCGTTGCGTAGTTGTTCATAGACGAGACGGCTTAAAGATTTGTACTCCTTAATCTTTCCATCCATCTAATATTCCTCCATGATCTCACTAAACAATTCCATATATTTATTATACATTATAAGGTATAACTTTTCTATGATATGAATCTGTTCTGCCTGAAATCGTGTAGATCAAATTACGGAGGCAATTTAGTGGATACTCGCTCGTTCGCTCGTCAGAGATTTCTAATCGGCAAATACATCTTCATCATAGATAAGATAAGAATCGGGATTGGTAGGCGCTGAAAAAATTGACGCAGTAACCAACATGGTATCTCCTGTATTTCTCACCTGATGCCTGGAGTTGGCGGGGAAAAAAACCGCATCCCCTTTTTTAAATTTGGCGGTTTCTCCGTCCACCCAAGCCTCGCCTTCTCCCTCGAGAATCAAGATGACCTCTTCAATATCCTCGTGCGCATGCAGGGGCCGTACAACGGAATGGGGAGAACAATGCATAATGGCAATAGACATTTGCTTGGCGCCCACAGCTTCCTCAGTGATAATCCAAGTTAAGTCCCGCCCCGTTAAGTGTTGAGTCTCCGCTTGCGCTTGGCTAATTACTTTTACAGCCATGGTTTTCACTCCTTAGTCGCCTTAACCGCACCGACCGGAGTTAAAGCGGTTCAGTCTTTTTCTCCTCTGGCCAACCGGACATGGGATTCCGCCATCTCGTAAGCGGCAGCCTGGGAACAGGCGGTATTCAGATCCAAGGCAGTGACAGTAGCAGCTGCGATCTCCGCCAACCTTAATACACTTTTGTTATCATCAATATTACTGCCATACTCGTCACAACCGATTAATTTTAAAGCTTCTCTAGCCGTTCCAAACATGGTTCCGCCGCCGATGGTCGCCACTTCCAGGCAGGGAAGGCTGACCATGAAATGTAACCCGCCTTCCTTGGCCTCGGCTTGCACAAAACAGCTGGACGAAGTGACGACTTGGGCCAAATCCTGACCGGTAGCGGCAAAGAAGGCTGCGATCGAGTTCGCCGCGTTCACATTGAAACCTGATACAGTACCACTCAAGCATGCACCCAGATAACACTTGTGGAAGACCACTTTCTCCACGTTTTTACTGGTTACGCCTTTCTTGAATACTTTGACGAGCACTTCTTCGGGGATGAAGATCTCCGTCTCCACGCCCTTTCCCCTGTTTTCTACCACGTTGATATGAGCGTTCTTCTTGTCTGTACATAGATTACTACTGATCGTGATTAATTCCCACTTCTCCAGCTTGGACAAGAGATATTTGGTGATGTCCGCCGAGGCCTTGGTCACCCCGTTCATGCCCATGGCGTCGCCGGTCTTAAAATTCATCCTCAGGAAGACTTTGGTTCCCAGCTGATAGGGGTCGATATACTCCAGGCGGACAAAGGGATCTTTGACACAGGAGTTTAATTCTGTAATCAGTTCCCGGTCGCTCCGGAGTCTGTTACATAACTTCCCGGCCTCGTAAATGTCGGGCGCCTCAATCAGCGGCGCTCTGGTCATCCCGTCGTAATACACCATGGTCTTTACCCCGCCAGCCAGATTAATGGCTTTGATCCCGCGCTGGACTCCGCCGATTAACGCCGCTTCATTGGTAGCCAAAGGAATGTAGATCTCCCCGTTGGCATATTCTCCGTTAATCTTCAGCGGACCGGCTATCCCCATGGGAATCAAGGCTGCCCCCACCTTCATCTCAATCCCCGGAGTAATGACTTCGCCTCTCACCAAATTCCCGTTGTCGACCTGGCTTTTCTTGATCAACTCCAGGGAAACACCGGTTCTTTCCTCAATGGCCTCGCACCGGATCTGCGCCGCCTCTGCGCAGGCCGCCTTCACCTTGGTCGGATCTGAGCCGTACACATCCTGAAAGATCCTCATCTCCAAATGTTGATGCTTTATCTGGCCGGCGAGAAACTCTTTTTTAATCGTTGCTAAGTCTTTCATAAGTAGTTCCCTCCTTTGCGTATTCATTGCCAGAACCGTTTTTCTGTTATGTTTCGCATGATAGAGTGCTGAGTGTTTTGGCGTACTCCCCGCATTTCCTGATCGCCGCCAAATCAATGCCGGTCTCAATGCCCATCCGCGCGAACATCTCCACCAGAACTTCAGTAGCGGTGTTTCCGGTGGCACCCGGCGCATAGGGGCAGCCGCCCAGGCCCCCGGCAGCACCGTCAAAGACCGTAATGCCGGCTTGCAGAGAAGCCAAGTTGTTCGCCAGCTCGATCCCGCGGCATCTATGGTAATGCACGGCTACAGAGGCTTTTTTTACTTTGGCCAAAATATATTTGGGTATGTTGTAAGCTTTGATTGGGTCAGCCATCCCCGTAGTGTCTCCCAGCGAAACCTCATAGGAGCCGGACTCCTCCAACGCCATGGCAATCTCCGCCACCTTTTCCACGGGAATATCCCCTTCCATCGGGCACCCAAAAGCAGTGGCAATATATGATCTGACTTTTACCCCGTGAGTGGCGGCGATCTTGTTGATCTCTTCGATCTCCCGCAGCGATTCTTTGATCGTCCGGTTGACATTCTTCTGATTATGGCTTTCGCTGGAACTCATAATGGTGACTACTTCTTTTACTCCTATGTCAAGCGCCCGTTCCAAACCCTTCAGATTGGGGATGAGCGCGCTATAGGTAACACCCTCTTTTTGCCCAATCCGGTCAAATACTTCTTTCGCGTCTTTCATCTGCGGAACCCATTTGGGATGGACAAAAGAGGTTACTTCAATTCTTTCACAGCCGGCTTGGGTCAACATCTTGATGAGCTCGACTTTCTTGTCTGTAGGAATGAAAACTGGTTCATTTTGCAGGCCGTCCCGGGGACCGACTTCAAAGAAGGATATCTTTTTAGGATAATTCATGATTCAATCTCCTTTTGCCCTTTAGTAAACCCTCCGCCCTCCAAAGCACAAGCATACGGGTGCTTCCGTACTGCTCCAAAAGGTCTAGGGATACATGATCACTCTTCCCAAGGTAGTGGGAAATAGTTCTAAACCCTTTTCAAACTCGTCCAGTTTGATCTCTGCCCCGACATAGCGGGATAAATCCAGTTTTCCGGAGTCCAGAATCATCTGCAATGTTTCCCAGGTCTCATAGAGCTTTCGGCCAAAGATTCCCGTTAAAGTCAGTTCCCGATAAACGACTTTATGCATAAATTCCTCGAAGGTCAGGGGGTGATCAATCATGCCGACAAAGACCAAAGTACCCGCCACCCGCAAGGCATTAACCGCCTTGTTGATCACTTCCTGATTACCCGTGGTCTCAATCACCGTTCCAACGCCAAGTCCTTTGGTCGCGTCGAGCACCACTTCGACCAGGTCCTCCTCACGGCCGTTGATCACCACCTCCGCCCCGCATTTGCGCGCCGCCTCCAGTTTGTGCTGGAAAATATCGAGCGCAAAGATGTTCGTCGCCCCGAAAACTTTCGCCAGTTCTACCGTCATCAATCCGATGGCGCCGCAACCCAAGACTAAAACTGTCTCTCCGGCCACTTGTGCTTTAGAAAGGGCATGCAAAGCTGTAGCCAGTGGTTCCATCAAGGCGCCCTCAGCCGGCGGCATGCTTTTATCCAGCTTAATGGCGGAGACCTCGGGAAGGCAGATGTATTCCGCAAAGGATCCGTCTATACTGCGCCCCACCACGCCCATGTTGTTGGAGCAGATATGCCGGTTTCCGGTGCGGCACGAATGACAATACCCACAGGGGATGTGAGTCTCCCCTGTGATGTAGTCTCCGGCCTTGAAGTTCTTGACCATCTTCCCCACTTCGCATACTTCACCGAAAAACTCATGCCCCATAATCAACGGCAGGGGTAAATTGGAGGAAGCGACCAGCGGCGACCATTCTATAACATCAAGATCGGACTTGCATAAGGCGGTAGCTTTGACTTTTACCAGGAGATCTGTTGGCCCGGGAACGGGAACCGGTATCTGTTGCAAAACGGCCCCCGGTCCGGGTGTGGTTTTTACTAATGCTTTCATGAGTAGCCTCCTCCCAATGACTGGTTTTAGTACTTGATTAAGTCAGGCGTAGATCAGGCGAACCCTAAGATCCTGGGCAAGAAGAGGACGAAATCCGGCCAATACGTAGTGATCAACAAACAGATTAACAACGGTACATAGAACGGAATCACGGCTTTGGCCACCTTCATCACGGGCATCTTCGCGACAGCGCTGACCGCGTACAAGCAGACACCCACCGGAGGTGTAATCAATCCGATCATCAGGTTCAAAACGATAATTATCCCTAAATGAATCGGGTCTATCCCCATCATCAGGGCGACCGGCAGCACAATCGGCGTACACATGACGATCACCGGCGAGGAGGCCATGAAGCAGCCCAGCAGCAGTAAGATTACGTTAAGCAAGAGTAGGAATAAACCGGGAGTCGGCGCGATCGTTGCGATCCATTGCGCCATCCGCATCGGTACCTGCTCCAAAGTTAAAATCCACCCGATTAAAGCAGTAACACCAATAATAAACAGAGTATCTCCTGCTGTCTTCAGAGTGTCCAATAGCACCTCAGGAAGGTCTTTGAGTTTCAGTTCTTTGCTCACGAATCCGAGAACCATCGCGTACAAGCTGCCAAAGACCCCGGCTTCCGTGGCGGTGAAGACTCCGGTCAGAATTCCGCCCATCATTAACAGGGGCGCCATTAAAGCCGGCAAGGCTTCGATAAAAGCTTTAAAGAACTGTTTCATAGTCCCCCGGGGACGGACCGGGTAATTCCGCTTTTTGGAGATAAAATAGACCAAAACCATCATGGTGATTCCCATCAAAATGCCGGGCAGCACACCGGCGAGGAATACGCCGCCAATGGAGACCCCGGCCGCCAAAGCGTAAATCGTACCAGAGATACTTGGCGGGATAATCGGCGCGATGGTTGAAGAGGCGGCAGTGACCGCGGCGCTGAAGTCCAGGTCAAAGCCTTCGTCCACCATAGCCTTCATCTCAATGGCGCCCAGTCCGGCGGCGTCCGCTACGGCTGATCCGGACATCCCGGCAAAGATCATACTGCCCACCACATTCACATGGGCCAAACCACCCCGAATATGACCTACCAGGATACTCGCCAGGTTGAAGATTTTATTCGTAATCCCGGTCATGTTCATTAAGTTACCGGCCAGCAAGAAAAAGGGGATAGCCAGCAAAGAAGAGGAATCAAGTCCAGTGGCGATGCGTTGTGCGGCCACAATCATATCAACCTGGCCGGTGAGAAACATATAGAGGAGGCCTACTACTAATAATGAAATAGAAATGGGCATGCCGATTAGGAGTAGTCCGATTAGTAACAGAAAATAACTCATTTTTGCACCCCTTTATCTCTTTCTCTTAACTGCGGCAAATGATTGGGTAAACATGACACCACTGGCTATAATCATGCCCAACGGTAGACTAAGATAAATAAGCCAATATGGGATCTGTAAGGCGGTAGAAACCTGATGTTTCGTCAGATCCAATAATCGTACACCCAATACGGCCAGCCAAAGCAGGAAGACTCCGGAACAGAATTTCACCACAATTTCTAAGATGTGTGCCAAACCAGCGGGCAACCTCTCCACCAATATATCGATCCTCATTAATTGTTCCTCAATGGTTAAGGCGCCCACCGTTAGAAAAGCGGCCCAAATAAACATGATCTTGGACAACTCTTCCGTCCAGCCCAGGGGGTAGCCAAGAAAGTACCGGAAAATAACTTGCAGACCTGTTGAGACAAGCATAACGAGGAAGATGGCCACCAGTAACCAGTAGTATGTTTTTTTCAGTGTTCTCGCCAGCCTCATTCTTTCACCTCCGAATTAATCCGGGGTCGACTGCGGACCTGAGCCGGTGTCGGCTCAGGCCCCTATCGACTTAGTTTGTTCTTTGTTCCGTTGCGTTTCTCTTTACTTTCCCAGTTCAACTATTTTATTGAAGGTTTCCGTTCCAATGCTCTTCTTGAAGTCTTCATGCACTTCCCTGGAGGCGGCGATAAATCCGCTCTTGTCAACCTCGTTAATGATCATCCCGTTCTTCTCCAGTTCCGCATAGCAGAACGCAGCCATATCTGCCATCAGGCCGTCATAATAAGCTTGGGCTTCAGCGGCCGCTTCTTTAACCAGTTTTTGATCTGCCGGGGAAAGAGACTTCATAAATCTGTTGCTATAAATAAAGACAAAGGAGTTCAGCTCATGTTCGGTCTTGGACAAGTATTTGGCAACTTCCCAGATCTTCCAGTTATACATGACCTCCACCGGATTTTCCATGGCATCGATGATTCCTAACCTCAAACCCATATAAAACTCACTGGTCGGCATCGGAGTCGGTTGAACCCCAAACGCCCGCCAAGTCCTCATTGACATCGGCAACTCCGGCACCCGGACCTTCATTCCCTTCACATCTTCAAGCTTGGTTACGGGTCTTTTCGTATTGACCAGGATACGCGGGTTACGCTTAAAGATGGCGAACAGCCCGACCCCAAACTTATTAACCAGCTCATCCCGCCATGGTTTGCCGATTGAACCCATCACAACCGCTTGTTGATGATCATAATCCCGCCAGAAAAACGGCAGTCCCAGACAGCTGAATTCTGGCACAAAGTTACCGAGAATATTGCCGACTAAAGCAAACTCGGTTACCCCGGCTTGTAACTGTTCAAACAACTCCCGCTCGCTGCCCAGAGTTGAGTTGGGATAGATCGTCAGCTGAATCCGCCCATTCGACTTTTCTTTCACCAGTTCTACAAATTTAACCAGAGACTCATGCCGCGGATCATTGGTCGGCGCCAAATGAGCCACCTTGGCCTTGATTGTTTTTGCCGCTAATCCTGTACAACTGACTACCATGAGCAGCGCCAAGACGCAGATTAAAATAAACGCACTTCTCTTTTTGGACAACATTTAAATTCCTCCCTATTCTTTGTTGCTTGTCAGGCTGTCCAGTATCGATTTATGTACATCTTTCACCTCCTCTGTTTCATGTCATATACCATCCCAAGTGGGAGGATATAAAGTATTACTAATTCAATTTGTTTCTTTGTCAATTGTTGTAATATTTTTTATAAAATATAACATATATCGTATACGTTTTACAAACCTATAATATAATGTTTTCATATTTTTTTCAAACCGTATAAAGGGCGATAATTTAGTTTATCTAGGAAATACTGTAGATCCCTCCTTTTTTTACTGTTTTTTCACTAACAAGGGAACTTGACAGGGACCTTCTCCGCTGACGGCTTCAGACAACAGACGGCGACAGACGAGGCAAACAAAGGGACAGGGACCTGCCACACAGAAACAAGGACACAGGACCCGTCCCTCTCCGGGCGGTGGAGCTACCACCATCAATACTATTGTTGTCTGGTAGATGCTGAAAATCAGATGAAGCGGTACAAGCCTACTGTTCTGGCTCGCGCTTGACAGAATCATACCATTGGAGGCTACGGAATCTACTAGAAGCTAAGTTTGGCCTGTAGATAGATGGATGGTTGTATTAATTCGACTTTGCGTCCACCCATATCCCAAGTTCCATTAAATTCACTGCCTTTTTCTCCGCAAGGCGCCACTAAACCCGCGACCATCTCTAGGTTGTCGGCGGCATTATAGTTTAGTTCCGGTATCAAAATAAAGCTGCCGTCATTGCAGTTGATGAAAGTCCCAAACGTAAATGTGTAGTAATTGAGGAAGATTTTTTCCAAAGCAACGAGCAAATAATCCTCAGCCTGAAGCGCCTGGCCGGTGGATAGTCCTCCCATTAAATCATAATCGGCTTTGTTGGTCACGCCCCGCCCTTGATGGTAGTACTCCATCCGGAGCGTCAGATCAGCATGGGAGAAAATATAATCTCCGCCCACGCAGTACTCCAGCAAATCTTTGGTCCGACGCCCGGAGATGTCGAATCGCCCATCTTCATTCCGGGGTACATTAAGCACCGCCTCGCCATAAACGCCGAAATCCCCCACCGCGCCAACAAAATCACTGCCGAGATAGTATTCTCGATGATAAACATGGACTCCCGGCCAATAAGACACTTCTTTAATCCAGCTGAAGGAGAAATCAAAGGCGCCCCAAATTTTCTGTACTTTTATACCAAAAGGAATCCGGTCCCACTCTCCCGCCTCGGGTCTTTGGGTACGCGTCTTATCTTCAAAGGCCAAATAAAACTGGAAGGCGGTGCTATCATTAAGGGAGTAGCCGGAGGAGATCCCAAGGGTGCCCGGTGTTTCTTCGGGAAGATCGTCCAAGAAGGAGCCAGGATGGGTCTTTGCCGTCGGATTAAAGGCATAACCCGTACCCCACCCAATAGGAATTCTTCCGAATTGGATGTCCATCTTCCCCAGATTAACCATACCCCAAAGGTGATCGACTTTAAGGTTTAATTGATCCCCGGCGCCAGAATGATTATCACTTGTTGAACCTGATAATAGGGTTGATAAATAAGCGGGGTGCTGGTTTCCGGTGCGGTAATCAGTATCCAGTTCCATATGGAAGAAGAGGTTCGGGCCGGGGTACCAATCACCTTTCAACCGAAAATAAAAGATGTTGCCAATATCATCTGCGGTCAAGTTTAAATAGTGCAGGATATATCCATACAGACTCACTTGTTCGGTCTTGAGTCCCGCCAAACCTGTTGTGTCCTGCGCCAAAACCATGGAAATGCCTGGAAATAGTAAGAGAAGAAGGCTGAGCGCCAACGCCAGAACAGAATTTTTCATGATTTACCTCCTTTCAGATGAGAGGCTTCCGACCATCCGCCAGAGAATACCTCTCATCGCTTGATACTCGTTACTCGTCGCTCGTGTGTATGATTGTCAACATAAGCGACTTGGCAGCCAGTGTGTGCAACCTCTTAGCGGTAAAAACGGGTCGGGTTGAAGTACTTGTCGTCAATTTCTATATCATACTTGGCGTTGTTTATGACAATCACTGTCTTACTGTTCTTTGTGTAATTTATCATCGTCATCCGAGTGGCGGTTTCGCGGCCATCAAGTACTTTGATCTCCTCCATAATCAAGTCCTTAAAGTGCCCTTCTTCCTCTTTATAATACTCGACCTTACTGATCATCAGTTTTTCCTGGTCAATGACTAAATTAACCTTTGAATAGGATGATTCTTTTTTTGGCGTCCCCGCTAAAACCCATTGTTGTTCCGTAGTGTTGACAATGATAAAGTCATATTTTTCTTCCCATTTACCGGCGCTTAAGTCCTCATAAGAGAAGTCGCCGCCTACTCCCTGAATGGATTGGTCCTTAGATTTACTGGCAATCTTCCGGACCCGGCCGGTGGAGGGGAAATAGATCCATTGGTCGTCGCCTTTAGAAAGGATCGTCAAGCCCTTGATACTCCGTGGCTCAATAAATGATATATATTCGTCTTCATCGCCTTTGGCGTACCCTACCACCTCGAAGCTTCTGTAGTCGTCAGCGCCGGCGTCCGGGTATATAAACATCCCCATCTGGGAAACACTTGTTTCCGTCGCTTGTTTCTCCTCGACGCGGCGGAGAATGGTCACCGCGTCTTCCTGTGCTGCCAGAACTAAACCGCCCATAAATACCCCAAGCGCCAGCATAGCCAGGAAGAACCGATTTTTCTTCACGACAATCTCCTCCTCACCTTTTTCTTATATTCATCTTCATATGCTTTTAGTCTCTTCCAACTCCTTCGCTGTTGTTATTTGTCCAGTCATTAATTTTCGCCCCAAACTCAACAGAGCTGGAGTAAGAACCAGCGCCGCCACTATGCTAGTAGTAATCCCGAGAAAGAGGATTGAACCAATGGAGGCAACCCCGGCAAATGAACCGATCAAGCCCAACGAACCAAAGCCAATCATCGTGGTGAGCGCGGAAAGAAGTAAGGCTTTACCTGTATACCGAAAGACGGCGCGGATATCTTCACTCTCCACTGTAAAGCGCTGCACAATGTGCACACCGTAGTCAATCCCCATGCCAATAACCAGCGGAATGACGGCGATGTTAACCATATTCACCCGCCAGCCCAGTAAAGGATGGAGACCCAACATCCAGATCATTCCTGCGGTAAGCGGTACTAGAGCCAATAAAGATCTCCGGAGGCTCTTCATGGATAAAAGGAGCAAGAGAAAGACGGCGAGGAAAATATAGACCCCGGCTTTGACGGTGCCGTTCATGATCTCTTCCAACCAAGAAACCGCCACCATCGCCATGCCCGTAATGCGCGGGGAGATCTCCGCCATGCGTTCGGCAAAACGGCGGAGCCCGTTTTCCCTACTCATAATTGATTGCTGCGGATAAGCCATGATCAAATTTCGTGTTCCGTCGGCGCTCAGTAACTGGTCACGAACCTCCTCCGGTAGGTCGTCAACAGTAATCAGCCTTTCTACTGCCGCCATTTGGGCGATGAGGGCGTCCATCGCGCGGGCAAAATGCGCATCTAAGCGACTGAGCCGGTCGGCATAGAGCACTGGATCTGCTTTCAGGAGACCGATCAGCTTTTGGAATACTTCCTGCCCCGGTCGGCCGGTCTCCGCGCCGAGGATCTCCCGGATCATATGGTCACGCTTTTGCACAATCTTATTACTCTCACCTAAACCGGCCACGGAGAGGTCGCCGATTTCAATGATATTCCACTCCAGGCGTTGAACCTCTTCGGCAAAGCGCCCGAGATCGGCGGGTGTATAGAAAAGCTCCTGGTAACGTCGGCCCATTTCCCGGATCTCTTTGATCGCAGCCAATCGTTCCTCCTGTTCTTCCGGTGTTGGTAGATAAGTAGCCAGGGATTCAACTTGGGCGATGTAATGCTCTGCTTCGAGCTTCTTCGTTAAAGCCCGCGCTTCATCCAAGGAGGTTGCCACCGCCAAGGCCGAAAGGGGAGAGAGACCGTATCCATCCATCACCTTGTAGTAGCCTTTGATTGACGGCATCTCTTGGGGTTCCAGCGCCATTAAGTCTAGGTCAATCTTGTTTTGAAACATGGTGAAAAAGAGGAGACCAGTGAGGAACGCGCCTACCACCAAGACAGCAATCCGGTTCTTCTGTATTAACAAGCCCAGATCAACTAAGAATCCATACTCAACTACTGGAAGGCAGGACTGGGTCGGCGCCTTCTTCCCGAACCAGTACAGCAGCGCCGGTAAAAACAGAAACATCGCCACAAAACAAGTGATAATGCCAATCCCGGCAATGATCCCATACTCGGACAAGGATTCGGAACCGGTCAACGCCATCACAAAAAAGCCCAACGCCGTTGTCAGTGCTGCTAAAAGGGTCCCCATGCCCGTCTTAGTGTATGTAAAGCGGAGCGCATCAGCGGGGGAGCGCCCCTCCTTTCGGTAGAGACTAAAATTTGTCACAAATTGAATCCCATAGTCAATCCCCAACCCGATGAGCAGCGCCCCTAGCGTACTGGTGAGCATATTAATTTCCCGCAGGGTAATCCCGATGATCCCGTAATTGAGGATAATCCCCACCACTAAGCTGAGCAAGGAAAAGAGCATCGCCCGGAATGGTTGGATGGAAAAGAGAAAGAGAAGGAAGATTACGCCCAGCGCCACTAATGACGGGACCAACATGTCAAAGCGGAGGGCGTACTGTTCATCTGCTTGGATGGCGACGTCACCCGTATACCCGATCACAAGCTGAGGATAGTCCCCCTGTACCAGCTCGATCACTTCCTTAATTCCGTCCATAAACTTCACCAGGATCGCAAAATCATCAATGGCAAACTCAGGGGTCACGGTAAAGATCAGCATCGAGTTATCCGGGCTGAAAGCGTAAGCATCGCCGAGGATAAAGCTTTCTGCCAGTCTCCTCCCTTGTTCCGGAAGGGGTGTCACCTCCGGGTTGCTTAAGTAATCCCGTAGTAGAGTAAAGAAGGTCTCCATCCCCCCGAGCATTGCCACGGCCTCGTTCTCCTGCTTGCTCGTAGAGAGTTCTTCATCGGAATTTTCAATGTAGGTCTCTTCAAAGGAATCATTCACCGCGGTTAGAAAAGGTAAGAAATTAACCTGTGTGAAGCGGGCTTTTAAGTCGGCCAGATCCTCTGTATCTTGTAATAATAATCCCCACCGGGTAACGAAGTCTTTGTCCAGTTTCAGATTGATCGTCCTTATGTACTCCCGAAGCTCGGCCCTGGATTCTATCTCTGCCACCAAGGCCTCAGCGCAAGCCACCATCGCTTCCCGATCATTGCCATCAACGATGATGAAGAGCGAAGTTCCTCCGGAGAAGTGCTGATCAATCTCATCCATCATTTGCACTTGGGGATTGTCGGCAGGCAACATATCCTTCATCTTTGTGGTTACCTGAATATTTCCGGCGGAGATGATACTTAGCGCCACCAAAATAACGGTCGCCAGAACAATTCCTTTATGATGCTTGAGCACAAATTCAGCTACCCCACTCCAAAACTTGCCCATTACAGTCAAAACCTCCTTTTATCCGTCTTATATATAGAACGTTCGATCTATTTTATGAAAAAAAAGAATAGGCGTTCCCGCCCAGGTCCCTAAGATAACTTTGGATAAAAATATTCCATCAGTCCGGTACTCAAAGCGTTCCAAGCCTCTTCCGGGCTAAGCTTATAGCGGTCACACCACCGGTCACGAAAGATAAAAAAGGAAAGCAACGGAAGGAGAAATAGGAAAAAAACCTCCACCTTCCTACGGGGATTGTCGTTCAGCCATTTTTCAAGCTGATTTTCGCCAAAATCCCGGTGGAGCGCCAGACTATGATCCCAAATTTCAAACAAAGGAACAGACGCGGTCTGGTCCTTCAGTGATTCCATGAAGATAATCTTAATGATCCGCCGGTTTCGCTCTGTTCCTAAAAATTGCATCAACCCCATTACCTCTGGAAGCTGTTCCCCTGTTTCATGGAAGCGCTTATGTGCTTCATTAATCTCCGGTTGGAGCATTTGAGCAAAGGCTTCATCAATTAGGGTCTGCAGAATATCTTCTTTATTCTTAAAATGATAATAGATCACAGACTTTGTGATCCCAACATTCTTGGCAATCTCATCGATCCCGGTGGCGCTGTACCCTTTTTCCGCGAAAAGTTTCGCGCTCTCCTCGAGAATTCGTTCTCTGGTCTCCGTCCGTTTGATCCTTTTGTCATCCATAAACCTCAATACCACCTTTTACACGAAAACCTAATACCTAATTTATTTTACCGAACGATCGGTCTAATAATAACACATTCTTGGCCCTCTGTCAAGCAAGACTACCAATTGTTTTGCATAAAGGTTTTTCTTTTATTTACACTAAAAATATTCTTCTTTCTCCTGCCGCTGGCGGATTGGAGCTTGTGGAATGGGAAGCATGGTGAAAACCCCTCGCTCGATAAGCGAAGGGCTTTTTATCTTTATAAAATCTACCAACGCCTTGAAGCGTAGATATAGCCTTTACGCCGACGTGGTTATGAAAACTATGGACGATTCTATAACAAAATGAAACTAAAAGACCAGGTCGAAAGTGAGCGAGCTCCTCCAGGTCTCTGCGGCCAGATCGTAAGCGAAGTACCCACCGAAGCTGAAAGGTTTGATCCCCAAGAGGTTCAATTCACAGGCCACCCCGGAACCCTGCCGGTTGCCACCGCCAGCTTGTTCCTGCCGATATAGCCTGCTGATCAGATCAAAGGTCGGCGTTAGCCGGATAAACCGGAGTTGCGCCTCGAGAGCGCGGGGCTTTCCTCCCCCGGTCAAGACCTGTATTTCCGTATTCTTATGTTGAAAAAAGATCCCATACTGGAGAGTGACGCACTCTTCCGGTAAGAGTCTCTGTTTAAAGACAGAGTGTTCTTTGCCGAAATAAAGCAGGGGTTTGAGCCGGGTAAAGTCATAGAGCAAGCGATCGGCTTTGACATCACTGATTACTCTGTTCAGATCTGAAATATCACCGGTCTTGAGCAAAGAATTTCCCGTTTCCGCCGGGGTGGATGGCAAAGGCGGGCGTAGGGGGATCCCCTTTTCGGCCAATACTTGTTTAATCTGAGGCATCAATTTCTTGGCTTCCCTGTACCCTATAGCAATAAACTCCCCGGCCAAATGATAGTCCATGAAGGAGTACTCCCCCACCTGACAATGGATGGTCAGATCGGAGTATTCGTCAATAACCCGCTTGGAGTTGTCTTCTTTGATGAGATTAATAAACCTGGTCCAAGCGCGAACAGGCAGGTCATATGTATCGTAGGGCAAGGCGTCAAAAGCGGTGGTGGAGATGACTACATCCGCCCCGAGCACCTTGGCGGTTTGGGCCGGAGTCAACTCCAAAATTCCCGGATCCATCAGATACAGGCCGTCATATTCTACCACCGGAAAGAAGAGGGGAATCGCGTAAGAGCCTTGGATCTCCCGAGAGATGGGGCCGGCGGTATGAACGTATTTGACCCCATCGGCCAGATCATAACTTAACAAAGCTGTCGGAATTGGGAAATCCTCCAACCTTTTTACAGGGGAAACACTCTCCAAGAAGAAATTGACTCTTCTGGTGTCAATGATGGAACGAATGAAGGGATAATTCAGATCAAACATGGAGGGCAGGAGATCACTGGTGACCAAGGCTTCAATCTCGGTCGGCCTCAGACCACTACCGTACAAGACCGCCACAATCGCGCCCATACTGGAACCAAGCACCAGATCAACAGGGATGGCCTCTTCCTCCAGGGCTTTCAGAATTCCCACGTTCACCAGAGCTCTGGCCCCTCCGCCCCCCAGCGCCACAGCGACTACCGGCCCTTCCGTCTTTTTGAACCGTTCGGAACTTTGGATATAATAAACCTCACCAGTAGTCGCATCGGTTAAGATCTCATAGGCGCCGCCATTCTCTCCCGCCTGAACCTCGAAGATAAATGGTGAAAAAAAGAGGATTACCAAGAAGATAGCTGTACTGAGTAAAGGTTTTCTCCGGTACAAAAAGTCTCACCTCATAACTCATCGAGTAAATAGACTAGGAACAAGGTAAGCATGAGCAGTATAGAATGAAAATAATATGTTTTATTATATATGAAGCCTGCCGATCATAAAAGGGTAAATGGGAAAGATTAGAACGGATAGCTCAGTGTTACGCAGAAGGTGACCTGGGGCAGTTGGTCACCGGGGGCCAAGAGGGTACCGCCGCCCCCCAAGAAGACTGTAGTATTGACAGTCAGATCCAGATTCCCGGGTAAGGTGGTCTGGTATTCGGGGGTTAGAAACAGGCTGCCGTCATCCAGATTGACCAGAGTAATCAGGGAGACTGTGGAGAAGTCATCCACCGGATAGCTGAAGGCCCCGGCCAAGAGATCAAGGCGGTCGTCGTCACTCTCCAGCTTCAAGAGGGCTGTCCGGTAGGCCGGTTCCAAGAAGTTCAACTCCACTCCTATATACTCCAGTTGCATGGTGATTTTGGTGTTATAGTTCAGGTTATAACTGTAATCCGCCCCTAACAGATAACTGTTACTGCTTTCCACTCCGTCACCGAAATAGTGACCGTAAGCGCCATAGAACCCGATCTCCCCTAGATCCCCCTTGAAGGCAAAACCAGCTCTTTGCCTTGGAAGAATACCGGGCAGCAACGCCGCTACGTCGCCGACGGCTCCCCCCGCTTCTCTCAAGCCCGTAAGTTCAGCCGCAGCCCCGGCTAGAACCGCCGCTTCCCGCACATAGTTGACGGTCAGGTCGTAACCTTTTACCCCAAACCTCCCTCTGACTCCCCACTTCATCTTCTCCGCCTCCAAGTCAAACCCGGCGGGAAAGGAGGTGACCAGCGAAAGGCTGGAGTTCCAGTTCAAAGGGGTATAGACCTCCACGGCATCCGTGTATTTGCTGTTATTTTCTTCATCCAAGGCCACCGCCCCCAAGGTATAATCCACCGGGTTCAGCAGGGAGCCGAAGGACCAGGAGACCGGCTGGCGACCGACGGTCAGATGAAACCGGTCAAATTTACGCCTCAGATAAAGTTTCTTCGTAAAGTAAGAGGCCTCTTTACCAGCGGTCAAGCCCTGCAGCGGATGGCCGATCCGGAAGGCGTAACTGATCTCGGTCTCCCCAAGCGGCGGTAGAAAGAATTCCAGGTCCAAACTGTCCGCAAATTGGTCATCTGTGAAATCTCCGTCTTCTGCCAGGGCTCCTGAGAAAGACACCTCGATCTCACCCCCGGCCTCTACCGCCCAGACGGGAGTCACCGGCATGACCGCTGACAAACATAGTGATAGCATTATACCGACCGGGGTGAAGCGATTTGACCTTTTTTGCATCAAGGCGACCCTCCTTTTAACCAGTGGAAACAACTCATCACCGGGCGTCCGTCATTCATGGCGAATGATGGCCTTCGCCAGTCTGAGCACGTGGTGAATACTAATGCGTCACAACAAAGTTTGCGTCAGGCAAATCCTTGCGCAACGAGCGGCGCCTACTTCAAATTCTCCAGGGTGAAGGCGCCGGCCGGGATCTGCGGGTCAAATTCGATGGCTTTGACAATAAACTCTGTCCGTGTGTTCTTCCTCAGCTTATCCTCCATCACTACTGTCATTGGATACCAGCGGCCCTCGATCTTCTGCACTTTTGGGGCGTACATCACTTTCAACAACCGTCCGCTCCTGGCGTAGAGCTCTTCTTTGAGACCGACGAACCTTTCTTTGTCAATCCAAGATTTCCGCCGGTAATACGAGACTTTCTTTTCTTCCCTGGCGATCCCTTCCAGTACATAACAGGGACGACCTTCCACCTCTTCCTCTCCGATCAGTTCAAACCGGTACAAATCAGTCAGCTTGTCGGATTCCATCACATCCTGGTAGGAAAAGTCACTGCCCATGATCCCTTGATTCAGCATATGCCCGGAGATCTTCACCAGATCCTCGGCATCCGGAAAGAACATCCACAGATCGTCTCCACGTTTGAGGAATTTCGTGCCTCGATCCCGGGGGTTGCTGAAGATGACCAAACCGTTATCTCCCTGGGCGTAAGTGGTCATGGTCTTTATGATCCGCCGGTTCCTGTTGATAATAATCATCTCCGCCTCTACCTGTGCGGTGTCGAAATGTTCATTATCATCCCGCCGCTTGATGATCTCTTCCGCTGTTAGCGCGCCCAGCGCCAAAGCAGCACAGTTCGAGATGACTAAAGCAGAAACAACCAAGAAAAACAGGTGTTTTTTCATCATGTGCCGACTCCCTTCATAAAATTTCAGACGTGAACCTGAGGCCATCCTTTGTTGGCTGCCCAATATGGTCTTATTCCCGCATGGCCTCGGTAGGCTCGAGCCGGGCCGCCCGCCGGGCCGGGATGAGACAAGCGATCGTCACTACGACTGTGCCCAGCACAAAAGCGAAGATGGTATTTCTCAGTGAAGAGACCGGATAGAGCATGGTGTCGAAGATTACCTCCGAACTCATCCCGGACAGAGCCTCGCCATAATCAAAACCGACTTTGGACAGGTAAATGTTGAGCAGATGCCCTAAAGCAGCGCCGCAGAGACTACCCGCCACTCCCATCACTGCGCCTTCCAAGATAAAAAGGCGCATAATATTCTTACTTTCCAAGCCGATGGCGGACATCATCCCGATCTCTTTCGTCCGGTCCTTTACGATCATGAGCATCGTATTAATCACCACAATACAGGATAACAAAACCAGAAAAATATAGATGGAATTAAAGATGGCCGCGGACAAATCCATCAAAGGAATCAAATCACTGGTCTCCCGATAGCCAAAGGCCTGGTAGCGGTCGTCACTCTCCGCCAAAAGCGCCTGCACTCGCGACAAAACCTGGGGTACCAGCTTTTTGTCAGAGGTAACCAGTAACAATTCGGTCACTTGATCATCCATATATAGAAGTTGCTGCGCTTGGTCCAAAGGTAAATAGAAGGCCAGCTCGTTCAGGATCTTCAAGCCGGTTTCCAGGCGTCCGACGATCCGGAAGGTGACGCCCCGCAGGGAATCGAAGGCCGTATTGAAGAGGATGGTTACCTCATCCCCCACCCTGCGGTCGAGCTTCGCCAGGAGTTTGGAACCCATCACCACTTCCTGCCGTCCGGGAGTGACCATCCTTCCCTCTACCAGCAAATCCTCAATATCGGTAAAGGCCAACTCCTGATCGGGATTAATCCCCCAGCCGCTCATGGCGACTAATTCCTCTTCCGTACTGACCATAGCGCCAAATTTCAGCCTGGGAATAACCATCTCCACCCCTTCCACATTCCGGAGGGAGGAGATCATCTCCTCAAGTCCCTGCCCGGCCAGACCATCCACTGGATAAGCCAAAGTCAACAAGCGTTCCCGCTTCTGATACTCCCCGTCAACCACTTTGATATGGCCGGAGTTATAGTAGATATGGTCAGCGGTGATGGACTCAATCATCCCATCAATTAATCCCTTGGCAAAAACCACGACCATGACGGCAAAGGCGATGGCGATCACGGAAACAATCGTCCTTGATTTGCTGCGGAACAGATTCTTAAAAACCAGTTTAGTAAGGAATAACATCTTCCGTCACACCCCCCTAGCGATGATAAATCGTCTGCACCGGGTCTTTATCCGCCGCCCAATACGCCGGGAAGACGCTGGAGATAAAAGAGACGATAATTCCGAAGGCCACGACTTTGGCAAAGGAGAAAGGATTCCAGACTCCGTAAACTTTACCGATGACCGGCATGCCGAATGAGGCCAGATCCATACCGTATAAGCGTTCAAAGTCTATACCATAGGTGTTCATCAACCAGACACCGCCGACCCCCATGAGCACACCGATGATTCCGCCCAAGACCCCAATGCCGGTGGATTCCAGGACAAAGACATACACAACCTCGCTGTTGCGCAAGCCCATGGCCTTCATCATCCCGATCTCTTCTCTTCTCTCCAAGGCAGCCAAGATGACTGTGTTGATGATGGCAATGGCGGCAATGGAGAGGATAATCGCCAAAATCACTTGGTTCTCAATTTTCTGCGCCTCCACAAAGGAGACGGCCTCCAGTTCATTCCAGGGATAGACCCCTAGCCGCGCGTCTCCTCCGGCGCTCAACTTCTTCTCCAGCTCGGCAGCTACTCTTGACGCCGTATGCGCTTTCTCCATCCGGATAACAACCTTGCTCACTTGCTCCCCGACATTCAGAGTTTGCTGTGCCAAGTCCAGGGGGAGATAGACGATATTCTGGTTGACATTTGGATTACTGGTATGCGCCAAACCACTAATCTGCGCTTCTATGGTATTGAAGGTTTCATTTTTATCTTTGACCACCAGGATGAGGTAGTCGCCCACCTCCAACTCCATCAACTCAGCCAGTCTCTTTCCAAGGACGGCCTGTTCTTCCCCTGGAGTGAAGAAAGAGCCTTCCACAAACTGGTCTGCCAGAGCAAAGACCGTTTGAAAATCCTCCAAGCGCACACCCTTTCCGATGACCGGCAGTTCATCACTGCCATTATTCAGGCGGGCTGAAAAAGCCAACTCCGGTGAGCTGCCTATATACCCGGGGATGCTCTGGATGGACTTCATCATCTGCTCATCAACTGTAAATAAGTTTTCCAGCTTTAATTTTTCCTCTTCCGCCCAATACTGCCGATCCGCCACTTGCAGGTGGCCGATTTCATAGTTGATGAGCGTACTATAGGACATCTCCGTCATCCCCCCGACCAGGGAATCCATGAGGATATAAAAGAAGATGGCAAAGGCAATAATGATCGAAGTAATCAAAGTCCGGTTTTTATGCCGGGCCAAATTCTTAAAGGCCAGTCTAGTTAAGAACAGCATCCTGCTCCCTCCTTTGGTCCTTCGCGATGAGACCGTCACGGATCTCAATGAGCCGGTGGGCGTATTTCATGACCAGGGGATCATGGGTGGAAAAGATGAAGGTGGTGCCAAGCTCCTGATTCATTTTGAGCATCACCTGGAGCACTTCTTCACTGGTCTTGGAGTCCAGATTAGCGGAGGGCTCGTCAGCCAGGACCAATTTTGGCTCTTTAACCAGGGCCCGGGCGATGGCCACCCGCTGCTTTTGTCCGCCCGACAGCTCATTGGGTCGCCGATCTTCCAAGCCCGCCAAGCCCACAGCAGCCAAGATCCTCAGCACCCGCGCCTTGACTTCTTTTTGGTCATACCGATTGAGCAACCTGAGGGCGAACTCCACATTCTCATAGGCGGTCAAGACCGGAATCAGGTTATAGCTTTGAAAAATAAATCCCACATGATGCCTTCTGAGCATCGCCAAGCCTTTTTTGTCCAACTCGCCCAGCTCTTGTCCGTCGAAGACAATCCGTCCGGCAGTGGGCTTATCCAGGCAACCAATCATATTCAGGAGGGTGGTCTTCCCGGAGCCGGAGGGACCAAAGACCGTGGTGAACTCCCCCTGCTCCACCGTTAAATCGATCCCGCGTAAAGCCGGAACCTCGATCTTTCCCTGCTCATAGATTTTCTTGACTCCCTGCATTTCTAGTAAAGCCATCTTTCATAACCTCCTTAGCTCTTCGCTGGGCGCTCGCAATTTCTTCGGGTGGTAAAATTACCCACGCACGAGGATTTGCATGACCTACGAGAAGTCACTCTTTCTGCTTAATCCCGTTTTCGATTATATAGAGCATTTGATCGATGATCTCCATATCATTAAAGTCTAACTTCCCGTCGGCATAGACATAGTCCACCAAAGTATAACTCATCCCCGCCAACATCTTGGCGGCCAGGACAGAATCGATCTTCGGATAAACGGCGCCCTGCTCTTTCCCGTATTCCAACAACTGCTGGAAAAAATCGACACTCTTGTCTTCGTGCTCCCCGAAGATCTCCCCATACAATTCCTTATCGGAGATCAGCATAATTCCGATCGGCACCAAACGCGGATTATCCTTGGCAAACCGGATACCGCTCAGATAAACTTCGCGTAAGAGTTGGAAGAAACCATATTTTCCTTTACCTTCTATTAGATCACGGTTGATGTAGGACATTTTTTTCCTCACGATCTGCTCCATCAAGTATTTGAAAAGGTCCTTCTTATCCTCAAAATACTGGTAAAAACTGCCCTTCGCGATCCCCGCCTCCTCGGCGATGGCTGTCACCCGCGCCTGGTGAAAAGGGTGCGTGGCAAACTCGTCAATGGCCGCCTCAATAATCCGCTCCCGCTTCTCCTCGGGCAAATTAAAGAAAGTATCCTTTGGCATTAAACCCCTCCGTTCTCTGCAATTCGGAATCTAAAATATATATGCGCGTGTGATGAATGTGAATTCACATTCATATGAATCTCTAGTCATATTGTAAAATATGGCTTTCCAGATGTCAAGAGCAAAAACCGCCATTTTGAAGGTATTACCTTCAAAAATGACTAATCCATGCGACCTGGCTACTGAGGCGGTCTTTAATTAAAGACTTGAAACTAAAAAAGCGCCATCGCAAACAGCGCTATTGCTTCCATAATCCGTTACCCAGAAGAGAATTTACTTCATCAAAAAAACGATATTCATCCCAATTGCTCTCTGCTTGCCAGGTTAGAATTGTAACATCCATTTTTAACAAATCTCTCCGGTTTAGTATGGTACAATTGATCTGCATGATGTGCAAAAAATCCCAATCAGATCTTCAACATCTATTCAGTGTCAACAATCCGGTTCGTGCCACTCGGCGCCAACGGATTTTTTAATTCACTGCGCACAGAGGAGGACCATTCATGGATAACAAGATCATCACAACTCAAGTATTAATCTTCGCAGTCATGATGTTCATTGGCTTTCTGGCCCGGAAAAAAAGAACAATTACTCCTGAAGTGACCAAAGGATTGTCGGATGTGCTGATCAATATCACCTCTCCCCTGATGGTCTTTACCTCTTTTCAGTTCACCTACACCAGTGATATGCTACGCTCAGCAGGAAAAGTCTTCGTCTTCAGTTTGTTTATTCATCTCTTCTCCTTACTGCTGGGGCTGGTCATCTATAACATGTATCCAAAACCCAGTCGCACCATCCTCCGGTTTATTACGGTCTTCTCCAACTGCGGCTTCATGGGCCTCCCGCTCTTACAGGCAATCTACGGCAGAATCGGCGTCTTCTATGGCTCGATCTATCTTACAGTCTTTAATCTACTGCTCTGGACGGTCGGGGTGGTGATCTTCACAGGAAAGCAAAGGCAGAAGAGTTGGGGAAGAGACCTGCTCAATCCGAATATTATCGGGGTTGTTCTGGGCCTGGCTACTTTTGCGCTGTCCATTAAGATTCCCAGCCCGGTCTACTCCGCGCTGGAGCTGGTCGGTGGAATGACCACCCCCCTCTCCATGCTGGTGATCGGCTCGCTCCTGGCCGGAGTCGGGATTAGAGATCTGTTTTCCGGATCTGCCCTGTATTATGGAACCTTCATCCGTTTGGTGGTCATCCCCGGGCTGACCTTGCTAATCACCAGCCTGTACAATCTGACCCCGATTTTACAAGGTGTCTGTGTGCTCTGCGCCGCCGCGCCAGCCGCTTCCCTCACTGCCATCTTCGCGGAGAAACATAATGGAGATGCCCTCTTTGCCTCCAGGATTATCTTCTTCTCCACAGTCTTGTCCCTGTTTACCCTTCCTCTCTTTCTCCTACTGGTCGGATAAGCGGACCGCTGCCTGCAGACGCAAAACCCGTATTTGATAGAGATTCCCACCCGTATTTTACAAAAACCCTTAGCGGGCCAACCCTTACAAAAAGCTCTCTGATGTCCTACCCGCTTCCTGTGGCCCCATCCTCCTCATCTCCCTGTATAGAAGCACTGCCGTGACAAGAATGGCGAAAAAATCAGCCAACGGGAAAGAGAGCCAGATTCCGGTCAGTCCGAAGAAACCCGGCAGGATCAAGACGAACGGGATAAAGAACAGCACCTCCCGGGAGAGGGTTAAAAAAAGCGAGGGACCAGCCTTACCAACGGCTTGGAATAAAGCCGCTCCAACCACTTGCACGCCGACCAAAGGCACTACAGCAATGACAAATCTCAAAGCGTAAGCGCCGTTTCTGATCAAATCCGGCTCTTTCCCGAACAGGCCAATGACAAAAGTGGGAAAGGCCTGTGCCAACAGGCTGGTGATTGTGGCATAAACGGTAGCGCTGATGACAGAGAGTTTGACCACTCTTTTAACCCTGTCCAGCTTCCGCGCGCCGTAATTATAGCCGGCAATTGGTTGCATGCCCTGGACTATACCGAAGAGTGGCATAAAGAGGAACCTGATTACGCGCTGCAGGACCCCGTATACGGAGAGGGCCAGACTTCCGCCGTAAGCCACCAGTAGATGATTGACGATAATTACGATGAGGCTGCCTGCGGCGTTCCGGGCAAAGGAGGCAAAACCCACGGCGATGATCTCCCGTAAAATTCTCCACTCCGGTTGAAGGTAGTGCAGGCGTATTTTTATGGCGCTGCGCCCGCTGAGAAAATAGGCCAAAACATAGAAAGCGGACAACAGTTGGGAGAGGATAGTGGCCAACGCCGCCCCGTAGACTCCCATCTGCAACGGGAAGATGAATATATAGTCCAAGATGATGTTGGCGATGGCGCCGATCAGCATTGAACTCATGGCCACCATTGCTTTTCCTTCCGCCCGGATTAGGTTGTTACTGGAGACCACTAAAGGAAAGTAGATACTGCCGATGAGAATTACTTCCAGATACTCCTGGGCATAAGGCCGTATATCCTCGGTCGCTCCGAAGGCTCTCAGCAGGGGCTCGATAAAGGCCAAACCAAAAAGGCAGATGCCCACGCCCAGTAGACCGACGATGAAGAAGGAGTTCCCGGCTGCCCGCCCGGCGCGATCGCGATCTCCCGCCCCTAAGCTCCGGGAGATGACGGAGGACGCTCCCACTCCGATCATCAGCGAGGCCGCCATAATCAACATCTGTACGGGAAAAGCGATCGTCAAACCGCCGATGCCTAAATAGCCGACGCCCCGGCCGATAAAGATCGTATCCACCAAGTTATAAAGGGCATTCACAAACATGCTTACTGTAGCGGGTACGGATAGTTTTATTAATAATCTGCTAATCTTCTCATTTCCCAAAAGCTGATCCTTGCTCATTAGACAACTCCTTTTGTTAGGTATCCGAAGCAAAAGCGCTGTTTGCGATGGCCCTTTCCGTTCAAGAGGTGATCAAAGAAGGGCTTTATAAAGTGAAATAATTATAATTTATGAAATAACGCCATAACGAAAAGAGCAAATATCAAATGCTCATAAAGACTACCGGAGAGAACCTTCCAGACTTCTCTGAAAAACCCTTCCTTACTCTTCCCAAATCCAGCAACTTATAACCGAATAGTTACAAAGAAGGGGTACCGGTAGACAGGAGGTAAAACTCGATAAACAAATAAGAGCAGAGGTGTGGCTGTTCTGTAGAGATATGATATAATCACTGAGCAGATAGAGATATTCCAATTCTACTTTGCACAGATTAGAAAGTATAGTAAACCTTCATCACTAGTTCGGGAGGAAGTAACGTGGCTGT
Organism: Bacillota bacterium; assembly: GCA_012838955.1. Lineage (GTDB taxonomy): Bacteria > Bacillota > UBA4882 > UBA10575 > UBA10575 > DUOH01. The sequence goes on along the minus strand of DUOH01000036.1, from coordinate 16,882 downwards.
AAAGAACGGAGCATCAGTAGCAAGGTTCTTAGGTAAGAACCGCTTTTACTACAGAGTATTTGCTTTAGCCTGGCCGATAGTTCTCCAGAATTTTATCGCTTCTTTTTTAAATATCATCGACACGGTTATGGTGGGCAAATTAGGGGAAACGGAGATTGCCGCCGTGGGCCTGGCCAACCAGTATTTCTTCTTTTTCCACATGTTTCTGATCGGACTCTGCGCCGGTTGCAGCGTATTTATCGCTCAATTCTGGGGAACCAAAGACACGCGGAATATCAGACGTATCGTCGGAATCGGTCTGGGATCCGTTGTCCTGGTCGCCTTCTTCTTTATGGGCCTTGGCTATTTGTTCCCAGAACAGATCATCGCGCTCTTCAATAATGAAACGAGCGTTATTCTTCTGGGCGCCAAATATTTACGGATTGTCCTAGCCGGCTATCTCTTTACCGCTGTCACCTTTCTGTATAGTTTTGCTCTCAGATCAATCGGCAACACTTTTCAGCCGATGCTCATCAGCGCAGCGGCTTTGCTCATCAACGCCTTCTTCAACTACGTGTTTATCTTCGGAAAGCTCGGCGCGCCCGCCATGGGAGTGGAGGGGGCCGCCCTGGCCACCGTCATCGCCAGAGTAATCGAGACCGTCTTCCTGGTCGGATCCATCTACCGACAACGGGGAGTGCTGGCCGCCAGTAGACGGGAGTTGTTTGATGTCAATCTCAATTATATTAAAAAAGCCTATCGAACCATTTTTCCGGTGCTCCTCAACGATCTCTGTTGGGGACTGGCGGCTATGGTATATACCGCAGTATACGGCCGCATGGGTTCGCAAGTGGTGGCCGCCATCCAGATCGTCAATTCAGTCTCCAACCTTTTCATGGTGGTGATCTACGGCATATCCAACGCCGCCGCGGTCATGGTGGGCAATTGTATTGGAGCAGGCAAAGTTCAACAGGGAAAGGTGTATGCCAGGAAGTTTACCAGACTCTCGGTGGCAATCGGTTTTTTACTCGGGTGTTTGCTCGCCTTCGCCTCTCCATATATGCTCAGATTCTTCAACGTCTCCGCCCAGGCACTACATTATGCCCGCATCATTCTGTATGTGGTCTCCGCCATCTTCTTCATCAGAGTCCTTGATATCATTCTGATCACCGGAATTCTGCGGGGTGGCGGCGACGCCCGGTATGCGCTGCTGACCGAAGGATTCACCATGTGGTTCATTGGCGTACCTTTGACGATCGGAGGGGCGTTTCTACTGAAACTTCCTGCTTATATAGTTTATGCTCTGGCCATTGTGGAAGAGATCGTCAAATGCGCGCTGGGTCTAAGACGGCTCAGGTCCGGGCGGTGGATAAAGAAAGTTACGGGGAATATCACCGGCTAAAACAGTAAAACACCAATGAGCTTTGGTATTTCCCAAGAAGACACAGATACACAACTGACGGAGGCGGAAAAGAAGAATATAGAATCACTGTTTGAAATCTAAGTGGTGGGTAGCCAGAAGCTTTAACCAAAATTATGCTTGAATTCTCACGTAGAAATGATATTATATAGTCAGTACCTATGCTTTAAGGCTGACCATGGTTCGCAAGTTTTTAGAAAATTTGCCTCCAAGTAGCCCGAAGAAAGGTCAAATAATCAGCCCACCGGGCTTAAAACGGAGGTTTTTCATGTACGAAGACAAGACCCTGGTCTGTAAAGACTGCAATCAAGAGTTTATTTTTACCGCCGGTGAACAAGAATTCTTTGCGGAAAAAGGATTCGAAAACGAGCCGGGCCGTTGCCCCTCTTGTCGCGCGGCCAGAAAAAATAACCGCAACGGTCAACGGGAGATGTACGAAGCAGTTTGCGCTTCTTGCGGCGGCACCGCCAAAGTGCCCTTCCAACCCAGCGGCGACAAACCCGTCTATTGCCGGGAGTGCTTCCAAGCCAGAAGAGCAGCATATTAAGTCGTTAAATAAGAATAGAACGCGCCAGGCGTGGCGCACGCCTAAATCAAAGCCCGGAAACTCTTTTCCGGGCTTTGATTGTTTTGTTTTTAAATTTTCCCTTTGGCTCCTTTACAGCAGTATGAATTATAAAAAGGTAAGGCTCTGTTTCTTTACGTGGACTCGGAGCCTTCAAGTCTCAGAGCGAAATTAAGATAGGAAAGGCTGCGCTCAATTGCTGCTTGTTCAGAGGCTAAAATTTCTTCCGGAGATTGCTGCTCCCCACGGCGAACAGTTAATTCAATAATGATCGAAACAAGCTGACGGGGGAGTTTGACTAGTTGCTTGACGATCCCGGGCGTATCGAGCCACCCCTCGCCAAGTGCCGTGCCGGTAATTAAGTAGCCGGCTTCCACCTTTTTTATAAAATAATCTTTTAAATGAACAGAAAGTAAATAGGGGCTCAGCGCCTTTAAAGTCTCTTCGGAACGCTCCACAAAACCTAAACAATTGGTAGTGTCCAGAATCATTCCTACCCTGGGGTCGTTTACCTCTTGCACAATAGTCAAAAGATCTTGGGTGCGCAAGTCAAAATGGTTCTCCAGGCCGATGATTACTCCCTGCTGGTGACAGCGGGGTAAGACCGCTGTCAAGGTTTTAATGGCTGAATCTATCAACTCCCCGGGCGCCTTCTCCGGAGCCGGCTGGTTTTTACCCAGCACTACCCGGAGGAACGAGGCGGAAAGCAATTCCGCCAAGTCGAGATGGAACAAGATGTTTTCCAACGTCAAATCACGCATGCCAAGTTCCAGAAAGAGGTTGAGTTCGGCGGCCTTTTCTTTTACTTTCAACAGCTCTTCCCGGCTAAGCTTAGCGTAGTTTAAATTCTCACAAAGTTGAACGCCTTCGAAACCCATTTGATGGGCTGCTATTAAAAAATCCAAGGTGGTCATCGGCTGCAGCGGCCTGAAACCTTCGCATCCGATCGCATACCGATAGGCAAAGCTGCCAAGACCAAGCCGAGGTCTGGTATTCTGCTTCTGCTCGTTGTACATTGTTGTCTATTCCTTTCTTAACTTTATGTCCCTTGCTAAAGCTCTAATCAGACCAGGATTTCCAATTCCCAAAAAACAAATGAGATGAGCCTCTCCAGTTCATCTCATCCGTTTTTACTTGCCATCCATCTTCTGTCGCCATGTTTAATTTGTAGTGGTATCCACCGCTCCTCCCGGGCTGCCACCGGGAGCCCGGCCTTACTTTACACTATTTTGAGCGCAGTCTTCTTCCCATTGACGATATGACGTTTCATTACCGCTTCCACCCGCTCGGCATCCCGCTCCATAAAACCTTTCACCAACTCAAAATGTTCTTGACGCGCTTCCTCATGGCGCTCTTTCACCCGCAGTTTAGAGAGGATACGGATCCGGCTGTTTTGATCGTAGATTCTGAGTAAAATCTGCTCCAGTAATTGGTTGTTAGTTGATTTTGCCACCAGCGAGTGGAAGTCACGATCAACTTTGATATGTTCCTCCAAAGTGTATTGGCGTTTGGGGTCAGCATATATTTTATAATATTTATCCAACTCTTTAAGATCAATAATGGGGGTCGCCAGTTTGGCGGCTAACGGTTCGACAACTTCCCGGATGGTGTAAATATCAATTATATCTTTGATCGAAATACCGGTAACAAAAACACCCCTTTTTGGATAGATGATCACTAAATTTTCATGTTCCAGTTTGTTTAAGGCTTCTCGAATCGGCGTCCGACTGGCTCCCACCGTCTTCATCAACTCAGTTTCGGAAATAGGCTCGCCCGGAGTCAATTGACAGTTAATGATCATTTCTTTAATCATTTTATATGCTTTATCCCGTAGATAACCGGTTTTAGGTTTTTTTACCGTTTTACCCATTTTATCTCCAAACCTCCGAGCGTATTACTGACCTTTTTATTCTACCAAACTTTTTCTTATTTTCCAAACTATAATCCGGACCGGTTTTTAACTTTAAAGTAAATGTCGGCGCCCTGGGTCACCACGCCGATCCGGGAATCCGGGCCGGTCAGCGCAGTGGCGCGCTCAAGCGCCGCCTGTACATCCGGAGCCCAGTCCAAACCGATGGCGGCCGCCTGCGCTTGGGAGATCCCTTTACTGACCAAGATCACCCGGACCCGGTTCCGGTTCAAGTTCATAGCCAGGTAAGTAGCGAGTCCCACTTTATCGGTGATTTCACCGGCGGCAAAAGCAGCTTTCGCTTCTTCGGCGCTACTGACCCCCAGTTTCACCAAGTCCGGATGATCGTTGGCAACCCCTTCCGGATCAGCAGCCGCCAGCACTAACACACCACCGGGTTTCACCGCTAACGCACAGTTGTTCAAAGCTTTAATCGATTGCCAGAAATCAAGATCCGCCGGCGAAGCGCTGGCCACTACGATATCACAATAGTCATCTACTTCGATTTGGTAAATCTGTTTGGCAATCTCAACTCCGGCCCGGTGGGCAGCGGTCGGTTCCCCGGCTACGATTTGGACGATTTCATGATTGGCATTTAAAATCGTATTTACAATCATCGTTAAACCGGTCAGGGCCGCCACGTTTTCAATCTCCCGCCGGACCGGGTTGTCAATATTACCCAAGATCTCATGGACATGCTCGGCGGCCAGATAATGGGTTTCGCCGGTAGTGGCCGCCCCGCAGACTCCCGGTTGCACCATTTTGGCGCCACCCGCCCATCCGGCGTACATGTGAGGAATAATGTTTCCAACTGCAATGCTGATGTCACTCTCATAATACCTGCGGTTAACCAGGATCGGTGTCTCCGAATGGGGGTTTTTCACCTCAACCAACTGCTCCCGGTCATAACAGTCATGATTATAAAACTTGATTCTCCGGACAGCAGTCTCCCCGTAACGTTCGAGAATTTCCGCGTCGGTCATCGGTCGATGCGTCCCCAGGCTGATAATGGCGGTAATCTCTTCATCCTGTACTCCGGCTTGGTTTAAAGCGTCAAGTATAGCCGGGAGAATAACCTTCTGGGGCGTGGAACGGGTCATGTCATCCACTAATAAAACAACGTTTCGACCCCGGGCTTTGACCAGATCGGCCAGAGGCGCCAGTCCAATCGGGTTCGCCAACGCTCTTTTTACTTCCGCCACCGGGTCGGAAACCCCGGAAAGCGCCCCGGGGGAGACCACATAAGCCAGGTTTTTCGATGGCACTTTCACCGTAATCATCTCATCACGGTAGGGTAAAGCAATCTCCTTAATCATTCTTCTTCACCGCCATTATAAGATGGAATAGAGGTACTTTATGCTCTCCGCCGGGTTTCGTTGCTCAAGGAGTTCGGTGATTTTCGCATCATCCAGTTTCTCCGAGATCTCCATCAGTTTGAGGGTGATTTCCGCAACGACTTTGAAATTCTCCACTGTATTCGTTTCTTTCGGGAAAACGTCATAACCAAACCAGTCATTGTAACCCAATTTACGCAGATAATAGAAGAACTCGATGAAATCCCAGAAATTGTAGGCGCCGGGAATCATATCCCAATCCCAGAACTTGTCGTTATCATTCAAGTGCACGTAAAACAGGCGGTTAGCACGGGATAACATCACTGCGGATTGCGCCGGGCGTTCACCCGCCTGAATCGAATGACCAAAATCCAAGGTGACACCAACATTGGCCGAACCGACCTGCTGGCAAAAGGCCAAGGTTTCACCGGCATTCCCCAGCAAACAGCGGGCGCGAGGGTCATTCCACTTGTATTCAATACAGATCTTTACCTTTGGATTGTAAGCGGCGGCCTCGCGGATTGTTTCTTCAAAAAAATTATAGGCTTGAGCGTAGTCCATTTCAAAGATGTAGTCATGGCCTTCATTAAGCGGACACGTAGTAATCCGGTGGCAACCGAATTCCACAGCATAGTCCATGGCCTTTTTCAAGTCTTCCACTACTTCCCGGCGCTCATGGCTGAGTTGGGAAGAGAAGGAACCCCTCATCCAATGTCCGGTCCGGCGTGACCGAAAGTTTATGGCGGAGACTCCCAGATTATACTTGTGCAGTAACTCCTTTAATTGGGCGGGATCACCGAAATCCTGAGGATAACAAAGTTCCAAACCGCTCATCTTCCCGACCTGGGCGGCCATGGCGATCTTCTCCGCTAAAGGCCGGTCTTCCTGATATGTAACATATCGGTTTTTCACAGCACCTAAAAAACCGGAAATTATGGCAAGCTTAGGCATGCTCAACACTCCCTGCATATATTTTTACCCACCGGAGGTGGCTGAGGAGGTGGCGCCCTTCAGCCGGTTGTGAAGGAAAGTAACACAAGTTCCAGATAGAATAGTGGGATGATATAACAGATAAAGCATCAGACGCCACCTCTGAGATCAATGTAGTACGATGCCAACCTGTGAATCTTAAGCAACCACTTCTCCAGCTTGAGGATTTTTGAATTTCTTGATTAATGGTCCGGCAAACGACAAGAGAATCAAGGCAATCAATACTAAGGAAAGCGGCCGGTTGACAAAGCCAAGCAGATTACCGGAGTTCAGCATTAATGTTCGCCGTAGATTAAAGTCGATCATCGGCCCAAGAATCATCCCCAATACGATCGGCGCTGGGTTAAAGTCCAGTTTATCGCAGATATAACCGAAGATGCCGAAGATAATCATGGTTTTCACATCAAAAATGCTACTCTTCATGGAATAAGAACCAATCACCACTAAAACCGAGACAAAGGCCATCAGAATCTCCGGCCGGACTTTCAGGACATTAACCATTGGCCGGGTTAAAAGTGCACCTACGATCAAGGTGAGGATAGTGCCGATAAACAAGGTTGCTCCAATCTGTGGGATCACTTCCGGGTTTTCCGTGGGCAGCAAAGGCCCGGGACGCAAACCGTGTAACATCAAGGCGCCCATTAACACAGCCGCCGGCGGACTGCCCGGAATACCCAGAGTAAGCATTGGTAAAACCGCACCGCCGATGGCGCTATTATTCGCGGTCTCCGGCGCCGCCACACCCGCGTAGACACCGGTTCCCATCTTCGGACCGTCGGGATGGTGCTTTTTCGCATCGGCGTATGCCAGAAAGGAAGCGACATTCTCACCTACTCCCGGCAACGCGCCAATCCACACCCCAATGGCTGACCAGCGAAAGATATGATAAAATTGGTTTTTAAGATATTTCCAGATCGGAAAGTCTTGTTTTCCGAGTTGTTCCGCGACTACCTCCTGTTTAGTATGGAGGGCGCTGATCACAGCCGGAATCCCGAAGAAACCCATCATCGCCGAGATTAACTCTACACCGGTAAAGAGTTCCGCTCGGCCAAAGGTAAAACGGGCTACCGCGTGAATGTCTTCAATGCCGATAAAGGCAATTAATAACCCGATTAATCCGCTAATCCAGCCCCGCACCGGCATATCCGGACTGGCAAAACTACCACACACCGCAATCCCCATAATTCCCAGCCAGAAGTATTCCGGTGAACTAAAATTGAGCGCAAGCGCGCTAAGGAGCGGGGCGCACAATAGGAAGAAAATGAGTCCCCATATATTGCCCACCGCCGAAGTCCAACGGCTGACCATGATAGCGTTGGCTGCTTGGCCTTTTTTGGCCAACGGATAGCCATCAAGTAAGGTGGCGGCTGCCGAGCCAGTCCCGGGAATATTGATTAAGATTGCGGAGATAGAGCCACCGAACATCACACCGACATATAAAGCCATTAATACTGCCAGCGCATATTGGGTTGGAACTGCAAAAGTCAAGGGCGTAAGCAAGGCAATGCCTAGGGTGGCGTTGAGGCCTGGTAAAGAGCCCATGATGACCCCCAGAGCCATCCCTAAAAATTGCAAGAGCAGGTTCATTGGACTTAACAACGTGCAAAATTCACGGCCCAGGATCGCAAATTGCTCTAACATTTTTAACCTCCGTCTTTTTCAGAATTAGGGTAGTGCCACACTGAATAAGGTACCAAAGACATAATACAAAGATAATGATGTTGCTATAGAAACTACTACTGCTTTCCAAGTGAAGTATTTAAAAGTAATCATAAAGGCAAGCATAAAAAGGATCGTCGATAACCAGTAAGGTAAATGAGGAAGTAAGACAAACCCATAGAGAAACATCAGGGCAAACACTTTATAAACGGTTAATGCCTCATTAGATTTTAAAGCGGCAATCATCTCTGCGGAGAAAAAGTAACGTACTGTGCCTCCTCTCTTCCACGAACCATAGGCCACATACGATGATAAAATCACTAGCAATGTCCCGCACAGAATCGGGCTGAATCCAGGCGCATCCAGATAGGTGGCGTCACCTGACTCAATGAGCGGCATTGAAAACTGGACAGCATTTACGATGACAAAAATCCCGACCAGAATCAAGAAGAAGCTGAATAAGATCTGACAACTATACCAGCCTCGTTTTTCCATGACTTTACCTCCCAAAAATTCCTCCCGGAGCCGCGCTCCGGCAACTCCAGGAGGCAATACTCTGTTATTTCATCCAAGCAGGTTTCGGAATATTCAACTTGGCAGGGTCAATTTTACTGAACCCAAGCAACTGGGAGATCCAGGAAAGGTTCGCTTCCATCCCAAGGGCAAATTCGTTAGCCTCCTGACCGGAGAGCGCCAGTTTCTCCATATACTGTTGATCCATAAATTTATCGGTCTCAGGATCGTTCATCACTTGCTGGAAAGCATCTTCCAGGACGGTGATTACCGCTTGTGGAGTATCTTTCGGTACGGCAAAACCCAACCATTGTCTTGACGGGAAATATTTCGCGGATTCCGGATAAAGTTCGGTAATCAACGGGATATTGGCATAGGTTCTATCTTTAACCGGGCTATCCTCGGTGATAAGGAGAACCTTCAATTTTCCGGCACGCACATGTTCGGAAACTTCGCCCAGAGCAGCGCTGACCGCGTTGGTCTCCCCGGACAACACAGAAATGATCGCCGGATTACTGCCGTTGTAAGGGACATGCATAAATTTAACGCCCGCATTCCTTTCCAGAATAGCAGCTTTAATATTCCAAAGTTTACCCTTACCGGAGTTGGCGATCTTAATCTTTCCCGGGTTTTTGGCGGCTGCTTTGATAAAATCTTCGATCGTATTATAGGGTGATCTGGCATCCACTGCGATCACCCCGGGCGAACCAGCGGCAATAAAGAAGTGCCAATCACTGACACCATGCTTGGTGGCGTTATTCACCAAAAAGGTGGTAATCGACTCCGAACAGCCCAATACCGTATAACCATCGTGTTTTTGTGCCCAAACATATTCGACGGCAGTTCCACCTAAGCCCCCCGGCATATTACTAACGATCATCCTTTGCTTAAACTTCTGTTCCAATTTGGAGGCGAGATAGCGGTTCATCACATCGGTGCCACCACCGGCGCTGGAGAAGACAATGTTATTGAGCGAACGAACCGGGTAGCGCTCTGCTCCAAAAGCAACTGTGCTAACCAATAGAACGACCAGTAATGCAAAAAACGTCTTGTTCTTCCGTAGCAAATTTTTCATTATGTACCTCCCCTTTTTATTCAGAGCTTCAATCCGAACTGCCGACCTAAAGTAGAAAAGTCATGATCACCTCCTCTGGAAAGCATAAAACCTGTTGCCATCTCTTGTATACAAGTTGTATGCTTTTGTTGTAACCAATTATATACCTCTCCTAAGGAATTGTCAATGATTTGTTAAAAAACCTTTTCGTGGCTGTTTCCAGGCTTTTCAGAAGGGTCCTTCCCTCCCCGGATTTTCCCTAGAAACGTAAAAAAGAGGCTCTTTTTAGAACCTCTTTCATCAATACTATTAAACTGATCATCCCATTGAGAATCAAACCAAAACTTACACTAGGCCGGAGCAGAAATGGCTCTGTTATAAATGACCTTCAAAAATTTCTTCAAACCGGTTTTTGCTTTAAAATATATGTTCGCGGAGCAAACCCGAACTGCTCATAGAAGGGTAGGGCCTCTTCATTTCCAAGCGCCAACGCGATTATTATCTCTTGTATTCCATTTTCATTAAACCATTCCAGGGTGCGGCGCATTAATTCCTTGCCAATCCCAAGCCTTCTGAATTTTTCCTCAATATATAATGAATCAACTTCCCCCACGTCGTCCTGGGATATGGAGGAAAGACAATACCCGACAATCTGTGATGTATTTCCATCCTGAGCAACTATGATCCTTACTTCCTTCTTCCCCATACTTATTTTGCGTTTTCGTTCCGAAAATGTCACTTTTTCAAAATCCGCTTTAAATACAGTCGCCCGTTCATAATGGTGAATCTTAATTTTTTCCCACAATGGTTTGATCTTGTCAATTTCTTCTATCGGTAACTCTCGGTATTCTATAGCAATCATAATCCTTTCCCCTCATTTCTTTCTAAACGTGGTCCGGGTCCGTCCAGGCAATTCCGAAACACATGATCAAAAGAAAGTGGACCAGGTCTTCCTCCTCCATTGATTTCTATATAGACTTTATTCACCGCTTAATCGAGTACGCGACCGCAGCAACTCCCAATATCTTTTATTCAACTTTCCAATGCATTCAGTACAGAGCGTATCCTCTCTATGAGCAAGAGGAGGGTGCAAAGCCCTCCTCTTCCTGTACAGGGAAGAAAAGATGACCGGCGCCAATACGCCTGGGGCCAAATCTCCTCTTTCGACAACGCCCGGGCCATCATCATATACCCAGTATAATCGTAGCAATCCGAAAATAAATCAGTAAGGACAGGGCATCCACAATCGTGGTAATGAAGGGGCTGGCCATCACCACCGGATCAAAGCCCGCCTTTTGGGCCAGCATTGGAAAGACACACCCAGTCAACTTTGCCACAAAAACCGTTAACATCAGGGTTAGACAGATCACCAAGGCCACCATCAGGCTAACTTGATCAAAGAGCATTAGCTTGGCAAAGTTGAAAACCGCCAGGGTGACACCGGCCAAAATGGCAACTTGAAACTCCTTCCAAATAATCCGGAAAAGGTCGCGAAACTCCAACTCATTCAAGGAGAGACCGCGGATGATCGTGATCGATGCCTGGCTGCCCGAATTACCGCCGGTATCCATCAGCATGGGAATATAAGCCGTCAACAAGACATACGTCCTCAAGGCATTCTCAAAGTGGTTAATAATCAACCCGGTGAAAGTAGCTGAGATCATTAACACCAACAGCCAGGGAATACGACTTCTCCAGATCTCCAAAACAGATGTTTTTAAGTACGGCCGGTCGGTCGGTGTAATGGCCGCCAACTTTTCAAAATCCTCAGTGGTCTCCTCCTGCAACACGTCGAGGGCATCGTCAACAGTAACAATCCCCACCAACCGTTTTTCTCCATCAACGACCGGGAGCACGGTTAAATCATACTTGGCAAACATTTTTGCCACCGTTTCCTGGTCCTCTGTGGTCCGCACCGACACTACATACCGGTTCATTATATCTTCAATCCGGTCATCCTGATCAGCTAAAATAAGCGTACGGATGGAAACAACTCCAATCAGGCGCCTTCCATCGCCCGTCACATAGCAGACATTAATAGTCTCGCTATCAAACCCTTGCCGACGGATCCGTTTGATCGCGTCGGCAACTGACATATGAGCGCGGAGACTTACAAACTCCGTTGTCATAATGCTCCCGGCTGAGTCTTCCGGATACTTCAGGATCTCATTGATTTGCCAACGGGTTTCCGGATCGGCCTGGCTGAGAATACGTTTAACCACATTGGCCGGCATCTCCTCAATTAGCGCCGCCGCATCATCAATGTAAAGCTCGTTAACGACCTCCTGAAGCTCGGCATCGGAAAAGCCTTGGATCAAAAGGTGTTGCAGGTCGCTGTCCATCTCGACAAAGGTCTCAGCTGCCAAATCCTTCGGTAATAACCGGAAAACCAAGGGCTGACTTTTCTCCGACAGTTCGCTAAAGAGCGCAGCGATGTCCGCCGGTTGCATAGTGATTAAAATATCCCTTAAACGCTGAAAGCTCTTCTCCTCAATCAGCGTAAGAACAGCCTTTTTAAGGTTAGTATAATCTTCCGCCACTGGTCTTCTCTCCTTTCTGCAGGTGTTAAAAAACAGATCGGTTATACGTTACCCTCTTTAGAACAGGAGTAAGACACAATTAGGCTGAAGCTTCAGGGAAAAGTGGACGCTGCGGTAGCAAAAGTCCATTCTCGATAGCTTCGTCCTAGAGTTGTGCCGTTACTACTGTCAGCGTCCATCCTTTTCACCTCACTTTTCTTTCATAAAATTCTCATCTAAGAGCGGGGCCGAGTTTTCCGCTTTTAGGTTAACCATCCTTAAATATTCAATCTAACCTCCGTCAACTCCTTTTGAAACTTCGTAAAATTAATCCAAATGTTTTAATAACCGCCGACTGTGACACTTAAAACTCCCGCCAGACCCATCAATGTGATTAAAAAGACAAAGATACCCATATTATATTCCAAACTTTTGCCGGTTTCCTATACCAGAATATCACGGCCAAAGAAAATAACATCGTTCGAATGACTACCTCAGGCCAGCCCCATAAATGACAGCCAATGGGTAATTGCGTATACACCATACCTTCCAACGAACCGGGCGATGGTCCCGCCGTACCTAAAATCGCCAAGCCACTTCGCTAAAACTATGAGTTTACATACGCGATAATCTCCTCGATGTTACTTCTCCGGGTAAAGTCAGCCGGTTTCTTGTATGCATCCAGCATCCCAACATCATCAGGGGTTAAATTCTTTGTGATCCCCTTTTTCAGGAGTAGCTTCCATTTGAATAAGGTCATAAGCGCTTTATCAAAGGGCGGTAATTTTTTATAGTCAAAACCTCCCCGTAAATAAAAAAACTTAATCTGCTTTTGTTGGTCGGAGGTAAAGTTATGGGTGATGAGTTCTGTTAACAGATCTTCGTTGGACGGAGAAGCGCCACAAGCGAAAACAATAACCTTCTTACCCATCAACTGATCAAGGTTTTTTTTGAGAAAATCAACCCCAATAATGCCGGTTGCATACAGACTACCACCATAAATAATGGTATCATAATTCTGTAAAGCAGCGGGATTCACCTTCGAAACTTCGAAAAGATCGGCGGACAAATCTTCCGCGATCCACTCGGCATATTTTTTTACAAAACCCGTTTTCGACCTGTAAACCACGACCGTTTTCCCCATTGATCGCTCCTCCTTCACACGGCGATTGTTCTGATCTGGATTATTATAGCATATTATGGTATGTATAACAAAAATTATAAGCTGTCGCAAAACTGCGCTCAGGCCATGGGCGAAGAGGACGAGCCGCGCGTACCAGCAAAGCCAAAGGAATTAAAGGCTGTTCCAAGAATAATCAAATTATGGTTAACCTCATCGTCTAAGATGGGAGCGGCAGATAAAAGTAGAAGGAGACGAATTCATGAACGACCTTGTAGTGGGTCCGGTACCGGCCGGGTATAAAAAAGCTGTTTCTGAGGAACTGAGGGGTCCTATTAAAGAATGCTCTTATCCTGTGCAAAACTACATCAACAGATCACGTCAGTTAGTGACCAATCAGGAGATCACTGGTGACGAGGCAGGAAGAGAAGTCGTCCAGGGGGAGGCGATACAGAAAAAATGTAATGTTTATTTACCGGCAGGATATGCTGAAGATGATCGGGATACCAAATATAATGTCCTCTACCTCCTGCATGGCGTAAGGGGACACCGGTATGAATGGCTAAATGGTAGTGGCCCGATTGATGGGAACTTTGTCATCTGTAATATACTTGACAATCTGATTGCCAATGGGGATATTGAACCAGTGATTATTGTTTTCCCGGAAGGAAGGAGCGCCCATGATTGGGAGAATACCTCCTTTACCACAGAAGAAACAAACTTACTGGGCTTCTATTACTTTGATTACGAGTTGCGGTACGACCTCATCCCTTTTATTGAATTCAATTTCAAGACCTATGCCAATTCGGCGGATCAGTCGCCTGCGGCCATTGAACATAACCGGAAGCACCGCGCATTGGCCGGCCTTTCCATGGGCGGAATGCAGGCCTTGAATTTAACCTTTGGTGGCTACCGATTTGATTCAACGAAATACACCAAAACGACGAGTCCTTTCCAGAATGGCCTCGACCAAACTGTTCCCGCCCCGGGTATGCAGGATCTATTTGCCTCTGTAGGCGCTTTTGCAAACGCCCCAACCACCAGCGAGGGCAAGAGCTTGGGAGCCAATATTGCCGCCTCGGAGTATAAAACGAATCTACTCTATATCACCTGTGGTGACCAGGATGAGATAGCGATGTCCAGCTATGAAAGGGCTGTCACCGGCTTACCGGAAACCGCCGGGGAGAATTTAAACCATTATTACCAGGTCCTGCTCAAAGGCGGCACCCATGACTTTGGTGTCTGGTATAATGGCGCCTACAATTTTCTCCGCCTTTGCTTTGGGAAAAAAGAAAGTTCACTAAAGAAGGTAGTCAAAATGACTCTTGATGAATGGTAATTACTTCAAGAGCGACCCTTTGACATTCTCTTTCACACATCATAATCCTTGGCCCAGCTTTCCGGAGGACCCCTATTTTATTGCCTTGTCAGCCACAAGAATAGTGGTGTTTTCTTTTCTCCAGACCATATCAACTTGGTCAAATTTAGCGAGCCGGAGCATCTTCAACTGATTATCGATCGTACAGGGAGTATCATAGTGATAGAACTCGCCATCGGGAATATTTTGCTCTTTCCGGATTCTTTCGTTCTCTTTAAAATAAAAATCTTCAACTTCCTGTTCAGTTACCATATAGTCACATTCAATATATCTTCCTCCCGGTTTTAAGGCCGTATACACCCTTGAATATAGCTTGATCTTCTGTTCATGGGAATAATGATGCAAAGTTTGGAAAGAAATTACTGCCTCATACTTTTCTATCCCGAAATCATAATCAAAATAACTGGTATGGATGAGCGTCAAGTCTTTGTCAGGATGTTTTTTCTTTAATACATCCAGCATTGCTTCTGTTAAATCAATCCCAGCCACTTTAATATGGGGATGAGTCTTGAAGATCTCATCAAGTTCCAAACCAGTTCCACAGCCGAGGTCTAAAAGATTGGCTGTTGCCTTTGGCAACAACTCTGCCATCTTGATATACCCTTCTTTACACCCTGCCACATTGTTCAGCATATGCTGATCATATCCAGCGACCCGTGTAGTAAAAAAATCACTCATCTTTTCCAGCATTTATTTCTTCTCCTTAGTAATTTGAGGACTCAACTTCAAAGTTTTCTGACTTGAAATTAGCATAATATCTGCCGCTTTGGGCGGTGAATTTCAAAACAGAATAGTCCGGGTCGTCAACTCCTTGCGGATAATACCTTTCGTCACCATCGCGCCAGATCATATTTCTTGACTCAAAATCCTGCAATACTTCCATCGTACCCTTGAGCATAACTCCGCGGAAAAACCGTTTATCAAAAAAATAGATACAGGCTTTCGGGTTTTGCCGATATTGCTTCACTCTCATTGATGATGTGTTCGTGGAAAAATAGATTACTTTTATGCCTTCCCTCTTCCTCGGCGGAAGCATTGCTTTGGTATTGGGAAAACCCTCCTCATCGACTGAGCTAATTATGGAGACACTCGCCTTGTCAACCAGATTACCGATGGTTTTTTCGACATCTCTCATTTCTATCCAATCCTCCCCCACTGCGCTACCGCGCCTCATATTTCCTTACTCATTAAACAAACAGTAAACGGTAGATGCTGAAACTTTTTGCGCTCAATTTCTCGAAACCCATAATTCTCATACCACTGCTTAAGTACGGTATTTTCATTGATAATGCCAATTCCGATTCTTTTCCCGCCATTCTTTCTGACAAAATCAGATACAAAATCCATGATCATTCTTCCGTATCCTCTGTGCCTGAACTCCGGCAAGACGGCTAATTTCTCCATATAATACGTATCTTCATTGGCTTTTTTTATGGCGACAAAACCGATTTGCGTGTCTGCGTGGAGAACAGCGAACATCGCGATACCTTTCTCCCTCATCTTCAGTAAAGCGTCAAACTTGATAAATGCCGGGTTTGTCGGAGCATTTTCCATCGTCAGGTTAAATTCCTTAGCCACTGTGAGGAATGATGCTCTGATCACATCCACACATTCTTTTAATTCCGCATCTTTGCTTATTTGTTTAAACACTAAACCCATAATATCCCTCCTCCCCCCACATTATGATTTCGTATGCTCTTGATGATAATGCATTTTTCTTTAATACTCAATATTTTTTAATTTTGGCTTATAGATCTTTTTCCCTTGAAAACTGTGGATTTTAACCCTATCCATTGTCCGCGCCCATGAACATTACCATCACATTTGCCCGGATGGGAACAGATTGGAAATAACCAAGGACGAGCTACCGGTGACCCATTTAAAAGTCTACAAAATACTGAACACATATGATGATAAGTAAGCCAGGCCTTTAAGGCCAGGCTTTGCAATCTAAATAAAGTTATTTATTACAAAACACCTGCCATTTAACGAATAGCAGGTGTGTTTATGCTTTATAAGCTTTATGCCATCGGCGGCATTAAAAACATTCTCCCCCCTCTTCAACAGTTCGGACGGCGCATTAACTTATAAGATTCGACCGTGCGCGAACTCAGCAGCAGCCTGGAGGCAACCTCGGCGATGGCTAACCAATGGCAAAGCAGTCCGACTACCTCCGTTGTCCTTTCCCCTCCCCCACCTCAGGGAAAGCCCTCTCCAACTGGACCAAGAGCCAGGTCCTGGTCCGCTCGTCCTTCTGCTGCCACAGATCAATGATATGTCGTAAATAAACGGCCAACTCCTGATGGACAATATCCTTGACCAACTCATTCAGAGCAATAGCCGAACGGACCTGGGCAAATTCCGGGTCGGCCAGCGCACTCTTTAACCCCTCGCTGAATTTCTGCGCCCCTAAAAGCTTTATTCCTTTGACGATATATTCTT
>DUOH01000035.1 GCA_012838955.1 Bacillota bacterium | reverse complement strand
GAATAACGTCTCTCCAGCCTGTACTGTGTGGAAAAATCCTCCGGGACACGGTACCGGTCGCGCTCGTGGTATACATATAGGGATACCGGGAATTACTCCAATGAGGCCAAGGATCGGGTTGGCCTGCCGGATCGCAGCCGCTGTAACGCCAAACCTGGCGGCAATCGAGGCCAGAGTATCCCCCCTTTGGATAATATAGACTTCTCCATCTGGGCAGAATGGAGGAAACTGCTCACCCTCTACTTGACCGTCCTCTACGTTTACACGCGCCCCCTCCGTATGCTCCAGATCTTTTTCATCCGCCTCTCCTTGCATACTGGAAGAAACCGCTCCCTTTACTCCGGATGAATGCTGAGAAGAATCCGGCGTCTCTGCAGATGCAGCCTGTTTTTCCTCGTCTTTTGACACTTTTTTCACCTCCGGATCCAATCTGAACGGACTGGTTTGTCCGTCCTTTTATCCTATGTACGGAAAGGTCCGAAGGTTATTCCAAACTCCGCTGCCTAAAGCCTATTTTCACTAATCGCCTGGGTATTGTCTTGGGCCTCTTAGAACGGAACAGCCGAAAATGAGCAACTTATCTTCTGCCTATAATAGACGCAAAGATCAACAAAAAAACCACGCCTGAAAGTGGTTTTTCGTAATTGAGAATGAGTTTACTCTAGGCTATGGACCTGTTCTGCCTTGAGCAGAATAACTCCAATCAATAGAAGTAAAGGAAAGACCATGGCGACGAATAATCCTGTTTTTAAGCCAAGCTGATCCGGGCTGAGGTTATTTACCTCCGCCAAGAGCACCAGTTTATTTATTTTCTGCGTCAAATCCGACACCCATCCGGCCAGCCACGGACCGATCGCCCCGCCCAGGTCGCCGCAGATGGCCAGCACGCCAAACATGACCGTTCCCCCCTTGGGATAGGCCTGTGCGGTCAGGCTTAACGTTCCCGGCCACATCAAAGAGACGGAGAGGCCGCATAAGGCGCAGGCAAACAGAGAAACCAGCGGGATTTGGACAAATACTGTC
The DNA here is from genome assembly GCA_012838955.1 of Bacillota bacterium. Lineage (GTDB taxonomy): Bacteria > Bacillota > UBA4882 > UBA10575 > UBA10575 > DUOH01. The sequence continues at coordinate 6,147 of DUOH01000035.1, read as the reverse complement.
ACTCCATAGCAAATAAGGCAGAGTACTGCACTGACTGCCAACGCGGCCTGCAATGGAACCTTCTCTCCACGTATCCCATAAAAGGTGCGGCCGATCCCCATGAAAACAGCGAATAGACATGGGCCCAATAGATCACCCACCATCTTCGGCACCTGCAATCCTTTCTCCGCAAACAAAGATGACCACTGGGACATGGTTAATTCAGAGGCTCCGGCGGACAACATCAGAAGTAAGGCAAGGCCGAATACTCTTGACGTAAACAACTGCTTGAAAGGAGTTTTTTCTTCTTTAGCGATGGGATCCAGCAACGGCACTTTCCGGAATTCGAATAAATTATAGACCGGAAGCAGCGCCCAAAGTATCGGCAGGAGAAACCAGAAGTCCGCTCCTAATACTTTAAGTAATAAGGTGGTGATGGAGACAACTCCTACTTGTCCCCAACAATAAAAGGAATGCAAAAGACTCATCGTCGCAGCTTTGGCTTCTCCCGGCAAGGACTCCGCGATCGGACTGATCAAAACCTCAATGATTCCACCGCCTACGGCATAGATCACGACTGCGGTCGCCAACCCAACATAAGCCGATGAGAACAACCGCGGTAAAATTCCCAGGCTAACCAAACCCAGAGCGCTGCAGGCATGGGCTAATACTGCCGCTCTACGATAACCGATTTCATCCAGGTATCTGGCAGCCAGGATATCCGTAACGATTTGGGTGCCGAAATTAAGCAAAATCAGGCGGCCAAGCATCTCAAAGGAAAGATGATATTCAGTCTGGAAGATGATAAAGAGTAAAGGGGCCAGGTTGTTCACGATTGCTTGCGTGATGTACCCTAAATAGCAAGCATGCAGTGTATGCTGGTATGTATATTTTCTCATCCAATCTCCTTCTCTCCTACATATACTGCGCATATAAGCTGTGTCTCCCGCTTTAATCATATTCTTCATTATACCACACTTCACCACTGTCTTGGAGTGATCCCTTATACGTTATATTCTGATCTTTAAATGATCCGCTGATCATGATCACCATAAAAAGCAAGCGGTTAGGAGAAAAAACCGGTATCATCCGGTTTTTTCTCCTTCCGTCCACAACAGGCTATCACCCTTTCTTCTTCCCGTTCTGATTACCCTAAACCGTTACCAGGCGGCCAGAGCTTTTGTTCTAAAATCATCTACTTCCTTGGTTAAGCAGTAATCATTCGCCTCCAGGAGATTGAGGAACTCTGCCAGCAGGGCGAAAAAATCCCCGTCTTTGTGGGTCTGGACATATTCCGTATAAACCTTCCGGGCCTCAGGATCCATCCGTTTGGTGTCATAAAGGAATAAAGGTGTATTATCACAACCGAATAAAGCAAAGGTCACATAGTGCTTTAATAACCGCCGCACTGGTTCCACTTGAGTGGAAGAGCTGTATTCCTTGATGAACTGTTCCTGTTTTTCCGCTCGGACCAAAATCTCATACCACTCAATCATCAACGCGGCATCCTTCACCGGAGTCTCCTCCGATTCGGTGGCCATTAATTCAAAATATGCCACTAGATCGGACGGGAGTTTTTGGTAGTATTGACGGTAAAAAGTATAGTCAATGACTGGGAAGAAGTGTCCTTCCGCGGTTTCTACTTTGAAACCGTTCTCCGTCGTCTCCAGTAATAATGCTTTCAAATCTTGATCTGAAGTATCCCCAAGGTTCTCAAAGGTCCAAGTCTTTTGATAAATCCTGAAAATCTCCTTCTGTAGGTCAAGGTCGGCATACCGTTTCTCCCACTTTGCCAGGTTTTTCTGTTGCGTTTCTTCCAGCCCCAGCACAAGACGGGCGGCGTTTTCCCTGGAGACGGAGGTGAGTTTCTCCTCCAGGTACCTCAGGACTTCAGCGACAGTGATCTGCTCTTTGGCCAATAGTTGCTGGAACCCGGAGAGCACCTGCGCCTCTTTTGCCTGCTGCAGATGATCACCGACAATTATGCAGAATAAGGAGAGCGCCAATATAGCGCAGATCATAAGCACTACAACTCTTTGCCTTCGTTTTTCCAAATTTGTCTCCTCCTTTCTTTCTATAATACCATGAACCGGATCTTGTCGCGTGCATACATCGTGCACGCATATATAAACGCCAATCCGCGTACACAATAATACAATACAGTAAACGATAAATCCCAAGGATAGTTGGTGCGTAATATTTTCCATAAACTTAATATCTGCTTCTATGGTAAAATAACTGTAGTCTGTTTCTGGGCTGTAGTTTTCATTCTTCACCAATACTCCGGTAAACAACGTCCTCGCGATTACGGGAACTAATACAGGTAGCGCTCGTAGATTATATTATTAGAGACAAGCTATACTTCAGAGGGTAACGTGCAATTATCATCACAGAGAAGGTGCGTGACTGTAGTGACAAAAAAACGGGTATTCTCAATGATTGCCGCAATGATTATAGTTATTGCCATTATCCCCAGTCTGCTGAGTCTAGCGGATGAGCTAAAAAAAGTAAAGGCCTATGAATTCAAGGTGGACGGTGAAAAATGGTTTATTGTTTCCCTGTCGGATCAGGCCGCTATTGAAGAAATTTTAGACGAATATAAGCAACAATACTTACAAAACGTTGATCAGAACGCCATAGTAAAGAGGGTATACCTTGCCCAAAAAATCGAGTTTATCCCGGTGGAAGCCAGTCCGGAAGAATTGGCGCCTGTAGAAAGGGTTAAAGAAAGAATCTACGCCGTAGAAGAAGAAGAAGTGAAGATCAAGATAAAAAGCGGGGATAACCTGTGGAACCTAACCAAAGCGCACGGACTTAAACTTGGTGAACTGGAAATCTTAAACCCTGATGTCAACCCGGACAAGATATACCCCGGAGACATCTTGGTAGTCAAACCAGTGAACCCGGTATTGGATGTTGTTGCGGAAATAGAGAATACCATCACCGAACCCATCCCTTTTCGGGTAAATTACCAAAAAGATCACAATATGTATAAGCACCAAAAAAAACTGCTGAAAGAAGGGGTGGAAGGGGAGAAGGAAGTAGTCTATGACATCACCTTACTCAATGGATACCAAAACTCACTGCGGGTAAAGAACGAAAAGACCCTGAAGGAACCGGTCAACGCCCTGGTACGAATCGGTACCAGAACTACTGTCTCTAGGGGCGGTAGAGTGAATTATGGAGTAGTCAGCGGGAAAAGAATCTCCAGTCTGTACGGTTACCGGATTCACCCAATTACCGGTAAGAGACGATTCCATGATGGTTTGGATATCGCCGCCAACCATGGTAACGCCGTTTATGCCTATACCGACGGCCGGGTTGTGCAAGCCGGTTGGAACGGTGGATACGGCATCAGTATTCTGATCGATCATGGCAACGGTCTTAAAACCAGATACGCGCACCTCTCCCGCCTCAATGTCCGCGTCGGACAAAAGGTGCAAACCGGACAGAAGATCGGCGCTGTCGGCTCCACCGGAAACAGCACCGGGCCTCACCTTCATTTTGAGGTCATTAAGAACGGCAAAACCCGGAATCCCTTGAATTATCTCTGATCTGTCTGCTATGAATAAATAGTATTACAGCCGCGCCGATTGATGTTATTCATTAAGTCCTCTTTAGGCACCCTCTTCTTCGTTTTGAAATATAATATTGCGGAGAGGAGGGAGCAAGAGATGTTAGAAGGCAATAGAGGCATAGATAGAGAACAAACCCACGTTCATGAATTTTTAGGCAGTACGCTACTGGCTTCTCCACCAAAACGTTTAGATTTGTTACACAATCACCGGTTTGCCGGAGTTACCGGTGAAGCAATCCCCACCGTCAAAAGCCATGTGCATATCTTAAAGACCAATACCGACTTTTTTGTCGCCCATTATCACACCATGGAGGTAAAAACTGGAGAAGCCATCCCTGTTTACGATGAAAATAAAAAGGTAATCGGGCATATCCACGGCTTTACCGGAGTGACCTCCTTCGATGCCGGACACCGGCACATATTTAAAGGGAATACCTTAATCGAAAACCCATCCGGACCCATCGAAGCAGATCGTAAAGATGAGTACAGTAATGAACTTTACGCATAATCTACGGTAATACTCATCTGCGCAATTATTACCTGAATGCCACCGGTTCCAGGTGAATTACGGAAGATTAGTGACCGGGTATTTGACTTTACTCCCTAATTGACCTACTTTGATGCTTAATGCTTAAGAAGCACAAAAGGGGCTCGCATACGCGTGGCCCCTTCTTTACTGTGCCCACTTTGATTTGGCATAATCCTTTCAGCTACCGGGCTTCATTGTTCTCAGAATCATCTCAATGGCCTCACGGACCGCGCCCTCTCCGCCATTTCGCGTGGTGACAACAGTAGCCGTTTCTTTGACCGCCTGCACGGCGTCGGCTACAGCAAACGACAACCCGGCCAGATTAATCAAGGGTAAATCATTCAGGTCATCACCGATATAAGCAATCTCTTCGTCGTCGAGTCTATATTTTTCTTTCAACCCCCGATAAACAGCGAGCTTATCATCGACTCCTTGATAGACCTCGTCAATTCCCAGTTCCGCTGCTCTGCAACGGACAATCTCCGAATTTCTACCGGTGATCAGGACAGGGATGATCCCTTTTTCCCTCAGTAGTTTTATACCCAGTCCGTCTTGGACATTAAAGGCTTTAAACTCTTCCCCCCGCGCGCTGATATAGATCTTTCCGTCTGTCAGGGTCCCGTCCACATCCATAATGAACATCTTGATGCATCCCTTTTTCCATTTTGCACTTTCCATTCCTTAATCTCCATTCTCCATCTGGACAAAATCTTCACCCGGTGCGCCATTCAGTTCCTCGCTTCACCTTTAATATATTCATCCACATATTTTACTTGTTTTAAGATATCCTCCAGATCATCCAGTTTGACCATATTAGGTCCATCTGATAAAGCCTGATCCGGATCGGGGTGGGTCTCCAAGAAGAGAGCGTCAATTCCGATAGCTGCGGCTGCTCTGGAAAGATATTTCACGTATTCCCGGTTTCCACCCGTACAAGCGCCTTTGCCCCCGGGCTTCTGAACGCTGTGGGTGCCGTCAAAGACCACCGGATATCCCAACTTCTTCAGCTCCACTAATCCCGTCATATCAACGACTAAGTTATTATAACCGAAACTTGTCCCTCTTTCCGTAAGGAGGATACTATTATTGCCTGACCGGCTCACTTTATCGAGGGCATTCTTCATGTCCCACGGGGCCAGAAACTGACCCTTCTTGATATTTACCACCTTCTGAGTGAGTGCGGCGGCGACCAGTAAATCGGTTTGGCGACACAAAAAAGCAGGTATTTGAAGGACATCAACTACATCCTTAACCTGTTCGGCCTGTTCCGGCAGGTGAATATCGGTAGTCACCGGTACCTCAAATTCTTCCTTAACTTTTGCTAAGATATGAAGTCCGGTTTTAAGGCCCTGCCCCCTGAATGATTCCACTGATGTCCGGTTGGCTTTATCAAAAGAAGACTTGAAGATTAAGGGGATCTTCAGTTTAGTGGTAATCTCTTTTAGTCTCCCGGCTGTCTCCATCACCATTTTTGCGGACTCAATCACACAGGGCCCGGCAATCAAGACAAATGGGGTGTTCCCACCGACGACCAGTTCCTCACCAATTCGCACCTGGGTGGTACCTAAACTCTCTGCCATTTTCATCATTCCTTCCCGCCTGTACGCGAAGAACGCGCGCGAATAATCTCTTCGACCTTGGCCAAGTCAGCCTCGGAATCAACACCGATTGTTTGGAAGGCGGTTTCCACTACTTTTATCCTGTATCCATTCTCAAGCGCCCTCAGTTGCTCCAAAGACTCGGCTTTTTCCAAGGGAGTCTGTTTCAGTTTGGTATATTTCACCAAAAAATCCAGACGATAGGCGTATAATCCAATATGCTTATAGTAACTTACCTCGATTCCGTTTCTATTATAAGGCAGCGGCCACCTGGAAAAATACAAGGCAAATCCATTCCGGTCAGTTGCTACTTTAACGACATTTACGTTATTAACCTCTTCTTCCTCTGTAATCCGGCTCTTTAAGGTGGACATGACGAGCTCCTCATCGTCGAGGAACGGTTTGATTAATTCATCAACCATCTCCGGCTCCAGCAAGGGTTCATCTCCCTGAATATTTACGAT
>DUOH01000034.1 GCA_012838955.1 Bacillota bacterium | reverse complement strand
CTTCATCCCGTTTCATTCTGGCATAAACAAAAAGCTTCTCCGTCAGCCGGGAGATCTGCTCATCCAATTTGAGCACTTCTACCAGAACAGCGGGGCTTTCACTGATTCGTCCCTGGTAAGCCGGGATCTTCTCCAATAAGCCGGTGGCTTTCTGCAGATCCGCTTCCCAGGCGGCGGGCGACTGATATAAATCTTCCAAGCGCCACCTATACTGCTCCGGGATTTCACCTCTGGACGGTAGAGCCTTCACTTCATTCATTTATGTAAAACCTCCTGTACTGTGTCTTTCGCTGCAATAGCAGATCCATTATGTGTTTCGCGCACCCTAGGTATGTAGAATCGATTGTCTCCACCAATCTTACTCCACCTAAAACAGACCTTAAGCAACGCCTTTAGGCGTACAAAGCAGCAGCGTACAATCACCATAGAAAGAGTATTCCCCGATTCCAGCCGGGATCATAAATGAATCTCCGTAATTAAGTACATACCTCTCTCCTTCATATAAAATCCCACCCTTTCCTCTACTGACCAGGCCTAAAACAAAATGTTGCCCTGTGGGGAGGATTACTTCTTTCCCAGCAATCCGGAGGGCCTCCAAAGTAAAGTGCCGACCTCTGTGGAGTAATTGCCTTCCCCGGTTGATCCGGGCTACTCCACTTCCTCCCTGAGTAGGCGGCCCGCTAAAATCAATTACCTGCAAGGCCCGGTCAATATGGAGAGGCCGGGGTCTTCCGCAGTCATCAAGGCGGCGCCAATCATATACTCTATATGTTAAGTCGGAATTCTGCTGAAACTCAGCAACGATGATACCGGCTCCCAAGGCATGCACCACCCCGGCCTCGACAGGATAAACATCTCCCGGTCGCACCTCTACTTCGTTTAAGCACTCTTCCAGTTTCCCTGAGTTAAGGGCTTCTGTAAAACGCTGCCTGGTGATTCCCGGCTTTAATCCATAGATAATTTTCGCTCCGGGTTTGGCCTTAAGCACATACCATACTTCAGTCTTGCCTAGAGAACCTTCATATTGGGCGGCAAACTCATCTCCTGGATGGACCTGAACAGAGAGGACATCTTGAGCGTCCAGGATCTTCAAGAGCAAAGGGAAGTCCTGAACTACCGGTACCTCCGTGCCCAACAGTTCCGGACCATACCCGGCAATCAACTCCCCTAAAGTCCTTCCTTTTAAAGGGCCCTCCGCTACAATACTCATGGCGTCCGACCGACAAGAGACCTCCCAGCTCTCCCCAATTTTTGTACTGGGAATCTCTTTCCCGAATTCCTCCCGGAGGCCGGTTCCGCCCCAGATCCGCTCCATAAAAAGTGGATAAAACTTCAACGGATATAACCCGCGCTTAGGGTAGATCATCTATTCATCCTCTTTCATCTCTTCAATCCTTGACAAAAAACTGAATGAGGATCCCAAGACCGGCGCCGATGGCGGCGAATTTTGCATTTTTCTTTTGGGCGGTTTCTTTAAAACCCTTGACATACCCCTCCTGAAACTCCAACGATTCATCTTCGATCGACGCCATCCTCTGCTTCCCGACCCATGGTTCAAATAAAGTGCTGGTAAAAGCAAAAACTCCCCCACCAACGAGCCCTTTCATATATCCACCGGCGGCTCCTGCCACTCCCCAGCCCCAGGCCTCCCATTGATAATTGACCTCCGCCTCTCTTCTTCCTTGCTCCAGTCCGGCTAGATAGTCTTGAGTTTCAATCCCAAAAGCACTGAGAGAAAAGGACAAAAACATTACCACCACTAAGCTTAGGGATAAAAATTTATTCATATATTTCTTCAAGATCCAGTCCCCCTGTTGGTTTTATTTTTCATAATAGAACCTTCAAGCCTTTTACATTAATAATTCGCCTCTATTCTTCAAACTCCTGTTAAAATGGAGACCGTAAATCCCGGCCACAACCGGATGTCTGGTACGCAAAGCTTTTGACCTGAAGAAGACCACCTGGAGAGTGCTGGCCTCCCAATCTAACCTGTAAAATAAACGAACCACCCTAAAATGATCTGCTTACTTCATGGCAACAGTCTTATTATTTCCCCTCTTCACCATGGTGGAAGCTGATCACTTGTGGATGGTTGTAAAAGAAGGCCCGACTTAAACAGTCGAGCCCCTTATGGATATAGTTTATTCCGGATTAGAGCGCTTAATTATTCAGCGCCGCTCAACAATTAAATCCCCCTAAGATCAGTAGGATGAGGATTAAGAAGATTAAGAACGGCATAAAGCCTTTACCGAAACAATCATTAAATCTCATCTTCGTCAAGTTTCCCCCTTTACTGCAATGCTGCAATATATATTATGAAACACAAAGGAATGGGTGACAGTTCAAGGCCATTAATTTCCACCGTTTATAACCTGAATAACTACTTCCGTAAATAAAAAACCCTCCCTCCAGGGAGGCAACCTAAACTTACTCGACCGGCTCCAGGTCAACTACGACCCGAATTACTTCTTCTCCATCTTCTACATCATGTGGAAATATATCGTAATAGTTACCTTGATTATCTTCAATGACTAAAGTCTTCTCCTCACCGAGCCTTGACAAAAGCTCAATAAAGTCCTTTGCTTTCAACTCTCCACCCCCTCCCCTACCTCTCTAAAAAGATATGACCTATCAAATCCTTTATTACATCTTCTTGTGGAAATACTAGATCAGCCTGTTTAACTGAAGATTTTTATTAAAAAAGCCCTCTCCGCCACGGGAGAGAGCACAAAAAAAGGTCTCCGTCTCCGGAAAACCCTTAATTTCACTGGAGCCGGCGATGGGACTCGAACCCGCAACCTGCTGATTACAAGTCAGCTGCTCTACCAATTGAGCTACACCGGCAATTGCTTGATTATTATAGCATATCATTGCCCCCGGTTCAAGAGGGTTATTCTCTGAAAAAACAGGATAAAATCAGAAAAGTTTGTCAGCACAAGAAGGAATAACTCTTGTGCTGACAGTCCAAACTTTATGAGCACACCATCTTTGTATGCTCTCATTTTAGCCCTATTATAAGTGCGCTTTTCGTTCGGCCAGTTCAGCCTTTTTCGCATCATTAAACCGATCAACAGTAGAAAGATATCCGGTAATCCGGCGTACCCGGCGAAGCAGATCGGAACCGCAGGAAGGACAATCTGCTGAGAAGATGCCCTGATAACCGCAGGCCAGGCATTCATCGATCGGGAAGTTAATCCCGGCGTAACCCATATCGCTGGCGGCCATATGCCGAATAATCGCCTCCAACGCCTCCAAATTATCGATGGGGGGAGAAGACAATTCAACATAACTGATGTGCCCGGCATTGGTCAGTTTATGGTACGGCCCCTCCAGACTAATCTTGTCAAAGCAACTGATCTCTTCCGAGACCGGAATATGAAAACTGTTGGTATAGTATTCCTTATCCGTGACGCCTTCAATGATCCCGAATTTCCTCCGGTCAAGATTCAAGAACCTTCCGGACAAGCCCTCCGCCGGCGTGGCCAGCAAGGTATAGTTTAGATCATACTCCTCGCACAGCTCGTCGACTCTCTCTCGCATATGGCTGATAATCTCCAAACCCAACTGTTGGGCGGAGGCATCCTCGCCGTGATGCAGCCCGGTTAAAGCATAAAGGGTCTCCGCCAAACCTATAAAACCAATGGAAAGCGTGCCATGTTTAATCACAGGCGCAATCGTATCCTCCGGTTTAAGTTTCTCGGAGTCCATGTATAGTTTTTGCCCCATCAGGAAAGGCATATCCTTCACCTTTAACCTGGACTGCACCCTGTATCTATGATAAAGCTGTCTGGCCACCAAATCGATGGTTTGATCCAGCATATTGTAGAATAGTTCCAAATTACCCTTGGCTTTGATGGCCAATCTGGGTAGGTTAATTGAGGTAAACGACAGGTTTCCCCGGCCGGTTGAGATCTCCTCTCCGTGCCGGTTGGCAATTACCCTGGTACGGCAGCCCATGTAACTCACCTCTGCTCCGTATGGCTCATTAAAAGAAGAATCCATAAAGGAAAAGGTGGGATTGAGTCTCTTCGCAGCGACCTTCATCGCCAATTGGAACAAGTCGTAATTGGGGTCACCGGGTTCAAAATTCACCCCTCTTTTCAGACGGAAGAGAATATTGGGAAAGATGGGTGTCTCTCCCCGGCCTAACCCTTTTTCGTGAGCAAGCAGTAGACACCTGGTGACCATTCTCCCCTCCGGAGAGGTATCGGTTCCCAAATTAAGGCTGCTGAATGGAACTTGCGCCCCGGCTCTACTATGCATGGAATTCAGGTTATAAATTAAAGCCTCCATCGCTTGATAGACTTCGTCCTCGGAAGCGTTAACGGCAAAAGGCGCCATATCCCGGTCGAAGAAGGCAAAAGACTGCCCTCCGTGCATGTCATTTTGGGAGCTCTGCAGGATGATTGCGGCTAAAGCAGCGGCTGAAGCGATTCTCTTGGGCGGCCGGATGTAGCCATGCCCGTTATTAAACCCCTCGGTCAACAAGCGGCCCAGCGGGATTTGCACACAGGTTAAAGTCTTACCATAGAAATCCAGATCATGAATATGTATATCTCCGTTGATATGAGCCTGGGAAAACTCCTCCGGGAGCAAACGGTAGAGATAATACTTCTTACTGGCTGCCGAGGCAATCTGCAGCATCTTAGCGGAAGGAGAATTACTCACATTGGCGTTCTCCCTATTGGTTTCGACCAAAATTTCCTCAACCGCATCCATCAAGTCGGACTTTGCTTCGCGCAGCCGCGTACGGCGGTCACGATAAAGGATATAGGCTTTGGCGGTTTTAGCGTGCCCTGTTTCGATCAAGACCTTTTCTACAGCGTCCTGTACTTCTTCCACTGTAGGAATACCGTTCTTCTTCGTTTTCTTCAAATAGTTCATTACCACCTGCGCGATTTCCCCGGCTAGCTGTCGATCTTCACCGCCAACCGCTCTGGCTGCTCTAAAGATCGCTTCCGCAATCTTCTCGTGGTTGAACTCGACTATTCTCCCGTCCCGCTTCATGATGGAACGAAAGCCCCTCTCTCCGGAGGAAGACATTCCTTTGCCGGAAAAAGAAAAAACCTTTCCTTTCTCCATTTCACTAAAGATTTCTTCCTGAACTTTCGCCATGTGACTGCTCCTCCCACATCATTTATTATTTCTTGACCCAAGAAGGTTCTGTACTTCCGCCATAAAAATATCCAAGTCTTTAAACTGCCGGTAGACGGAGGCGAAACGAACATAAGCCACTTCGTCAACGTCTTTCAATTCCTGCATAATGTATTCACCAATAACGGCAGTGGACACCTCATTCTCGGCCCGGTTGCGAATAGCCCACTCCACCTTGTCGACGATCTTCTCTAAAGTCTCAAAGGAAAGAGGCCGCTTCTCACAGGCCTTACGTAATCCCTTTAAAATCTTCTTTCTGTCAAAAGGCTCGCGTCGGCCGTCTTTTTTCAATACAACCAAGGGTTCTTCTTCCAGCCGTTCATAAGTGGTGAACCTTTTCCCGCAAGTCAAGCACTCACGTCGCCGACGAATCGCCATCCCTTCTTCTGATGAGCGGGAATCAAGCACCCGGTTTTCCCGATTGCTACAATGTGGGCAACGCAACCTTCATCCCTCCTCCGCTACCTCGATCATTAGGTGTGAATATTTCTCCGATCAAGAGTTTTACAGAGAGATATGCCGCAAACTATTACGCCTTTGTTAGGTTACGATTTGCGGCAAACTTCACTGTGCTTATGGTATTAACTCCGGTTCCCGCAAAAAGCAGAGCTTCCTGCAGAACTTTAAGAAATACCTACCATATTTAGTAGGCTATCTTATTATAAAATCTATATATGGGGTTGTCCACCCCCCTCTTTCCCCGGAATTTGGTTTAATCCGTGGTTTTCTAGTAAAAACCTCTAAATTAACACCCAGATTCCTTTTCACCAAAAAATCCTATATAACCCTGGAAAAAGCCCTGCTTAAGGCGGGGCTAAGCCAAAACAAAAATCCAGCCCAAAAAATCGTCTACCTCCAGATTGGCCCCTGATAACGCGCTAAGCTCAACTACGCAAATAGTTGACGCCAGATACCTCTCTGTCCAGACTCTTTCGTAATGCATTCCCGCTTATACCGAAACCGCCTCTGGCGAGGGTAATAGGCATAAAAAAAACCCGCCTGACGGCGGTTAATTTAAAAACATTCGAAACCTGTAATCGAAACCTATAGTTCCTAACGATCCAACCCGTCTCGACTGCCGGCGTGGTCAGAGACGGGGCGAGCACCCCAATGCCGCCGGCGCCTAGCGTCACTGTGACGCTCTGCAATCCTCGATGGTAACCAGGAAATCAAGGATTGTATCTAAATATTACCATATAAAGTCCTATTATTCAACATGTGATCTCTAGCAGAAACTACGATTATTCCCATTATTAACCCGTTTCCGCTTGATTATAGATAATTACTCATTTTTCTATAAAAAACGAACATATATCGAAAATTGTCGAATAATCCGGACCACTATCGAGGTTTGATAGACATTTCCCTTAATGCTTCCGCCCGTTTTCCGGTTTCCCTGCACACCTCTTCTTCATCACCTTTAAGAATCTTTCCGTCCTCCACCAACCATTCTCCGTTGACCATTACTCCGGTGACATCTCCACCCCGTACGGTATAGACCAGAAGAGCCACTGGGTTATGGCAGGGAGTCAGATGACTTTTATGCAAACTGATCCGGATTAGATCAGCCTTCTTCCCCTGTTCCAAACTACCGATCTGCTCTTCCAACCCCAAAGCCCGCGCTCCCTCGATGGTAGCCATCCGGAGCGCGGTCTCCGCCGTCAGCGCCGTGGGTTCTTCCGTGGCCAACTTATGTAGGAGCGCCGCTGTACGCATCTCGGTAAACATATCCAGCCGGTTATTACTGGCGGCCCCATCCGTACCCAAACCCACCGGAATTTTGGCGGTCAGCATTTTAACTACAGGCGCAATACCGCTGGCCAACTTCATATTACTGGAAGGATTATGGGCCAGCCCCACCTTCTGCCGGGACAGATATGAGATCTCAGCGTCATCCAACCAGACTCCATGAGCCGCCAAGACCGGACGGGAAAAGATCCCCTGCTCCGCTAAGTAGGCCACCGGACGCTTACCATAAGACCTTCCGATCTGCTCTAGTTCATCCCTGGTTTCAGAAAGATGGATATGAATACCAAGTTGATAATGGCGAGCTGCGGCAACAACCTCTTTCAGAAAGTCCGGTGGACAGGTATATGGCGCATGAGGGGCAAGCATCATCTGAATTCTTCCCTCTCCTTTCCCCCGCCACTTTTTGGCCTGTTCCACCGCTTCCGCCAGATTCTTCTCGGCCTGCGGATTAACGCCGATCAAACCCCTGGACAGAACAGCCCGGATTCCACTTTCTTCTGTGGCCTGCGCCACTTCATCCTGGAAGAAATACATATCTGCAAATGTAGTGGTTCCGGAGAGCAACATCTCATTAATCGCCAGCCTGGTACCCCAGTATACGTCTTCGGCTGTTAAGTTTTCTTCCAGAGGCCAGATCTTCTCCTGCAGCCACGCCATTAGAGGAAGATCATCCGCAAAATTTCGAAAGAGCACCATCGCCGCATGGGTGTGTGTATTGACTAAACCCGGCATAATAATGGAGTCACTGGCGTCCACCAGTTCCCAGTCGGGATCCAGCTGCTGATCCTTCCAGGGAGCTACCGCTGCAATCTTTTCGCCTACAATCTTAACCATTCCGTCTTTAATCGGCGCTTTTCCTTCGGCCATGGTTAAGACCCAACCGCCTCTAATCACCTTGGTCTTCATCCTAACCCCTCCTAACCTCTGCCCTTTATATAGTTGATCTGTTCTGTGGTCAGAGTATCAATCCTAACGCCATTGGCGGCCAAGGCCAGTTCGGCCACTTGCCGATCGAGCTCCTGGGGAACGGAATACACCCCGGGCGACAACTGTCTCCCCTGCTCATTAAGGTACAAGACAGAAAGCACTTGTAGAGCAAAGGACAGATCCATAATTTCCGCCGGGTGTCCGTCTCCGGCGGCCAGATTGACCAAACGTCCCTCTCCCAGCAGATAAAGACGCCTACCGTCCGGTAGCCGGTATTCGGTAATATTGTGACGGGCCTCTCTCCTCTCCACCGCCATTGCTGCTAAGGCTTTCTTATCAATCTCCACATCAAAATGACCGGCGTTCGCCAAGAGCACCCCGTCTTTCATTACTTGAAAATGTTCTTCCCTCAACACACCCGTGCAGCCGGTTACAGTGACAAAAATATCACCGTGACAGGCCGCCTCCAGCGCCGGAAGCACAGAAAAACCGTCCATAAGGGCTTCTAAGGCCCGTACCGGATCAACCTCGCAGATAATCACCTGCGCTCCCAAACCCTTGGCTCGCATTGCCACACCCTTACCGCACCACCCGTAGCCCATCACCACCACGGTTTTTCCGGCGATCAACAAGTTGGTGGTACGCATGATCCCATCCCAACTGGACTGACCAGTCCCGTAGCGGTTATCAAATAAATGCTTGCAATAAGCGTCATTCACCGCGATCATCGGGAACTTAAGCCTACCCTGCTCCGCCAGGCCCCGCAACCGGTGAACTCCGGTAGTAGTCTCCTCACAGCCGCCTACCACCGTCCGGAGCAGATCTTGCTCCTTCGTGTGCAGCAGGTAAACCAGATCCCCTCCGTCGTCAATAATATACTCCGGTCCTATGCTCAAGGTATTACTGAGATGGGAAAAATATTCCTCTTCTGTTGCTCCGTGCCAGGCATAGACAGAAAGGCCATAATCAACCAAAGCGGCGGCCACATCATCCTGGGTAGACAGGGGATTGCTCCCGGTCACGCTGACCTCCGCTCCCAATGAGTTTAGGGTTAAAGCCAGATAAGCTGTTTTTGCCTCCAAATGTACGGAGACGGCGATCTTCTTTCCTGCTAAGGGCCTGGCTTGTTGATGACGTTGGCGGATCACGTTTAACACAGGCATGTGCCGCTCCACCCACTCAATTTTTCTCCGTCCAGCCGGAGCTAACGATAGATCACGAACTAAGTATTTGGACATCCCTTTGTTACCTCCTCTACCTGTACACAATCACCATCCGTATGCTTCTCTCTTGCTGCGTCTACCGGGAAACAGGCTTATTTACTAAAAAGCCTCTCTCCCCCCTGAACAGCGTTCTTACATTCACAGGCGCGTTCCACCGGGATGGTTTCTAAGGACTTCATCAGCAATGTGCGCAGATGATCCGTATTCTCCCTCATGATCTCCAACACTTCTTCATGAGAGAGTGGCCCGGCGGAAATTCCGGCCGCAAAGTTAGTTACCATGGAGACCGTAGCGTAACAAATTCCGACCTCCCTGGCTAACACCACCTCCGGAACATTAGTCATCCCTACCAAGTCGCCGCCGAGCCGGGAAAACATGGTGATCTCCGCCGGAGTCTCAAATCTGGGACCTTCGGTGCAGACATAAACCCCCCGGTCATGTAAGTTAACCTCCATGCCCCGGCCGGCTTCTAGGAGAACTCTTCTCAGTTCGGGACAGTAGGGTTCGGTATAGTCCACATGTACCACACCGAGCTCACCGCCTTCAAAGAAGGTGCTTCGGCGGTTCTTAGTAAAATCCAGAAACTGATCGATGATCACAAAATCTCCCGGTTTCATCTGCGGATTTAGACTGCCCACCGCAGTGGTGGAGATAATCCTCTCCACCCCCATTGAGCGCAGTCCCCAAAGATTGGCCTGATAATTAATGCGATGCGGCGGTACGGTATGTTTAGCCCCGTGCCTGGGTAGGAAAACCACGTCTCTGCCTTGATACTCCCCAACCAACGGGGTAATCATACCGTAAGGCGTCTCCACCTTAATCTCCTTGACTTTTTCCAGCATAGAAGGGTTATAAACCCCGGAACCTCCGATAATCGCCAACATAAAAAACTCTCCTTTCCTCTGTGGACAAGTAGTCATCACCATATTTTAAACTATTTGTCTCTTCCATTCCGGGAAACACCTTTTCTCATTTGGAGATTTTGCAGTTGTCTCCTAATGCGAAGCTCCATGGTCTCCGGGAGAGGGGTAAAAGGCGGCGGCTCTCCCATCTCCTCCTGAGAATCCCCGGTCGCCAACTGAGAATCTGCAGCCGATTTGGGCTTAGGGATATAGGGTTCCAACTCTAATAATTCGTGTAAAATAATCAGGGCCCCTTCTTTGTCGGGGATTCTTCCCTTGGCTGCTGTGTCAGGATCCAACTGGCTGTGGGGTGGGAGGGGAGAACCAACGCAAGACGGACACCCTTCGGCGCATTCGCAAGCAGCAATTAAAGCCAAGGCGTTCTTAAAGACCTCCTCCACCACATCATAAGCGCGTTGGGCAAACCCTACTCCTCCCGGATATTTATCATAGAGAAAGATGGCCGGCGCCCCGGTATTGGCCAGATCAACAGTGGACCCGATATCCATGGGATCGGACATCACCAGGAAAGGTAAGACCTCAGTAAGGACATTAGCCAATCCCAAAAGGCCTTCCATCGGATCTCTGCCCAGCGCCTTCACTCGGTTTAAAACCGCCAGTGCGGGCTTTAACCATAAAGCGCAGGTATCCATGGTTTTTGTTGGCAGATCAATCGGACCGAAGCCCAGGCTCTCTCTGGTGGCAAACTTGATCTTGCGGAAAAGATATGGTTTGGTCATTACCTCCACCATGCCAAAGTGAACCAAGGACTTTCGCCACTCTTTCTTCATCTCCTCTTCAGTAATTCTAATCTGCACTTCGGTAATGGACTGGGTATAGTAATCCAAATCCGCTTTATGCACATAAGCCACTCTCTCCTCCAGGTCGAGATGGTGCACGAAATACGCCTCTCCGTCATGGAGATAAACAGCTTCCGTATATAATTGTTGGTACGCGCTATCCTCATCCATCGTACCGATGACCTTCTTACTCTCTTCCTCAAAAATGTTAAAAGTGTGCTCGGAGATGTTTCTCAGGTTTACCTGCGCCGCCGGGAAACCCTTTCCCCGCCAGTACGACTTGGCGTGTACGGAAAAGACCTCGCCGGCTTCTTCCAGCAAACCCTTGACCGCCGGAGCAAACTTTCCAAACTCTGCCTCGTCTCTATATGAGAGCGGCGCTTCATAAGCGGCGGCCCGTAAGTGCCCTAAAATAACATGGGGATTATACGGATCGAGGACCGCTGCTTCCGGATTTTTATCAAACAGATAATTCTCGTAACGAAGCAAATATTGATCGATCGGCGCGTTCAGTCCTAAAAAAAAGACGAGAGACGGCAGTCCCCCACGGCCGACCCGCCCGGCCTGCTGCCAGAAGGAAGCGATCGTACCGGGGTAGCCAACGATTAAACAAGCCCCCAGGCTTCCGATGTCAATACCAAGCTCCAAGGCGTTGGTAGAGGTAACACCGAGTAGCTTTCCGGAGAAGAGTTCTTCTTCAATCTTCCTCCGTTCCTTCGGTAGATAGCCTCCCCTGTACGGCCGGATGGAATTCACCAAAGACGGCCGGAGCCGCTGCAGACGTTCTTGGGTATACCTATAAATCAGCTCCGTCACCACCCGAGCCCGGGCAAAGGTAATAGTGGGAATCCTCCTGGCGATGAGCATAGCCATGAGATCAGCAGCCTCCAGATTGGCGCTGCGCCGTTCGGTGCGGGTTTCATCGAGATAAGGCGGGTTCCACAGGATAAAATGCTTTTCACTGCGGGGCGCTCCGTCCTGATCCACCAAATCCACAGTCCTGGCCAGCAGTGTTTCAGCATGTTCCTGCGGATTAGCAATCGTAGCCGAAGTACAGATATAAACCGGGTCTGATCCGTAATGACGACAGATCCGCTGCAACCTCTTTAAGACATTGGCCACATTTGAACCGAAAACCCCCCGGTAGACATGGATCTCGTCAATAACCACAAAACGGAGGTTAGCGAAGAAACTTCCCCAAGCCGGGTGTTTCGGGAGAATGCCCTGATGTAACATGTCAGGGTTGGTCATGATAATCTGCCCTTCATCTCTCAGCTTTCTTCGGGACGTCGGCGAGGTGTCTCCGTCATAGGTCCCGGCCACCGGACGGACAGCCAAACCCTCCGTCAGCCGGAGTAACGCTTTTAGCTGATCCTGAGCCAGCGCTTTCGTAGGATATAAGTAAAGCGCCCTGCTTTCTTTCTGTGTAAGCCATTTTTCTAAAACCGGCAGGTTATAACAGAGGGTTTTCCCACTGGCTGTGCCTGTGACCACTACTATGCTCCGGCCGACCCTCACCTTTTCTAAAGCCGAAACCTGGTGCGCATATAATCTGCTGATCCCTTTGGCGGCCAGATTCACCCTTAATACCTCTGCCAGGGGCTGGCTCAATTCGCCGTAGAGCGGAGGCGTCGCCGGAAAAACCCGGTGTGATGAGATCTGTCCCCGATATCCTTCGCTGGCTGTGATCTCTCCCAAAATCTCCTCAATACTTATACCACCAGTACAATTCATCTAGCATAAATTCTCCTTTAGCGTCCTTACCCTGTCAAAACTCATTGCCCTTTCCCGATCCGGGAGCGCAGAGCAAGAGTAAACTTGGACGGATCTCCCATTAAAAGACCGATCCCCAGTCCTAACAGATAAAGCGGAAACAAATAGGTGCAGAAGATACTCTTCGACATGAACATTAAAGAAAAGAAGGCCAGACCGAATAGGAAGAGAGCAATCCATAAGCATATAGGGTATCTGGTCTTTACTTTAAAGTGCAGAAACAGAAGAAAGGCAGCTGCCCCGAAGAAGCAGACCGTTCCCCAGACCAATGACGACTTTAGCGCCGAGTATAATAATAGACAACCCACAGCCACTAAAAGACTGACCATGGCGATCTTGGCGCCGCAATGATTACGAAAAAAAAGGCGGATCCACTCACCCAGAGCGTAAAATGTCTTCATCTCAACCCCCCCGTGCGGTTTATTTCGTTACCGGACCACGGATTCCTGCCTTGATGTATCCATTCAACCAATCAACTTCGCCGGCCTAGTCTTTGGGCACAGCCTGCTAGGCCTCGTTTAATATCTTAATAAAGAAAGAGCAACCCCGTAAAGGTATTGCTCTTATCACAACCGTGGGTCAGCACTGATCTGTCCGGCCATAAGTCAAACAATTTTTTCCACGTTTTATATTTATGACAGCGAATTTTTGTGTTCGCGGAGATCGCCATCTCAATCAGGCAGCTCACTACAGATCAGTAGAAAACTCCGCCCCGAAAAACCTGGCGATCTCCGCTTGAGCCTCGGGTATGGTGGCCGAGGCGTGTACCACATTTTCTTGATTGGACAGGGCATAATCCGCCCTAATCGTACCGGGCGCAGCCTCCAGCGGGTCGGTAGCCCCTACCAGATGCCGAACAACCGCCACCGCTCTGTATCCGGAGAGAATCCCGACAATGCTTGGGCCGGACGTCATATAGCGCACAATCTCCGGGAAGAAACTCTTCTCTACCAGGTGCTGGTAATGCTCTCTGCAAAGTTCCTCGGTGAAGCGGATCGTCTTGAGAGCCGTCAATTCCAGCCCCACCCGTTCAAACCTGTTCATAATCTCTCCCACCAGTTTTCTCCGCAGAGCATCGGGCTTGAAAATCACCAGAGTCTGTTCTAAATTATCCTTCATCTTAATTCCTCCTTGTTTTCTTGACGATCTTCGAATCCAACCCCATGCGCGCTCTACCGTTCGACCGGCAGTCTGTCTTTGCCTTCGCCAACACACACGCGCCTACTTCTTTCCCAATAAAGTAAACATATTCTTCTTATAAAACTCTACTCCCGGTTGGTCAAAAGGGTTGACACCCAAGAGATACCCACTGACTGCGCAGGCTTTTTTAAAGAAATAAACCATCTGCCCGAAGTAATAGGGTTTGAGCTCAGGAATATTCAGGAGCAGATTGGGAACTCCCCCCTCCACATGAGCCATGATTGTACCGCGTAAGGCCTGTTCATTAATGAAGTCCACGGTTTTCCCGGCCAGATAATTCAAACCATCCAAATCCTGTTCTTCCGCAGTCATGGCCAGAACGTGTCGCGGCCGTTCCACCCGTAAAACAGTTTCAATAAAAAGTCTCTTCCCGTCCTGAATGAATTGGCCCAGAGAATGCAGGTCGGTAGTGAAATCACAAGCCGCCGGGAAGAGGCCTTTCTGATCTTTCCCTTCACTCTCGCCAAAGAGCTGTTTCCACCATTCGGCAAAATAATGCAAGGCCGGCTCATAACTGACCAATAATTCAACGGTTTTTCCCTTGTCATAGAAGATCTGCCGGAGGGCGGCATACTGATATGCCTGGTTTTTGGCTAAATCTTTTTCAGAATATTCCCGGGCGGCCTCGGCCGCGCCGCTCATAATTTCATCTATATCAATACCCGCCGCTGCGATTGGCAACAATCCAACCGGGGTCAATACCGAATACCTGCCCCCGATATCATCAGGAATCACAAAGGTGGTATATCCTTCCGCCGCCGCCAATTCTCTAAGGGCGCCCCTTTTCCGATCGGTAGTAGCGTAGATCCTCTGCGCCGCCTCGGTCTTTCCGTACTTCTCCTCCAGCAGTTTTTTGAGAAACCGAAAAGCCACTGCTGGTTCTGTGGTAGTTCCGGATTTGGAGATTACATTCACGGCAAAATCTTTCTCCCTGAGATAATCCAGTAAACCAGATAAATAATCGGCACTCAGGTGATTCCCGGCATACAGAATCTGCGGCGCTTTTCCCTGTGCAGAATTGACAAATGCCGGGCTAAGCAGTTCAATCGCTGCTCTGGCCCCTAAATAAGATCCACCGATCCCCACCACTACCAAGACTTCCGCCTGGTCGTGAATGCGCGCCGCCGCTTTCTTGATCTCACCAAATTCCACTTGGTCGTAACGGAAAGGCCACTCCAGCCAGCCCAAGAAATCATGGCCCGGACCGGTGCGCTCATGCAGCATTTTATGGGCCATCTCTACTTTTGGTTCGAGATAGGTCAATTCTTCACTGCGAAAGAATTTTTGGGCCCCGGAGTAATCCAGAGTAAGTTTGGCGGTCATCATCATCACTCCATTTTCTTATTAAAACCAGTCATACTTCTTTAAACCTAAAATACCAAAAAATTCTCTGCAGTGGACCCAATTTACACAAATTTAATACTATTCGTCATTTCTTATCAAAAACTCATTTCAGGAAAAGATCTCCGATCGCAGTAGACACTTGAGGAAGTTCCACGCCAATTGTTAACAACACGCTCAAAAGCATGGCCACAGCCATGAACAGGCAAAAGACAAGCAACTCCCGCCAGTATCTACGCTGAATTAACCGGGGAACTTCCCGCAGAAAAATCAGGGAAAATCCGAAGAGCAGCAGAAGAATCATGTTTCTCCTCCTTCCCGGGGCAGTTTTCTGATCATGGCTATTATCAAAGTAAACAAAGGAATCCCGACTTGAAAAGGTAAGGCATAAAAGGGATAAACCTTCTCCAGAAATTCAAAATTCTCATGGATACCCGCAAAATTAAGTAAAGACAAGATTCCCATCAGGATCCCCACGGGATAGCCCAGAATCCTGTATTCCCGTAACCCAAACACTTCCGCCGTGCCAAGAATGACACCGTATAATAAAAACGTATACTTGAGAAAACCCATGGCCAGAAAATTTACGGCCACCAGTATCTCCACTCTGGTCAAGATCTGCCCCACATTAATCTGGCGCGTCGCTTGAAAGGAAGGGAAGAAGAAGATATCCTGCAAAATTCCGAGGGTGCCGGTGTTCCGCAGGGCACTGAGCAATAAAACACCAGTGGAGATGATGATCCCCAGCAGCAGACACTTCCATGGCTTTTCTGGGTCACTCAGCGCCGGTAGGGCTAGAAGGAAACCAACACTCTCGCCAAAAGGAAATACTGCCGCCGAATGAGCGGCGAAAAAAAATCTTTTCGCAGAGATCGCCAGTACAGGCTGGAAGTGTTCGAGTCGGAAATCCTTGATTAGTAGAATAAAAGTTAGAATAAAGAAGAACAAGGCGAAAGGGAGTAAAACCTGGCTGCACCTGGCCACCACCTCCAAGCCGTGGCGGGCGGCGTAGACGCTGATTGCCACGATGGAGAAAACAATCACTGCTGAGGGGGTTTCGATCAGGATTAAAGTATTGAAAAAAAAGCTGAAATTTGTCAAGACTAAGGAACCCAAATGAAACAGGTACCCCAAGAAGAAAAGAGCGATCACTTTCCCTCCGACGCTTCCGTAGACCGAATGAAAAACCTGAATAAGCGGACGTCCGGGAAAACGGACGGCCAAGGTCGCATAGATGAAAGCAAAGAGTAAACCCTCGACCATGCCTACGAGTAGCGCAATCCAGGAGTCGCGCCCGGCTACCCCCCCCGGCGAAAACAGCAGAGTAGTGCCTAAGAGAAAACTAATAATCAACATGGTAAGTTGTGTTGCCGAGATCCGTCCCTGCTCTAAGCCCAACCCAAATATCCTCCTTCCTGCTGCATGCGGTACATACGAGAGTTTATTCTTCTTTTATGATTGTCGGGCGGGTAGTGAGGCCCAACAAGCGCAGATTAGTCCGGACATCAATCTCTACCTCAAGTTGGGGAAAGATCTCCATCCACTTTTTCTCTAGTTCCCGCCACTCCTTTGGGTACTTCCTCTGTACCGCTTCGCCAAAAGCGAAGAGATCCGCCTGTAAAGTCCGGGCTTTCTCTAAGCTCGCCTCCACCTCCCCTTTAATCGCCGTCGCCAGTTTGGAATTTAAATCCCTGGTGCGTTCGGTAACGGAAAAATCAACTGGCGCCAGATTGGCGCCGAGGTTTCCTTCGGCCCTGATCTCCACCTGCATCCGGATGGAACCGTCCTTCATCTCCGGCCGGATTCGGCAAGCGGACTTAATGAGCTCTACATCCACCTTGCCTCCGCCATAGTCCATGGTAACGATCCCGTCCTGGACCTCTCCCAGGAGCCATAGAAGTCCTCTGGTCTCCCGCTTGTTTAATTCTCCGATGTATTTATCTTTTCTAAACACCGCCGTGCCGGAGATCCTGTATTTCAGTTCTGCTCCTTCCCCCTCTACCTTGATTAAAGGCGCATAAGGGGCAGTGGTCTTGCTGAGCAGTCGAGTGAGAAACCCCAAAAGATTACTCCGGCCAATCTCGGAAGTGCCGGTATAATTATTAAGCAACCTGCTAATGGCCAGGGCCGGAATCTTCTCCAATCCCGCTTTAGCCTGTAAAACCTCTGCCGCTTCCCCTTCGGCCACCAAAAACCACTCTGAAAGTCTGGGTTCCGCGTCCCGTGTAAAAAAATCAAGCAGTGGGCCGACGCCTTCCCGGGCCGCATCCTTCCCCACGACTATGATTTGGTTATGGGGAAAGTACAGGCGGCGGCTGCTTTCAAAAAGAAACCCCCGTACTCCCTTAAATACAGTTTCTGCTTTACTCTTGACCACCCAAACCGCTTCTTCGCCTTCACCGCCTCCACCGCCTCCACCGTGAGGAGTTTGGACTTGGGTGGGTTTGATGACCTGTGCGGTCAAGACGAACTTTTTCTCCTTCTCCACCCAGTCCAGTCCGAACCCGGCGACAATCCCCAAGGTTTCCATCTCCCGCCGATCCCAGCACCCACCGGTGAAAAGCACTATCGTCACCAGAATCATCAAGATCAACTTCCGGTCAATTCTATAAGCGGGAGTCGAATCCCCGTTCATCCCTGATCGCCTTCTTTCTCCCGGGAATCTTTCTTTTGCTCGGTAATGCCGGGCGGAGCAGGGCGCAGATCAAAGGATTGACGCTGCGGATCCCGTCCGATGAATTTCGGCCGGGTTAACATGGCCCATAAAGGCGCTCTGACCACCACATCCTTCAAATCCCGCGGCACCAAAGGGGCAACCGGGGAGAGGAAAGGCACACCGAAAGACCGTAAGGAGGCCAAATGCACCAAGACCACCAGCAGGGCAAGGACAATTCCAAAAGCGCCCAAGAGGCCCGCGATCACCGTTAAACCCAAGCGTAATAAAGCTGCTACTCCCACCTGTACTGGAGCAACAAAAGAAGAGATCGCGGTCAGCGCAACCACAATTACTGTAGGCGCGGAGATCAGTCCGGCGGAGACCACCGCCTCCCCGATCACCAACGCGCCCACAATACTAACGGCCTGTCCGATCGGACGCGGCAAGCGGATTCCGGCCTCCCGCAAAAGTTCAAAGACTAGACCCAAGCCTACTGCTTCCAGCACAGTAGGCAGGGGGGTGCCCTCAGTCGCGGCGGCCATGGAGATCAGAAGCGTAGTCGGGAGTAATTCCTGATGAAAGGTGGCTAAGGAAACATAGATCGCAGGGGAGAGAATACTCAAAGCAAAGGAGAGGTACCGGATCCACCGGATGATCGTGGAATAGTAAAAGCGAAAAGTATAATCATCCGGGCTTTGAAAACTCTCAATAAATAAAGCCGGTACGGTATTTACCACCGGAGTGCCGTCGGTAAAAATCGCCACCCGCCCCTCCAGGATCTTGGCGGCAGCCACATCCGGCCGTTCCGTATAGGTCACAGTGGCAAACGGCGACAACGGTGCATCTTCGATGAACTCCTCTAGAAAGCCCGCAGCCAGAATGGCATCGGTATTAATCCGCCGAATCCGCCGCTTTACTTCATCCACCAACCTTTGGTCAGTCAGCCCTTGTAGATACGCGATGCATACCTCCGTCTTTGTTTTGGCGCCAACCTCCAGTGACTCCAGGGTTAGATCCGGATGGCCAATTTCCCGCCGTAATAAAGCCGTATTGACCCGTAGAGTTTCTACAAAGCCAATCCTCGGCCCCTTAATAATGATCTCGGTATCCGGTTCCTGCAGCGCCCTTTTCTCCCAGCCTCTGGTACTGAGGAGTAAAGCCCGGGCTGATCCGTCCAACAGGAAAAGGGTATCCCCCGCCAGAACCAGGCTGACCAGTCGATCAATATTTCCTGTTCTTCTCACCCCACCGACGGTAATAACTTCATCCGCCAGATACTCCAGGATCTTTACGGAGTCCTTTTTCCCTGTCCCTTTTACTTTCAGCAAAGGACTTAAAATATGATCATTAATTACCTTCTCATCAGCCAAGCCTTCCACATAGACTACTGCCGCCTCCACCTTCCGTTCCAGGTTTAGTATTATGCGGCGCATGATGATGTCGGAACTTTTTCCCAGACGCTGTCGTAAGCTGTGTAGATTTTCACCTAAAACAGGGGAGAGGCTCATCCCCTCTTCGCCATCTTCCTCAGCCTGCTCCGTACCGGCGATGGTCATGAAGTATTTTGCTTTCCGCCAGATCTTCTTAAACATTACCCATCCTCTATCTTAAATACAAATCTCCCCGACCTGCTGTGCCTTGATCATCATCCGCCCGTCACTACTCTTGGATGACCGGCAGTAATTCTACAGGCATCCAGCTATAATAGTCTCCGCTTTCACCACAAATAGTATAAACTTTTTCTATGCTAAAAATAGCCGCATCTCCACCCTATGAGGCTTACCATGTCCTACCGGAATTTTCGGGAAGGTTCATACCCCCAAAGCTTGCTCCTGGTTTCACAGTGAAAGACCTCGTTTTTCTTCCTGTTGATTTCATAACCAGATCAATATCTATGATATAATAGGCCATGAACCCCACTCCTCACACGCTGAGGTTTAGTGATCATCTTCTCCTGTAAGGAGGGTGTCTTCCATGGGAAGTAGTTATAAAACTGTTGCTCAGTCAGCAACTTGGGAGACGAAGATCCAGCGTTCTGTCTTCATCGGTCATACCAGGTCCGTAGATTCGGAAGCGGAGGCCAAGGCTTTCTTGGCTAAAGTGCGGGAGGAGCATACCCAAGCCACCCATAATTGCTATGCTTACCGTCTCGGCCTCCGCGATCTTCCGCTGGAGTATTATAATGACCATGGCGAACCCGCAGGCACCGCCGGTCGGCCGATTTTAAACGCTATATTACAAGCGGACCTCTATAATACAATAGTCGTCGTCACCAGATACTTCGGAGGGAAAAAACTTGGGATCCGCGGTTTAATCGACGCCTATCATTCCACGGCTGTTCAGACCCTAACCGTGGCTGGCGTCAAAGAGATCCTTCCCCGTTTTTCACTCTCCGTCACCTGCGCATACTCACAACTCGCTCAAGTAAACTATATCCTGCAACAATTCGCCGGGCTGACGGAGACCATTGATTACTCTGCTAATGTAAAGTTACAGGTACTACTACCCGAAGAATACCAGGCCGAAGCCATCTCCGCCCTCTCCGCCTTATCCGGAGTTGAACTTGTGCAGCCGGACCGGTAAATTTATGCCCATTTCCCATGTACCCCTGGTAGAATCAAGAATATACTATATTAAAAGTTGAAAGTCCAAAGTAGTGAAGGAAAAAGTTTGGCGCTGATTTAGATCAGCAACAGTTTTCTCCGACCCGCACCAAAGCCCACCAAGGCCAGATCAATAAAGAAAAAACCACCAATAAACCGTCAAGGGGTTGTTCAGCACAACCCCTCGACTTTTTTAGGCCCGGATCAGCACGACGGCCATAGTGATCCCCCTGTCATAGCAGCGCGCCTTCATAAGACAGGTAATTAACCTGGATCTTCCATACACTCAAATCTCTTGACATCGACATGTTTCTTTGTTAAAATAACTTATGCATTCCGTGCCGAAGTGGCGGAATTGGCAGACGCAGTAGACTCAAAATCTACCGCCCTCAAAAGCGTGCCGGTTCGAGTCCGGCCTTCGGCACCAAGATTTTAGTGCAACTCCCCGTAAAGGGGTTTTTTTATTCCTATCCCCCTTTTGACCTGGAATACTCCAGGTCTTTTCCTTTACTGCCATAATGAAGAATTCGTCCTGCCGGAAAGACAGGAGAGAAGACAAGATATTGTTAACTTTCTGTAAACTTTGATCTCAACCTTATGGCTAATACAGGTTTTTTCAAATATGTAAAGAATAGTTTATTTTGAACTTTTCAACCTGGACTTTAAGGGGTGAGTATGATTTATAAGATGGATGATTATCCCAAAAAATGCCTACTAGAAATGCGTGATGTAATCATCCTCACCCTATTCTTTTACTTCTTTCATCACCTGAGCCGGAACAATCGGGATTTTCTTCATCTGTTAACCAAAACCTCTAGTATCTTTGCGACCCTCGGTATATTTATTGTTGCTCACAATACCCGCCGCTATTTCACGGATCACTTCATTCTGCTCTTTAACATCGCTTACTTGTTCATAGGCGCCTTTGACTTTCTCCAATTGTTAGCATATAAGCAATTTCATTATAACACTGCACTTCAGTTCGCGCTATGTGCCCGCTGTATTCAAAGCGTATCTTGGGTTCTGGTGGCGTATATCCTGAAATGGAAAGAATCAGAAGAAAAACTACTGCTCCTCATTTATACTGTCTTCGCCGCCCTGCTTCTTCTCAGCGTTCTCCTGGGAATCCTTCCCCCTTTTTTCAAACCGGACCATGGTCTGACACGCGTTGCCAAACTTAGCGAGGTCCTCATTGCCCTGCTATTCCTCTTCAGTACCATTAAAATAGCGAAGAATCGTCATGTTTTTGAAGAATATACCTTTAAGCACTTGATCCGGGCATTGCCCGCCACTTTCCTTTCAGGTTTTTTCCTTATCGTACTGCCCCGTACTGACCTCACCTTTACTTTAGGGCATTTTTCCGAAGTTCTTTCCCGTTATCTAATTTATCAAGCTGTGATCCAGATCGGAATGGAAAAGCTGTTTTTATTCTTATGCCAAAGCCAAACCGAACTGGCTTCGGAAAAAGAGAAACTCCTGATCACCCTTGAGTCCATCGGTGATGCGGTCATTGTCACTGACGCCTCCGGCTTAATTACCTTGGCCAATAAAGCCAGTACAGAATTGACCGGGTGGGGCCGGGAACTTCTACAGGAACCCTTCGATAAAATTTGTTATTTAATTGACGATGAGACCAGCGAACCCATTGAGAATCCAATTAAAACAGCGCTCACTACCGGTGAACTCTATGAATTACCAAAAAACACCACACTAGTCACCAAAGACGGAAATGAGCGCCTAATCAGCGGAATCGCCACCCCGGTCCGGAACATGTACGGAAACATTATCGGCGCAACCTTGGCTTTTCGCGATGTCACCCTGCGCCACCGGATTCAAGAAGAACTGATTAAAAGAGAAAAACTGGAGTCCATCGAGATACTGACCGGAGGAATCGCGCATGACTTCAATAACATGCTGGCCGGTATAATGGCAAACATCGAATTAACTCAGTTGATGATTGATAGAGGAAAAGATGTTACTAAGAACCTGTCGGAGATGAAGAGTGTCATTGAAAAAGCCTCCCACCTGACCCAACAATTGATGGCCTTCTCCAAAGAAGGCGCCCCGGTTAAGGAACCTACTTCTCTGCAGGAGTTAATCCATACTACTGCCGAGTTTACTTTACGCGGTTCCCATACGGAATACGAATTGGAAATTCCCCCTCACCTATGGGCTTGCGAAGTAGATAAGGTCCAGATTAGTCAAGTGATCAGCAACATTCTGATCAATGCCTCACAGTCCATGTCCGGAGGGGGCTTAGTCAAGATTAAAGCCGAAAACATCGTGGTTTTTGAGGATGATGAATTTCTGCCCCTGGCTCCCGGTGATTATATAAAAATTTCCATTACAGACAAAGGACCGGGCATTCCCAAAAAATTCTTGAAGAAGATCTTTGACCCTTATTTTACCACTAAAAAAGGAGGAAATGGTCTTGGCTTGGCCACCTCCTACTCAATCATTAACAAGCATGACGGCTATATCGAAGTGAAATCCGCCATCGGCCGGGGCACCTCATTCCGTATCTACCTGCCCGCTCTCAGGAAGGAGCATCCCGTAAATGCCAACTGTAAGAGGCCGGGAGGCAGTAGGCAAGGATAATCTGATGGTGGGCTACTAATCCCAGTATTATAGAAAACAGATCTTAAGTCCGCCTATTCAGCTTCTTCCCTGCAGAAGCAGTTCCGCTGTTCCCACCAATTCCTGCACGATTTCTGCGGCAGGGATGATGCTCCGCACTAAAGCACAGCTTTGACCGGCCATCACTGAGCCCTCCGTGATCTCACCTTCTTGCGCGGCCACACGAAGACGCCCCACTCCCAATTCTTCCAGTTCAGCCGGGGACGCTCCTGCCTTCTCCAACTCTTGGAATTTTTTGGCCAGTTTATTCTTGATGATGCGCACCGGATGCCCGGTCTGCACGCCAGTCACCACCGTATCCCGATCCGTAGCGCGGAGAACTGCTTCTTTATAATTAGGGTGTACCGTGCACTCCTGGGCACAGATAAACCTGGTTCCAATCTGTACGCCTTCCGCTCCCAACATCATAGCAGCGGCAACTCCTCTCCCGTCTGCGATTCCTCCGGCGGCAATAACCGGTATTCCAACTGCATCAGCCAATTGGGGGATTAAAGTCATTGTTGTTTCCGTTCCTATATGCCCGCCGGCTTCCATCCCCTCACCGATCACAGCGTCCACCCCCGACCTCTCCAGTCTTTTGGCCAAGGAAACCGAATTGACCACGGGAATGACTTTAGTACCTGCCTCTTTCAACCTTGACAGATACTTACTAGGGTTTCCCGCGCCAGTGGTAATCACGGGGACTCCTGCTTCGATGATTACCTGAATTACTTCATCGGCATACGGAGATAAAAGCATCACATTTACGCCAAAGGGATTGGCAGTTAAGGCCGAGGCTTTCTCAATCTCCTGCCGGACCCAAGTAGCAGGCGCGTTACCGGCGGCAATAATCCCCAGACCGCCAGCGTTGGAAACAGCCGCGGCCAGCTCCGCCGTGGAGATCCAAGCCATCCCGCCTTGCAGCAAAGGGTATTTAACTTTAAGTAGTTCACATACTCTAGTATTAAGCAAGCGATTACCTCCTCAGTACTTTTCACAAGCGACAGATATGATCTGCTACTATTACCTGGTGATAGAACATACTTATAATTATATACCAGAATCTCTACTTTGCCTAGAAAAAAAAGCCGTTTCCGGCTATAAAGGAGAGGTTCTTTCACTCTACATCATTTAAGGTAAGGGGTTCTTCCGTCCCGATATGCCCCATCAACGATTCTCTAACCTCTCCGTCCACTAAGAACTGAACTTGTTCGATCTCATCCAAACCGACCATGGTTTTGACGATCTGCTCAACCAAAAGGGTCTCTTCCAGGGAACCCCCGTGCAGATTCTTGCTGGAAAAATCCAAGTATAAAGTTGATCCTTGTCTCCTGGCGCTGAGCACTTGCAGATCATCGCGCAAAGCGGTACTGAACTCCCTATCCGCCGGTGGCCTTCGCAGTTCTTGAAGAATACCGGCATAGAATTCTCCCTCTTTATACCGGACACGCCTTACCACCGGCAACATTCGCGATAATTCAACATTTCCGCTTATCACATAATCCTGATTAGGGAAGAAGAGCGTTACCTGTGCCTCTAATTCTCCGTCCGGCACAAAAACAAGGGAACTGCTCTCTTCTTTACGGACCGGACTCCTTAAATCCACTGAAGAGAAGAGCAAATATCCCCCGAACAACAGTATAATCAAGATCAGCAAAGCCTTTAGCCTTCGCATCTTGCCTCCACCTCCCGCTCATCTTTCCCTAAAAACCCCGGCTGTGTCATGATCAACATTCGCTTTAACAGGAAGAACTCCTTTTAGTATATTACTGGGTCTCTACCGACAAAACTGAGACACCACGCTCTCCGGGAGGCAAAGGTTTAACGCCCATCCCCTCCAATAAAGCCTTGAGCGCGGCCAGAGGCAGCCCCGCTTTATACCGGACTTCTCCATTGATCAGCACGAGAGGATACTCCCAGTCTTCACACTTCGCACACGCCCGCTTAACAAGGGGATTTTCTTTATCTTCGTTTATATCCAAAAAGACCGTAGTCACCTGCTCACCATAGGCCAAGGCCAACCCTTGGCCCAACCAGGCGGCCTGCTTTTTCAGGGAAACGCCTGTACACCCCAGGACTTTTGCCCCGTCTCCAATCAGAGTCAAATCAATACGAACCATGATACCCTCCTTAGCTTGGCTTTCTAAACTTCTCCAAACCCACGAATTTACTGAATTCCTTCTGGAAGAGGAGGTCAATGGTGCCTATTGGTCCATTTCTGTGCTTGGCGATGATCAGTTCGGTGATCCCCTTCTTCTCCGTCTCCGGGTCATAATAATCTTCTCTGTACAAAAAGCAAACCAAATCAGCGTCTTGCTCCAGTGATCCGGACTCACGTAAATCCGCCAGCGAGGGACGCTTATTCTGTCTCATTTCCACCGCCCGTGATAACTGGGAAAGGGCCACGACAGGCACTGATAATTCGCGGGCTAAGGCTTTAAGAGAACGGGAAATCTCCGAAACCTCCTGATGCCTACTTTCCACTCTGCCTCTACCCTGCATCAATTGCAAATAGTCTATGACGATCAGTCCCAGGCCATGCTTAGCCTGAATCCGACGGGCCTTCGCCCTGATTTCCATAGCGGAAAGATTGGGGGAATCATCAATAAACATCTTAGCCTCACTGAGTCGGCCCAAAGCGTGGGAGAGACGGGGCCAATCCTCTTCCGCCAAATTTCCGGTACGGATCCGTTGGTTGTCCACACCCGCCTCGGCGCAAAGCAACTTCATGGCCAGCTGCTCTTTGGACATCTCCAGACTAAATACAATCACTGGAATCTGCAGATGGACGGCGGCATTCTCTGCAATATTCAGAGCAAACGTCGTCTTTCCCATACTGGGCCGGGCCGCTAAAATAATCAAATCCGACGGTTGCAGTCCGGCGGTGAACCGGTCCAGATCAGAAAAGCCCGTAGGAACTCCAGTCACCGCCCCATGAGACTCATAAAGCTTCTCAATTTGCTCGAAAGCTTCGATCAGAATATTTTTCAGACTAACGATTGTTCGGCCAGCCCGGCGGTTGGCAATGGCAAAGATCTTCTTCTCCGCTTCATCCAGGATTTTTTCTACTTCCTCCTGTCCGTCGTAACCCATGCTTACAATCTCAGTAGCGGCATGAATTAGGTTACGCAGTAAAGCCTTTTCCTCAATAATCCTGGCGTAATACTCAACATGAGCAGCAGTGGGAACGGTATTCGCCAATTCTGTTAAGTAAGTGATTCCCCCTACCTTTTCCAAAGCTTCCCTTTGGCGGAGTTCTTCGGTGACCGTTACCAAATCCACGGGCTCACCCCTATTGGTCAGATCTAAAACCACTTGATAGATGAGGGCGTGCCCGTCTTTATAAAAGTCCTCCGGCTTAATAATCTCCATAGCGCGGTAAATAGCGTCCTTCTCCAGAAACATCGCACCTAGGGTGGAGCGTTCAGCCTCTAGATTCTGGGGGGGAACTCTATCTAATAATTCACTCATCATCATCCTCCTGGATCTTCTATACTTCCTCCCTGGTCAGCACCGCTGAAACTTTAGGGTCTTTCCTACCTTGCACACCGCGATGGAAGATAGAACCAAAAGCCGCAGTTTCCTGCGGCTATTCGTCCTTCTCCCCGCCGACCGGTTAATGGCTGGGCATGAATACTTCCTTCATAAGTTCCTCAATGGATTTCACGGCTTTTACTTCCACTCCATCTAAGATCTGGGGAATATCATATTCATTTTCTTTCGGCACAAAAACCCGCTTGACTCCAGCTTGTTTCGCCCCGTAGATCTTCTCAAAGATCCCGCCGACTGCCTTAATCTTTCCCTGGATTGACACTTCACCGGTGACGGCTACATCCTGTCGCAAGGGCTTCTTTAACAGACTGCTGATTAGAGCCAGGGTGATGGCGGCGCCGGCCGACGGTCCGTCTATCCTGCCCCCGCCAACCACATTCACATGGAGATCATAATCGCTCAGGTCAATTCCTGTTACCAACCGTACCACTGAAGTAGCGTTAAAGACCGAGTCTTTCGCCATCGAGCCGGCGGTTTCGTTAAAGCGCAATTTGCCTTTGCCCTTTTCTACCGGAAAAGCCACAGCCTCGATCTCAAGGACCGAACCGATAAAGCCGTTAACCCCCAAACCGAAGATTTTACCAATTTCTCCGCTGTCCGTCGCCTTGCTGGTCACATACGGGGTCAACCTGCTGATTCTGATCACCTCCAGCAGGTCCTCCTTTTCTACTCTAACCTGAGCTCCGGTCCGGGCTTTTCTATACACCGCTAATCCATAGGCATCAGCTAAAATCCCTACCGCCTTCCGCCCTTCAATAGTGTATTCACTAATGATGTGGGGAATCTCCGGCGCCAGTTCGGTTTGTAAACGTCCCGCAGCCTCCTGGACAATCTGTTGGATCTCCTTCGGGGTCAAGGGCTCAAAATATACTTCTCCGCAGCGGGAGCGCAAAGCCGGACTAATCTCCGAAGGATCCCGGGTAGTGGCGGCCACCAGAATAAAGTCAGCCGGAGCGCCCTCCTCAAAGAGTTTCTTGATGTATTTGGGAATGTTCGGATCACCTGGGTCGTAATAGGCGGAATCAAATTTGACCCTTTTATCCTCTAAAACTTTGAGGAGTTTATTGAGGAGAATCGGATCCATATCTCCAATCTCATCGATAAAGAGTATTCCACCGTGAGCCTCTGTGACCAACCCCGGTTTCGGCTCAGGAATCCCACTATCCGCCAGATCACGGCGAGCCCCCTGATAGATAGGATCATGCACCGATCCCAAGAGCGGATTCGTCACCTCCCGGGGATCCCAGCGCAGGGTGGTGCCGTCCACTTCAACAAAGGGCGCCTGGGGTGAGAACGGAGTATAGGACAGCTTTTTGGCTTCTTCCAACACCAGCCGGGCTACAGTGGTCTTACCCACACCGGGCGGCCCGTAAACAATCACGTGTTGCGGAAAGGGTGAAGCTACTTTGGCGAGTAAAGCCCGAACAGCCGCAGCCTGCCCCACCACCTGCCCGAGATTGGCCGGTCTGAGCATTTCCAAGGCGGAACGGGAAAGCGAAACCGCTTCCAATTTTTCCAAATCCGCATATTTCTTGAGAGTATGTGGGTTGTCAGGACCGGAGACCTCCTTTAAAACCTGCATCTTGACTTCTTTTATATACTCTTCGTGTCTTTGCTGCATTCGTTCGGCGATCTTCTTCTCGATCCGCTCTTCTATGGTTCTTCTGGCAATAATATCGGCGATTTCATCCTGAATATCGTTAATGATTACCGGGATATCCTGGGTAGCTGGTAGATCTTCCAAAGTCGGATCTTCATACACCAGCCTTTGCAGGGCCAGAACCCTCTCCTCCAGCGACTTCGAGCGCATTAACTTCAAGGCGTCCAGTTTTCCTGCTTTCATTACCAATTTATCCGACCCGTAGATACTGGCCAAAAGTGAATAAATCGCCGTAACCTGCCGTTGCAACTGATCAGTCTTTGAAAAGTGCTCACGCCAGGAGATACTCTGATTTTCTTCTCCACGACCTTTAATAATGCCTTTCATCGCGAACTCCTCCTTCGGTCTTCAGCTGATGAGCACCGGTTTATTCTGCGGTTACCACTTCCACAATGAATTTGGCGGTTACCCCTTTATACAGATACGCCGTAACTTCGTGGCGGCCCAAGGCTTTAAGGGAGGAATCCGCCAGATCCAACTTTTTCTTGTCCAGCTCAATCTGGGTCTTTTTGAAGAGTTCTTCACAAATCTCTTTACTGGTAATGGACCCGAAGAGCTTTCCTCCTTCTCCAGCCTTGGCTGTAAAGGTTAAAACCAAACCGTTCAGACGTTCTGCCAGTTTCCTGGCTTCTCCTTCTTCAGCCATCTCTTTCTGTTTAATCCTGGCCTTCTCCTCATTCAGCTTTTTAATATTCCCGGGAGTGGCCTCAATCGCCATTTTTTTGGGGAGCAAAAAATTTCTGGCATAACCCTCCGCCACCTCTTTGATCTCGCCTTTCTTCCCCAAAGCCTTAATATTATCTAAAAGTATTACCTTCAAAAGATCCACTCCTTCCTCTACAACCATTATTTCTCATCATTAAAATGGTGAAGCAAGCCGGAGACCTCCCCGTACCACCTCTCCAGTTGATGATCAGTCCCCATCAGAAATTGTAGTCTATCTTCTATCCTATTATCCAATTGCCGAAAACCAATACCCAATCTTCTTCCCAAAAAATAACAGGAAATCACGATGTTCACCAGGGAATCCCCGATTAGGCCTTCATTATTCTTTAGTAAGGCCCGGAAGAGATTGGCCACTCCATCAAGGAGTTCCGATTTGAGCCACTCAATGATTCGAATATTACGGGAAATATCAATCCCCTGTTTGGTGCGGGTCATTGGTCTTCCCCCTTCATCTTCTCCTTCTATTTCAACATGGGGTTAGGTTTTCCTTCCCCAAAAGTATGGGAAAAGCAGTGAAAAGAAGGAGGCCCGAAGCCTCCTCTTTTCTCCATAAAACCCTCTTTTAAAACTCTGTTTTTAGTCACTGCTATAAGGTAACAGCGCCACTTGCCTCGCCCGTTTAATCGCGATCGTCAGCTGCCGCTGATGATGGGCGCAATTACCGGAAATCCGCCGGGGAAGGATCTTTCCTCTTTCCGTAATATACTTCCGTAAACGGCCAATCTCTTTATAATCAACAGTTTCTACCTTATCTACGCAAAAAGCACAGACTCGTCTCTTCTTTTTTCCTCTTTCACGAGCCAACATTTTCACCTCCAAGTTCGAACGTACCGAACATGTCCGTACAGACCGGAGACGAAAAACTTTCATCCGGACGCCATACAGAACAGATTCGGTTAGAACGGTAAATCATCAAGGTTAATATCTCCGAATTCGTCGTCACTGTCACTGGTTGAGACGGTCTCTCCGGACGAACCTTTCGTTTCGGAACCCCAGTCGAGAAACTCTACATTTCCGGCTACAACCTCAGCCACCCGGCGTCTTTGGCCGTCTTGCGCTTCGTAACTGCGAATCTGCAGTCTCCCTTCAACCGCGACTAATCTCCCTTTACGCAAGTGATTAGCGCAGTTTTCGGCCAATTTTTGCCAAGTGACAATCGGAATAAAATCCGTTTCTCTTTCTCCCGCTTGGTTGGTGAAACGTCGGTCAACAGCTACGGTAAAATGAGTAACAGCCACTCCATTAGGAGTGTACCGCAGTTCCGGATCCCTGGTCAACCTACCGATTAATACGATATGATTCACTTCACAACACCGCCTTTTCTCAGGTGTTGGCCTTCACAATCAGATGACGAATAACATCATCGGAGATACGTAAAACTCGGTCCAATTCACTGATTGTTGAACCTGAGCCGTTAATCTCCATGAGATGGTAAAAACCTTCAGTACAGCCGTTAATCTCATAAGCAAGCCGCCGTTTTCCCCACCGGTCTGATTTGGTGATCTCACCTGCGCCGACCTTAACCACCTCTTCAAACTTGGTGATGGCGTCCTCTAATGCCTCTTCCTCTAATTGAGGGTTAAAGACCAGTAATGCTTCATATGTCGCCATCATTTTACACCTCCTCCCTATGGACTGATGGTCCCTACTAAAAAGGGACAGGGAAGTCGCGCTCTCTTGTGCGCCACAGAGACTATTATAACACTATTAGTCTCCGCAGACAAGTTATACCTCAGCAGAGTTGTCCGTAAAAACACTACTTATTACTTTCTTTAGTCCTTTTTCAAATTTTATCCGGGGAATCAGGATTAGACGGCCACAGGTCAGACATTTCAGCCGAAAATCCATCCCTACTCTTAAGATCTCCCAATCGGTACCCCCACATGGGTGAGGTTTCTTCATCCGTACCTGATCACCAACGAAAAACTTGCCTGGTTGTTTCATCGTAACCCTCCAGCTTCCAGCCGTAAAGTTGTCCATAGCTGTTGTCCATAGCTATGGACATGCGCGTCTTCAGACCATCCGCTCTAACCGGTATGGTCCACTCCTCGCAGTACCTTCCCTGGTTTAATCGATCTTAACTTGACCCGTCAATTAATTTACGGTAATCCTCCGCCGTCAGTAAGCTATGAGATTCTTCCGGTTTAGCCAGCTCAATCAGGGCAATCCAGCCCTTGCCATAGGGATCCTGGTTTAACAACTCCGGACTAAACTGTAGCTCATCATTGACCTCCAGTATCTCGCCGGAAACAGGACTATATAATTGAGTTACTTTATTGATGGCTTCAATCTGCCCAAGTTGTGCTCTATATTTGATCTTCTCGCCTACTGCCGGCAGATCCGCAAAGACAATATCCCCCAATTTACTCTGGGC
This sequence comes from Bacillota bacterium, assembly GCA_012838955.1. Taxonomy (GTDB): domain Bacteria; phylum Bacillota; class UBA4882; order UBA10575; family UBA10575; genus DUOH01. The sequence goes on along the minus strand of DUOH01000034.1, from coordinate 78,222 downwards.
ATAATCGGTGATGCCGACAAAAGCTTGATCGCCCTTCACCCGAATCCAGACATGATCTTGAGTATATTTCAAATCCCCTGGAATCAAAGGAATACCCCCCATTCATACTCTGGCCCTGTTCCCTACCGAAATCACCAATTAATAATTTGATCATATAATGAAGCAACCAAGTTGTAAAGAGTTTAGGGAAAATTCAAGTGCTTTTGCTCTGTTTGCGGGGCAACTCCGCGCGCAAAAAAGGAGGGAAATAATGTGTGCCGATTTCTCGCGGGTATTTTAAACCCCATCCTCAAAAAACGAGGAAAGACTATGATCTTAATCTTTCGCAGGAACAACAAAATCTAAACCCGTTTTCGGGTTTTTCTTTTATGGGGGAAACCACCAACTCCCAGACCTGGAGATTATGTTTTGCCCGGTCGATCCGGGCCCACCAGGCTAACATCTCCCGAAAACACTCTGGTTCTGGCCCCGGATTCAACTTCCAGAGTCAAACTACCATCTTCCTCAATCATCACCGCTTTTCCCCGTAAGACCCGCTCTCCGTCGCTTACCTCAACCTGCCGTCCCAAAGTGGCCGAATATTGCCTGCAATAAGCCAGCGTCTCGGCAAAGCCCTTCCGTAGCGCCTTAAAGTACTCGTCTTCCAATATCTGCAGGTAACTCCGGAGTAAACCAGATCTGGAAATCTTTTCTTCTTTACCTAAAATACTCCGTAACGAACCGGCCTTCTCCCTGATCTCCTCCGGAAAATCTTCCGGGTGTTGATTAACATTAACTCCCACCCCCAGGAGTAAAAACTCCACCCGTCCCAGCTCACCGGAGAGTTCCGTTAGGATCCCGGAGATCTTCTTTCCCTGCAAATAAAGGTCATTAGGCCACTTAATCAAGGGCCTTTCGTGTAACTCCCGCGCAATGGTTTTGGAGAGGGCTACGGCCGCGACCAGTGTCAACTTAGGCAAATCGTACGGGGGCAATTGAGGTTTTAAAATCAAAGTGCTGTACAAAGCGGAGCCGGGTGGGGAAAACCAATTTCTACCCAAACGGCCCCGCCCGGCAGTTTGTTCCTCCGCCAAAATGAGTGTCCCCTCCACCGGACTTTCCGCCAACAACTCTTTAGCCCTTTGATTCGTGGAGGAGATTCGATCGTAATACTCAATATGACGGCCCATTACCTTCGTATGCAAATTTTTCGTCACTTCCCAAGGATAGAGCCGATCCGGTCGGGCTTGTAAGAGATAACCCTTTCCGGAAGAGGCTACTATTTCATAGCCCAACTCCCGCAGGGTTTTCAGTTGTTTCCACACCGCAGCCCTGGTAATCCCCAACCGGGTCGCCAGATCCTCACCGGAAACATACTCTCCGGTCGCTAATAAATCCAGAATTTCACCGAACCCTTGCATCTGTGTTCTCCTTCTTCTAGACAGCTTCCGCTCCCTGCTGCCGGTAACCTGCTAAAAACCTTCCCAACCTGTCCAAGGCGGTCCTTAACTCATTCAACTCCGGGAGAAAGACCAGACGAAAATGATCCGGAGCCTGCCAGTTAAATCCGGTTCCCTGTACCACCAGGATCTTCTCCTGTAAGAGTAGGTCCAAGATGAATTTTTGGTCGTCAGTCACTTGAAAGCGGCGGGTATCAAGTCGGGGGAACATATAAAAAGCTCCCCGCGGTTTAGTGCAAGAGAGGCCGGGAATGGAATTGATGGCCTCATAAGCAAAGTCTCTTTGTTCTCTGAGCCGTCCCCCGGGCGCCACCAGATCATTAATACTTTGATAACCACCCAAAGCAGTTTGAATAGCATATTGAGCGGGCACATTACTGCAAAGCCGCATAGAGGCTAAGATCCGTAATCCCTCCAGATAATCCTCGGCCCCTTCTTTCTTGCCGCTGATTACCATCCAGCCGACCCGAAAACCGGCGATCCGGTGTGATTTGGAGAGCCCATTGAAAGTGATGAAGAGGACGTCATCGGAGAGGGAGGCGGTGGAGGTATGTGTGACCCCATCGTACAGAATCTTGTCATATATTTCATCTGAAAAGACGATGAGCTCATGCTCGGCGGCGAGATCTACAATTTTCTGGAGGATTTCTACCGGATAAACCGCACCCGTTGGATTATTCGGGTTAATCAAGACAATCCCCTTGGTCTTAGGAGTAATCTTACTTTTGATATCTTTCAGATCCGGGTACCAGTCCGCCGCCTCATCACAGAGGTAGTGCACGGCCGTTCCGCCCGCCAGGTTCACCGCAGCGGTCCATAACGGGTAGTCCGGCGCGGGAATTAAGATTTCATCTCCGTTGTCCAATAACCCCTGCATGGCCTGGACAACCAATTCACTAACCCCATTTCCGATGTAAATATCGTCCATCCCTACCCCCGGGATCCCCTTCTCCTGGCAATAATGGACAATGGCTTTCCGGGCGGGAAAGATCCCCCTGGAGTCACTGTACCCCGTGGCGTTCGGCAGGTTCAAGATGACGTCACGAATGATCTCATCAGGAGCCATCAAGCCGAAAGGCGCTGGATTACCAATATTCAACTTGATTAGTTTATGGCCTTCCTCCTCCATGCGGGTGGCTTCTTCCAACACAGGTCCCCGAATATCATAACATACATTCTCCAATTTACTCGATTTCTTAAAAACACGCATTTTTCTTCCTCCTAAAATATGATCTCCGTACGTATAGCGGGCCGCGTCGCACAGGGTTCGCTCCGCCATCCGTACAAAGAGAATTCTTAAAACCGCCGTGGACAAAAATATATAATATTATATATTATATTACATTAATTATTAAAGCCAAGTTATTGCAGGCCCTCGATTACCTCCCCGATAACCTTAATCCCTGTTTCAATCTGTTCCAGGTTCACCCGGGAAATCCCCAATCTAAACGCATTCTCTCCTCCCCCGTTGGTATAAAATATATCACCCGGCATATAGAGGACGTTTCTTTTATAACACTCCCGCAATAGGGTACGAGCGTTCACACCTGCCAGTTCCACGAAGATATGCAGGCCGCCTTCTCCCCAAATCCGGGTGGCCGGAATGTATTGTCTGGCCAGGCGGACAGCGCAGTCATGCCGCTCTTTATAGACTTTCCGCGCTTTCTTCAGGTACCTTTCAAAGTAGCCGTTCTGGAGGTACTCATAGAGAATGGCCTGGTCCGGAAAGGAAGTGTGAATATTGGCGCTCCGTTTTACGCTCTCCAGATAAGAAATTAGTTTGGCATCGCCGATTACCCAACCAATCCGCAACCCGGGAAAGAGAATCTTGGAAAAACTCCCGATATAAATCACGCCGTTTCCCTTACCGGATAGTGCAATTAAGGGCGCTACATGGGATCCGGAGAAACGCAGTTCTTCATTGAAGCCATCCTCAATAATGGGCACCTGATAGTCAGTGAAGATTTTCAGGATTTCCACACGTTTTTCCGGCGACATCACAAGTCCCGTGGGATTATGATACGAAGGAATCAGAAAGCCGGCCTTGATTCCTCCACCGGCCAAGAGCTTCTTTAATTCCTCAACGCAGATTCCGTCCTCTCTCATTTTTACGCCACAGATCCGCAGCCCCGCCAGGTTCATAATTTTGATGGCTGTATTATGAGTAGGGTTCTCGCAGACTATCCGGTCACCCCTGTGCAGCAAAGCGGAGAGCACCAGGTTAAACCCTTCTGTAAATCCATTAGTGATCATAATATCCTTTCCGGCCGGGTTTAACCCTTTGTTCTTCATGTATTCCATAATATATTCCATTAATTGCTTGTAACCTTTAGCGTATCCGTAATTTAACAATTTAGCGCCTTCCAAGGAGAAACGCTGCAGGAAAGATTTTTTAAAATCTTCTAGCCCAAAGAGGGAAGGATCCGGAGCGATACTTTTAAAAGAGATCATCCCCTTCTCCCATTTTAACTCCTTTTTTTCAATATCTAATGCTGCGGCCAGCCTGGCATAGTCCGTCACCATCTCCTCCCAGGTCAGAACCAGCCCGGGTTCGGATTTAACCTCGGTAAACGAAACAAAAGCCCCGCGCCCTTTCTCCATCAGAATGAAACCGTCATCCTCCAAGTACTGATAAGCGGAGATCACCGAATTTCTGCTGACCTTCAGCATCTCCGCCAGCTCTCTGGTGGAAGGAAGTTTTACCCCCGGCTGCAAAAGACCGGCCAGGATCATTTTTTTGATATAATCCTTAATCTGTAAGTAAATAGGGCGTTTTCCCGAAAAGCGAAGATTCTCAAACATACTCTTCTCCTTCTTGCCTCTATTCTGCCACAAAAAGCCGAATAAAAAAAGAACCACCAAGTAGGAATTTTGGGTGGTCAGTGGTCTCGTAAACGGTAGCTCACGCTATCACGGCCTTCCGACACCCTGCCAAGCCCGTATAGTTAAGACTAAGGGCTTGGCCTACGCGCCCATCGCCTAATCGCGCCTATTTACCGTCCCATTTTACAACCCACATGGCTGGGCGTTTACTACGAAAACTAAAAAACACCAACTTTTTCCCGTCCGGGCTCCAGACCGGTGGAGCGCCATTCATACTGACCCCTTCCGTCACTTTATGCTCACGGCCGGTCTTTAGATCACGAACATATAGCACACCCCGGTCCATAATCAGTTTATTCTCTTTCACCGCTAAACCTCTGGTTGAGACATAAGCCAGATACCGGCCCTGCGGAGAAAGCACCGGGAATCTATGATCATCTTCATCTCTAAGCAAAACTCTTTCCTGACCGGTAGTGGGATTCAATACATAAATACCGCTTTTTCCGGTTTTCCGCTCAATCCGGGTGAAATAAATCCGCCCATCCTTTCCCCAGCAGGGAGTAGATATAACGGCTTCGGAGACGGGCGTGAGATTCTTCACTTTTCCTCCGTCTCTCCCCACAACTGCCAGGGCAGTACGGTTGGGCCCGTCTCCCCGCACAAAAACGACTTTTTTGCCATCCGGCGCCCACGCCGGATCGGCATCCCACGGACCGCTGGTTAACTGTAACCCCTCACCGGAAGGAAAGGCTTTCCACCATACGGCGGAAGGTAAGCCTTGTGTGTCCGTAGAAGTGACCCGTCGGCGAATCATAACCACCCCGGATCCGTCCGGCGCCCATTTAGGAGAGAGATCAATTAATGAACCCGTCCCTGTCCAGGGAATAGGATCTTTCTTGTTAAAATTATACAACCAGACCCGCAACGCCATCCCGTTCTCACCCTTGGGTTTCCCGGAGAAGACGAGCCTGCCCGTACTGCTCCAGTCGCAACTCCAGACATCATAATCCTCGGAGAGCAACCGTTCGGGCTTGGACTGGGCAAACCCTGGGAGAAAAGAATAGGAAGAGAAGAAGATTAAAAACAGCAGACTAACAATAACTTGTTTATGCATATGCTTTAAACACTGAAACAAATCCGGCCCTCCCCCCATCATGATGAGCAAAGCCTGTTGTTATTGTGATCTCATTTTCTGTTTGCTCCCAGCCTATTCCTGCTGGAATTTTACTCCTAAGCCTACGCTGATCCTCTCGCGCGCCAGAGTTTGTCACGCGCCTGCGGTTGCGCTGTTTGCTCATTCCTCTCCAACTACTCTGAGCTCCGGTTCTAAATTAACCCCGAATTTCTTTCTAACCTCATTGCGAATTAGAGTAATGAGGGTCAGGACTTCCTCTGCCGTTGCCTGTCCTAAATTGACGATGAACCCCGTATGTTTCTCCGAAACCTGCGCATCACCGACCCTGACTCCTTTTAAGCCGGCTTCCTGAATCAATGTTCCCGCATAATAACCCTCCGGCCGCTTAAAAACACTTCCGGCGCTTGGTAGAGTCAGCGGTTGTTTACTCTTTCTTCTGCTGTTTAAATCTGACATCTTGGCCCGAATCGCCCCGCTCTCTCCGGGGGTTAACTCCATGAGCGCGGCTAAAGCAATCATCTGCTCTTCCTGTAATGCACTGTGGCGGTAGCCGAAGCGCAAATCCTCTCGAGCCAAAACCCGCCTGCCCCGTCCAGGGAGATAGACCTCGACTTCTTGTACAACTTGTTGCATTTCCCCTCCATAAGCGCCGGCATTCATGAAAACCGCCCCGCCCAGACTCCCCGGGATGCCGGAGGCGAACTCCAAACCGGCCAGGGAATGCCGAGCGGCGGTCTCCGCAACCATACTCAAGGGAGTAGCAGCCCCGGCCTGCAAGCGCCGACCTTCCACTTTAACATAGGAAAATTGCCTGCCCAACCGGATGACCACACCGCGAATGCCTTTATCTCTGACCAACAAATTTGAACCGCGGCCCATAAAGAACCAGGGAATATTCTTTTTTTGACAATACTCGATTACATCCCCTAATTGCCCGGGAGTAGCAAGTTCCACAAATAAATCGGCTGGTCCTCCAATCCGAAATGATGTAATCTGGGCCAACGGTAAGTCATATGCATAATCATTAATCTCTAGATCCGCCACGAGCTTTTCCCGCCAATTCTCCTCCATCAAACACTCACCCTTTATAGAAAGTTAGATCAGATTAGCCAAAAACCGGGCTAATAAATTATGAGAAAAAATAAAAACTAATGAACACCGGACCAGGAGGTCCGCAGGCCAAAAAAGCAGAGAAGGTAAGCCATGAAGTTCTTTACTCCTACCCGTATATATTTTGAACCCCAGGCCTTGGAATATCCCTTGGGGAAACAGATTTATGAATATTATACCAAAGAAAATATCCCACTAATTATTACCCCCTCCCATAACCGGGTGACTGGTATCCCAGGGAAAACACCCCAAGCCGGGTACAGAGAAGCCAAACGCACCCTGGTAGTAGGGGTGAAAAAAAACCTCACTCTGGACACATGCCGTCCTTCAGCGGACTATCAGTTTTCTCTAGGCACGAGCTGTCCCGGGGGTTGCCAATATTGCTATCTGGCTACTACTTTAGGGAGAAAACCCTACATCCGCGTTTATGTAAATATCGATGAAATACTGGAGGCGGTCGAGAAATATATAAACAAGAATTCCCCTAAAATCACCAGTTTTGAAGCAGCCAGTACTTCCGATCCCTTAGCTGTGGAACATATCACCGGCTCACTACAGAAAACCATTGCTTTCTTCGGCCGACAGCAAAACGGCCGTTTACGCGTAGTCAGTAAATTTTCTGCCGTTGATGGGCTGCTCATGGTCAAACACAACAGCCATACCAAGTTTCGGTTCAGCATCAACACGGATTTTATCATTAAGTCTTATGAGGCCAATACCGCTACTTTTCAGGAAAGACTGAACGCTGCCGGAAAAATGGCCAGAGCCGGTTATCCCTTAGGGTTTATTATCGCCCCTTTATTCATCTATGAGGGATGGCGAAAAGACTATCGGGAGCTTCTGCGACTCCTGGCCGAGGAATTGGGGCCCGCCGCTAGAAGAGGACTGACTTTTGAACTGATCTCCCACCGTTTTACAGCCCGGGCAAAAAAGATCATTATGGAACGTTTTCCCCGTACCACCCTGGAGATGGATGAAACCAAGCGTAAGTTGAAGTGGGGGAAATACGGTTATGGTAAGTATATGTACCCCCCGGAACAATTAGAAAAATTGAAGTCCTATATGATCAGGGAGATCACTACGGTCTTCCCTGAAGCAGAGATTGAGTATTTCACTTAAACCAGTCTTCTCTTTGATCCTGCGCCTTTACATAGCGTTTCCAGCTTGATTCCTCACGCCAACCCGCATGATACTACGGAGCCACCCGCCGACCATAATTGTCTGTGCGTCACTCCAACTTAGTCAACTGGGGAACCCTTCCATAAAAATGCCTCAAAATTGCCTGGTAAGTATGGCCTTGTTCCCCCATAGCCTGCGCTCCCCATTGACTTAGACCTACCCCATGCCCGGCGCCGTTTCCGATAAAAAGCAGATACTCATCTGGGGACAAGATTACCGTCTCTTGAATCAGCCTGCTACAAACCACCAGATTCAACTCGGCTTGGATGGTCAGATCATCCTGATTGACCTCTACCGCTCCTAAATTTACCAGATTACCGCCTTGCAAAGCTTCTGTTAAATCCTCTCTATCAAAGTGATAAAGTTGGAAATTCCCACTGGGTAAAGCAAGCATCCTCCGCAGCTCTTCATTGCTTACTTCCCGACCAGCCTTGTTTTTTCTATGCCGAAAAGCAAACCCAATCAATGCGCCCTCCATATTGAAACTGGGCGTAATTACTAAACCGCCGCTCCCTTTCAGATCAAGTACTGTAGAGAAATCAGAGACTTTAAAGAAAGGTGTCTGCTGCCAAGCATAATTCTGTCCGTTCTGGTCGAAGTCAGTAACCCCTCTCAAATAAGGTGCCGGGTCTCCGCCCCAGACGTCTTCGTTATTTCTGGTATGACCACCACTACTAGAGTGATAAACCGCATTAATTACCCGGCCTTCCCAGGTTAGAACCTCGCCTCGCGTTTGGTTAACCGCTGCCAAAAAGGACGGATGGTCAGAAAAACCCAAAAACTTCTGGCAATGCGCTTGATCACAAAAATCATATTCCCGGTGTTTCCCTAAATTATATAGAGTATAGCTTCTGATCGCCACTGCTAACGCAGACAGCGCCTGATGATTCCAACCGGGATAAGCCTCGGACGCTAATACACAGCATACATACTCCTCCAAAGGTAAATAATTATACACATACGGGAGCTCATCCTGTTCCGCTAGACATTCCTCAGTCGGCCATAACTCCAACTCCCCCTTATATACCCGGTCCGTCAGGATCAGCCGTGCGGTTTCCGCAACCGGGACAAACCGTAGTGGATAATCGGAGATAATACTGTCTCCCAAATCACTGACTAAGACCAACCTATGGTCTTCATGATCAACAGTCCACTTCCTTCTCTGGTCAATCCGGTCCTTTACTAATCTCCACTACCCACTGTCGCCCCTGTAGTAGACGCCAAACTCACCCGCGAACCTTAGAGCCCAGGGAGGAGATTGGGTGATGCCTATTTTGATCATAGGTTCAGTCTTTCTGCCCCAGACTATACTGTTCATTGACAATAGCATCAACACCAACAAAACTAGCAGTCGAGGAGGAAAACAACGGCTTACTCCCTTTTCCATGGTCAGTTTCTACTCTCCCAGTATATTCCGGCGCGTTTGCGTACGTAGCGCCAGGTAGTAACATATTCATTTGAAAATTCTGCATATCCTCTGCTTTCCCTCTTTCAGCCATAGAAAAAACCCGTTCTCCAAAAGAAGAACGGGTCAAGCAAGACCAATAACATTAAGGAGATTGAGTTCCGATTCTCGTACTCCCTACCGAAAGCTCAACGGTTTCAGTTAAGAGATCGGCATAGCTGTATGAGACACGCCGCTCCACTTGACGTTCGTTGAACCTGACCACAAAAACCTTGGGATAGGTCTGTTCCAACACTCCTTGTACTTCAAACACTTTTTTCCGGCCTTTATTGGCTCGTAAATAAATCTCTTGACCCACATAGCCGTTGAGATCCTGGCGGATTAAGTCAAGGGCATTAGTAGTATCCTGTCTGGACAAACTGTTTCACCATCCTTTTCATGTGGCCCATTACTATTGAATTATAACACAGCCTGTCCCTTTTAGTCAAGTGAGCTAAAAATTATAGCAGAGACTTAAATCAATGTCAAGATATTTATGCGTTTATTCCCGATTTTACCTCATTTTTAAAGACAAGGGAGATCTGCCAGTCCTCTGGGGCATGCTCTATCTCCCAGCTGACTTTGGCCTCTTTAATCCGGCAATTCAAAACCGGTACGGATCCGCTTTTCCAATCAGCCAAGATGACCAAGGGAATCCGGCAGGGGAACCGTACCGGGCTGACGGTCGCGGTCTTCTTTTCATAATCAACTCTAAGGCCGGCCATAGCCGGAAGATAACCGAAGGCCGTTACTCCCCGCGGATAATAGGATAGCCAATTCCAGCCATAAGTATCAACAAAACATCCTCCCCGGCCCTGGACATTCTCCATCTCCAAAAAACTGTTGTAGTTTTGGGTTAGATCAAAAAGATCAATCCCTAAATAGGCGGCGATCATATCTCTCCACATATTCTGGGAGATCCAGACATTAGACACGTCAAAACTGCTGTGGGTACACCCATAAGGAGTCAAGCTCTGCCGGCAGGCAGAGATGATATCTTCTTTGATGCGTTGCCAATCCAAGGCCGGGTTAACACCGGAAGCCAACAGATAAAGCAGTCCGTTGGCAGTATAGATGGAGTAGGCCTCCCATCCTTTCAGTTCATCCTCTTTTACCTCTCTACCTGTCCAGACATCCCGCAACCCTTTTGCTGTCTGCGGCAAGCAGATCGCATAGTGGTCTCCCCGCCAAGCCTGCCCTTCGAGGGTTTCTTGGAACCGCTGCCTCATTAAGGCGCTTTCCTGTAATAAACTGCTGATCTCAGGCTGATTATCCCCATATTCCCGGGCCAGCTCCGCAAAGGCGGTTAAAGCTGAAAAAACCTTCATGCCCAGATAAGTCTGTTCTTTGGCGTATTGAGTGGTCGCCTCCCCATCATCTATGGTATTGGCCACCCCCAGATTCGGATAACCGTTACCGGTGGTATCCGAGGATAAAAGGTACCGGACGGCATTTTTTAAAACAGGCATCTGTTGGAGCCATCCCCGGTACCCTCTGAGCTTCCAAAAGGCATAGACCAACAAGAGTAAGTTGCAGGATTCTTCAACCTCCATATTGTGGGGGTAAACCTGATCCTTCATCTCCAGCAAAATACCTAGATCATGAGGAAAATACCCCTCCGGCTTTGCTTTCGCATACCACATGGACAACTGCTTCTCTAAGAGTTCAGGCCAGTACAGCAAAGGAAACCAGGCATTGTTGTATTCCACATCTAATGTTGAATGAAACGCGCACCAACCCTCCCATACGGTAAACCAGTCCTGCTCAGCCTCTTTCTCCCTCACCCACCAGGTATTGGCCAAATAGTTTTGGAAACCCACAGCCAATATATTCTTCAACCCCTTACCAAGGGTGGCTTCTTCTATGGTATCCAAAAAAATCCTCGTCTTTGCCAGCAAGGTCTCCCGTTCCTGCCGGGCATAACTGATTACGGAATCAACATCGGAAAACCAGGAAGTATAGAAGAATTCACATTCTCTGCCTTCTACCTTAAAGACTGTGCCCTGTTGATACCCGGCAATGATTAATGACTCCCGTAAAACAGTGTCCTGACTCTCCAAGTTAAAACTCTTTCTTAGACAAATGTCTTGCTCCTTCCGGCTATCCCACGCCTCTACCGGGAAGGTAGGGGAGATCTTCAACACCCCTTCAAACTTCCCTTCCGAAAATGCCGATTTCGCCTCCGGCGGACACTCGTGGGTATTATACCAACAATCAGATACTAATTGAGAGACGATGGGGATAACAACCTCCCCTCCTTCCGTGTGGCATCCCTCTACCCCGCCGACCCGCAAAAACCATTCCCCGTTTAGTGGAGAAAAGCTGCTCCTACCGTGCAAGAAACTTTTTATCTCTAAATCAATATAGAAGAAGGGCGCGCCGGAGATTATCCGGTCTTCAGGATAGAAAGGAGCATGCACCTTGCAGTTAAACTCGATCCCAAGCTTTGGCTCTTTCAAGTGAAAGCTCACTCCATCCAAAGACAACTCCTGACTTACCGGTAAAAACTCCGTCTGCGGTCTTTTTTCGGAAAAGGGTAGGCAGTATTCTTTTCCGTCGATCATAATCCCCAAGCTTAGACTGAGCGGCACATCATAGAAACGGCCCATTGGTGACAGATAAATACGCTGCTCACGCTGGCGGAAATTTAGTGTAAATCTTGACCCCAACCGTCCTAATAACGTCTCATAGTTAATTCCCATAACTATTCCTCCATTTCAGCAAACGTTTGTGAAAATTTGCAAATAAAACCTTCTTGCCACCGGATTTATGCTGACCGTCGAATGATCAACTCTGGCGTCAAGGAAATCTTCACCCCCTCTTCTGCCTTTCCCGCCAGAATCGACACTAAGATCGATACGGCCTTCTTCCCCATCTCCATTCTAGGTTGTCGCACAGTAGTCAAAGGAGGATTCGTCAATAGAGAGAACTCCAGATCATCAAAGCCAACCACCGCGATGTCCCGCGGAACCTCCAGTCCGGATTCGGCGATCGCCTGCAATGCCCCGTAAGCCATAGTGTCATTCCCGGCAAACACAGCAGTGCACCGGGGAGTCTGTTTTAGAACCTCCTTGGTAGCCGTATACCCGTCCTGCCACACAAAATGTCCGGAAGCCACCAGCTCCTCCGCATATGGTAATCCCGTATCCGCCAAAGCCCTTTTGTATCCTTCCAACCGATCAAGGGCGACCTGAAAACCGAGGGTTCCGCAGATATGGGCGATTCTACGGTGTCCTTGGTCAATCAGATACCGGGTGGCTTTATAAGCTCCGGTTATGCTGTCCACCCAGACACAATTCAGCCCGGGCGCAGTCAACCTCCTCTCCACCAAAACTAAGGGCACCTCCCAGGTCCGGCCGGACAGATATTCATCTTCCTTGATTCTACTGCCCACAATGATTAGACCGTCAACCCGTTGGGCTTTGATCATATGCTCTAAAGCGGATCTCTCCACCAGGCTTTCATAGGAATTGTAGTAGATTAATGTATAGCCGGTTTCATCGGCTACCAGGTTCATTCCTTTAATAAGTTGTGAAAAAAAAGGTTCTGAAATATCAGCCATCACCACACCGATGGTATTTGTCTTCCTGGTCACCAACCCTTGGGCCAATATATTAGGACGATACCCCATTTCTTTCGCAGTCCGGACTATGCGTTCCCGGGTTTCCGCTTTCACTCCGTACTTATTATTGAGAGCCCTCGAGACCACACTGGGGGAAACTCCTACCTTTTTTGCGATGTCTTTTATTGTAACCACTACTATCACCTAATCATCGAATTATCCCAAACGTTTGTTGTATCTATTCCACTTATTCAGCGAAAATCCTCTTTCCAGATGCAAAAGGACGGCGGAAAGCTGATTATTCCCAAGAAAACCGTAAGAAATTATGTTAAAATAAGTGTAAAAAAGTATATTGCTCCCTCGCCAAAAAGGGCTGCGGAATCAGACAGGTCCTATCCCTCTGTCTAGGGGAAAGTATTTTGCTCCCGCGCAAAAAGGAGAAAGCACATGCGTATTCTGGTAGTCAGTGATTCTCATGGTGATTTTTCGTCTTTAAAAAAAGTCTATACCCGCGAAAATCAGGAGAACGGGTTGGATCTCCTGATCCATCTCGGTGACGGAGTGCTCGACGCCCTCCGGCTCCGCCGGATTAGTCAACTTCCCCTGGAGGCAGTGAACGGTAATAACGACCCCAAAGAGGCATTCCCTGATCAGCTCTGTATTAAGCTCGCTGGTATACGGGTCTTCTGCTGTCATGGCCATCACTTCAATCTACCGTCAGGGCTAAAGACTTTATTAAGTTTTGCCCACCGGGCCCAGGCTGATCTGGCCTTCTTCGGCCATACCCATCAACACTTCACCCAGAAAAAGAAGGGGTTAACCTTGATTAACCCCGGAGCAATCTGCCGCTGGGAAAAAGACCCCGGCTATATCCTGTTGGAGATCGAAGCCGGCCGTTACCGTCTGGTACGTCATCCCCTGTGAGGGACGCTTATAATCCCCCTTCCGAGATGGACTTGGCCATTTCGTCCACCATCTTCTCCAGGATCTCCGGTAAACCGTCAATCCCCACCTTCATGAATCCTTGAATAATCAGGGAAGTGGCTTCTTCTTCCGTTAACCCCCTGGTCATCAAGTATTCGATGGCTTCTCTACTGATTGGCCCGACCGCTGCTTCATGATTCAAGTCGGCCCGGGGCGCTTTAATAACTTCCAGTTCGGGGATGGCTTGCATGCGCGCCTCCTCCGAGAGCAGCATCCCTTTACACTCCAAGCGGGCTTGGGCAGAATTACTGTAAGCCAAGAGTTTGCCTCTCATTAAGACTTGTGCCTGATCGTCGGCTGCCGCCCGGCTAATCGCTTCCCCCCTGGTCTCCTCCCCGATTAGTTCAAGCACGGATCCTAAATCCAAAATTGATCCGGCCCGGCCGTGAATGATACTGTTAAATCTGGCCCTGGACCTTCGCCCCTTAAGGATGGCCCGGGGGTTTGTCTGTAAAGACTTCACGGGTTTCAGTAAAATATAATTATTAATGAATGAAGCGTCTTCTTCCAGCAGCACACCTGTGCGGGGACGCACATAAAAATTCTCAGCCCAGTTATGAACCATGGTGAAAGACAGATGAGCGCCTTTCTTTACATAAAACTCGGTTACCCCCAAATGCATACCGGTTTCCACCTGGGGTACAGTAGTGCAACCACTGACGATCTCTGCTGAGGAACCCTCTTCCGCAATGACGATATTATGCACCCTCTGACTGCCTTCTTGCTCCGACATCATCAGACAGGATTGAATCGGCAACTCCACCTTTGCGCCAGGCAAGATCCGAATGAAGTACCCCCCTTTTTGATAGAGTTCCGTATAGGCGGTAAATTTATCGGCATCAACATCCACCGTCTTCCACCAATAATCCCAAAGCCAATCATATTCTTCCAGCGCCCGCTCAATACTCATGATCTCAACCTGACCATCGTAGAGGCCGGTTACTTTTTCATAAAGCACATCCGCGTCTTTTTGAAGATAAGAAGCTGAACGTTGCTTCTCCTCCGGATCAAAACCGGACAAGAGCGCCACTTCCCGCAGTTTGGCGGAGAGCTCCCGTTCCCTCCCATTCAGTTCAGAATGATCATTAATAAAGACCGCCGGATCAAAATCATCACCGTACGCTCCAGGTTTTTCCCTGGCCTCCCACGCCGCTTCCTTTAATCGTTCTTGAACCTTTTTTATCTCCGCTTGCACTCTGCGCATGCTACACACCCCTCAAATCCATGCTTACTGATTTCCTCAAAGAGATCACGGGGATTACCCTCACAAACCAGTTTCCCGTTGATCATGACATAGCCTTGATCAGCGTTTAGGTAATTGAGAATATGACCGGTATGCGTGATAACCAACCCAGAATGCTCCCGGTCTTTAATCTTTCCCTGTTTCAACAGTTGATGTAAGGCCTTTCCGACCACGGCGATATTGACCAGATCCACACCGGATTCAGGCTCATCAACTAACAAGAGTTGCGGCCGTTGAATCAGTAATTGAAGTAATTCTGCCCGTTTGGACTCTCCCCCGGAGAACCGGTCATTCAACCCGCGTTCCAGTAAGTAATCGCAGTTCAACGCCGTAGCCAGGGAACGCCAGTCGTTTTTATACCTGTCACCCAAGACTTGGGCCAGACCCTTCAAAGTAACTTCAGGCAAAGAAGGAGAGTGCTGCATAGCCAAGCCTATCCCCAACCGAGCCCGCTCATCAATGGGGAGCTTGGTCACGTCTCTACCCTGAAAAATGATGCGCCCGGAGACCACCTCCAAGTCACCCAAACCCATGATTACCCTTAACAAAGTACTCTTTCCCGAACCGTTTGGCCCCATCAAGATATGAGTCTCCCCAGCGGGAATCGTCAAGGAGACTTCATCCAGGATCAGTCGCTCCCCTGCTTTTACAGAGAGTTTTTCCACTGTCAACATGAATAATCACCAACCTCACATGTATAACTATGCCCTACGCTTATTCTTTCCCTGCCAAGACAGACTGCGTAATAAAGAGCCACCCTGGTCTCTAGTTACCACTTTTGTTAAATCATATTTTTCCGAAGCATACTGGTTAAGTCACTCTCCTCAAATACGAAAAAGACGGAACAGAAAATTACATTTACCTTAGTAGTTTTCCACCAACTCGTCCATCTCCTTTAGCTTAGACTTAAATTAAGAAAAATTTATCATAAAACATTGTAGAGACACTGAGCTCACCACAGGGTTTTATTTGCAAAAACAGGGTTCTTGGGGTAAAATTAGACATCAAACGATGCATCTTTCATCGGTCAATAGTCCAGAGGAGGAAGGCAGATGAGTCAAAAAACGCTAATTTTATGGAGCTGTTGTTTGTTGGTGGTCTTTTCCGCCTTGTCACCGGCGAACGCCGTCCGGCCCGGGGAAACTACCGTCAAGATCATGGCTTTACAGGGGCCTACCGGGTTAACACTGCTCAAAATGATCCAAGACAATCCGGTTTTTTCGCCAAAGGTCACCGCCTCCTACAACCTGCTCAAAGGTCCGGATCAGATCATCGCCAAGATCGTTTCCGGAGAAGCTGATATTGCCGCCCTACCCACAAATCTCGCAGCCATCCTCTATAATAAGGGAATACCTATTCGCTTGTTAGCTGTGACCAACTGGGGTGTGAACTACGTGATCGGGCGGGACCGCTCCATCCGTACTTGGACAGACTTGAAAGGAAAAGAAGTAGCCATCGCTGCCCCAGGGGCCACCCCGGATCTTCTCTTCCGGTTCATCCTGGAAAACAACGGCCTGAACCCAGAGGCCGACCTCAAGTTGGTCTATTACTCCACCCCGGTAGAATTGGCGCAATTAATGATCGCCGGCCGGGTTGAATTGGGGGTTCTACCGGAACCTTGGGTAAGCCAGGTGATACTGAGGGAGACCACCACCCAGATCCTCCTGAATTTCCAGGAAGAGTGGAAGAAGCTACATAACCAAAATCGATCCTACCCCCAAAGTTGTCTCGTGGTAAAAACCGCCTTCGCCCAAACCTACCCTGAACTTATCTCTGGCTTCTTACGGGAGGCTGCCGCTTCCAGCGCCTGGGTCACACAAAACCCGGACCAAGCCGGTATCTTGGCGGAAAAACACCTCTCAATTCAGGCGGCAGTAGGACCCTTGGCTATTCCCCGCTGCAATCTGGATTTCCTCAGGCCCTTTGAGGTAAAAGGAGAGATTGAAGCCTTCTTACACGCCTTATATAAATACAACCCTGATTCGATCGGAGCACGGATTCCTGATGCGAACTTCTACCAATAAACCAGTACGTAAGATACGCTTAATCTTCTATGGTCCTTGCGGAGCTTGGCTGCTCGTCTTCTTCCTCTGGAAACTGGCGGCCCTCCGGATCGGAAAGGAGCTGATCCTCCCAGCCCCGGAAAGGGTTCTTGCCGTCCTGCTCAACTTAGTGCAGACTCCCGAGTTTTGGCGGCATTTCTTCGCCACTTTGCACCGGGGGCTCGTAGGGTTTCTCTTTTCTTACTTCACCGGTGTGGCCTTCGGCCTATGCGCCGGGTTAAACTCCCACTTTAACCAGATCTTCCGCCCGGTGTTAGTGACGATGAGAAGCACCCCGTCCATGTCCTTCATCTTGTTGGCTTTGATTTGGTTCAAATCTGACGCCGTCGCCATTTTTGTTACCTTCTTTGTAGTCTTCCCTCTGGTCACCCAAAATGTTCTGGAAGGAATCAGTCAAGTGGATCCCGCCCTCCTGGAAATGGCCGAAATTTTCCGGGTCAAACCCGGACGAGTTTTGCGGAAACTCTATTTACCGGCCATCCTGCCTTTTCTTGCTGCTGGTGCCGCCGCAGGGTTGGGGATCACCTGGAAGGTAATGATCGCCGCGGAAGTAATGGCTGTTCCACGTTGGGGAATGGGAACCAGAATGGACACCGCCCGGACCTTTCTGAATACTTCCGAGGTTTTTGCCTGGACCGCTGTTGTTGTCTTCCTGGGTTACCTCTTTGATCGGGCTCTGGATTATATAACTAAACATCTGGCGCTACCTTGGCAAAAATCATAGGAGGAAGAAGAATGAAAGATGGTATAGGAGAAAACAGCGGTATTAAAGTGGATACTATCACAAAAAACTACGGCCCTCTTCGCGTGCTCGCCGGGATCTCGATGACTATTCCTTCCCAAAAAATCGTAGCTATTTTAGGTCCTTCAGCTTGTGGAAAAACTACTTTCCTCTCCATCTTGGCAGGATTGGAGCAACCGGATGCTGGCACTGTCACCGGCCTCTCCACACAGGGAGTGGGTTTCTTATTTCAAGAACCCCGCCTACTGGATTGGCTGACCGTCTACGATAATCTGACCTTCGTGCTTACGGATAAACTGCCCCAAGCGAACCTACGACCGGCCATCGAAGAGTATTTAAAGAGTATGGACCTTTATGCTTACCGCAACTACTATCCACAAAAACTAAGCGGTGGCCAGCGTCAGCGGGTGGCCATCGCTAGAGCCCTGCTCTATCCATCGCCTGTTCTCCTC
This sequence comes from Bacillota bacterium, assembly GCA_012838955.1. Lineage (GTDB taxonomy): Bacteria > Bacillota > UBA4882 > UBA10575 > UBA10575 > DUOH01. The sequence goes on along the minus strand of DUOH01000034.1, from coordinate 60,046 downwards.
ATGGATGAACCTTTTAAATCTTTGGATCTGGGACTGAAATTCCAATTAATCCGGGATTTTTTAGAGTTATGGTCCAAACAGCCCCGCACTGTGATCTGCGTAACCCATGATGTGAAAGAGGCTTTACTCCTGGCGGATGAGATCTATTTCTTCTCCCAAAAGCCTACTGTGATCAAGGAACACTTTATCATCAGAAAACCCAGAGCAGAAAGGAGCCTGGACGATCCGGACCTTCTCGAGATGGAGCAGGAGATGATCAAGGTATTAATCGAAGAAAATAACCGGTCACCCCGGTTACTCTAGTACCTTGGTCTTCTTCTTCCGGAGGCGCGCCTCTTGTCCGCCTGCACCCGCCTGGCCCGTCTGCGCGCTTCCCTTTCCTCCTCTTCCTCCCAGTCCACCTTCTGTTCATGGATGGGTCCTCCCGCACCTTTCAACACCACTATGGTTTCTCCCGGATTTACTGACGTATAAGGGGAACCATCCTCACCCCGGAAGACCGATTCGATTCTCTCCTGCGCAAAAACGGATTCCTCCAGCCACCGGCGGACAAAGGACTTAATTACTGGAAAAAACTCACTGTGTTTTCCTTGCCCGTGAATAATCCTAACTACCCGTGCCCCATACTTATCTGCACTGAGTAGCCGCTTCTCCAATTTTTCCTTGGCTTCCTCCAAGGTCAATCCATGCAAGTCAATAGTTTCCATGGACACACTCCTGATTCCTCCGCGTAGCTGTCAAAGACGCGGGCTTTATGATCAGCACTTACTAAATAAGACACCTATTCCTGTAACAAACCTTTTTTTACCGCTTCTTCCACCAAATGCTTGGCGTATTCCCATAAGACCCGGGAACTGTCGGCAATCGGAGCAATCCTCTCCATAACCTGTTCTTTTCTTATATTATGCTTACGCCAGGAATGGCCGTTCGTTCGATAATTGTGGATAATGGGTTGCAGACGATCCAAGGCTGCGGCAAATCTCGCCTCCGCTGTTCTTCTCTCTTCAAATTCCTGCCATAATCCTCTGAACTGACGAGCCTGATCCATTGGAAGTAGATTATAGATCCTCTCCGCAGCCTTGGCTTCTCTCTCCGCTTTATCCGTACCCCGCTCCGGATCATAACAAAAAGTATCCCCGGCGTCGATCTCCACTATATCGTGGAGCAGCGCCATCTTGATGGTTTTTTCCACATCCAGGTCCGGATCATCCGTATACTCATAGAGCAACGCCGCCATCACCGCCAAATGCCATGAGTGTTCCGCATCATTTTCCTGTCTGGAACCGTTGAGCAACAATGTCTGACGGTAGATGGACTTTGCTTGATCAATCTCGGCAATGAACCGCAGTTGTTTCCCTAACCGTTCTTTATCGATCTCCACCATTGCCGCCTCACTTTACTGTAGTTTAAAACCAAAGCTTTGCGGGACAAACTTCTTCCTGAACTGTTCATTAAAGAAGTCGTCGGTCATTCCGGCAATAAAGTCTACGACCAATCTTTCCACAGGGTAGTCTCGTGGATGCTGACCCTCCATCATCTCCAGGTAATAACTGAACACCGGAGAGGACCGCTCACCGTGCTTTATATCCTCCAGGTATTCGGTGAAAAGCATTCGAAACATCCGCTGAATCTTCTTATCCTGAGTCTTAATGCGGGGATTATCATAAATCCGCTCTTTATTGAACTCTTTCAGCTTCAACAAGGCGTGATAAATCTCTGGGCTGAAGGCAATATAATTTTCACCGTAACTATTGCGGATCACATCTAAGGCCAAGGTATTAATGATCTGATCATTAGTAGCCCCCAGCACCTCAACGATCTCCGCAGGAAGCTCCGCCCTGGAGATTAACCCCACAGTGATCGCGTCTTCAATATCCCTTCCCAAATAGGCGATGAAATCAGAGACCCGTACAACACACCCTTCCAGGGTCATCGGGTAGATTTTTTTACTTATATCTTTAACCTCAAAACAACTCCTATACTCCGCCAAAAACTCGTCCCAGCCTTTACTCGCCACCGGGGTCAGGCGCTCATTGATGATCTCCCCGTTATGAGTCAAGATCCCGTCCAGTACCTGAAGGGTCAAGTTCAGGCCCTGTCCGTCCCCTTCAATTTCATGCAGAAACCGGACACTTTGCGCATTATGACAAAAATATCCGATCCCCGCTTCAATACATAATTGATTCAGATACCTTTCTCCGTCGTGACCATAAGGGGTATGGCCAAGATCATGTCCCAGGGCCACGGCTTCAATCAGATCCTCATTCAGCCGCAAACATCTCCCGATTACCCTGGCGATCTTCGAAACAAACTGCACATGCAGGACACGATGGGTGATGTGATCATTTTCAAAAAGCGAAAATACTTGGGTTTTATCAATATACCTAGTGTACGCCCGGGAATGAATAATCTTATCCGTATCATGAAAAAAAGCCGGGCGAATATTCTCCATATCAGGCAGCTTCTCCCGGCATGGCGCCAGTCTGATCCCATCTTGGCTTTTGGTGGCGTACTTGGATAAGGTCTTCTCTTCACGCTCATGGTTGGCGCGGATTATTTCTCTATGAAGCTCTGCTTCGGTCATATTCTTCCCCCCACACGTCAGATGGTGATCGATGCTTTCCATAATAAAATTCCTCTATAGCCTTTCTCTTTCTTCTTCAGCCGGAAAAATCCTCCTTAAATAAGCATAACTCAGCCAGCCACTCACCTTTTATCCCAGTTAAAAACAGGGCGTGTTGAAAACACGCCCCCATACCCCTGTCTACTCAAAAGTTTATAAAAAAACTAGAAAACAAGTTGGGAATCGAAGGAAATACGCAATTCCGTCCGGCCAATCACAATCACATCTCCGTTTTCCAACCGGTGGCGGCCACTGATTGGTACCCCGTTCACATAAGTTCCGTTCCTGGAAGCCAAGTCTCGGATGAAGACAAGATCCTCTTCCCGCGTTAACTCACAATGTTTTCTGGAGATTTCTTGATCAGAAAAGCTCAGATCATTCTCTGCTCTTTCTCTGCCCAGGGTGATCCGGTCAATCAGTTTCAGTTCAAAGGCTTGATCTCCTTCACTTTTCCCTGTCGGAGTAAGCCTGATTTTAATCCCTGGTAAACTTGGTTTATCCTCCTCCGCCCCAGACTCTGCTTCAGCTATTACTTCTTCTACAGGATAATTGCTCTGCGCTGCCTTATACTTAAATAAGGCCACCACCAAAGAGCCGACTATTAACAGACCAATAATCACAAAGATAACCCATTTTCCCTTGGAACCACGCTCAACGCTGGCTCCGGCGGCAGCCGCGACCAACCGGAGGTCAATTCCGTCACTAAGGACTTTTCCTCCTTGGGTCAGATTCAGACGAAGATGCGTAACACTTCCATCCATTACTTGCTCTGGGCAAGCAACACTTACCACATAGCTTTGCAAGATCCGCCTCCGTACATTGGAGTAAGCCTGGACAATCGGGGTGGAATTCATTTGCCAATAATCTCCTCCGGATCTACGAGCGAACTCTCCAAGCACATCCAGGTATCTTTGTTTCTCCGCCGATAAGGGCGGTCTATAAAATCCCAGCGCATAGATGGGTATTCTATCTTCCATCAGCATGGCCAAGACCTCATCTTTGACCATTCCGCCGGTATAATCCTCACGGCCATCGGAGAGCGTGATAACCACCCGTCTGGTCGGCAGTTGCGGGTCGCTTCGCCTCCCCAGCTCAATGGCTTTAGCCAATCCCCGGTGTAACTGAGTCTTTAGATCCTTGGGAGACAAAAGGTCAATGACTTTTCGCAAGACCGTTTGGTCACCGGTGTAATCCTGAACCACCCGCACGGATTCACCGAACGTAACTACAGCCGCCCGATCTTTATCCGTCATGGCTCCAACCCAAATCCCCATGGCTTCTTTCATCTGGCGGAACTCTTCTTCCGTCAGGGATTTGGAGACATCCACCAAAAAAACATAAGCCACGCCTTCATCCGTCTGGACAAAGGGCTTAAAACCCCGAATCCGGCAGGACTTTTGTCCCAAATTTGCAGTCAACCCTAGCTCGCTCAGGCTTAAACCTTGAATTTGATCCTCGTTTTCATCCAAAATATCCAGATAAACCTGGATCTCATCCGCCAAAGGATAGGCCTGACGCAAACGTAAAGTACAAGCCTCTCCCCCCAGCGCTGTAGTAGAAGAGAGAAAGAGGCCACAGCAGAAGATCGCCAACCGGAGCAGCCTGCCCAGACCAGCTTGTTTATTGCCTATTAATCCCATGAGAACGCCTCACCGCACAAAGGCACGAAGACTAATTTGGTCTGTCCCAATTCAATAATATCATACGGATTAAGCTCTCTGGGCGTATCCACTTCTTCGTTGTTTAAATAGACCAGTCCCCGGCCTTCTCCCGGGTAGATTTTGAACGAATTATTCTTCGGATTATGGCTGACGGTGGCATGATTCTCCCGGGAGATGGAGCCGTCTCCGGCGATGCAGATGTCCATCTTCTCCGAACGTCCGATAAAATTCTTCTCACTACGCAACCGGTAATCTCTACCTCGATCAGGGCCTTCAATACAGACCAGCCATCCAACCACCGGATCGATCCCCAGTTGCTTATTGATCATGGCAATGGTCTTCCCTTCCGCACCGCTACTTCCTCTGACCCCTGTTAATCCTGATGGATTAGATCTGGTATATCCCCGACTCTCATTTGGATCCAGGTCGATGTTTACCCCGCAATGCGGACAAGAACTATGCTTCTCCGGATCATAATAATGCCCGTTTTCACATCTTCTAGATTCCATAGTAACTCCTCCTCAATACTTCTATTTCTCTGCTTACTCTACAATCAGCAAAAGACTCCTATAGCCGAATAATTATCAAACCCCCTTCTCGCTCGCAACTGAACGCGCTGCAATAACCGTTCTTCCATATAAGCAAGCCACTCTTCAGGCGAAGCCGCCTTTGCAAAGTCGATCTCCATCTCAGTCTCAGTCACATACTCCCAAAAACCATCGGTACAAAGTAGATAGGCGTCTCCCTTCAGCGCCGACGTAAGCTCTTTATCAACCTCCGGCTGCAGATCCCCACGCATCCCGAAGACCCGTAACAACCTGTTCCGATCTTCATGAAAACGAATCTCACCGGGCTTCAACTCTCCAGCCTCCACCATCATCTGGGGAACACTATGATCTCTGGATTGATAGACAACCGCGCCCCGATGAATACGGTAAATTCTGGAGTCTCCCACATGTCCCCATCGCATGTTCCTTCCGTCTGTAAAAAGCGCTACTACAGTAGTTTTGTAAGACTGGACCGATCCCTCTGCTACTTGTTGCTGTACCAGTATTTCATGGGCGGTCTTCATATATAAGCGAATAGAGGCGACATCAATCCGTTTAGTTGAAAAAAACCTCTTGGCGATCTCTTCCGCCACTACCCGAGAGGCTAATGCCCCTCCCGGATGTCCGCCTAAACCGTCTGCCACCACCCAACAGGTGTAGCCTCCCTCTTCTTTATATACTATGTAATCCTCATTATCTCTTCGCCCGCCGTTTCTGGAAAGGGTCGCGGTTTGAAATCTCATAATACCCCCTCTTCCTTGCCATTAATTATTCTTACCGGTCTCCTCATTCACAGGCGAGAATAGCCACAGTGGCGTTATCCTGACCCGCCTTCTCTTTCTCGATCACCATCCGGATTAGTGATTCCGCTGCTTCTGCCGGATCACCGGCCAACTCTTCTTTGATCTCCTCAATGGAAAGCGCACGATACACCCCATCACTACAAAGCATAATCCAGTCCCCGGCGCGTAGCGGCAACCCTTTAAGATTCCGGTCAACCTCGCACAACTCCGGCATCCCCACATAACTGGTGAGGGCTTCCCGATCCCGATGGGCTTGAGCTTCTTCCCAAGTAATTTCCTGATGCAATGCTTTCCGATCCAACTCCCGCCCGTAAATGTGTTCTACATTTAGTTGAGAAAGTTCATGGTCACGATATAAATAGATCCTGCTGTCACCGACGGACACCCAAAACAACTCGTTCCGTAAGACCGCCGCCGCTGCCAAAGTAGTGCCGACTTTAAGAGCTAGTCCCTGTTGACGGGCGGTCTCGTACACCACACTATTTGCTTTCTCCAATATATGCCACAGCGTGTGCTGGACCGGCTCAGCGGAAAACTCGATAGCGCCGCGTCTGGCCGCAAACTCTTTAAGCATTGTTTGCACTGCCAAATGCGCGGCCTCCCTGCCCATCTGTAGTCCCCCCATCCCGTCCGCCAAAACGGCTAAAACTCCGGTCTGACTCAACGACTTTTCTTCCCCGATTTCGGAGAAGCCAAAGGCGTCTTGTTGTTCCTCACGGGCCCCGATAGTCTGCGCATTTCCCGGATGAACTCTACTGATCTCCCTAGCGCACGCCGGATCCTGCCGGGTGAGCCGCCGGATATGCTCGTAAAGAAGCTTCGCCATGGTTGGCCTTTTATCAGTTTTCATGCTCACACCCCTAATTCCGTACCGGCTCAAAACACCACGAATTTTTTCTCCGCAAGTTTCCGCCCCTCATACCAGACTTCGATCAGATTAGTTCCTTCCTTAAAAATATTCTTGCTGCTGTCTCCCCATCCTCCGGTGACTATAGTTCGATCGGCTAGATCAAATTCAGCGTATAAGGTACACCCGGGAGGGCTGCTCTTACTGTTCCACTGCAAAGAGCCGTCGGGATTAAAATATTTGATGGCCAGTCTACCCTGAATCCTGGTCACGTCTGTTGTCTTATTTTGCAATGTTATATAAAATGTGATATACCGGATTTCATTAGCGGAGAAAATCACCGAATCCCCGCCAAGCGGCCGCTCCCCCTTACCGGTGTTTTTCAGATCAAAACCCACCACCTCTATGGATAGATCCCGGCATTCCTCGGCCAACTCTTCCTGAATTGCCTTGAATTGTTTGTTCAGTTGATGATAATCCCTGGAAAGCTGATAATACCGATCATAGAACCCCGAGTCGCGGTTTCCGGCAGTAACCTTTCTTAACTGTTCTTTAGCCAAGGCCAATTCTTCTTTGAGCGCCGCATGGTCTTCCACCAAATTGCTGTACTGATACTTTAAATTGGTCAACCGCTGATAATTGTCGAACCAGGAAGCCAGGCCAATCACACCCAGCAGAATCATGATTACCCTGAAAACCAAGAACATATCGGAAAGACTGGAACGGGTCTCTTCTGGCGCCACCTTGGACCCAGCCGCACCAACCGCCTGGGACGGAGCACCGTTGCTGCTCCCCTCTTTCCCATCTTTCGATTGTTCACTTTTTTTACTCTGTAGATACTTGCCAATCTCGTCTTGAAACTCTTTGATGGATTGATAGCGATCTTTCGCCCTGACCGATAAGGCCTTCATTAAAGCGGCCTCAAGCACGGGAGAGATGGTTACTCCCAAGGCGGACGGGGGTTGTAAAGAATCCCTCTCGAGCCTCTCCAGGGCTTCCACAGGTACCTTCCCTGTGATCACCCGGTAAATAGTGGCCGCCACCCCGTACACATCAGTCCATGGTCCTTGATTACCCTTGTTTCGATACTGCTCTTCCGGAGCATATCCCGGTTTTAAAATCACCGAAAGACTCCTGCTTTGTTCGCCCACGGCCATTCTGGCCGCGCCGAAATCCAAGAGTCTCACCTGTTTCGAACTGGTGATATAAATATTCTCCGGACTAATATCCCGGTGCAGTAAACCTACATTATGCACCTCCCGGAGGGCATCCATCACCGGCATCATAATTTCCAAACCTGCTTCAACAGGTATTTTACCGTCTCTTCCCTCCACATAATCTTTGAGGGTGATCCCCTCCAGGTAGTCCATGATCAAATAAGCCGTTTCATTCTCCCGGAAAAAGCCATGTACGGAAACGATACATGGATGGCCGTTGAATTGCGCGAGTATCCTGGCTTCCTCGATAAACTTTTCCAACCCATATTCAAAGTGCTTTCTCGCTTCACCGGTGAAGACGGATACTACATTACTACCAGGCGCCCGGGTGGCCAAATTCTGTGGCAGATACTCCTTGATCGCCAGTTTAATGTGGAGATTTAAATCCCATGCCAAATAAGTAATACCAAAACCGCCGTGCCCCAAAACCCGCCCAAAAAGGTATCTGTCATTAAGCACTGTCCCTGGTAATAAAAATAAGGGAGAATCCGGTTGTTCCCCTTTATGCCATCCACACACCGGGCAAACATCGGCTTTCCCTTTCTCAGACATACAACTCAAACAGAGGTTTTTGGGGACCCGTCTCTTTTTCTTCCCTGCTTTCATCAGTCTTCACCCGCTTATCATCGCTGAAAAAATGCTGTCCGAGTCTTACTAGGCAGCTTCTCATCTTGGCAACTGTTCCGGAAGGTGCTGATCCATCTTCTGTCGTCGCCTTTATCTTTATTATAATTATATAATCATATTATTCACTACAGTAAGTGAGAACCAGATATTTTACTGGAGCCGGACAACCTAAAAAAACTCCCACACCAACAAAGCGTAGGATTTCTATAGAACCTCCCGCTCTTCTGGTTCTATAATATTTCTATTTATTTCTTTGAGATCCTTTCTTTCCAGCCCGAAATGACCCGGTCTTCTACGCAACCCTGCGCCGAAACCGGAGAGATCAAAACTTTTCCCAATGCAACAAAGTGTGAAGCTCTCGTTTGGGTTTGGGCTGATGCTCTCCTGGATACCCGAGGGCTACTAAAGAAACCAGCTTAAACTCTGGGGGCGCCCCCAAGGCTTTTCTGATCTCTTCCGTATATCCTTTTTTGTCTCCAGCGATCCAGCAAGAGCCCAACCCCAGCTCGGTAGCTGCCAACAATATATAAGTCGTAGCTGCGCTACCGTCCTCCAGATAATATTTGGTCTCACGACAAAACACGGCAATGCAGGCGCCTGCCTCTGCTATAAAACGTCCATAGTCTGTCAGCGCAGCGATTTCCGCTTTCTTTCCCTCTTCGGTGATCACTACAAACTCCCATGGTTGCTCATTACGGGCAGACGGCGCCCAGCGGACCGTATCAATGATGGCTTCCAGTTTCTCCCGCTCAACAGGTCGCGCTTGGTATTGACGAACACTTACTCTCTTCTTTAGTAATTCCAATCCCATGGTATTCAACTCCTTTCCAGTGATGACCGCCACCAGCTGCAGAAAAAAGCGCTCACGAGACACTGCGCAGCGCTGGGTGAGACGGTTTTAACTTGCAAAAGCCCGAGGGAAAACCGGAAGCCCCGACTTCTTACTAGACTATCCTTGACCCGTATGTTTTGGTATAATTAACTAAAAATATTCTATCCATTTTAATTAGTCGCCGAATTTTTATTGAAAGGAAGGATCTAAGTTGAAACGACTATCTGCTGGCATCCTCTTTGCCCTCGTGCTCCTGATGGTCGCCTGCGGTCCGGCGCTGGCCACCTCCCACAGTTTTACCTTAATCAATGAGAGCAGTCTCGATATCTATGAGATATACATCTCTCCCTCTTCCTCCAATGACTGGGAAGAGGACATTCTGGAAGAAGATATTCTATCCCATGGCGAACACCTAAAAATCACCTTTGATTATGCTAACATAGAAAGCTGGGACCTTTTAATCGTGGATGAAGACGGAAACTCGATCAGCTGGGAAGCCCTCAACCTCCTTGAGCTTCATACCATCAGAATCTACAACGAAAACAACGAAATTAACGCTGCCTTTGATTGATTCCATCCCCTGTACGCGCGGAAGCTTCAATGCCTTTCCTCACAACTGCTATGATCATGACCGCAGCAACAGCCGGACCGACCGGGTTTTGCAGGTTCTACGATCTTAATCTGGTCAAGCTGCTGGCGAAGATTACCCTTGATCGTCTCTATATACTCCCGCCGCAACCTACTTTCTTCTGCCTGCTCCTCCTCGCTCAAGCCGGTAGTGGTCCGTTTATGGTATAAAAAATTTAGCCGGGTAATTACTTTCCGGAGCTCCATAACTTCACCTGCCTGTATTATTGCTTCCCATATTTGGCCCTTATCGGAAGACCGTTTATATTATTGCCGATTATCTACAGTTGATCATACTCTATAAGGAAGTTGCTTTATCCTTAACAACCAAGTCATTTATGGCCTCAATCAACGACTGCACCTGTGGATCCCCGGATTTGCGCTTTAGAATACTTTCAATGGAAACCTCCCCGCCCCAGAACTCCTCGTTTCGTTCATTATCACTACTGATTACCGAGCCTTCCAAGGACAGTCCGGCAAAGACCCCTTTACTCATGGAATAAGTAAAAATCTCAGCGGTAAAACTGCCATCTGTTCCTACACCGGTCTGCCGTCCCACCGGGCCGGCGGCGACGCTCACATCTCCGCCTAAGGTAAACTTATCACCAGTAAAGCCTTTCATACCGCGCTCATTCATAATTACCATCACCAAGGCGGTAGATTGCACCCCAGCCTGTAATCCCCATGAAGCCCCGGAGATGGTGACAAAATGCGGGCCAAACCAAGCGCCTGTGACTGCGCGGTCTCTTTTTAGCAAGACCCCACGCCCGTGCCGTCCGCCCAAGACTAAACCGGCTTTAATTACCGAAGGGAAGACAGCTACTCCTTCCGCTTTCTTCAATAACCTGCCCAAATTCTCCGCATCGTCTTCCTCCGCCATCTTCTGTAATACTTCAATTACCCCTTCAACTATTTCGTTGGGGTTCTTGGCCGCAGTCGTCACCGGAGTCCCCGCTCCCCAGATCAGTATGCAGAGGAGCAAACCAAATACTAATCCTTTTCTCAACGACGTCACCTCTCAGCGGTTTTATTGATTACTCCGGCCGGCATAATTGCGCCGTCCTATTACGCTCTGGCTATCTGCCAAGCTCCTTCAGTAATAATACTTCAGTAATAATATATGTATGCCAAATTCGGCACGGATCGCCCTAATCCTTTTTCCTTTTACGAAAAGGCAGTAGGCAAAATTAGTTGGCGCACACTGCTCAAGCAGCCTTTGCGTACTGTCGGCAAAACCGACGACATATGTGATCTATTACTTAACCGGTCGGCCGCTTCTAATTTCCCGGAAAGGCTTGCGGGTTTCATCTTTAGAATGTTATTCTTTATATATGAATAAATTGTTAATTATCATTAATGATTATCATTAATGAACTCCACAAATATGGATGGGAATTACGTCATCCGAGCCCCGGCTGAAACCGGCCACAAAAATAAAGAACTTTTCGGGAGGGGAAATCATGAGTTTCCAGCTAAAACCAGGTCTTTTGTTAGGCGCGGCCACGTCCGCCACTCAGATCGAAGGCGGTGAGTTAGACCACAACTGGAATGACTGGTACCGCTGCGGTTGGATCAAAGACGGTTCCGACCCAGCCCGGGCTACCGATCATTACCACCGTTGGCGGGAAGACGCCGATTTGATGGCGGATTTAGGCCTACAAGTCTACAGGTTCGGGATCGAATGGGCCCGGATCTGTCCCACCCCCGAGCGGGTGGATGAAGCGGCTATCGCCCATTATCGCGAAGAAATAACTTACCTTCGGAAAAAAGGCATCAAACTACTGCTTACCATTCACCATTTTACCAATCCTATGTGGTTTGAGGAAAGAGGCGGTTTTTTAAAGAAAGAGAATCTCCGGTATTTCTTGGACTTTACGGAGCTTGTGGTCCGCTCCTTTGGAGATCTGGTTGCCGAGTATATCACCATCAATGAGCCCAATGTCTACGCCACTAATTCTTATTACTTTGGGGACTGGCCTCCCGGCAAAAAATCCTTTTCCAAGGCGTTGACGATCATGGCAAATCTGGCCTATTGCCATATCCGGTCCTATGAACTGATCCACAAGATCCGCCGGGAAATGGGCTACCAAAATACCAAGGTCAGTTTGGCCCATCATTTACGGGTCTTTGACCCGGCAAACCCAAAGAATTTACGCCACCGGATCTATGCTAAGCTTTTGGACTACTTTTTCCAGGGTTTAATTACTCAAGCTATTTTCTTCGGGAAATTTATCTGGCCCCTCAAAGCGCCGGCCCGAGTTGAGCGGGGAGAATATGCTGATTTTATTGGACTTAATTATTATACCCGTTCCACGATCTCCCAATTTAACGACGGGGTACGGGCCGGAGCGCCCAAAAACGATTTGGGCTGGGAAATATATCCGGAGGGCTTGATCCGGTGTGCAGAAAAACTCTATGGCCTGCTTGCGCGGCCGATTTATATCACTGAAAATGGAACCTGTGACAATCAGGATGCTTTCCGGTGCCGTTACCTTTATGACCACCTAAAGGCGGTTTGCGAGTCCGCATTGCCCATTGAACGTTATTATCACTGGTGCTTTTGTGATAATTTTGAGTGGAGCGAAGGAGAAAGCGCCCGTTTCGGTCTTGTACACGTAGATTATCCCACCCAGCAACGGACCGTCAAAAAGTCGGGAACTTTCTTCGCCGCAATAATCAAGGAAGGCGGGGTAAGCCAGGAACTCTATGATGAATACGTCGGAGCAGAAAAATATCCTTATTGAGCTTCACGGTGTTCCGAGCCGCCGACGGAGAGGACGAAGTATTCCTTATTAACTAAATCAGGAGCGGAAAAGAAAGGAGGGATGACTATTGATTGTGGCGCAAGATAATGTCTTCCGGTTAGATACGGTGGCAACTACTTATCTGTTCAGAGTCACTAAATTCGGCCATTTGGAGCACATCTTTTACGGGCCGCTACTGGCGCCCGGTGAGGATGTCCGGGTTCTGGCGCAAAAAAATAACGCTCCCCTGGGGAACAGCGTGGCTTATGACGAGTCCGATGAATTGTACTGCTTGGACCAGATGTACCTCGAATGGTCCGATAATGGACGAGGCGACTACCGACAGAGTCCGACCGAGCTGAAAATGCCCGATGGTACCTTTGTCAGTGATTTTGTCTATGAGTCCCACCAGATGATCGACGGTTCGGTCCCGATGAGCACCTTACCGTCGGCACACGGAGGCGACCAGACGCTGGTGATTACGTTACAGGATACCACCGCCAGCGTCACGCTTTCTCTCTACTATACCGTCTTTGCTAAAGTAAACGTTATTACTCGCCGAGCGGTCTTGACCAATGGAAGCCAGGATCCGCTGGTGATCCGCAGGATAATGAGCATGATGGTGGACTTGCCCGATGAGAATTTTTACCTGTATACGCTGGATGGCGATTGGATCAAAGAAGCCCATCTACATGCTCGGTCGGTGGAGTACGGGATGGTCACCAATGCCTCAAACACCGGCGCCAGCAGCAACCGGCATAATCCCGCTTTCATGCTGGCAGCAGCGGCCACCACCGAAGAAAACGGCAAGGTCTATGGTTTTAACCTGGTCTACAGCGGAAACCATGCCAGTTACATTGAGAAGAGCCGACGCGACATTGTCCGGGTTGCCGCGGGGATCAATCCCCACTGCTTTGAGTGGACTCTGGAGCAGGGAGAAAGCTTTGAGACCCCCGAAGCTGTGATGACCTTCAGCAGTCAGGGCTTTAATGGCATGAGCCGGAACATGCATTCTTTTGTTAACGAACATATCGTCCGGGGCCACTGGCAAAAGCGGGAACGTCCCATCTTAATCAACAGCTGGGAAGCATATTACTTTGACTATGACGAGGGCAAACTCATCCAATTGGCCAAGAAAGCCAAGGAACTGGGGATCGAACTGTTTGTCCTAGATGACGGCTGGTTCGGCCAGCGTAACAACGACGAAGCCGGTCTGGGTGATTATACCGTCAACCGGAAAAAGTTCCCCCGCGGACTGAAGGCCTTTGCCGATCAAGTACGCGACCTTCGTCTTGAGTTCGGAATTTGGGTGGAGCCGGAGATGGTCAACCTAGACAGTAACCTCTTCCGGGAACACCCCGCATACGCCGTCCGGCATCCGGTGAAAAAGCCGATCCTCGGCCGGAACCAGCTGGTGCTGGATCTCTGTCAAAAAGAAGTTCGGGATTACATCGTTGAGCAGGTCAGCCGAGTTCTTGATGAAGCAAAGGTTACTTACGTCAAGTGGGATATGAACCGTCACATTGCAGAGGGCTACTCGCCAGCCCTTCAGCACCAGGGAGAGTTCTACCACCGTTATATCATCGGCCTTTATGAGGTGCTCTCCCGGATCTTCCGTCCCCGGCCGGAGGTTCTGTTAGAAAGCTGCTCCAGCGGGGGAAACCGTTTTGACTTGGGTATGCTCTGCTTTAGTCCGCAGATTTGGACCTCAGATAATACGGACCCGGTTGCACGGCTAAAGATTCAAACCGGGCTCTCCTACTTCTATCCGTTGTCGACCATGGGGGCCCATGTCTCCCAGTCACCCAGCCAGCAAACGTTGCGAATCACCCCGCTCTCCACCCGTTTTAACGTGGCCTGTTTCGGCTGTTTCGGGTATGAGCTTGATCTTCGGTTCCTGACCCCTGAGGAGAAAAAAGAGGTTAAGGAACAGATTACTTTCTATAAAAAGTACCGGCGAGTCTTTCAGTATGGCACCTTTTCCCGGTTATCTACGACGAAGGATAACAAGGTACTCTGGCAATGTGTCAGTGCGGACAGAAACTCGGCGGTGGTCGGCTTCTTCCAAACACTGGTCTCTCCCGCCGAGACCGATGATTGGCTGCGGCTCACGGGACTGAACGCCGGAGAATACGTGGTGCAGACCAGGCCCCAGCGCTTATATCTGGCCCGCTTTGGCGGTCTGGTCAACCATATTTCGCCGGTGACGTTGAACCCCGAAGGCTTCTTACTGCACCAGGCCAATCGCTACTACAGTCTGGCTGATTGCGTTGAAGAGTATAGATGTTCCGCTACCGCCCTTAGGGTCGGCATCCCCCTCAACAACCAATTCACCGGGACCGCCTATAACGAAAACGTCCGGCTGCTGGGTGATTTCGGTTCAAATCTCTACATTGTTGAAAGAGTAAACACAGAGGAGGGGAACGATGAGTAAACAAACCAAAGCCAACCGTTATTTCTTTGGTCTTGGGACCGTCGGCCGGGATATGCTCTATGCCCTGGTCAGTATGTATCTTGTCTTTTACCTTACGGAAATCCTTAATCTTTCCGATGCCACCATGTGGTGGCTGACCGGCGTTTTTACTGCTTTACGCATCTTTGATGCGGTGAACGATCCCTTTATGGGTTATCTGGTTGACAACACCCAATCCCGGTATGGCAAATTCAAACCCTGGATCGCCATTGGTGGCGTGATCGGCGGAATCCTAACCGTCTTACTCTTTACCGATCTGGGTCTGACCGGCCCAGCTTTTGTGCTGACCTTTGGCCTTTTTTATCTCTTGTGGGATTTGGCCTACGGCGCCAATGATATTGCTTACTGGTCAATGCTACCCGCCCTCACCATCAACCAGAAGGAACGGGAGAAGACTGGCGCCTTTGCCCGGATCTGTGCCAATATCGGCATGTATCTGGTGGTAGTCGGGATCATCCCCGCCACCTACGCCCTGGGCGGTAATAAAAACGCTTGGTTTATCTTTTCGATCATCGTTGCCTTACTCACCTGGGTCTTTTTGCTATTCACCTTACTTGGAGTGAAGGAAAAGCGGGACCTGTACAAAACAGAAGAGAGAACTTCCCTGAAAGAATTGTTCGCCGTCATCTTTCACAATGACCAACTCCTCTACACTGCGCTGGCCATGGCCCTTTTTATGATTGGCTACTGTACCACCACCAGTTTCGGGGTTTACTATTTTAAATACGCCTACAAAGACGAAAACATGTATGCGGTCTTCTCCGGGATCCTTGGTGTTTCCCAGCTTTTAGCCTTGTCCATTTTTAATCTCTTCTCCAAGAAATATACCAGAAAACAGCTGTATACCCTCTCTACCATCCTGGTGGTCCTGGGCTATCTGATCTTTTTCTTCGCCCCGGAGAAAATGGGGTTTATCGGACCGGCCGGTGTCCTAATCTTTATCGGGGAAGCCTTCATCCAACTATTAATGCTGATGTTCCTGGCGGATACCGTCGAGTACGGCCAATGGAAATTGGGACGCCGAAATGAGAGCATTACCTTTTCGATGCAGCCCTTTATTAATAAGATCGGCGCTGCGCTGGCCAATGGGATCGTAATGGCCACAACGGTGATCTCCGGAATTAATGCGGCGGCCACCCCCGAAGAGGTCACAGCAAGGGGACTCCTCCTCATGAAATCCGCCATGCTCATCCTACCGCTCCTCTTTATTGTCACCGGTTATCTCATCTACCTTTTCAAGTTTAAAATCGATAAAGAACTGTTCGACCGGATGCTGGCCGACTTGGCGGCGCGAGGTGACTTGAAGCTGAAAGAACGTGAGACCTTTGTTGACGATTGAAAGTCACCGCCAAGAGGCCTAATGTGGTGGATGTAAAATAAAAAAGGAATGTTGTGGAGGATGGAAACCAAGATCGGACTGCAGCTTTATTCCCTGCGGCAGCAATGCCCAAGGGGGCGCTTGTCTGGAAACCGAGATAAGCCTGGCAGATCAAGACATGAGCGAAAAAAGAACCGCTCCCCATCAGCAGGCGGTTCTTTTATTAACTTGAGATTATAGGATGTGGTTAATTGATGATGGCCAGATATTATTCTGTTTCTGTACCAAGCTGTATAATATCTTGGATGAAGGGGTTAACCATGGCTTGAGCAAATAGGTTAAAGTAAATTTCTTGCCCTAAAGCCGCCCACTCCTCGGCGGAGGTTTGGCCGACGTTGACCATTGCTGCGGGAAGAAAATCAGGAAAGGTCGGCTTTTGCCCTGGATTCACCAGGTTTTGCTCGATCTTCATCGTAAACTGGGACACTTCCCCTGTGTCGGGGTTGGTAATGTGCATGGTTTGGTCTGCTAACATACTGCGCCATAAGCCCTTCTGGTCGATGAGGATTTTCCCCTCCATCCTCGTAATGGAAGTAGGGGAAGTAGTCGGTGTGGTATCCGCTATTACCGTCCCCATCCGAGTTATATAATAATCGATTTGGACATCAATATTATTACGGAAGGCGATTAGTTCTTCTTCGGTAATCGGCCAAGTCGCCAAGTCGCCGTTGTTCTTGGCAATGGTAATAAACTGAGTGATTTTATCTTTGAATAAAGTCCTGACTGCGGGATTACCGAAAAGGCCTTGTAGCAAGCGACTTGTCTCTTCCTGGGAAAAAGCATCGCTATCCATCTGCAGAAGCAATTCTTTACAGATAAGAGTTTTTTCTTGACCGTTTTCAATGACGGCTAATTTTACCTGCTCGTCGCCGACGGTGATTTTGTCCTGGTAATAGTCGGCGTAAAAATCATAAATCGCCAACTCCACTTCTTCCCACATTTTTTCGTCGGTTTCGAGCAACAGAGGGAAATAATCAGCAATTTGCAATTGAAGATCAAAATACTTTTGTACTAACGGTTGCAGATCTTTCCATTCAAAGTAAAAAATCTTTGGCCCCAAGAAGACCGATTGGGCTGCTATTTTCTCCAGATCGCAGTATAAAGTCAGATTTCCGCATTTTGCTCCTTTATAAAGGAGGTTAAAATCAAAGAGAACTTGATGGTCTTCTTTATCCAACTTTACAGCTACTTCAAAGGAAACTCGACTTAAGATCTGATAAATTCCCTGGTTTTCTGGAAGGTCCGACTGGATAAGCATGGACGCCTTGGCCTCAAAATCCAGGTAGTCCAGATCGTTTACTTTTTTTAGGGCAGCAACATAATGTTCATGAGGGGCTTTGGGGACACAACCGGTTAAGGTAGTGACCAAGATAAGACAGACGAGGACGGCCAAGGTAAATTTGCTCAGTGATCCTCTTTTTTCCGTTGTGTTCTTGGATACGGTTCGCTTGGGTTTTATCCCAGTAGATTTGTTCACAAAAATCTCTCCTTAAACTTTTCATAAAATAGGCCTAAAAATCCAGGTTTAATTTATATTTACCTGATTTATTTCGTTAATTGAATTCAATTTCCTTTAATTGTTAAGTATCATATAGATTAAAAACAAGAGATTTTACAGCTTCCAACCTGAATATGGTTGTTAATCCCGTTAATTACTTACCAAAATGAAATTTGGGGAAGTATATATCTCCGAATCTTCCTAGCGTAAAGCAATTAGTCATCTACGAAAGCAAGAGGCAGTACAGTTAGGGAGATGGTTAAGCAAACAAATAAAAGTGTTATAATATACTTAACAAGATATTGATATATTTAACAGTATATTGATATCCTTAACACTATATTCAGCGTTATATTATAGTTATGAAGATGATTTTCTAACAAAGGGGCCGAATTTATGTACACAGACTATCATATCCATACCTTCAGATGTAAACATGCCACCGGAGACATAGTTGATTATGTTGAAGCGGCAATCAAAAAAAACGTTTCCGTTCTTGGTTTCTCCGACCATACCCCCCTTCCGGATGGAAAATGGCCGCATATCCGGATGGACCTTTCGGAGCTCGAGTCTTATGTTCTTGCTATTGAAGAAGCGCAAAAAAAATACCAGTCTGAACACGAACTCACTATCCTAAAAGGAATGGAATGTGAATACGCTGACGAGTATCGAAGTTTTTACCAGGAAGAGCTTCTGGGAAAATGGGGTTTGGATTACCTAATCGCCGCCGGCCATTTCTTCCCTTGCGACGGCTCATGGATTGGCGCCCATAGCTACATCAAGGGGAAGAAGGAACTCTTTGCCTACACAGACCATCTAATCGCCGCCATGGCTTCCGGACTCTTCACTTTTGTCGCCCATCCCGATCTCTTCGGCCATTCTTACCTGCCTTGGGATGAAAACACCATCGCATGTTCCCACGCGATTTTACAAGCAGCAAGTGCACTGAGTATCCCCCTGGAGATCAACGGCAATGGTTTTCGTCAACCCATGATCAATGTTGAGGACAAACAGCGTTGCGTCTATCCTCTGGAACCATTTTGGGAGTTGGCTACCGGTTATGACATTCTGGTCATCATTAATTCAGATGCCCATGCTCCGGAAGATATCTTGGCTAATACCTCGGATGCCTATGCTTTGGCCGAGAAGTACCGCTTAAAAGTGGGCGCACTCTCGTTCACCGCATAAGACCTTTTGTTCTCTTGATTTTCTGCGCGTGCGTTATCCGCCGCGCTGTTTTTTTTATCATGGATCAGGATCTTACTTGACCGGCCTGCTCTGCAAGGAACGTCCATAAATAGTATTGATCATTTTTTTTCGATCAATTATAATATTACTAGGTCATATTATTAGGTGATATGAGAAGGTGATATAGTGACCGAAAAAACCCTCACTATGCTGAACCGGCACCGGAAGATGAAAGAAAAAATTGAAGAGAATCCTTTCATCACCGATGAAGAACTTGCCTCTTTTTTTGAGGTCAGTATCCACACAATCCGCGCTGACCGGAAAAAAATCGGCATTCCGGAAGTGAGAAAGCGAACAAAAGATGTGGCTGTCACCCTCTTTGGCCAAGCCAAAACCTTGAACGCCGCCGAACAAATCGGCGAGCTGCTCGAAGTGGACCTTGATCGAGAAGGTTTATCACTGCTGGATACCACGGAGGAGATGGGTATAGGACAAACTAAGATTGTTCGCGGACATGTCCTCTTTGCTCAGGCAAACTCCTTGGCCAATACCATTGTTGATGCGGACGTCGCCCTCACCGGCGCAGCCCAGATCAGATTCACCGCCCCGGTACGCGTGGGCGAGCGCGTTTTGGCCAAAGCGAGAGTTGTAAAGAGCAAAGGAAGGAAAAAAGAAGTGGAGATTATCATGAAAACCAAAAGAGGACTGGTCTTTCAGGGCATGTTCGAAGTCTACTGCCTTGACTTTAACATGGCCGGCAAACTGCAGATTTTGAAATCCACTGAACTGCAAGGGGGAGAAGAATGAAGAAAATCGGATTACTATCCGTAGGAGCCTATCTGCCTGAAGAAAAACTCACCAATACGGACTTGGAAAAAATGATAGATACCACAGACGAATGGATCACTACTCGTACAGGAATTCAGGAACGAAGAATCGCCAAGAACATGCTCTGTTCTGACCTGGCGACCCGCGCCGCTCAAGACTGTCTCTCTGGTTTCCATACCCATCCCAAACTTATAATCTCTTCAACCTCAACTAACGAGTATAGATTCCCTTATCAAGCCAGCACCGTAGCAAACCGCTTGGGACTGATCGGCATTCCTGCCTTTGATCTGAATGCTGCCTGTTCCGGGCTGATCTACTCCATGGCTGTAGCCCACAGTATGATGATGACTGGGAATATCACAACCGCACTGGTGACCGCAGGTGAAAGAATGTCCTATTTCGTGGATTATCAAGATCGCACCAGTTGTATCCTGTTTGGAGACGGCGCTTCAGCTCTGCTGCTCAGTAGTGACCATCCCGAACACGAAATCTTAACTATCGAATTGGGCACTGACGCTACCGGCAGTGACTGTATTATTATGGGCGGCCCGGAACAGGATTTTTACTTTCGACAAGCAGGAAAACAAGTCTTCAAATTCGCCGTGCAAAAAATGGGAGAGTTGATTGATTCCCTAAAGAAAAAGATAGGGTGGAAGGCGGGAGAAAGATTCTTCATCCTTCCTCATCAAGCCAATAAGCGGATGATGGAATCCGTAGCTAAGGATAAAGGGATCCCCTTGGAGAACTTCGTAATTAATATCGAAAAATACGGAAATACCTCCTCGGCCTCTATTGGCTTAGCCCTCAAGGAAGCTTGGGAAAAGAACCTCTTTCAAAAGGGTGATTATCTATTCTTAATCGGTTTCGGAGGTGGACTAAGTTGGGGAGCAGCCGCCATCAGGTGGTAAGGCTGCCCCCTTCGGTACCTATAAGATTGAAGCAAGGATGGCTTTCTGCAGATGCAACCTATTCTCCGCCTGGTCAAAAACGACGGATTGCTCTCCTTCAAAAACCTCCTCTGTGATTTCTTCACCCCGGTGAGCAGGTAAACAATGCATAATTATAGCTCCTGGCGCAGCCACTTTTAATAAGTCCGTATTTACTTGATAGCCCTGAAAAGCCTTGATCCTCTCTTCCCGCTCAGTCTCTTGCCCCATCGAAGCCCAAACATCCGTATAGATCACTTCTGCATCTTTCGCCGCTCGCTGCGGGTCACTAGTAATCACAATTTCTCCTTGCGTCTGGGCGGCAATCATTCGGGCCTCCTTGACCACTTCTTCTGCGGGCAGATAGTGGGAAGGGGAGGCCACCGTGATCTCCATGCCAAACTTAGCCGCAGCATAAAGTAGGGAATGCGCTACGTTGTTCCCATCTCCGATATAGGCGATCTTTACCCCCCTAAGCTTACCTTTCTTCTCATAAACCGTCAACATATCCGCCAACGCCTGACAAGGATGGAGTAGATCGGTGAGACCGTTAATGACTGGAATGTCGGCCTCCGCCGCCAAATCCAGAACATCCTGGTGTTTAAAGGTACGAATCATAATCCCGTCCAAATACCGGCTCAGTACCCTGGCTGTATCTGCAATCGGCTCACCGCGCTTAATCTGTGTCGCCTCTGCGCTCAAAAAGAGGGCATACCCTCCCAACTGATACATTCCGACCTCAAAAGACACCCGTGTTCTGGTTGAAGCCTTGGTAAAGATCATTCCCAAGGTCTTCCCTTTTAGATGAGGGGTATCTACTCCCCGCTTCCGCTGAACCTTTAGATTCTTGGCTGTTTCCAGCAGATACCACAGTTCTTCTGGGCTGAAATCCTTCAGGGAGATAAAGTCCCTACCCCTTAAGCTCTCCATCAAAAAATCCCCCTTAGTCTTTATTTCCCGGTAGTGGGTTATACCAAGTCGATCCTGATCGGCAAATAAATATATTCATGATTATACATGAATATTGGATAAATATCAATCCGCTTTTTTTAACTCCTCCATTCTGTTTTTTACTTCCGCTTCATATCCCAAGTCTCCGGCGGAGTAATACTTTCTCTCTTTTACTTTGTCCGGAAGGTATTGCTGCTGAACATAATGCCCGGGATAGTCATGGGGATACTTGTAGCCCACCCCATAACCCATTTTTTCCGACCCCGGATGCGAAGCGTCACGCAGATGCAGGGGGATACTTCCTGTTTCCAAATTTTTCACATCTTGCATGGCTTGATCGATCGCTACCACTACGGAATTGGACTTCGGCGCTGTTGCCAGATAGATCGCAGCCTCCGCCAAAGGAATTCGTGCTTCCGGCAGACCCACCATCTCTAGGGCCTGCGCGGCGGAGACTGCCACAAGTAAAGCCCTAGGATCGGCGAGTCCTATATCTTCGGCCGCATGAACCATCATTCTTCTGGCGATAAAACGCGGATCTTCTCCGGCTGCAATCATCCGGGCCAAGTAAAAGACTGCGGCATCAGGATCCGAGCCCCGGATTGACTTGATAAACGCCGAGATTGTATCGTAATGACCCTCTCCGTCCTTATCATATCTGAGAATTCTTTGTTGCACGGATTCCTCGATAATCTCCGGTGTAATGTACCGCACTCCGTCTGCTGCCGGTTCAGTTGATAGAACCGCTACCTCTAACCCGTTCAAAGCAACTCTGGCGTCGCCATCTGCCACGCTGATCAGGTGCTCCAGGGCTTCCGGCGCCACCCGGACCTTATATTCTCCCAACCCTTTGCCCTTATCCTCCAACGCTCGCTTGATTATTCGGCTCATATCGCTCTTGGTCAGAGGCGACAGCCTAAAAATCCGACATCTGGACAGCAACGGAGCATTCACCTGATAATAAGGGTTTTCCGTGGTGGCGCCGATTAACAAGATGTCGCCATCTTCCACCGCCGGTAATAAAGCATCCTGCTGACTTTTGTTAAAGCGATGAATCTCATCAATAAAAACTACGGTCTTTTGTTGGTGATAGATCCTACGCTCTTTAGCCTCTTGAATTATCCTTCTGACCTCCGAAACCCCCGAGGTGACCGCATTCACCTTCTCAAAATGCGCCTTTGTATATTTAGCTACCAATAGCGCAAGTGTCGTCTTTCCAGTCCCGGCCGGTCCATAGAAGATCATTGAACTCAACCGGTCGGCCTGAATCGATCTACGCAGTAATCTACCGGGGCCCACTATCTCTTCTTGCCCACAAAACTCTTCCAGGTTCTCTGGTCGCATCCTGGCGGCCAAAGGAGCTTCTTTCTGCCGTAGACTTTCACTGGCTGCGCTAAACAGATCCATCTTACTCACCCTCCGTTCATACATAAATAAATCCGGGATCACCCCCGGAATCATTCATGCGCGCATGGATGCGCGCTCGTCCGCGCATTACGCCATTATTCTATATTAACCCAACTAATCTCCCCTCCGGGATCCACCCAGATCCTTTTGGCCTTTACCGTGGATGTGCCTTGGTAATCCAAACGCCACCGGTCAAAATTATAAGTTACTTCGGCTAAAGTGCCTAAGGAGAGGTTTTGCTCTAACGCCCAACTTTTAACGGTCTCCACCACGGTTGCGATCTTTTCTTTTCTCCCCTGCACCCAGACGAGATTAGACTCTTCAAACTCCGAATGCTTATACGCTGGTGAAAAGGCAATTGTCTCTTTTTCTTCTACGCCTACACCTTTCATCTTGACCAATAACCGGAAAGGCCCGTTTACTTTGAGCCGTTTTATTTCACCGCCATAAAAATACAATGTTGCAGTAGTTGAGTTTTGGGTAGCGGGCTTCTCCACCCGGCTGGTATCAGGAAAGTAACATCCTGTATACGCTATGGGCTGCCATCCCCCATTAATCAGCGCCTGTAGTTCACCACACAACCAAAACCGCCCCTCAGTCGAAGCACGAGCTAGCTGTAGAGTATAGGTCAGATGATCGGGGATGGAGTCTTGATCAATATCCGCCAGAGAAAAGTACGCCGTCTCCGGAGTTGAACAAGGCAAATCTGCGGATCTGGCTATGGCATGGAGGGAGAAGACCAGCAGAACTTGGATGAGTATAATAAATAAAAAAAATCGAATCGGATGTTTACGCATGGTGGTAATTACTCCTTTTTGTGCTGGATTGAAGAGTGCATTGTTTGGTATGAAGGTAAATGCTTAATTGTAAACTACGTAAAACTGGCGCCCCTACCGCTCTCTAGAAGTTCGGTATTTGTTGTCCAATTCCTCCAGAAAATATCTGGTATCCCGGTACTAGCTGCGGATATTTCCTCCGAGCAACCTGTTGACGGTCATCGTCACTTCTGTCGTTTTAAAGGGTTTTATCAAAAAATCCTTCGCCCCGGCTTTAATTGCTTGATAGATCAGGTTTTTCTGAGTTTCCGTACTGACCACCACTATTTTAACAGTGGGATCAAGAGATTTAAACTTAACGATGAGAGCCAGGGGATCGTTGTCTTCCATGATTAAATCTTTAAAGACCAAATCCGGGGAGACTTCCTCAAAGACCTCCAGCGCTTCCTCGACAGTACCAGCCTCAAAAGTGACATGTCCGTTTGTCACTAGCACCTCTTTTAATAAGACCCTGAAGAGCGGAGAATCATCAACAATTAATATTTTCGCCAACTTTCCCCCTCCTCTCAAGCAAATTTATTAACACTATTTTTTTATTCTACAATATTATCTGATCTCCTTCCTCCTTCACCCAACCTATAGTAGTTTCCCGGCCCACAAAACCTAGACTTTCTACAGCTGGAAAAGAGTACCCCTTATCCCATTCGGGTAAAACTGGAGGCCGTACAAAAAAAGCCCTCAGTAGGGCGAATAATAGTAAAGAAACTATACTCTGTCCTCATATTGGGTACTCAATACGAGTACTCAATATGAGGACTTGATTTGTTTGCCTCTTCCCGTAGCTACGTGAAGAGCCAAACAACATGTAATCTGTGCACAACTAATCCCGTAGCAGACTCGGCTTAATGACGAACCGGGTGACCTTCATGAATCTCATAAGTCCAGTCCCGTCCGTTATTATTATCCCAATTCATGGCGCTGTCATGAAAACAAAAGTTAAAGCAGGAGTTGTCCGTGATTCTCAAAGTTGCCATCCACCTTCTATCTCCCGTCTTCTGCATAGCTATATCCTGAACATCATGCCACTTCTGATGCCCAAAACCGATATGGAGATAAATCTGGTCCGCGTTATTCTTAGCTAATTCACCTCTATACTCAATCTTTACCTCGTCCCCTACGGTAATCGGCACCGGCTCCAAGTAAATCCCGGTCACCACTTCTTCCCTCGGCTTTGCCTGCATGATTAATCCCCTTTCATAATTGGACAAAATTTTGGACGTTTCGCCTTAAATAGCTTATCCCAATGGTTATCCAATCATTCCATTACCCTTTAGAGGAGTGCACGCCGGCCGGACAGCGCCAACCTAGTGACCTCCCGGTTAAATCGGGAAGATTCAAACTGAATCGAAACATTGGCCACCAATGGCCACCTGTATCATTGATCAAGATTTAACCTTCCAGAGAATGCATGGTCATAAATGAAACCGCACCTTCCAGATCAAATTCTTCTTTTCCCTTCTCCCCGTACCAGATGAGCCGTTCATCATCGACGAACACAAAAACATTCCGCAATGCTTCCGGGTTTACGTGCAGATCGTTCAAGGTCTCCAGGTTAAGGCCTTCTGTTCTCCGCTGCATAATCCATTGAATTCTCCGGGCGTTCCAGCCACCGGGGGAACAGAACCGAAAGATCGATTGCTTGGTTAAACTAGAGCACTTTTGGCGTTCCATGACCAAAAGCACTCGATCTAAACCCAGCGCAAATCCGGTGGCAGGTAGATCCGAACCAAAAGTAGCCAGCAAATTATTGTATCGCCCTCCGGAGCAGAGATCATAACCTAATTCTTTCGAATAACCCTCCATGATCATTCCGGTATAATAGTCCATCTTTTTGATCATGGACAGATCAATGGTTATGGAGTCATCAATGCCGTACCACTTCAACACCGTAAAGATCTCCGCCATATTCTCCAGCGCTTGCCGGGCCAGGGGATTCTTGGTCAATGCCCCTGCCTGCTGTAAAACTTCCATCCCCCCACGCAAAGTAGGAAGTCGCAGAAAGATCTCCATCAAATCCCGGCCCAACTCTGCCTGGTACGCGCGGACGGTC
The DNA here is from genome assembly GCA_012838955.1 of Bacillota bacterium. Taxonomy (GTDB): domain Bacteria; phylum Bacillota; class UBA4882; order UBA10575; family UBA10575; genus DUOH01. The sequence continues at coordinate 33,982 of DUOH01000034.1, read as the reverse complement.
TCCTCCAACCCGACCAAATCTTTATGCATCAGACACTCTCTGATCCGATCTTTACTAGCTTCATTCAGAGCGGCTTCCGCCAGTAAACCGTGGACATATCCAACATGCCCCAGATCAATGCGGAAATCCTCTACCCCCGCAGCCTGTAACGAATGGTAAGCGATGGCTATGACCTCCGCATCAGCCTCCGGTGAAGCATCCCCAATCATCTCTACCCCGGCTTGATAGAATTCCCGTTTCCGCCCGGCCTGCGGATCGTCATACCGAAAGAGGTTACCAAAGTAACACAGACGGATCGGAGGTTTCTCCTCCGGCAGCCGCCCACATACTACCCTGGCAATGGGTGTAGTCATATCCGTCCTCAGCGCCAGGATCTCACCGTCTCTGTCTACAAACTTATACATCTTTTCATCCAATTCACTGCCTTTACTAAAGACCTCCAGACGCTCAATGGTAGGGGTCACCACTTCCCTATAACCGTAACCCACAAAAACTTTGTTAATTCGAGCTTCCAGTTCCCTCCTCCAGACGGCCTCCAGGGGCAGGATATCCCGCACTCCCTTGGGTGTGGTTAAAAGCTTTCTTGCCACCATGACTCACCTCCGATTGATAAAAGAGCGTCCCTTCCCGGGGCGCTCCGTCCAGATCCAATCCACAGCCTAACCTGTTGAGACGGATGGCGAGCCCGTCCCTATACTCCGACATAAAGAAACTTAAGAATAAAGAGGATACAGAGGATATACGCTAAAATAGGCACGCTCCGGCCTCCTCCGGTAAAGAGCCTGAGCAGGGGATATAGTATGTAGGCCACAGCAATGCCATTGGCAATGGAAAAAGTTATAGGCATGATGATAATAGCCATAAAAGCCGGTAAGGCTTCAGTGAAATCATCCCAATCAATCTTGGTAATGTTAACAACCATCATCGATCCTACCACCACCAAAGCCGGGGCCGTGGCAGCCTGAGGAACAACTCGAATTAAAGGCGTAAAGAACAGAGAAAGAAGGAATAAGACCGCCACAGTTACTGCAGTTAGCCCTGTCCGTCCACCATACGCCACCCCAACGGCGGATTCTACATAGGTGGTGACCGGTGGCGCGCCGAATCCGGCGCCGATTATCACGCCGGCTGCATCTGAAAGCAAAGCGGGGGTTGCCCGCTCCAAGCGCCCATTCTGCATAAACCCAGCCTTCTCGGAGATTCCGATCAGAGTGCCGGCTGTATCAAACATAGCTACAAACAGAAAGGAAAAAATAATATTCAAAAAACCAATATTTAAGGCGCCCATAATATCCGGCTTCATAAAGACTTTCCCAAACTCACTCCAGTCCGGCATGGCAATAACCCCGGACGGCGCTTGTGTAATGTTGAAAAAGGGTAGGACCCCGATGAGCGAAGTGAGAATAATCCCGATTAAAATCCCGCCCTTTACCTTTAAAGCAACCAAAACCCCGGTAATAAGCAGGCCGATCATAGCCAACAAGGTTGAACCCTTGGATAAGTCCCCCAAAGCTATAAAGGTGGATTCCCCGCCCGCCACAATAATCCCAGCGTTTTTCAGACCGATCAAGGCGATGAACAGGCCGATCCCGGCGGTAATAGCTTGACGAATGGCGTGGGGAACGGAATCAATAATCATCTCCCTAATCCTGGCGAGGGTCAAAATAAAGAAGACTACTCCGGAGATGAACACCGCGCCCAAAGCTACTTGCCAGCTATATCCCATCTGCAAAACTACGGAATAGGTGAAATAAGCGCTCAGCCCCATTCCCGGAGCCAGAGCAAACGGATAATTGGCTAGAAAGCCCATGAGTAAAGTAGCGGTCGCTGCCGAGAGAATGGTGGCGATCATCACGCCGTCCACCGGCATTCCCTTTCCGGGCAGAGCCTCGCCAATCCCTTTGATGAGCTCCGGATTAAGCACAATAATATAGGCCATGGTCATAAAGGTCGTTAAACCGGCCAGCAGTTCCGTGTGGAGATTGGTGTTATTCTCCTTAAGCTTAAACACCTTTTCCAACACTTTGACCCCTCCCCGCTTGACATTGGTCTATACTCACCGGCCATGATTCCCGCCGGCTTACTCCCACTCTATGGTTCCCGGTGGTTTCGAAGTGATGTCATACACCACCCGATTCACCCCGGAGACCTCATTAATAATCCGCCGGGAAATCCGGTCCAATAAATCATATGGCAGTCTGGCCCAGTCGGCGGTCATCGCATCTTCGCTGCTGACAGCGCGCACAGCCACTACATAATCATAGGTTCGCTCGTCACCCATCACGCCAACGCTTTGAGTGTCGGTTAAAACCGCAAAAGACTGCCAAAGTTTTCGGTAATACCCCGCTTGCTCAATCTCTTCCGTCACAATCCGATCAGCTTCACGAAGTACAGCCAGTTTTTCCTCGGTAATCGCACCAATCACCCGCACGGCCAACCCCGGACCGGGGAAAGGCTGCCTCCAAATCACCTCTTCCGGCAGGCCCAGTTCGGTTCCGATCATTCTAACTTCATCTTTAAAGAGCAACCTAAAGGGCTCAAGCAGTTTAAACCGGAGATGTTCCGGAAGTCCGCCTACATTGTGATGACTTTTAATCTTGGCCGCAGGTCCGTTCTCGGAGACACTCTCAATAACGTCCGGATATAAAGTTCCCTGCACCAGAAAGTCAATATCTCCAAGTTTAGCCGCTTCTTCCTCAAACACGTTGATAAACTCGTGTCCGATGATCTTCCGCTTTTCTTCCGGATCAGTCACCCCGGCCAGCTTCGACAGAAAACGCTCGGTCGCGTCCACAGTAACCAGGTTTAGATGAAATTTTTCCCGCAATAAACTACTGACCTTCCGCGCCTCGTCCTTCCGCAAGAGCCCGTTGTCAACAAAGACACAAATCAGGTTGTCACCGATGGCTTGGTGAACCAAGACCGCAGCCACAGTAGAATCCACCCCGCCGCTCAAAGCGCACAAAGCTTTTCTGTTGCCCACAGTCTTCCTAATCTCCGCAAGATTTCGGGTAATAAAAGAGCCGGGCGTCCACGCGGGTTGACATTGGCAGATCGTATAAACAAAATTCTTCAGTAATTCAAAACCCAAGGGAGTATGGGCAACCTCTGGGTGAAACTGAATACCGTAAATCCTTCGCTCATCGTCGGCCATGGCGGCTGCCTGTGTGTGATCAGTGGAGGCTATCACCTTAAAACCCGGAGGAACCTGAGCCACCCGGTCTCCATGGCTCATCCACACCTCAATACAGGCGGGAAGACCTGTAAAAATAGGATGATCATCAGTGATCTGCAAGAGAGCCCGGCCATATTCCCGGCGTTCCGCCGGAACCACTTCACCGTCTAACAGCAAAGTAGTAAGCTGCATCCCGTAACAGATACCTAAGATCGGAAGGCCTAATTCAAAAACTTCCTTTGCGCATCTGGGGGCGTCATCCCCATAGACACTGGCGGGTCCTCCGGAGAGGATGATTCCTTTCGGCGCCAACTCCTTAATCTTCTCCACTGGTGTATTATAAGGTAAAATCTCACTGAAAACCTTGGCCTCCCGCACCCGGCGGGCAATTAATCGGCTGTACTGCGAACCAAAATCCAATACCAAAATTCTTTCCGAACTCTCCATAATTTCACCTCGTGTCTTCCTACTCTTTCCCTTAGGGAAAAGAGCGAAAACCACAGTTATGTCTGACTGTGGCTTTATGCAGTTTACTTGTTTATGAATATACTTCCGGTTTGAGTACGGCAATCATCGGTAATTGCCGAAAACGCTCGGCATAGTCCAACCCATACCCGACAACAAAGCGATCGGGAATTATAAATCCATTATAATCAGGACTTATTTCAGCAACCCGGCGTGAGGGTTTGTCTAATAAGGTTATTGTTCGCACACTATGCGGCCGCCGCGACTTCAATGTCTCCACCAAATACTTCAGAGTGAGACCGGTGTCAATTATATCCTCGACAATCAGGACATCTTCACCCTCAATGCTGAGATCAATATCCTTAATAATCCGCACTATACCCGAGGACTTTGTTGACACTCCATAACTGGAGACCGCCATCAGATCATAACGGAGAGGCGTCTTAATCTCCCTGATTAAATCAGCTAGAAAAGGCAGGGCCCCCTTTAGGATCCCAATGAGAATCAGACCTTTTCCGGTATCCTGATAATCTCTGGTAATCTCCGCGCCCAATTCTTTAACCCTCGCTGCTATCTTCTCCGGAGTCAGTAATACTTCTTGTATCTCCTGCACTGTGATCCTCCTTGCCAAAAGTTTCTCCGTTCCGCCAGCTCAAACAGGTAATGCTTAACTCACTCTAAAACACTGTCGTTGTCCTCTATTATTTCACCGTTTAAGCCTCTTCGCGCTCACTTCTAGCAAAAAAGAGGTGAGCGCGAAGAGATCTACGAGACATGTTTAGATATCCGGAGATTAAAAGGAGAGTTTTTCCTATTTTAGATATATAGAATATTAAACCAGAACAAATCTTCTGTCAAGGTTTGAGCGGAACCGCCTCTATCCGCTCCGCCACCACCTGCGAATCCAGAGCAATGATGCGCCACTCATCCTTCACTCGCCCCAAGATAATCCGATCTCTCCTCTCTTGCACTAAATAACGGTCGCCTTCCAAGATCTTCAAAGTGTACTCTCCCTCAAACACCGGGTTTTCAACAGTGCCTGCGGTTTCTCTGGTCAATTTTAGATTGTCTACGATTAGAGCAGGGGTGCGGTCTCCCTCGTACGCCAATCTCATTTTATGAATTACTTTTAAATTAACCACCATATTATCGAATTCCTTACCCCCGGCGCGCTTTGCCGCTTTATCCAAAGTTTCTTGGAGTTTCAGGTCATCCAATTCTGAGATAGCTTCATAGAAATAACCAACCACCTCTTCGGGTTTGGTCTGAGGAGTAATTATTTCTTGGTAACCTCCTCTAGTTACGGCAAATAAAAATACTAAGACAAAGGCGCCAACCAGCGCCGGTATTTTTGTCCGTTGCCACCACCAGTAAGCCCGCCGTCTCCGCTCCGCCTGTCTCAACTTGACCCCGGCCTCTTCCCGCAGACGCGCCTCCTCCTCAGGAGTAGCCCTATCTCCTGTCTCTTTAATCTTCCTGATGAATTCAATTGCCGACGCCAATCCCAGCCGCTCTTTAGCTTCTTTGTGCAAAACAGTCAAGATAAACCGGGCCAAAGACTCACTGATTTCCGGCCGGTGATACCTGGGATCCAACGGTTTTTCCCGCATAATGGCGGTTACCGTCTTTTCCTCTCCGTCCAACGGATAGGGGAAAACCCCTGTCCCTAATAGATAAAGAGTCAAACCTATCGTGTAAATATGGGAATCTTCCGTCCAGCGCTCGCCCTTGATGATCTCCGGCGGGAAAAAATACCTCCTTTGTCTGTCTTCAGCCCTGTACGGCACAAGTAACGTCCGTACCCTGGGATCGAAGACAGCCCACTCTTCCGGTCCCAATAAAACCAGATCCTGTGGGGTAAAACCCGTAAAATCCAATTCCTCCTGATTTTTTAATCTGTCGAGCACCGTCAACATAGCCTCAGCCGCAGTCACCACTTGCTGTGGGGAAAGTCCAACCACTCCATTATTCTCCCAATTATCCCAGATTCTTTCGTCATAAGGAAGTTGTAAGTAGAGCTCTCCCTCTATTCTTAGCAATTCTTGATACATTACTACTTCCCCGGCTGGCCCCGGAACCTCTCCCGGCGCGGGTAACGCTTGTATGGCATTACGTAAATCCCGTAGCAAAGAAACTTCGCGCCCGGAAACGGTTAAATTCAACGCCTCCAGCAACGTTTGACTACCATCTTCAGCTTTCCCCAGGTAGAGCCGTCTACCGTCTGCTGTTTCTTTCGCTCCGATTATCGTGTACCCCAACTCTCTCACCTCACCTCCTTAAATATTTCTGCACATTAAGGCGATATCCTACTGAAAAATGGTGTTTTGAGCATAACCACCGAATCTGTACAGCGTCGACACGTCCGCCAGTATCGACCGGCAAATCAGGGCGGAAAAGCGAGCAAAGAAATTTAATAAAACAGTTACAAATAGAACACCTGATATTAATAGATTTTAGCGGATTTTCACTGAAAAATAGAGGAACTGACACGGTTTCGCCGAAATAATATTTTAATCATTATCTCACAAGCCAATCTGGTGAAAGAACGGGTGAAGTTATGGATATTGAAGAAAGAATTCAGCTGCGTTTACGTGTTAATCTGTATTTCCATACTGTCTTGACTATTATTCTGACCATTAGTAGTGTAATACTGTTGGGCATTGATTTTATCTTAGATCATAATCTGTACTTTGCATTCTTCCTCTTTAATCTCCTGGGGTTGTTATGTAAGATTATATTATATAAGAAAGACTTCAGTATCACTCAGCGCTATTTTTGGGTCTTTAGTCTGGTCGACGTCGGTGCGGTCTCTCTGGCCTACTACTTAACAGCAAGCCCCCTTAGTTTTGTGTTTCCCTTCTATCTGATCTGTATCTTCATTACCGTCCGGGAAATTGTCCCCGGTGAAGTTAGCCTCGCGACCGCCTTATCTATTATCGGATTCTCCCTTAACCTTCTACTCTTATGGGAAAAAGATCCCTCTCTATTCAGTTATACAAAGAACAGCTATGTGCTATGCGCCTTGTTCTTCACTTACTCCGCTCTACTTTTTACAGCAACTTTGACCCATTTATTATCCAAACAGGATCACCAATTTATCAAATCAATGCGGGCCGTCCTCCACGAAAAGGAAGATCATCTCAAAGCGCTAAACAAGGTAAACGCCTCTTTGGAAGAGAAGTATGCCGCTTCTTATACCTTGAGTTTGATCCAACAATATATCCACCATGAACTGTATGAATCAAAACTTCTAACCAAAATCACCGATATTGTGCAGGGCGTTTTAGGCAGCGCCTTCACTGCCATCTTTGGACTGGCGGAAGATCAATCTCTAAAAGTATTGGCGTATTCCGGAGTGAAAGACTTTACTTCTTTACTCCAAATCATACAGACGCCGAAATGGTTACCTCATAAAGCCTTAACAGAACAGTCCCTCTTAGGCTGGGAATCGGCCTCCTCCGCTGATATCCAACTTTTACAACAATACGGTATTAACTCCATTCTTTGTATCCCTTTGTATACCAAAGAGGTGAAGATCGGAATCTTAGTCGTCTCCCATTTCCAAGCAAATGTCTTCAAAAATGACCAGCGGGAGTTATTACAGATCATCGGTAACCAACTCAGTTTGGCTTTGGAGAACATCAAACTTCACCAGGCCACAGCAGACATGGCCTTGCACGATCAATTAACCGGTTTATACAATCGAACTTATTTCAATAATTATCTGGAAAACATCAAGGAGGAGAGTATAAAGAAGCAAAAGCCCTTAAGCTTTAGCAGTTTAATCTTTGATATCGATCACTTCAAACAAGTAAACGACGTCCGTGGCCACCTGGTCGGTGATGATGTCCTCAAAATCGTCGCCTCTATTCTGCAGAAAAATACGGATGAGAATTCAGTGGCCATCCGTTACGGCGGAGAAGAGTTCCTCCTTCTCTCTAGAAATACCGATCTAAACCAGCTTAAGGAAGTTGCGGAGCGGATTCGCCAGCAAATTGCCTCCCTGGAGTTCACGGATAAGGAGGGAAGAACCTTCTCCATTACGATTAGCGGTGGAATCGCCTCCATTCCGAAACACGCCAAGACTACCGAAGAAGTCCTGCAAAAAGCCGATGAAGCTTTATACCGAGCCAAAGAAAGTGGAAGAAATCGGATCATTGTATATAATAATCTCGACTGATCACTGTTGCTTTGATCCTAAAAACATTTTTGAAAACTGAAGAGCTATTGGAGGAGTAAGATTGGAAAGAGCTGTAATCACCGTCATGGGTTATGATCAAGTCGGAATTGTCGCGGAAGTCACCAAGATTTTAGCGGCTAGTAACTGTAATATTGTTGATATTACACAAACTCTGATGCAAGGGATCTTCGCCATGATTATCCTGATTAATTTGCCTGTTGAAACCGACTTGACCGTATTACGGGAAAAATTATTAGCCGCCGGAGAAAGGATGGGAATTCAAATCACCATCCAGCATGAAGACATCTACCGCTACATGCACCGCATATAGTCGCGCGTAAAACGCGCGGCTACTTTTCTTTTGGTAAGCAACAACATACTGTCTCCATAATATAGATAAGAGGTGGCATGAATGGGGTTTAGTCCCGAAGAAATTCTGGAAACCATTAACATGATCAATCACTTGCATTTTGATATTCGCACGGTTACCCTTGGAATCTCCCTCCTCGATTGCGGGGATGCGGATCCGAAAGTCACTGCCGACAATATTTATAAGAAAATTCTCTCCACCGGAAAAAAGCTGGTCCCAACCGTTAAAAAGATGGAACGACTCTATGGAGTGCCGATTATCAACACCAGAGTGGCCGTTACTCCCATCTCTCTGTTGAACCGGAGATTTTCTCCGGAAGGCTTTTTGCTCATCGCCGAAACATTAGATAAAGCCGCTGACGAACTTGGTATTGATTTTATCGGCGGCTTCTCCGCATTGGTACAGAAGGGGTTCACCAACAGTGACCGTGCGCTCTTTTCTGTTCTGCCGGAGGCCTTATCCTCTACCAACAAAGTCTGTGCTTCCCTAAACGTAGCCTCCACCAAGGCCGGAATCAATATGGATGCCATTAATCTAGCGGCCGCCGCCATTAAAAAAGCCGCCGCCCTCTCCGCCCGTGCTGCGGGGATCGCCTGCGCCAAACTAGTGGTCTTTGCCAATGCCCCCGAAGACAACCCCTTTATGGCCGGGGCCTTCCACGGCATAGGTGAAGCGGAGGCAACAATCAATATTGGAATCAGCGGCCCGGGAGTGGTCAGAGCGACTATCCAACGTTTCCCTGGGCTTGATCTGGGGGCTCTGGCAGAGGAGATCAAAAAGACTGTCTTTAAGATTACCAGGGTTGGGGAGTTGATCGGAAGAAAGGTCTCGACCGAACTGGAGCTCCCCTTTGGCATCGTTGATCTATCCCTGGCGCCGACTCCGGCCCCTGGTGACAGTGTAGCGAATATCCTCGAAGCAATGGGGCTTGAAAAGTGTGGAACTCATGGCACCACCGCCGCTCTGGCCATGTTGAATGATGCGGTGAAAAAAGGAGGGGCCATGGCCTCCTCCTACGTCGGCGGGCTCAGTGGCGCCTTCATCCCCGTCAGCGAGGATGCGGGCATGATCGAAGCAGTAGAGGCCGGCGCCCTCTCCCTGACTAAACTCGAAGCCATGACCGCTGTCTGCTCCGTAGGTCTGGACATGATTGCTGTTCCCGGTGATACCCCTGTGGAAACCATCGCCGGAATCATCGCGGACGAAATGGCGATTGGGGTAATAAATAATAAAACAACCGCTGTCCGAATCATCCCTGTCCCCGGCAGAGGTGTAGGGGAAAAAGTCTCTTTTGGCGGTCTCTTGGGGGAAGCTCCAATTATGGCGGTCAACACCTACGGATCACAAGAATTTGTCCGCCGCGGCGGACAAATTCCAGCTCCTATACGTGCTCTAACCAATTAGTAAAAACCTAAGGCCTGTACCAAAGAAAGCGGTTGTACACTGTTTATTACCGGAGAAACAGCATACGACCGCTTTTCTTTTACAGCACAAAACGGTTATTTCATTATCTACAAAATCTACAAAATACGAGTCAGCTACTTCAAGACCACACTACCGTTTTTGTACTCCGCTAAATTAGGTAGCGCATCAACCTGGCTACAGTGTAATAAATCATCGTTAAAGCCAATAGACGCTAAATACTGTCCATGCCCAGACTGGGCCATGGCGATGATCGGACCTTTGTTTTTGTTGGCTAAGTGCTTATAGGTAATCAGCGCCACCCTGCCAGCATCGGTCAACTCCGGTATTGTAGCGTTCTTAGTGATAAAAAGAAGCTTCTTTATGATCTGCCCGGCGCATAACAGATCCTCAATGGCTAATCCTCCGTCTTGTCCTGAACAAAACAGAGTAATGTCTTTCTCTGTCTCCTTGAGATAAGAAGCCACACGCGTGATATTCAAAAAACTACCGATGATTACCTCAGCCGCGCCCTTCGTCTCGTTCAGCGCCTTTGTGCCATTAGTGGTACAGAGGATCACCTTTTTCCCCTCTACCCGCTCCCTCGTATACTCCAACGGAGAATTACCAAGGTCAAAGCCGGGAATGGGTATCCCCTTTCTTTCTCCTCCCAATAAAAACTGGTCGCGCCCAACCCTTTCGGCCAGAGCTAAGGCGTCCGCTACCTTCTGAACAGGAATCACCTCTAGGCACCCATTGGTTAAAGCCGTCAAAATTGTACTGGTGGCCCGTAAAACATCGATCACCACAACGATTTGCCCGGAAAAATCGTGTTTCGCTTTCATCCCGGCACTCAATACCACATCTATCTTCATAACATCATCTCTCCCAAGGCCTGACCGGTAAATTCCCTTCCTGTGCAGGCCCTTCTTTTGTTGCCAAGTCGTCTTGGAAACCGGTTGGTCCACACCTTTAACGCATAAACTCTTGCAGCATCCGCCCGATCTTCTCCGTAGACAAACTCCAGAACGGCCCGGAAAACTCTCCCGGAAGTGTCGAAGTAATCAAGTCTGTCTGAAGATTTAACCGTCTTGACAGACGGTATAAGGCAATTATATCCATAAAGGATAGATCTGTCTGTAAGTGTTCACGTCCAATCCGATAAAAGGACGGGAGTTTAAAGATGAGAGCCCGGCTCTGCGCCATGATCTTCTCGGCCAAGGTCAGTAGGAAGACTTGTTGCCTGCCGACACGAGTGATATCACCCAACGGGTCCCTGCGAAACCGGACATAGCCCAGAGCTTCTTCTCCGTTCAGGGTCTGTGTACCCGGCTGCAGGTCAATCTCCAATCCGGCGCTGTGGTCTGTGTAGAGCATTCTTTTATCCACCTCAATCTCCACTCCGCCTACCAAATCCACGAGCTCCTTAAAGCCTTCGAAATTAATCAATACATAACGTTGAATGGAGACTCCCATTACCTCTTCAACTGCTTGTTTTGTTAATTCATACCCTCCGTAGACATAGGCCATATTAATCCGGTCTATTCCGTAGCCCGGTATCTCAACCAAACTGTCTCTGGGGATGGAAAAGACGCCTACCTTTCTTTGCTGAGGGCGAACTGCAATGAAAAGCATTGTGTCCGTACGAGGCCTTTCTCTTACACCACTGTCACTAATCTTTTCTGCGTCAACACCCATTACTAAGATATTCATAGGCTGTTTCATAATATCACTGGAAATACGATACACCTGTAAAAAACCCATATATACGAGGCATAACCCAAGAAATATAATGAGGGAGAAGATAAGTAAAAATTTCTGCCAAGAAGTAGGCCTGTCGGTATAAGCACTTGTCCATAATTCCATAATATAATGCCCCTTCCCGCCTTAAAATATTTCATTTCATGTCTAACCTAGCCCACAGGCGACATGGTAAAGACTGTATCAAAGCAAAGCCAAGGCCCGTGAAGAAACTACAAGCTGAGCATGGGAAGAAAAGCCCGGATCTAATCTTTAGCCCCAAAGTAAAGGCTAACTCTGTAAAATCTAACTCCCCACTGTTAATAGGCTGCGAGAAGACGCCCAAATGCGAAAAGAGGGAGAGCATGACTCTCCCCATTGACCATTCACAGTTTTCCTTCTCCATCGGCAAGCGCATGGTGTGTCGTACCGGAGGCAGTGTCATGTTTGAAAGAATCCAGCAGTCTTTCAAAGTCCTCTGCTTCCAGAGTCTCTTTTTCCAAAAGAGCTTCGACTATAGCATCAAGTTCCTTTCTATGCTCTTGTACAATCTCTTCCGCCTCATGATAGGCGTCTTCAATAATTCTTTTCATCTCCGCATCAATCTCAGCGGCCACTCGTTCACTATAGTTGCGATCACGAGAGATGTCACGCCCTAAAAACACCTGTTCCTCGTGGCCGTGACCAAAAGTCATCGGCCCCAGTTCGTCACTCATCCCGTATTCAGTGACCATCTTGCGCACCAGCTTAGTCGCGCGTTCCAGATCATTACCAGCGCCGGTGCTAATCTCCCCCAGCGCGATGGCTTCCGCCACCCGTCCGCCAAGCATAAACGTGACATTCTCCAACAGTTGGGTGCGGGTCGCATAATATTTATCCTCCAGTGGCAAGGCCAAAGTGTATCCCCCTGCCCGTCCCCGGGGAATAATAGAGACCTTGTGAATGGGGTCCACTGTTGGCAGGTAGTGTCCGACCAGGGCATGGCCTGCTTCATGATAAGCGGTGAGTTGCTTTTCCTTCTCACTCATAATCCGGCTTTTTCGTTCCGGGCCGGCAATTACCCGTTCCACAGCCTCCTCACAGTCTTTCCTGGTGATTTGCTTCTGGTTTTTTCTCGCTGCCAACAGAGCGGCTTCATTTAGCGTATTAGCCAAATCAGCTCCGGTAAAACCCGGAGTACGGCGCGCCAGTACCTTAAGATCCACATCAGGACCTAAAGGTTTTCCTTTGGCGTGAACCTTCAAAATATCCTCCCGCCCTTTAATATCTGGGATATCTAAAGTCACTTGCCGGTCAAAACGACCGGGCCGCAAAAGGGCAGGATCCAACACATCCGGCCGGTTAGTAGCGGCCAAGATAATAATACCGGAGTTGGGTTCGAACCCATCCATCTCTACCAGAAGTTGATTAAGGGTCTGCTCTCTTTCATCATGACCTCCGCCCAACCCGGCGCCCCGCTGCCGTCCCACAGCGTCAATTTCATCTATAAACACTATACAAGGGGCGTGCTTCTTCGCGGTATCAAACAGATCCCGTACCCGGGAGGCGCCCACTCCTACAAACATCTCTACAAAATCAGATCCACTGATGCTAAAGAAAGGAACACCTGCTTCCCCCGCCACTGCCTTGGATAATAGCGTCTTACCGGTTCCTGGCGGGCCCACCAGGAGCACACCCTTGGGAATCCTCGCACCCAACTCAGTAAACTGTCTCGGTTGCTTTAGAAACTCCACAATCTCCACAAGTTCCTCTTTGGCTTCATCAGCGCCAGCCACATCATCAAAGGTAACCTTGGTCCGCTCTTCAGAGTACAGCTTCGCCCGACTTTTCCCGAACGACATCGCCTTATTTCCGGAATTCTGCATCTGATTAATTAAAAAGAACCAGAGACCCATCATGAGCAATACCGGTAACAAATATGGTAAATACACCGCCCACCAGGATTCGGTCTTCTGAGTATATTCTCGCGGAATCTTCATCTCCTTCAAGAGTTCCTCATAAACCTCGGGAGAGAGGGTAGGGCTTGGCCCCTGCGAAACAAAAGGAATCTTCTTGTCGCCGTCTTTTCCCTTCAAAAACCCCTCAATTCGTCCTTCTGTATTTATCTTCACGTCAATAACTTCATTATTCTCTATTTTTTGTAGGAATTGATCCCATCTCAATTCTTGAACATTCTGCGGGGCGGCCACAGCCCGCCATAGTACGACTAATGCTATTGTTGCAAGAAGTAAATAAAAACTTAACTCCCTAAAAAACCGCAAATAATGAACCTCCTCTCGAGGGCAAAAATGCCATAGAATAAATTATACCACACTCATAGGCTTTCCACAACATTACTCTTGTCCTGTGTTACCTGGTATATTTCAGGTATAAGACATGCTTCGTGCGTTCGGAGATCTGCCCTATCTTGCTGGGGCGCATCCCAACCACCCAGAGCACCCGATCCTCCGCATCAACCACCAGTGGAATTCTGTCCCGCTCCTCCTGGGGCACTTTAAAATCTGAGAAAAAATCCTTCAGTTTTTTAGTGCCTGCCAATCCTAAAGGCGCAAAACGCTCACCCACTTTACGTGGTCTGAGATAGAGAGGTAGCTGAACCCGGTCATAATCAAAAAAGGCCTCCGCTGGGGAGACTTCCCGCCAATTTTTGGGGAGAAGGTCCTTCTTCCCTTGGCTTACCATAATCAAGCCCTGGCCAAAGGGAAGCTCGGTGCAACCGGGAATATTTAAAGGTAAAAAGAAACCCCCAGCCACCTCTTGCTTTACCGGCCTAATGATGATCTGGTCTTGCTCTTTCCTGACCTCCAAATCTCCGGGGAGAAAAATCCTCCGGCCGTTTGCTCCGGATAACAAATCGAGAAACAGCTCGGAATGCTTAAATTCCAACCGCAGCCCGGGTTGGATTTTAAAGACCACCCCTCTGAAGACGGCCCGTTTTAATGCGGGAGGCAGGATTGACCATTGTGCCACCGGTATCCTGATCTCTTCCGAAAAACTCGGTTCTTCCCAGTGTCTTAGTTCTACGGGAGATCCTGATTCGCTGTAATCATACGGAGACAACCCACCCAAGCCCATCTGTGCCTGCTTACTTAGGCGCGCCGGGCTTTCCAACTGCCAGCCAGTTAGCACACGCGCGACTTGAGTTTGTAGATACTCTTCCCACTCCTGAAATAGAGAAGCCGTTGCCATTAACCTCGTTCTTAACTGTGGTTGATACTCCCTTTCCAAAAGCGGAAGCAGACAATGGCGAATTTTATTTCGGAAGTAATCGATTTTTTGGTTCGAGGCATCCTCCGCCCAAACCAACCGGCTGTGCCTGGCATACTCCAAAATCTCTGCTCTGTTCACCTCAATTAAAGGCCGAATATACCTGCCCCGGACCGGAGGGATCCCCGCCATTCCTTCCGGTCCGGCGCCGTTTATGAACCTCATCATCATAGTCTCCACTTGATCATCGGCTTGATGACCCAAGGCGATCCTGGTCGCTCCCTGTTCAGCGGCGACCTCCTCCAGTAGTCTATACCGCACATTCCTGGCAGCCGCCTGGATGCAATCCGTCCCTTTAGTCTCCTGCACATTGGCCTCGATTATGCGATAGGGAATGGACCACTTCCGGCAGATCTCCGCGACCAGTTCCGCATCTTTCTTGGCTTCCGGTCGTAAACCATGATTCAAGTGAAAGACCGCTAAATCCAAATCAAAAGGAATTTTTTGTAAAACTGCAAGTAAGGTCAGGGAATCGACCCCGCCGGAGACAGCCACCAAAACCTTGTCTTGCGGATCCAGCATTTTATACTTTCGTACTGTGGATAAGACCTTCTCCTCAAAGTTTTCCATCATTTTCTCCATTGCCTTGCGCACCACTTTTATTAATAACGTTTCTTATATAAAAGAGTTTCGTGGTTTTGTCGAATTATCCTCGTTTATTATTTGTAAAACCATGATACTCATATCATCTTCAATAGTACTCCCCGCTTCCATACACGCCAATTCCAAAAGATAGCCGCATAATGCTTCAGGCCCGATATTATCCGCTTTTTTCAACGCCTTTAAAATCCAGTCACCCTCTTTATCTTTGTTGAACCCCAAAAACCCGTCCGTAATCAAAACTATATAATCTCCGTCCTGTAAAGAATACCTGAAACACTCCGGTTCCACCTCATGTAAGATACCCACCGGCAAAGAAGTCGAACGGATCACATCAATATCCTTTCCTCTCTTCAGATAGGTGGGCGCGGACCCAATCTTAATAAACTCCCCCTCCCCTGTATAATGATCTAAAACAAACAAATCTAAAGTGGCAAAGTTCTCATCCGTACTGCGAAGCAAAAGAAGGGAATTGACTAATTGTAAGGATACCTTCTTATCCAGCCCGGTTGCCATTAAACGCTCCAGCAGAGAGATGGTCATCTTACTTAATTTGGCGGCTTCCTCTCCAGCTCCCATACCATCACTTAGGATGGCCGCTGTATATCCGTCATTAGAAACAATCAATCGATGGCTGTCTCCGCACAATTCATTACCAGTTTTAGGAATGGCCCCGGCCATAGAACGCACACTGAAACAGGGGGATTTCCAGAGAGTAAAGCGGCAATCCCCGCCTTCACCGAATCTGCACTGACGATTCTTAACGGAAAAACCCCCGGTAAGCAACTGCGCCACAACCGGCGCCACCAGCAAACGGCACTCCTCCTTGGCCGCACAGCTCTTCTTCGTCACCTCAATCTCTATATTATTTCGGCTCAGACAAGTGACGGAAACTTCACTGACGGAAAAACCCATGCGCCTTAAATCAGTGAACAACTCCTCTTCAACTCCGATCTGATCTCCCAGATCCATATTTATTTGCTGAATCAATCGGCTAATCAGGCGGGAGACTCCTGTTAATTGAGTGGAGAGGAACCCTTTAGCCTCCTCAAACTTTCTCCTCCACAAAAACTCCACTTTATAGCGTTCCGTCTTATGGTTGACCACTGAGAGCAGCTGCTCACGCCGGGAGCACTTTTCGCCTAGCCTCCCCTGGAGCTGGTCTTTCCTAGCGCCACCCTGCAGATCCGCAAGAGTGATTAAATCAAACACTTCTTTGTAAGTGGAATAAAATGACTCCCGCCAACATTCTGGAAATGATCGGCATTCCACACAGCATTCCCGGGTAATCTCTTCCATCAGTGAGCCAACAGCGGTTTTCTCCTCCGGTTGGCGAGGTTCTTCCCGAAATATTCTGGAAATTTCCAAGAAAAATTCAGAAATCCCGTGTAACCGTAGAAAAAGTGATTTTCGCACGTTCTCCGCTTTCTTCCCAAATAACCCAAACTCCTCTATTTCCAGAACTGCCTGACAGAACTTGACGCTTGCCGTCCGTGGGACCAAGGCCGTAACTCCCAACGCCAACAGGGAGGAGCAAACCGTCGCGGGCAGCCGACTCTCCGGCCAGATCACATAGACCAAGAACAAATTCCCTACGAAACCCAGAATATATCCGATCTTCCCGCCGCAGTGGCGTACCTTGATCTCTTCCACCAAACCGCCAAGCAATCCGGTTCCTGTCATCAACATAACCTCCCACGGAGCGAAAATTCGGCCCACCACCGCTCCCAAGGTAAAAGCCGCGGTCATGACGGAACCGGCGCCAGTCCCACAATACATGGTCAGAAGCAAGATAATTGACAAAGCAAACACCAGGGAAAAATTGACAAATCCCCCGGCCAATAAGTTGGCTACAGGCGCAAAGGTGAGATAGGTAACGACCGCCAATAACCCTAGCGAATACCTGACCTTCTGTACTGGGAATCCTTTTTGCCGGAAAAAGAGGCGAAGCAGACCCGGTTTGAGGAGAAAGTAAAAGCCGACCGCCAGAGCAACCTCCAGGTGGAGAAGGAGGAAGGGCTTGTCCGTAAAGCCAAGTATACGCCAGAAGCCGATTAGACCACAGAGGAAGAGGGCAAGCAAACCATAGCTGGCCGGAGTAAACTTTCTGCTCATTACCTTGCCCAAGTAAAATAAGAAAAGGAATGTGCCCAGCCTGGCCCAGAAAAAAGTCCCGGAAAACTCTGTCCCTAGGCCAATTAGAGTAGAGAGGATAAATAAAAAACCAACCGGTAAAGGTGAACCGCTCCACACACCGGCATAAGCTGGGCCAAACGGATAAAGGAGCCCAAAGAAGCCTAGTTTTGCCAGGAAATACCCAAAAAGAATTCCGAACCCGCTACGGATTACACCCCGAACAAGTTGTTTCAGTTTATACTTTGTACTGGCGTACTTTTTGAAGGACTTGGCTCTTCTACTCCCCCCGGCAGCTTCTATATTTACACTGGTGGAAGAAGAATCAGCAGCAGTCTCTTCCTTCCTCCCTTGACTTCCTTTTTTTCTCGTTTCGGCCAGATGTTCAAGTGGGTCAGCTACCGCCAGACCAGTTTGCCTGCTCAAGGTCTCACCTCCATCTAATTCCACACATACCTGCTTTTCCGGACAGAAAAGCCCGGCACGGACAAGGCAGCACACGTGTACAAACACATATATTTCTAATTATACCAGATATGCCAATAATTTCTTGTCGATAAATCACTCTGTAATTATCCGGTGTTTTCTACTACTTTTCCCGGATTTACTGTTTTGTACCGGCAACGGCTTCAGCGCTAATGGGATCAGCATCAGGATGGAGAATAATCCAAAGACCGGGTAGACAAGACGGATCAAGTCGGCAAAACCCACTCTAGAAATGAGAACGGTTCCAGCTAATAAGAGAGTCAATTGCCAGACATACCACCTTTGATTGACCCATCCCAACCTGGTGGCCAAACCAAAGGCATGAGCCAGCAGAGTGCTGAACAACTCCCCCCAAAGGACAAAAGCATAGATCCATCCCCACACCTGCCCCCATCCTTTAATGATCATCATTAAAGGCAATTCCCATCTGAATCCGTCCATCCCTGAGATCGCCTGGTGAAAAAGGAAAGCCAACGCGCCTAAACCAATGCCGCCCAGTACTCCTCCCCACCTTAAAACAGCTGGATCCTTCTCCAATTGATACATGGTGACCAGCACCGGCAGGGCTAAAAAAAGATTATACCCACTATATTGACAGGCTGATAAGATCCACCACGCTCCGGAGGAATCCGGTTTTTGTTCCCATAAAATACCGGACGTTTCCTTAATCTGCAGCATAATGCCGACCAAAAAGAGCAAGGGAATGACCGCCATATTGACTCCTTTGATTCCGGACAAGCGCCTCTTCAAGACAAGTACGGCCAAGAACACTGTTCCCCAACAGCCTACCGCCCAAGGGATACCCTGTTGCACGGTGACTGCTCCGGCGCCGGCCAGCATAATACCGGTTAAAACCAGCAAAAAAAGGGTCATTAACCACTCGCCCAGCCTCCCCAGGCGGGGGCCTGCGACCATGAATAAAAAATCCCGGTAAGACCGGGCCTCCATCCTTTGCCCCCATAACATCGCCTTTACTCCAAGGTAAACCAGGAATAGAGCAGAGAGCAGGATCCCATGTCTTCCCTGCCGTCCATATCGGGAAAAAAACTCCCATATTTCCCGTCCCGAAGCAAACCCTGCTCCGATCACTGTGCCAATATAGACGGCGGCAACCCCTGCCGCCCTCCACAGCCTTTTCATCTTGCTCTCCTCCAAAGCCTATGCCACCAAGTATCCTTCTCGATCCAGTCTAAAATCAGCAAATCCACGGCATCCACTTCTTCCCCTTTATAGCAGAAGGATACCTTTCCTACAACCGTGCCCGGCCGAACCGGAGGAACAATTATCTGCGGATCCAGTGAAACGGTCCTTTGAGCAAACCCTTCTTTCCCTACGGGGAGAACAGCCATCAGGTTCTCCCTTGGATAAACCTGTACCTGCGCTGGATACCCGGTGGGAATCCGAATCTGCGTTACAGGTTGATCCGCCTTGGCCAATAAGTGCAGAGAAAAATGGTTGAAGCCGTACTCCAGCAGCCTGCTTGCCTCACTCCAGCGGTTCGGACTATTCAACACAACGGCGATGAATTTTCGCCCGTCCCTGGTAGCTGAAGCGACCAGACAATGGCCGGCCTCATTCGTTGTCCCGGTTTTTACTCCATCAGCGCCCGCAAAAGACCATAGCAATTTATTGGTATTACGGACAACAGCCGTTCTTTTTCCTTCATGCCATTCTATCATCTCCTCCTTAGTAGAGACGATTTTGGCAAACTCCGGATTATGCATGGCATATCTGGTAATCTGGGCCAGATCAAAGGCGGTGGTATAGTGGGAAGGAGCCCGTAAACCATGGGTGTTCCGAAAATTAGTGTTTAAAGCCCCGATTTCCTTAGCCTTCCTATTCATCAACTCCACAAAGGCCTTCTCCGTGCCTGCTATATGCTGGGCAATCGCCACACAGCCGTCATTCCCCGACCGCAGTAAGGTGCCCTTTAGCAGTTCACTCAAGAGCATCCGGTCCCCCGTCTTCAGCCAAAGGCTGGAACCACCGGTGGCTGCCGCTTGTCTGCTGACAGTCACCACCTCCCGGAGATCTCCTACCTCCAGGGTGACTACTGCTGTTAATATCTTGGTGGTACTAGCCGGCGCCCGTCTGCTGTGTTCATTTTTAGCGTACAGAATCATCCCGCTGACCGCCTCCACTAAAACGGCGGCGCTGGCCTCTATCGGCGGCCCGGAGGTATATTCCGGAAGATAAATCAAAGTGGGATAACTCTCAATCTTCTTGTAGTCTGATCCGGCCGGTAGGTATCTCCCGAAATATATGCCTTTTACCAATGAGATCAGAAGAACTAATGCCACTAGAATCAGGATCAGTCTTCGTTTAGAAAGATAATAAATGGTTCTCATCTGTCCACGCCCCTTACCAAGCTCATACAGATACTCATCTCCAAATTTCTATGCGGGTTTGGGGCGTAATATAGCCATAAAAAAACTGTCCCCGCGAGGGACAGTGGTTTTTCTCTGCTTAACCTAGTCGCACCCTTTCCTCAATCCAAAATCTCTTCGCAACTGGCGATCACAGCGCAGATACAATCACAATTAATGAAAACAAACTGGTTATTCCCAAGCTTGCCTACGACAACATTTCCGGCCACCTTTTTGATGAATACCCGCTCACTTCTTCCTGATTTAAAGATAATAATTACATGATCGTCTGTTAACTCCTTCAACAGTTCACACAAGTCACCTGACACCCGTACCTTTTCCATGAGTCCACCTCCCCAACGTAACTTCACAGGCAGAGGCCTTACAAAAGCTTCTCTCTGAGTTTGGCTGTGATTTCCTCATCATCAAGATTGACTATAGCGGAAACGCATTTTCTGATCTTACTGAGGTTCAATCCTATCCTCCGCCCGAAGACTTTATACAACCGATTGGCCATCAGATCAATTTCTTCTACCTTCAAAAAATCAACCCCACTTAATTCTCTGTTTATAGCTTATGAAGAACTTGAACTGATCGTGATATTCTAGTTGATAGAAAAAAGCTGTCCCCACAAAGGAACAGCTTCTTTATGAACCTACCTTATATTGGAAGTCCGATGATGATCAACGTCCATCCGGTAATCTAATTACTTGCTCGTTTCTACGCAGGGGCCGACTTAAATCCACATGCCCGGAGAGAGTCTCAACTTCTTTCCCTTCGATCAGGATCCGGACTTGATCTACCTCAGGAAACTTGGTTAGCGTATTAACTAAGGCGGAGACTGTTAATGCCTCACCCCAGGCCCCTCTGGAGGACTTGGTC
Organism: Bacillota bacterium; assembly: GCA_012838955.1. Taxonomy (GTDB): domain Bacteria; phylum Bacillota; class UBA4882; order UBA10575; family UBA10575; genus DUOH01. The sequence continues at coordinate 12,917 of DUOH01000034.1, read as the reverse complement.
GCCTCTTTATTCAAGTCAATAGTGGCCAGTCCATCCTGGATCTCCAACTTCAACACCTTGGTTTTTCTGGAGAAAACAGCCTGTAAATCCGGACTCTCTGGTCCATTGAAGAGCTCTTGCACCGCGGCCAACTGGGGGTTACCGTTATAAGGTATCTTTCGACGTTCCGGCACCAGGTATGACTCGGCGCCGGTCTCCTTGATAAAGTATAAGACCGCCAGGTGGGATTCCTTCTCCTGTAATCCCTCAAGTTGAGCCTTGGTCGTCACTAAACGGCTGTTATACTTCTTGGCTTGACGGTAATAACGGTGAGCCCATAGGCCTCCGACAGTCAAACCTGCCACTAACCCAATGGCTACCCAGATGAGCGCCAGGCGAAAGGCTTCCTTGCTTAAGTTGGTGATCTGTTTCAATCAATTACACCTCATTGAAATTAGTAAGAAAACACGGCCCCAAACTCCCATTCCCCTTCTCGATCCTGTCCGGCAAATATTCCGGCGGAGAGATCATTCTCAAAGTCCTTGCTCAAAGTGATCCGGTGCTCAAAATCACCTACCACCAGGACATGAGGCTCAAACTTCAAGTTAAATCCCTTACCTAATCCCCAATTAATGTCAAAATGGATAAAGAATTCCGGATCCGGCTTCTTCTCCGGGGAATAATACCCTTCAACACCGGGAGAAATAATATTCCTCCCCCCAATGCCAATATCCAGTTGGGTTTTATACTCCCAATAGTCCGCATCGCCTTTTCTCCCACTGTCTGGCCAGAACCGCTTAACCTCCGAATCCACCACTAAGTTTTCACCGATTCTTCCGCGGTGGTCCAGTCCCGCCCAGTAACTCTCGGCGGTCAGATCATAGCCGACTTTTATCTTCAAGTCCTTAACCGGTTGGAATAAGAATGAGGTATAGTAGCGTTCATCCTCATAATAAAGGCCTGCGCCGAATTGATCAACAAACCAATACTCTCCGGTGAACTCCGCCTTTTCTACTGACGAATAAGAAAGTTCCAGATCTAAAGTATCGGGTGACACAGCAAACGCCGGGGCCTGTGTGGCCAATAAACTTACGGCAACCACCGCCAGAATCAGATTGAAACAGATTTGTTTCTTCATTTTCATCCCTCCGCCGACCATCAACAATTATATTTCTCACGCGCGTACGCGACCCTCTCTTGTTCTGAGACCAGTCTAGTACAGCATAGTATTTCTGGAGAAAATCTTTAAATCCTTTCCGCGACCATGTATAAAATTATGTCAAGCCGGAAAGGATTTTCCATCTGTTTTAAGACTTGACTAAAGTTTACCCACTGTGCCACAGGCGTAACTCTACCGCACCGTTTCTATGGAAAAGAGGCGGTCTGCTCAAACCGCCTCTCATCTTACCAGTTTTTTTCTTTTATTACATTGGGGGCATGCCCATTCCGCCCGGATTAGGCATGGCGGGCGCTTCTTTCTCCGGTAAGTCCGAAATCAAGCACTCGGTAGTCAATAGCATCGAAGCGATACTGGCTGCATTTTGCAACGCGCTTCTGGTGACCTTGGCCGGATCAACGATCCCGTAATCGAACATCTTACCGAATTCACCGGTTAAGGCGTTAAGGCCTACACCGAACTCCATCTCCTTAACTTTTTCCACAATGACTGAGCCTTCCATTCCGGCGTTGTTGGCAATCTGCCGAAGCGGTTCGGCCATAGCCTTCCGGACGATCTGAATACCGGTGGCCACATCCCCCGTAGCCTCCAGCTTATCAAGGACCGGGGCAAGCTGGAGCAGAGTGACTCCTCCACCCGGCACAATCCCCTCTTCCACCGCAGCTCTGGTTGCGGAAAGGGCATCCTCAATCCGGTGCTTCTTCTCTTTCATCTCCGTCTCAGTGGCGGCGCCCACTTGAACAACGGCAACTCCTCCGGCCAGTTTAGCCAGTCTCTCCTGGAGTTTCTCCCGGTCATAGTCGGAGGTGGTCTCCTCGATCTGTAACTTAATCTGATTAATTCTGTTTTTGATCTCTTGTTGGTCCCCATGCCCATCCACGATCGTGGTCTCTTCTTTGGTAATCCTGACTTGTCTGGCTGTACCCAACATCTCGATGGTGGCATTCTCCAAAGTCAACCCGACTTCTTCCGAGATAACCTGTCCGCCGGTGACAATGGCCATATCGGAGAGCATATCTTTTCTCCTGTCACCGAATCCTGGGGCTTTCACCGCAGCCACATTAAGCACCCCGCGGAGTTTATTCAGAACCAACGTGGCCAAAGCTTCCCCTTCTATATCCTCGGCCACAATAAGTAAGGGTTTGCCTCTTTGCATTACTTTCTCCAGGATCGGCAGGAGATCTTTTATTAAAGAGATCTTTTTGTCAGTAAGCAGAATGAAGGGCTCTTCCAGAACGGCCTCCATCCGATCAGAGTCGGTTACCATATAGGGAGAGATATAACCCCGATCGAACTGCATACCTTCAACCACTTCCAGACTGGTCCCGATTCCCTGAGACTCCTCAACAGTAATAACTCCGTCCTTACCCACTTTTTCCATGGCTTCGGCGATCAAGGCGCCGATCTCCTCGTCAGCTGCGGAGTTGGAGGCCACATGGGTGATGTCCTCCTTGCTCTCTACGGTTTTACTGGCTTTCTTGATCTCTTCCACTATGGTATCAACGGCTTTGGCGATCCCCTTCTTCAGGAACATGGGATTGGCGCCGGCAGCCACATTCTTCAGTCCTTCTCTGACCATGGCTTGGGCCAATAGAGTAGCGGTGGTTGTGCCATCACCGGCGATATCATTTGTCTTGGTGGCCACTTCCTTCGCCAACTGGGCGCCCATATTTTCATAGGGGTCTTCCAGTTCAATTTCTTTGGCGATCGTTACTCCGTCATTGGTAATGGTGGGAGAACCGTATTTCCGATCAAGAACGACATTACGTCCTTTCGGTCCTAAAGTAATTTTAACCGCGTCCGCCAAAGCGTTCACGCCACGCTCCAGGGCATGACGGGCTTCTTCACTAAAGAGTATTTGTTTTGCCAAACCTCTCACCTTCCTTTTCTTTCACACATGCCGTAGCGCGTATGCGCTTAGCTGTTGACAACCGCTAAAATATCGCTTTCCTTCAAGACCATATACTCTTCACCGTCAAGTTTAACCTCAGTGCCGGCGTATTTGGCAAACAAAACAGTATCGCCTTCCTTGACCTCCAAAGCGACTTTCTGCCCGTTATCTAAGGTCTTCCCGGTTCCGACAGCTAAAACCTTACCCATTTGCGGTTTTTCTTTGGCTGTATCCGGTAAGACAATACCGCTCTTGGTCTTTTCTTCGCTCTCTAAAACCTTAATCACAACGCGTTCACCTAATGGTTTGATGTTCATGGTTACCTGCCCTCCTCTCACTGGTTGTTAGCACTCACTTACGCTGAGTGCTAATTCATAAGTATTTTAGCTAAAGTCAAGTTCTTATGCAAGATTGATAAATATTCATCTGTTGGTATTATCCGCCATTATCTACGTTTTATACAAAAATCCTGGCATTTTGATGGTAATTATCTCAACCGCCTTATAATATAGGCCTTTAACCTAATTGTAAAGAAAAGCTGGGATAAACAGAAAAGCCTATGCAATATGACTGAAAGTCACTGCACAGGCCCTTGCGGTCTTACTCTTTGATTAGTGGACGTTTCCGTAAGGAAACTGTGTCGCATAACTGCCGAATTGTTCCTGGAGTTGCTGGAGCGCTTGTCCCTGGGCGGAAGTCAATGTATACCAGCCCTTTTTAAACATAATATCATAAGCGTCCCGGGCCGCCTGATGGCTTTCGTTTAGGATTCCCATAGTCACTTGGTGCAACTGTTCGTGGCTGGCCTCACGGGTAAAAACATTGAAATTATCTGTTATATACTTCTCAGTGGCCAGAATGTCATTTAGTAAGTCCCTGTCATTCATCTCCGGCCCCTTTACTGTGGGCACACTTGTGGACGGATTCCTTATTATACCCGGGTTTTGTTGTGGACTCAAATTATCCTCTCCCTTTAGTATAAAGTTTTAGCCGGATTTACCTCACTCAAAAGCCTTTGATAATGATTTTGGTGCATCTGTCCAATGCGGTCAATCACCCCTCGCACCTCTTGATCCTGGCACATCTGCGCGTAATGATGACACTTCTTCATCGCCAATAACTCCCAGGAAAGGGCGTCTTTCAAATACAAGTGGTCTTTATCGGTAATTACCTGCGGCGGATTGGCCATCAGCCCAACGTTTTGACTACCGAGTTGCGACTGTTGGGGCGTTTGTGACATCCCTTGTTGTTGCTGTTGCATTTATATCCTCCCTCCTTCATCGAGCGACACTTTCATCAACCTGGCGCCGTCTCTTTCTTATTATTTCAATCCTGATCCAGAAGATACAATGGGCGCTCTGGTAAATTCTACATCCTAGTAGAAGGGCTTGCCACTGACGAAGAATGGTTCTGTAATAAAAAAGCGTGGTGAAGACATTCCTGCTCACCACACTTTTCCTGACATGCTTTGAATCTTATAAGCATAAGTCTGAGTTTTATCCCACTAAAGCTCCAGAGGTCTTTTTTCAGTACGTCCTTTCTAGCGGGCGGATAAAGCGCTAATAATTAGGTTTTCCCCTGCTTTCAGGGCTTCGTCGATCTTCTCAGGATGCTTTCCGCCTGCCTGGGCCAGATCCGGACGCCCGCCGCCGCCGCCGCCCGCTACCGCTGCCACGGACTTCACGAGTTCCCCGGCTTTGATCGTCTTGGTCAAATCCGGAGTTACTCCGGCCACAAAAGACACCTTATCTTCATGTACCGCCCCGAGGAGCACCACACAAGACTGTAGTTTGCTCTTGTACCGATCCACATTCTCTCTGAGCAGATCCATAGGTAAACCGTCGACCCGCGCCACCAGATAGCGGACTCCCCCCGCTTCTTTCAGGTTGTCCAAGGCCTGATCCCCGGCGGCCAGGGCTTTTTCTCTCTCCAGTTCCTCCTGGGCTTTCCTTAATTTAGCTTGTTCCTCCATCACTTCAGCGAGTTTCTTCCCGACAGCCTCGGGCTCCACCCGTAAAACCTCCGCTGCTTCCCGTAGAACTCCCCTTTCTTTCTGCATCAGCTCCAGAGCGCTTTTTCCGGTAACCGCCTCGATTCTCCGTACTCCAGTGGCTACACTTCCCTCTGATAGTATACGGAAACAGAGCAGTTCGGCGCTGTTTCGCGCATGAGTGCCCCCGCAAAGTTCCAGGGTTTCTTCGCCGACCTGCACTACTCTGACCAGGTCACCGTATTTTTCACCAAAAAAAGCTATCGCGCCCCGCTCCAGCGCGCTGGAATAATCCATCCATTCCGTCCAGACCGGAAGAGCGGCGGCGATTAACTCATTCATCTCCGTCTCCACCTTTTCCAACTGATCGGCGGTTAGCCGCTCATAGTGGGTAAAATCAAAGCGCAAGCGATCCGGGGCCACCAGGGAACCCGCTTGATGTAAATGAGCGCCGAAGTTCTTCCTGAGCACAGCTTGGAGTAAATGAGTAGCCGTGTGGTTGGCCGCCGTCCATCTTCGCCGGCTGTGATCCACCTCCAGCTGGAAGTCTCTGGCCTCAATAGGAAAAGCCTTTTCCTTTGGCACCAGGTGAATAATGCGGTCCTGATCCTTAACTGTATTTACGACAGGGAATTCTTCCCCATCCGCCCGTAACAGACCGGTATCCCCCACCTGTCCGCCGGATTCGGCATAGAACGGGGTCCGGTCAAAAACCAGTTTATAATAGTGCTCATCCTCGTTCCATTGACATAGTTTGGCGGTGGAACGCAAGTATTCATAGCCCAGAAACTGAGAATGGGCTGTGTCGGAAAGAACCTTCCAGTCCCGGCCCTTTTCCGCCAGGGCAAACTTGCCGCTGGCCCGGGCCCGCTCCCGTTGCTCCTCCATCAACCTGTTGAAGTGATCAACTTCAACCGTCATCCCCAGTTCCTCCGCCATCAACTGTGTCAGATCCAAGGGGAAGCCATAAGTATCATATAGGCGGAAGGCTTCAGCTCCGGGAATCACGGTTTTCCCCTCTTTTTTCAACCCCTCCGTCAGCTCCACAAAAAGCTCCAGTCCTTTATCCAGAGTCCGGCCGAAGGACTCCTCTTCCGCCAAGATCACCTGTTGGCAATGGGTCTCCTGCTCCTTCAACTCAGGATAGGTATCGCCCATCATCTCCACCAAGGTAGGAACCAACTTATACAATAAAGGTTCCCGCACTCCAAGGTTACGGGCAAACCGGGCCGCTCTCCGCAGTATACGGCGGAGAACATAGCCCCGGCCTTCGTTGGACGGTAAAGCGCCGTCCGCTATGGCAAAAGTCAAGGACCGCAAGTGATCGGCGATTACCCGCATCGCAACACTGTGTTCCGGTTTTTCATCATCGGCTCCGGTCAATTCGGAGATCTTCCGCAGCAGCGGCACAAATAAATCCGTATCATAGTTGGAGCTTTTCCCCTGGAGCACGGCGACAATCCGTTCAAACCCCATCCCGGTATCCACATGTTTGGCGGGAAGCTCCACCAGTGTACCGTCGGGTTGCCGCTCATATTGAATAAAGACCAGGTTCCAGAGTTCGATATAGCGGGCGCAGTCCCCGTTCACCGCACATTCATGCCCGGGCACGTGTTTTTTATCGCACTGTTCCGGACCTAAATCAATATGAATCTCTGTACACGGACCGCAAGGACCGGTATCACCCATCTCCCAAAAGTTGTCATCATCACCGAAACGCAGCACCCGTTCAGGCGCGATTTCAGTCACTTCCGGCCATAACTTCGCAGCCTCGTCATCAGTATGATGTACCGTGGCATAGAGCTTGTCTTTGGGGAGTCCCCAAACTTTGGTCAAGAGTTCCCAAGCCCAGGAAATGGCCTCTTTTTTGTAATAATCACCAAAAGACCAATTACCCAGCATTTCAAAGAAAGTATGATGGTAAGTGTCCCGCCCCACTTCATCCAGGTCATTATGTTTACCGCTGACCCGAATCACCTTCTGCGAGTCCGCCGCCCGTACATACGGACGGGACCCCGTCCCCAAAAATACATCCTTGAACTGATTCATCCCGGCATTGGTGAATAAGAGGGTCGGATCGTCTTTTGGTATTAAAGGGGCGCTGGGCACAATCGTATGCCCTCGCTCCGCAAAAAAATCCAGAAACTCCTGACGAATCTCTCTGGCGGTCTTCATCCTAGATCGCTCCTTTTCTTACTATCAATGTAAATTATTGACCACACCACCGTAGTTATGTAATTTAAACCTATATAAAGAAACGAACAGCCCCAAACGGCGCTCCCGACAAATAAAGCCCGCCTGGAAAAGAGCGGGAGCTTTCCCAAGGGAGCAGCATATTGAATCGCGCGGGGTAATCCGTGGCGTAGAGACCGAAGTTAAGCTCCGGAAAATCAATACCTCTATTCTACAAAAAAAAGTCCTCCCCTGCAATGGCCGGTTAAAAAAGTCCTCCTCCGCCTTTAAAAGCTGATAAAAAGCCTCCCCTTTTTGGGGAGGCCTCATCAATTTATTCTTTGGCAGCACGGTGCTTAAAGAACTCCATCGCCACTTCCGGGAAGAGCACATAGGAGAGAACATCCTCCTCCTGCTGGTAGTAGGGCATAATCTCTTTTCTCGCCTTCTCCAGCAAGGGTTCTAATTCATCCGCCGGCCGGCAGGTAATGGGTTCTTCATCACCAATAATCATCTTCTTGATCTCCGGATCAAAAGGTGCTGGCGGGCGTCCGTAATAACCTTTTACATAATCTTTGATCTCCTTCGGCACCACGCTGTACCTCTTCCCGGTCAGGACGTTAAGCACAGCTTGCGTCCCCACCATTTGGCTGGTGGGAGTAACCAGCGGGGGATAACCCAGTTCCGCTCTGGTCCTTGGTACTTCAGCCAGAACCTCCTCATAGCGGTCGGAAGCGTTCTGCCCAGCCAACTGGCTGCGGAGATTGGAGATCATTCCGCCCGGAATCTGATAGGAAAGCACTGCGGTATCCACCTCGCGCGGAGCGGGAGTGGCTTCATACTCCTGCCGCACGTTCTTAAAGTGCTGGTTAATCGGAGCGATCTTCTCCAGATCCAAACCGGTGTCATAAGGAGTATCCTGTAGGGCCGCGATCAAGGACTCGGTAGGTGGCTGAGAAGTACCCATAGCCAACGCGGACATGGCGGTATCCACTACATCCACTCCGGCCTCAATGGCCTTTAAATAGGTCATGGACGCCATACCGCTGGTGTAATGACAATGCAGCTGTACCGGTAGTTTGGTTTCTTCTTTGATTCTCTTCACCAAGTCATAGGCGACATAGGGTTTTAACAGACCGGCCATATCCTTGATACAGATGGAATCGCAATCCAATTGAGCCAGTTCTTTGGCTAATTTAACATAGGCATCAATATCATGAACGGGGCTCACCGTATAGGAGATGGCTCCCTGCACATGGGCGCCTGCCTCTTTCGAAACTTTGATCGCCAGTTCCATATTGCGGATGTCATTCAAAGCGTCGAAGATCCTGATAATACTGATTCCGTTATCAACTGCCCGCTTACAGAATTCACTGACCACATCATCAGGGTAATGCCGGTAACCCAGAATATTCTGTCCTCTCAGTAGCATCTGGAGAGGAGTCTTCCGGATCACAGCTCGTAATTTACGCAAACGAACCCAGGGATCTTCTTTTAAAAACCGTAAACAGCTATCGAAAGTCGCTCCTCCCCAGGCCTCCAAGGAGTGGAAACCGACTTCATCAATAGCCTCAGCTATTGCCATCATATGCTCGGTCTTCATTCTGGTCGCCCAGAGAGACTGATGAGCATCGCGGAAAATAGTCTCTGTTATCCCAACACGATGTGCCAAAATCTTCATCCTCTCTATATAAGGTCTTCAGTGTATCTAGAACCAGGCTACACTTAACCCAAACGAGCTAAGAGCACACCGGCGGCTACTGCGGAACCGATTACTCCAGCCACATTGGGGCCCATGGCATGCATCAGCAAGTAGTTGCCTGGCTTTTCTTCCGCGCCAACCTTCTGCACTACCCGGGCGGCCATCGGCACGGCTGAGACTCCGGCTGCCCCGATCAAGGGGTTAATCTTTCCTCCGGAGAGCTTGCACATGAGCTTTCCAAAAAGCACTCCGCCGACAGTACTGAAGGCGAAGGCAAACAAGCCCATCAGCAGTATGCCTAACGTTTGCGGGGTTAGAAATACTTCGGCCTTGGCAGTAGCCCCCACGGACAACCCCAAGAATATAGTGATAATATTAATCATCTCATTCTGCGCGGTTTTATTCAGCCGTTCCGTCACTCCGGACTCCCGCAACAGGTTTCCGAACATCAAGGAACCCAATAAAGGTCCGGCATCAGGTAAAATCAAGGTCCCAACCACTGTCACAATAATCGGGAAGAGGATCTTCTCCGCTTTGGAGACCGGACGCAATTGTTCCATGACCACCTGCCGTTCTTTCTTCGTAGTCAGCAACCTCATAATGGGAGGCTGAATAATAGGGATCAAAGCCATATAGGAATAAGCAGCGATGGCAATCGCCCCCAGTAAATGCGGCGCCAGTCTGCTGGTTAAGAAGATGGCAGTCGGGCCGTCAGCCCCGCCAATGATCCCGATGGACGCGGCTTCTTTAAGATCAAAACCTAATAAGATAGCGCCGAGAAAAGCGATGAAGATACCCAACTGCGCGGCGGCCCCCAACAGAATACTCTTGGGGTTGGCGATCAACGGGCCGAAGTCGGTCATCGCTCCGACTCCCAAGAAGATCAAAGGCGGATAAATACCTAATTTTACCCCTTGATACAGGTAATAAATTAATCCTCCAACTTTCCCATCTTCGGGTTCTGCCATCAATCCGGCTAAAGGCAGATTGGTCAGGAGCACCCCAAAGGCGATGGGCAGTAACAATAAGGGCTCATACTCTTTGACAATAGCCAAATAAATGAGGACAAAAGAAACCAGAATCATGAGCCCCTGTTGCCATGTTAAAAAGGAAAATCCAGTAGTGGTAATGAGTTCCTGAATGCTCTCTAGCATACTTAACCCTCCTTTATAATGACCGGAGGGTCAGTAAAATATCTCCCACGTTTACAGTGGCGCCGGATTGAGTATACACATCCTTTACTACACCGGCCTGGGGAGCCACGATCTCATTCTCCATCTTCAACGCCTCTAAGGTAAGGAGAACCTGTCCCTCTTTTACTTCTTCGCCGGGTTTCACCTTAATCGCCATGACTGTCCCGGCCAAAGGCGCTTTGATCGGTTCCTCTCCAGCGCCGACCGCCACCGGAGCCGTCTGTACAGCCGCAGGAGCGGGTGACGCTTGTACCGCCGGAGCAGGAGAAGCCGGAACGGCCCCGTTTTGGATCTCTTCCACGTTTACATCAAAAGTTTTACCATTAACCGTAACTTTAAAATATTGCATAATAATGCCTCCTAAATTAATTTTTGACTTCTACAATGCTTAAATGTGCTGGGGTTCCTTTCTTTGGCAAAACCTTGGCCATCACGGCCACTACCGCTGCCAGCTCTTCTTCACTTGTAGAAGCGGTAGAAACAACCTGAACACCTTGGAGCGGTTGCTTATCATCTTGATTTGCATGGGATTTCGCTCTATTTACTATGGCGCTCATGATCTTCATAATATACATTAAGAGCACTAATACGACAAATACAACCAGCATACCAGTGACCAACAGTTGGAGCCCTGTGACAAAATTACTACTCACCTTTATACCTCCTCCTCAGTATTCTGCGCAAAAAAGCTGAATTTTTCACCTCCCCTGAACGGGTGACAGATCAGGTTCAAGAAAAAACCGACCCACCGGTCGGAGAAGGCCTTCCACCCCTTTTATCCTGGACTTCCTTAAACCTAGTGTCATCTCATGATGTATAGTCTGTCAAAAACCCAGGATTACCTGGAATCTGCAGATAAATCTACAGATAGATGGAAAAAGAACAATTTTCCCCCTCTATGCCATAGAATATACTAAAAAGTCAAGGAAAGGTCAAGAAAACAAAGGTTAAAACCACGAATTTAATATAAATTTAACCTTCTACCGGACTCCGGAGCACATGCTTGTCCCCCCCCATCATTTTAACACCATTTTGACCCGTGCTTTCTTAGATCTTTACTTCTTTTACGAATTGTTAAATAAAACCTGCTATACTAAGAGCAACGGCTTGTAAAGAATTAAGCGGCCCACGGTATAAGTTTATCGGTTGACAGCCGCTTACCGCAGAATCCGCAGAAAGAACGAATTAAGTGTTGCCAAACGTTTATCTGACTGTAACCCGGTGTTAAAACACTTGGGGTATATTAATCTTGTCACCCCTCCTTTTTTCCTCCTTTGTTAGTGCCTCTGCCGATTAAGCAGAGGCTTTCGTCTTTTTGTACTGAATTTATGGCACTGCAGATTCCTTAGAAAAGTCACCCTTTTACCTCTTGCCATGCTTGATCCACCAGCGCTTCCAAGTTCGGCCGTTTAACCTCTTCACCTCGCCGCCGCCAATATACTAAAAACTCAATATTACCTTCCGGGCCCAAGAGCGGGGAATAGGTAACCCCTCCCAGCTTCAAGCGGAGGCCCTCTCCCAGATCAATGATTCTCTCCAGGACTTCCAGATGCACACCGGCTTCTCTGACTACGCCCTTCTTCCCTACTTTATCCCGTCCCGCCTCGAACTGAGGTTTGACCAAACAGATGATTTCTCCGTCTGCAGTCAGTAAGCCCACCAATGGAATAAGGACTTTCTCCAAAGAAATGAAGGACAGATCGGCAGTAATTAGAGAAGGCAACTCCGGCAGCTGTTCCTGTGTGAGATAGCGTACATTTGTCTTTTCCATCAATATTACCCGGGGATCCTGCCGCAATTTCCAGGCAAACTGGCCATAGCCCACATCAACCGCGATCACCTTCTGGGCTCCCTTCTGCAGCAAACAATCGGTAAACCCTCCGGTCGAAGCGCCAGCGTCCAAACACACCCGATCCCTGACCTCCACCGGAAACACTTCCAAAGCCCGGGCCAGTTTAAGCCCGCCCCGGCTTACATAAGGAAGCTTTCCTCTCACTTCAATGGCGGCGGTAGGTGAGACACGTGTTCCCGCCTTGTCAATGACTTTTCCGTTGACCACAACTTCTCCAGCCATAATTAAGGCTTTAGCCTTCTCCCTACTCTCCGCTAAACCCCGTTCGCAGAGGGTAAGATCCAATCTTTGCATCTTCTTAGCCCCTCCTCCTCGTTGCTGAGCATTCATACTCTTATACCTGTACAGTACAGCGTATAGAATTAGCATAGTACCGCGCCGCGCCAAACTGCGCGTCTTGTTGCTCGTTCAGCCTTATCGCTGATAATGGCTTGATCTAATTGTTCCAGATAAGCTTTTACCATTTCCAGAATAAAAGTATTCGTCTCTTTCTTTAAAGTTGTTTCTATCTCTTCTAATGCCAGCACCTTATCCTGGCTAAAAAAACCAGTAACTTCACCAATGAATTTTTCGCAGATTTGGTGCAAAATAGTATTCACAAGAGATCCTCCTTTGGTATTTAGGGTGTTGCTAATTCTATTTTACCAAAAGATGATCTCTTGTTTTTTTATCCTACAACAATTTTACACTATGCTCGGTGTTTATTGAATGCTTTTGTCTACCGTTTCTTTCTCCACCGCCGCTTGTATATAGCGTCTGCTGCGCCACATAGTATTCACGTAGTATTACCCCAGGCAAAAGCGGCGCAGCTCCCTACTGAATATTACAGATTTGCCTTTCTCTTATTATCCGTAGACGTTGTACTCCTATAATGAAGGCGCTCTGCTCCGTCTATCCCGAATATAACAAAAACCCGCGGCAAAAGCCGCGGTTATAACTGAGCTCAATATAATGATATAAT
>DUOH01000033.1 GCA_012838955.1 Bacillota bacterium | reverse complement strand
GGACTGGTGAGGTCAAAGCGCTGGTCGGAGGGACGAATTATAGTAAAGCCCCCTTCAACAGGGCGCTGCATGCGCACAGGCAACCGGGTTCGGCTTTTAAGCCCTTTGTCTATCTGGCCGCTTTGGATGCCGGGTACACCTTGGCCTCCACCGTTCCTTGTCGTCCGCTCAGCATCAATACACCATCCGGACGTTATGAACCTACGGATTACGGCAGTAATAAATATCATCACAAAGACTTAACCCTCCGGCAGGCGCTGGCCGAATCCTGTAACATCGCTGCCGTCACCCTCCATTACAAACTGGATATCCTGCCCACAATCCAGATAGCGCGCAGGCTGGGCATTACTTCCCCACTGTCCGCCACTCCTGCCTTGGCTCTAGGCACTGCAGAAGTGACTCCCTTGGAACTCTTGGCGGCATACTTACCCCTGGCCAACGGCGGATGGGCCGTTAAACCATGGGCCATCAAAAGGATCTATGATCCGTCCGGAAAGTTACTATGGCAGAGAAGAGAAAAGCCCCGGTCCGTACTGGATCCGAGACTCGCTTTCCTGATTACTTCAGCCTTAAAAGATACGCTCCAGCCTGGTGGTACTGCCGCCACTGCCGGAAGAGAACTGAAATTCACGGCAGCCGGTAAAACCGGAACCACCCAGGAAAATAGAGACGCCTGGTTCATCTGCTATACCCCTACCCTCACCGCTGTGGTGTATATCGGAGATGATCATAATCATCCCTTACCGGCCGGTGGAGGGGCTTTAGCTGCGCCAATCGGAGTCAACTTCCTCAACCGAGCCCTAGCCGGACAGATCGATCGTGATTTTCCTCTCCCCGGCGGTGTCATCACCCGCCGAATCTGTCGGGAGACCGGCCTCTTGGCCACCCCCAATTGTCTGGCTACCGAAGAATACTTCCGCTTCGGTCACGAACCGACAACTTACTGTATGACTCATCGCCGTTTAAAACTGCGAGTCTGTGCAAAAAGCGGTCTGCTCCCCGGCGAAAACTGTCAAAATACCGTAGTCAGAGAATATTTATGGAGAGAATACCCCACCGCCCACTGCACAATCTGTCCACCGTCCCGTAACCTATGGCAGCTGCTCTTTGGCGATGCTTTTTCCGGTATCGAGTAAGCGGACGCCCCTTTCTAGAAGGCCTCCTGTTTGGCTTGATCAGGCCCGCCTTATCGGAGAATTCGTGGGGGGAGGATCCTCAAGGCTTACTCCGCTATTTCCCGGACAATTCTCCCCAGAGCTCAGGGCAGACGGTTTGCAGCGCTTCCTCCAACTCCTCGTCACCGATTACGGTATTACGACCCTCTTGATACTGCTGGTCCACCCATTCCTTCAACGTCTGTAAACGGGGGTCTTTCTTATCTATGGCCTGATCTCCTTTTAAATTAAAATACCGATTAACCCAGAAAGTCAGGCCGGCAATTCCCGAGTGTTCACTAACAGCCACCACTACCGGTCGATTCAGGAGTTTTTCCGTATTAAAGGCGTTATAAATCTCTTCGTCCTTTAATAAACCGTCGGCGTGAATCCCGGCGCGGGTAAAGTTGAAATCCCTGCCCACCAAGGGGGTCATGGGTGGTATCTTATACTTAATCTCTCTTTTGTAATATTCGGCGATCTCCGTAATGACCGACGGATCCATCCCGTCCATTGTACCGCGTAAAGCCGCGTACTCAAAGACCATCGCCTCCAACGGACAATTGCCGGTTCGCTCCCCAATCCCAAGCAAAGTACAGTTTACTCCGGAACACCCATAGAGCCAAGCTGTGCCCGCATTAGCCACTACTTTATGGAAGTCGTTGTGCCCGTGCCATTCCAGGTTTTCACTGGGTATCCCGGCGTGATGCCATAAGCCGTAGATGATCCCTGGGACGCTCCGGGGGAGAGCCACTCCGGGGTAGCTGACTCCGAACCCCAAAGTATCGCAGGCTCTAACCTTAATGGGAACTCCGCTCTCATCCGAGAGTTTCTTCAGTTCAATGGCAAAAGGAACCACAAACCCATAAAAATCGGCACGGGTAATATCCTCTAGATGCACCCGGGGTCTGATGCCCTCCTCCAATGCGGACTTCACAATAGAGAGGAACTGCTCCATAGCTTGCTTTCTGGTAAGCTTCAACTTTTTAAAGATATGGTAATCGGAACAACTGGCCAGAATCCCGGTTTCTTTCAGTTTCATCTCTTTCACCAACTGAAAGTCCCCTTTCACTGCACGAATCCACCCGGTAATCTCAGGAAACTCATAGCCCAGTTCTAAACAGCGATTTACCGCCTCTTTATCCTTTTTGGTATAAAGAAAGAATTCGCATTGGCGGATGATCCCTTTGGGGCCGCTCAATCGATGGAGGAGCTTATACAAGTGAACGATCTGTTCAACAGTATAGGGTTCTCTGGCTTGCTGCCCGTCACGAAAAGTACTGTCCGTAATCCAAATATTCTCCGGCGGCCGCATGGGGACTCTTCTATGATTAAACGGGATCTTCGGCACTTCGTCATAATTATACAATTGTCTGTATAAATTCGGTTCTGTAACATCTTGTAAAGTATATTCATAAGCTCTTTGTTCCAAAGTATTAGTACGCTTGTCAAAAATCAGCATCTTACCCACCACCTCTGAAAAAAATTAATAATAAGATTATATCATGGTTCATCATAAAAATCCTAGCTTAGTTAGATGTATTAAGTATACATTCTCGTGGCTCGTCGCTCGTCGCTGGTGACTCGGAGGTGAAAGATTGCCTTTGTTGGTCTTTTTTTGGCTCGTCGCTAGTAATTTTCTACGAAGTAAAATTACCTATGTGCGGGGATTTTCGAAGTTCGTTACTGGTAATTTCTATACGTAGTGAAATTATCACGCGCAAGGATTTGCACGCCTCTGCCCTTCCCGCTTATTATAATATCCGGTGCCTACTTTATGCGCAGTAAAACTGCATGCACGCAAAATTTGGGGCACATTTTGCCTACATCGACAAATACTTTTACTCCTTAAGAAAGCCGACTGCTGAAAACTAGGTTGTTGGATAAAAAAAGATCCCATCAGTATAAAATGTGAAGGAAGCCATGGCCGGAACGGTTCTGATTAGGAACCGCAGTCAACCGAAGAGCTTTCTACAGCAAGAGAGCCCTGCGTATAACTGTTTTTCAGGATCGCCGCCACCTCGGCGCGGGTGAACTCCGCCGGGAGGTCTCCTCCCCTCTGCAGAACCTCCCTCACCTTGGTACCGCTTAAAATAAGCCGATCCCGACGTCCATGGGGGCAAGTCTTCTCTGTGCCCAGTTGAGCACATTTATAACAATAAAAGGCATGGTCAAAGGGGAGAATCTCCACACCCAGCTCACTTTGGAAACGGGCGCAAAACTCTTGAGCTTCATAGGTTCCGTAGTATGCACCGACCCCCGCATGGTCACGACCGATAATCATATGGGTGCATCCGTAGTTCTTCCGGACTAAGGCATGGAATAAAGCCTCCCGAGGCCCGGCGTACCTCATGGCCGCAGGGAAAACTCCTAGGAGTACCCTGTTTTTCGGGTAGTATTCGTTTATTAAAGCCTCATAACAGCGGAGCCGGATCTCTACTGGAATATCGCCTGCTTTAGTCTTTCCGACCAAGGGATGGAGCAGCAACCCATCAACCAACTCCAGGGCGGTCTTATGCAGATATTCATGGGCCCGGTGAATCGGGTTCCTGGTTTGAAACCCCACTACTGTCCGCCAACCTCTCTCACGGATCAGCCTTTTTGTCTCTTCCGGTTCCCAAGGATATTCCAGTGTTTTCTCCGGCTTTAACACAAAGACCTCTCCCCCTGCCAGGTAGGAGCCTTTCCGCAGTAAGGAAGCGACACCAGGATGATCTTCATCCTCTGTGCCATAAACCAGCCTGGCCTCTTCCTTTAAGTTTCGAGAGAAGACCCTGTTCAAGAAGAGCACTCCTAAAACCTGTCCGTTCGCTTTATATAGAGCCACAGGACCGCTGGTGGGTAGGGTCTTCACCTCTTCTGCCTGCAGACTCAGGACGATCGGTAGCGGCCAAAGGCGTCCGTCCGCCAGTCGGCACCGGTGAAGCACGGAATAATAGTCCTCCCGGGTTAGAAAACCCTTTAAGGGACTGAACGCACCACACCCCAAGAGCAGTAAATCCGATTCTTCTTCTTCATCAAGCACGATCCGGGGCAAAGAGGATAAATGTTCCGTAAACCGGCGCAGCATTTTCCCTTCCATCCACCGGCAAGCAGGATCCGGCCTCCCCGTTGGGAAAAAATTCCGTTCCTGCTTTTGATGGCATCTCCACATTCCAAACCCTCCCTACACTAAGCTGTTTTATCCCTGTCATTATCTTCTATCAACAGCTCATCTGCTGTCTCATCTGCTGACGCAGATGTACTAGTTTATGATGAGGGTTAGGAAACTGTCCCAGTTTATTCCCAGGTAGTGATTGGCGCGTGGAGAAAGAGTAATCTATTCTTCTCCCGATCAGGAAGAGGGTACCTCCGTACCCTCTTTAAGCTGTTTTATTAAATCTTGCGTTGCCAAGGAAGTGTTTTAAAATCCGGTCTGGGTAAAACGTGCGCTAAAAGCAGAGCCTCCCTTAGTCTGGCGGTGTCTTTCTCCGCTAAAATGTCTCTCAGGAAAGCAGTTTCCTCGTTCTCCCCGTCCTCTTCAGGTTGGGCCCACTCAAACTCCTTCTCTTCCGGAGAGACTAGTCTATGCCGGACTGCGCCCATCAGCTGTGGGGCCTCTTCCTCCGCCCCAAATCCGAAAGGAGCGTCTCCCCTGGTCTCAGTTACCAGACTTCTGGCATGAATCTCGCCTGTGCCTCCCGGCCCACTGAAACTCTGTGTATCCTCGGCAGAAGGTTCTTCTGCCTCCACCGCAACCGGTCTTTCTTCTTCGACTCCGAAAAATTCCTGAAATTCTCTGACCCATTCAGGTAAGGGAAGATCGGGACGGGGCGCCGGAGTCTTACCTTGCTTGGGTACGGAGTGCTTTCGTTGCTTTTCCGTGAGGCTGGAGATGATGCTGAAGACAACGAAAATTAGCCAAAGCCATTCCACTGCCTCACCCCCTATTTTTTAGAGTCTTCACCGCCGGGCTGCGGTCTGTGACCGAGATTACCTAGAAATTGGCGCATGGAGGTGTCCGCCTGGATATTCTGTAACTGATAATAGTCCATCACCCCCAAACGGCCGGAGCGTAACGCTTCGGCCAGGGCTTTCGGCACCTCGGCCTCTGCCTCGACCACCCGGGCGCGCATCTCTTGCACCATGGCCTTCATCTCTTGCTCACGAGCTTGAGCGGCAAACCGGCGTTCAGCCGCTTTAGCCTGGGCGATGTTCTTGTCGGCTTCAGCCTGGTCAATCTGGAGGGTAGCGCCGATATTTCGGCCCACATCTACATCTGCGATGTCAATGGAGAGAATTTCAAAGGCTGTTCCCGCATCCAAACCCTTCTCCAAGACCGTTCTGGAGATCCGGTCCGGATTCTCGAGCACCTCTTTATGAGTCTCGGCAGATCCAACAGTGGTTACGATCCCTTCGCCCACCCTGGCTATAATGGTGGCCTCGCCGGCGCCTCCGACCAAGCGGTCTATATTGGCCCTGACGGTCACTCGCGCCTTGGCCTTTAGCTCAATACCGTCCTTTGCCACAGCCGCCACTACCGGTGTCTCAATCACTTTGGGGTTCACACTCATCTGCACAGCTTCCAGGACGTTCCTGCCGGCCAGGTCGATGGCGGCCGCCCGCTCAAAAGACAGGTTAATCTCTGCTCTCTGCGAAGCGATTAACGCATCCACCACCCGGTCTACATTACCGCCGGCCAAGTAATGGGCTTCCAATTTGTCAACAGTTACATCAGCCAACCCGGCCTTACCCGCTTTAATTAAAGGGTGTACAATCCGGGAGGGCGGCACTCTACGCAGCCTCATGGTGAAGAGCACCCAAATACTAATCCTGACATCAGCCGCCCAGGCGGAGATCCAAAGCCCCACCGGGATGAAGTTAAAAAAGAGTAAAACAAAGATGACAATAAATCCCAGTAGAAAAAGGGTCATTGCTTCCATTAAACACACTCCTTTTTACACGTTTTTACGCGCGTCGAACGCGCGCAAATAGTATTTTTGTGAAAAGTCTTCTCAGTAAAAAGTCCTTTGCAAAAGATTTTATATGTGAAAGGTTTAGAGTGAATGGTCTTTAATCTATTCTTTTGCTATTCTACGCACCACTATCCTACGGCCCTCAACCGCGACGACCTTAACTTCTTCACCGCCGGGGATATAGGCGCCTTCCGAGACCACATCCAGGCGTTTCCCGTCTTCCAATTCAACAACGCCGGCCGGACGCAGAGGATGAACCACTTTACCGGTTTTCCCTAAATATTCCTGGTACAGAGGGACCGCCGAATAACCTGCTTGCCCGGAAAGGGAGGTGGAAAGGACAATCCGTTGAAAGAAGCCTCTCTTCTTTAGAAATTGCAAAGCCAGAGAAACCAAGAAGAAGGTCCATACCAGAGACAAGCCTAGAGCAACCAACCCTTGGCTACTGGTGGCGTAAGACAAGACAATACTGCCTCCGATGGAGAGCAAGCCAAGTATGCCCGGGATCCCGAAGCCGGGGACCACAAAGATCTCCGCTGCTAATAGAATTAATCCCAAGATAAAAAGGACGAATACTTCAGACCCGGCCAAACCGGAAAGAAAACGGGCACCGAAGAAAGACAGGAGGGAAAGAATCCCCACTACACCGGCCACCCCGAATCCGGCGGTAAAGACCTCAATAATCAGCGCGGTAAACCCAACGATCAACAAGAGTGAGCTGATATAAGGATCGGTCAGAAAGCGCACCAAGCCCTCCACGGGAGTCTGCTGGATCTCCACGGGTGTCAGGTGGGATAACCCCAACGCCAAAACTGCCTCATTTCTATTTTTGGCGATCAGATCCGCATACCCCAGGCTCATGGCTTCTTCAGCGGTGAGGGCCAGCAAGTTTCCTTTGGCGGTGACTCCGGCTACCTCTACCTCGGGATCGACCATGGCCTCGGCGACTCGTGGATCAAGTTCCACCCCTACCCGTTGTGCCCGGGCTTCTGCCGCCGCCTTAAACATCTTTTTAAAGGCAGCCATCTCTTTTTCCGGTACAGGTTGCCCGTTGGCTGTCCGGGGTTGGGAGGCGCCCATCACCGCATCGGGTGACATGACGATCCGTTCACCGCTGAGGGCAATATAAGCTCCGGCCGAGATCGCCCTCCCCTGAATAAACACATAAATGGGAATTTTGGCGCCCGTCATAGCGTCGGCGATCTCGGCCATCGCGTTCAACTCCCCGCCAAAGGTACGCAGTTCAATCAGGACCGCCTCCCCTTTACGGGCTTCGGCTTCCCGCAAAGCCCGATTAATAAAATCGGCAGTCCCTCCGGATATTGTTCCCTTCAACGGAACCACATATAGGGAGTTGCTTGGTCCCGCGTCCATGTGACGAAGGGAAGAAACGGTAACGACTATAGCCAATATGAAAAAGAAGATGGTCAGATAACTAAAAGAACGAGACCGGGTCATCACTGTCCCTCTTTCTCCCGCCTTTCTTCTTGACGACGGGTTCTTTATTATTATACACCCTTTACGGGCGCGAATGGCGTAAAAACACCGGTTTTCAAATTACTTTTGCTTAGATACAAAAACCCCTCCTGTAAGGGAAGGGTCTTCTTTTCCATCTGGGTAATCAATACTTCCTTTTTTTCCGGGCGGCTTCGGACTTTTTCTTCCTCTTGACGCTCGGTTTTTCATAATGCTCCCTTTTTCTGACTTCAGCAAGAATACCAGAGCGTTGACACTGTCTCTTAAACCGCCGAAGGGCATTGTCCAGGGATTCGTTTTTCCCGATTTTAACCTCGGCCATAAGCTACTTCCCTCCCTCCACTGCCCACTTTGCCATCACCATCTATATAATCAGCGGTGACAGCCGCAACTGGGGATAAACACATGTGATAACGAAACCTGTGGTACCGAGAAAAAGAACTTCATAATGTTACATTATAATATAGATGAAAGATCACTGTCAATATCATCCGGGTGGCCAGGTCAACTCTCGCCCGCCTAAGAGGTGAAAGTGTAAATGATGTACTGTTTCACCTGCGTTTTCCCCACAGTTGACTACCACTCTAAAACCGTCTTCCGCTAATCCCAGGTCTGAAGTGATTTTTTGAATAGCCTGAAAGATCTCGGTTGTCAAATCCGGATCAGTCGACAATTTTTCATCACGAATATTGGCAATATGCTTCTTTGGAATCACCAGGACATGAGTGGGAGCTTCGGGATTTATATCATGGAAAGCCAGTACTTTTTCTGTCTCCAGCACGATATTGGCTGGGATTTCCCTTCGGATTATCCGACAAAAAACACAATCCGTCAACCAACAGTCCCTCCTTACCTTTTAAAAGTTCGACAACAGAAAAAAAAATCCTTTTTGTTTTTAGTAGATATTTATGATGAAACTGATTTTACTTCTGCGATTAAGGGTTCCTCCGCAGTCTCGATCACTTTAGCCTGGACCAGAACATTGCTCTGCAGTTTTGCTCCGTGGTTTTCACGGAGACGTACTCTCAAATACTCGCCGGAAAATCCTTCCCAGACTCCCGGGGCGACCTCTTCTTCGATTAAGACTTCCACCGTCTTTCCGAGAAAAGTCCGTCGGTAACCGGCGACCACTTCCGCGGCGATTAGTTCCGCCTGCTTGGCTCGGTCCTCCTTTTCCTTCCGGCAGAGTTGATTGGGGAGCCGGGCTGCTTTGGTCCCCTCCCGTGGGGAATACGGAAAAATGTGCACTCTGGAAAATTCTTCTTCCCGCAGAAAACGGAGGGTCTCCTCAAACTCCTCCGGAGTTTCGCCGGGGAAACCTACCATCAGGTCGGTGGAGACAGCCAGATTCGGTCTATGCGCACGTAACTTCCTTAATAATTCCTTATAATCCCTGGTGGAATAAGGCCTGTTCATCCTCTGTAAGACAGTGTCACTGCCACTTTGCAAGGGGATATGAAAATGAGGGCAAAACAGGCTTGAACCCAGAACAACCCGGATTAATTCCGGTGTAAAATCCGTCGGCTCAATCGAACTCAATCTGATCCGAAAGGCGGAGGACTCCCGATGCTCCTCCGCGATCTCCTGCAACAACTCTGCCAGGTTCTTCCCTAAATCTTTTCCATAATTACCTAAATGTATGCCTACCAAAACAAGTTCCTTAAAACCCGCTTCCTTTAAGCGATTAATCTCCACGCGAACTTGGTCCGAAGGCAGGCTACGCACAGGACCCCGGGCAAAAGGAATCTTACAATAACTGCAGTAGGATTCGCAACCGTCTTCCACCTTTAAAAAGGCGCGGGTCTTCTCAGAAAATTCCGGGGTATACACCTCAAAACCGGGTTTGGCCGTCCAAGACCGGACATAAGTTCTCTTCGCCGCTTGAGAAAAGCCGGCGCATTCCTGCGGAGAGTCAATATGGCCGCTCAACCGCTCAGTGACCAGGTTAACCAGATCGATACGGCCGGAGACCCCAACGATTAGATCAGCTTCCGGTAAAGCCGCAACCTCCTCCGGGTTAGTCTGGGCATAGCATCCGGTGACCACTACTAAAGCTTCGGGATGCGCCCTTTTAATTCTTCTCGTGACTTGCCTGGCCTTTTGTTCGGCGGTTTTGGTGACTGTACAAGTATTAATTACATAAACGTCTGCGGCTGCGGAGAACGGTACTACTTCATATCCTGCCGCATTAAATGTACTGACCAAACCCTCGGTATCAAACTGATTCACTTTACAACCGAAGGTATGAAAGGCCACTCTCAAAACGATCCCTCCAATAACTCCACGCACGTGAAGGCGCGCCCGCCTGGCGCAGGCATTTCACGCCTACGCCTCCGCTTCGCCCTCGGCCGCCTGATCAATAAAGGGAAGGTAAACGGATTTCTGTAAATTCTGATCATAGTTGGTCCAATTCCCTCCGTCCGCCGGATGTTTCCGGAGCGCCTCCAGATATTTGGAGACCTCGGCATCCAGATAGTCGGCGTGATGCAAGATACAAGCCTCTAAGGAAGCGGGTTCCACCGGGGAGCCCCATTCTTTAAGCCCATGATGGCTGGCTAATAAAT